>NZ_CP009279.1:4305561-4920642 GCF_000758545.1 Paenibacillus sp. FSL H7-0737 | reverse complement strand
CAATATGTAGAAGAGAAATTGATCAGGTATTCATAAGCTTGAGGAGGCACCTAACCATGACAACGATAAGAGAAAAACTAGTATTAGTCGGCAACGGTATGGCAGGCATAGGTACGATTGAGCAGATATTGAAGCTGGGTGGAGCTTATGACATCACGGTTTTTGGAAGTGAACCTCATCCCAATTACAATCGGATCATGTTGTCTTATGTTCTTGAAGGAAGTAAGACCCTTAATGATATCATCCTAAACGACTGGAATTGGTATGAAGACAATAATATAACTCTACACACGGGAACAATGGTGACACGAATTGATGAAGGCTCGAAGCAAGTTGTTACGGATAGTGGGATGCTAGTCCCCTACGACAAGGTAATTATTGCGACAGGCTCGAATTCGTTTATTTTACCTGTACCTGGCAGTGATAAAGAGGGCGTTGTAGGATTCCGGGATATTTCAGACTGTGATGCGATGCTGGCAGCGGCCAAACAATACAACAAAGCAGCTGTCATCGGCGGGGGTTTGCTTGGGTTGGAAGCGGCAAAAGGTCTTGTGAACCTTGGCATGGATGTTACCGTAGTTCATTTGATGGAAGATCTGATGGAGCGTCAGCTTGATCGGAATGCCTCCTCGATGCTGCAAGCTGAGCTGGAGCGTCAAGGCGTGAAATTTTCTATGGGCAAACAAACGGTAGAATTGAGCGGGGAACAGAGAGTAAGTGGATTGTGTTTTAGTGATGGCAGTACGCTTGCTGCAGATTTTGTGGTAATGGCTGTTGGAATCAAACCGAACGTGACATTGGCAAAAGATAGCGGAATCTCCGTAAATCGTGGGATCGTGGTGGATGATTATTTGCAAACTTCCATGCAGAATATATATTCCATCGGCGAATGTGCTGAGCATCGCGGTATGTGTTACGGACTGGTGGCTCCACTATTTGAACAAGGCATGGTTCTAGCTAAACATTTATGTGGTAGCGATACCAAGCCTTATGAAGGTTCGATTGTTTCCACGAAGCTTAAAATTTCTGGGGTGGATGTATTTTCTGCAGGTGAGTTTTTGGATTCTCCTGAACACACTGTGATTTCAAGCAAAGATGAATGGAAGAGAACTTATAAGAAAATTTTGCTCAAAAATAATGTGATTGTCGGTGCGGTTTTGTTCGGTGATGTAACGGAGTCCGCGAATTTGCAAAAGCTAGTAAAACAAGGCGCGGTAATGACCGATGAGATTTATACGGAGGTTATGGGAACAGGCTGCTGCGGTGGCGGAGCTAAGAAGAGCACATCCGTAGAAGCTATGGCGGACGAAGAAATTGTCTGCGGCTGTAATGGTGTAACTAAAAAAGCGATCGTAGATGCTGTCACTGAACATGGTTTTACTACTGTGGATGAGATCAAAGCATGCACTGGCGCTACTCGCTCTTGTGGTGGTTGTAAACCCGTAGTAGAACAAATCCTGCAATTTGTCTTAGGTGACAGTTTCCAGCAAGCTGCTAAGCAAGGTATTTGTGGGTGCACAACGCTTAGCCGTGATGAAATTGTTGCTGAAATTACAGCTAAAGGTCTTAAAACAACAAAAGAGGTCATGAATGTACTCGGTTGGAAACAAGAGGAAGGCTGCTCCAAGTGTCGTCCGGCGATTAACTATTATCTAGGGATGATGAACCCTGATACCTATCAAGATGAGAAAGAATCCCGATTTGTAAATGAAAGAATGGGTGCCAATATTCAAAAAGATGGAACCTACACCGTGATACCACGCATGTATGGTGGGGTAACTACGCCGGAGGATTTGAAGAAAATCGCCGACGTCTCCCTTAAATATGACGTGAAAGTTGTGAAGGTAACTGGAGGGCAACGCCTGGATCTAATCGGTGTGAAGAAGGAAGATTTGCCTAAGGTATGGGAAGAGCTGGATATGCCTTCAGGCTACGGTTATGCCAAATCCCTGCGTACGGTTAAGACTTGTGTGGGCTCCCAGTTCTGCCGCTTTGGCACACAAGATTCGCTGGGAATGGGCGCGCTCATAGAACGTAAGTATGAACGTCTTGATTTTCCTGCCAAGTTTAAAATAGCTGTCAACGGCTGTCCACGTAACTGTGCGGAATCCTGCACGAAGGATATTGGCATCGTTGGAAATGATGGTGGTTGGGAAGTGTTTATCGGTGGTAACGGTGGGATCAAGCCACGGATCGCAGACTCCTTCTGCAAAATTAAGACCGATGAAGAGTTAATCGAAGTGTGCTCCGCTGTGATGCAATATTACCGTGAGACCGGCAATTATTTGGAGCGAACATCCGAGTGGGTTGAGCGTATGGGACTTGAGCGGATTCAAATGGTTATTTTGAATAATGAAGATAATCGCAAAGAGCTGGCCGCACGGATTGACTTTGCTCTGACTCAGGTTACGGATCCTTGGAAAAAAATGCTCAATGACAGCAGCACTCGTGCTGCGCTTTTTGAAGAAACAAGAGTCTAGCGGATATAACGCACACAGAAGGGGAGAGACCAATGAATAAGACAACACAAACGTATCCAATAGGATCAGTACAGGATTTCCTGCTGCAGATTGGCCGTGTGGTGATTGCTGGAAATGTGGAGCTGGCTGTATTTCGTACCTCTGACGGAGCGATCTATGCACTTGAGAATCGGAGCCCTCATCCAAAAGGGGGGCCGCTTGCGGAAGGGATCGTTTCGGGTCACTTTCTTTATGATCCACTGTATGATTGGAAAATAGATCTTCGCACGGGTGAAGTTCAGGCACCGGATCAAGGTATCGTTATGACTTATCCAGTCTCCCTTGTCGGAGACATTGTGACAGTGAGCTTGTAGACACCGAAGCTTGTAGTAAAGGATGAAATAGAAAACGGTGGGGTGGAGTATTATGTTTACTCAAAGTGTGGAGAACATTGTCGAGGCGGCAGTCAGCAAGCGAGACCAAATGAATGAAAGTTTACCAAGATATTTTCTAGCAGCCCTTTTGGCAGGGGCATATGTAGGCATTGGGATTATCCTTATTTTCTCGCTGGGAGCGCCTCTAGCGGCTGCCAAATCGCCTTTCCAACCCCTCATTATGGGTGCATCCTTCGGTATTGCCTTGACTCTTGTTGTGTTTGCAGGCTCAGAGCTGTTTACCGGAAATAATATGTTCTTTACGGTTAGTACACTTGCTGGTAGAACAAGTATCTGGGATACTGTCAAGAACTGGGTGCTTGTGTTTGTAGGGAATGTGATAGGGGCAGTGATTTTAGCACTTTTGATTCGAGGAACTGGGCTATTCAGTGCGGCTCCCCCAGAGCATCTGATCTTTGCGGCTGCAGCCAAGAAAATGAGCCTTCCGTTTTCAGAGCTATTTTTCCGTGGGATTCTATGTAACTGGCTGGTCTGTCTAGCGCTATGGATGGCCTCACGCGCCAAAAGTGAAACTGCCAAGCTGGTTCTAATCTGGTGGTGTTTATTTGCCTTTATTGCGAGTGGATATGAGCACAGTGTGGCTAATATGACGCTGCTGAGTGTTGCTGTGTTGCTCCCGAATCACCCTGACACCGTTACAATTGCCGGATGGATCCACAATATGATTCCTGTTACCTTAGGAAATATAATTGGCGGTGGCGTATTCGTCGGTATGGCCTACTGGATGATCTCTCCCGTGCGGGGTACTCAGACCAAGCGTTAAGAGTATATATAGTTATAGGGCTGACCCAATTTCGGGTTCAGCTCTTTTTCTTCTTGTGGTATAAAAAAAGACGCCTATGTTAGGCGCCTTTGACCACTCTATTTTATAATGTGCAGAATAATTGGGTCATATGTGTTTCATTGAGGAGAATAGAGGGTATATTATAAACGGAAATTAGATGCGGCAGATCTCGTTTGGACACATTTCGCAGTGGCAAATTTCCTGCAGCATGCCAAGATCCTTGATGACAATCATACCGTTCTCGTACTCAACCGCGTCTTTTTTACGCAAGTCGCTCAACATCCGGTTCACACTCTCACGAGTAGCGCCGATCATGTTGGACAGATCTGTATGCGTAATTTTTTTGTTGATGAGGATGTTCTCACCATCGCTGCTCTTCTCACCATAAGTATTACCAAGTCGAATGAGAGTGGAGCAAAGTGCGCCTGGTTTGCCATACATCATCAGATCACGGAATTTCGTTTGAGTTAGACGGTGATGAATGCCCATCCATTTCATAAAGTCGATGGCAAAATCACAATGTTGGCAAATGAGAATTTCTAAATCCTTTTGCTCGATGACGCCAACTTCACTTTCTTCAATCACTTCTGCAGTAAAGCTGTGCTTGGTGCTGAAGAATGGGTCCGCTTGACCTACCATATCGCCAGCTTGGTACATATAAAGAATAAGTTCTTTACCTTCATCCGTTGATTTAGTTAATTTCACACGTCCACGTTTGATATAAAACAATTTATCCGAGTAGTCGCCTTCCCAGAAAAGATGTGAACCCTCTGGAACAACGCGCTCTTTCATAGTAACAAGAAGTCTGTTGAAATTCTGTTCGGAGAAACAGTTTGTATTTCCGTGGGCTTCGATGACATTGTAATGTTCTTTTAGCATAATCGACATCCCCTTTATTCCCTCAGTTTTTCAGTAAATTTTAAATTAATTATACCTCTTTAATCTTCAATTTGGGTAAGAAAAACCATTTAAAAGTGTCGAATTTTCAACATTGTGATTATTTTCACTTCAAAAGTGCTAGATGTAATATGATTTTTAACTAAAAAGGAGTAAGAAGTATATGTTCTTTATATATCAGCAGTGGCAATCCATTATTCTTAAATAATGGGTCTGTCGCTGTTTTTTTGTTCTTATTAGATTCTACATATTATACTGCAAAAATTCATGATATAGAAATCCGTTCGATTTCAACTCCGTATAAACGCACACATCTTCATTAAGGTCAGACATTGGCGCAACGGGTATGGAACGATATCCTGAGAATGGAGCAAAAACCAGGAGAAGGGGAAATCATACATGGCTAAAGTGGCGGACAAATATCTTAAGGTAGATCCTTGGGCAATTATTGAAGAGGGCTTTGATCCAGAACGAAATCGGACCTCGGAATCTATTTTTTCACTAGGAAATGAGTATATGGGTGTGCGGGGGTATGCTGAGGAAGGTTACTCTGGGGATTCCCTGCAAGGCAGTTATTTCAACGGGCTAAATGAACAATTGGACATTGGCAATCATTATAAGGGGATTATTCGCTCGCTGAGATATATGGTAAATGCGGTGGACTGGCTGTATACGCGGATCACTGTGAATGGTGAACAGCTTGATCTGGCAAAAAGTAAAATATCGGATTATGTGCGCAAACTGGATCTTCGTAGTGGGACCTATCGGCGTGAGCTAATCTGGCACCTAGATGATGGAAAAATCTTAAAAGTTGTCTTTACACGCTTGGTAAGTATGACGATGTCTCATCTGGGACTACAGCGGGTGGAATTTGAGCCCCTTAATTTCTCGGGCAGCGTGGACATTTGTGCAGGTCTTGATTTCAGCATTATTCATGAGGAACGCGGTGAATGTATGTGGAGTAGTCTCCGCAGTGGAGAACAAGGATCTACCACAGCTATTATGGCGAGAACAGTGAATACAGCTAACAAGCTATTCTCTAGCTTTTCTTTACAATCTTCACAGCCGCTTCAGCTTACGCGAGTTGAACATGAGAAATTTATTGGACAAAGCTTTACTATGGATCTTGCTCAGGGAAAAGCGACCCATTTTACAAAGCTGGTTATCAACTATTCGGATAGTGAATCTGCCCATACAGCTGAAGAGCTGTGGAGCAAAGGGCTAGCTCTTGCTGAAAGTGCAAATCAACTGAGCGATACTCAAATATTCGCGGATCAGACGGCATATTGGAATGGTATCTGGGAGACAAGTGATATTCGGATTGAGGGCGATCCTGAGAATCAGCAGGGCATTCGTTTTTGCATTTTCCAGCTTTATCAGACTTATCATGGTGATCATCCAGGGTTCAACATCGGCGCTAAAGGATTGACTGGAGAAGTGTATCGTGGTTTGGCGTTCTGGGATACAGAGTCGTATTGCTTACCATTCTATATGTTTAATAATCCTAAGGCTGCACGGAGTTTACTGGACTTTAGATATAAGACATTACCTCAGGCTATGCAACGTGCTAAAGATGTTGATTGCGATGGCGCTTGCTACCCTATTGCTACAATAGACGGAACAGAAAGCTGTGATCTCTGGCAGCATTCGAATCTTCAGCTTCATGTAGGGACTGCTATTTCCTATGGTATCTGGCATTATGTCAAAAATACTGGGGATAAAGAATTCTTGCACAGTAAAGGCGCTGAAATGCTGATCCAGATCAGTAGATTCTATGCTACACGCGGTCAATGGGGTCAACAGAGTGGGAAATATGGATATTTTGGCGTAATGGGTCCTGATGAGTTCCAATTGATGGTGAATAATAACTGCTATATTAATTTGATGGCCCAAAAATCATTTGAATACACCTTAGACACCCTGAGTGAAATGAAAGAACAGGCACCAGAGGCTTTT
Organism: Paenibacillus sp. FSL H7-0737; assembly: GCF_000758545.1. Classification (NCBI taxonomy): domain Bacteria; kingdom Bacillati; phylum Bacillota; class Bacilli; order Caryophanales; family Paenibacillaceae; genus Paenibacillus; species Paenibacillus sp. FSL H7-0737. The sequence goes on along the minus strand of NZ_CP009279.1, from coordinate 4,914,091 downwards.
GCAATGGTTGCGGAAAAGACGGGACTCCGTGACGAAGAGCTTACCGATTGGAAAAATAAAGCAGACAATATGAAGATTCCGGTTGACGAAGTGACAGGAGTATTTGAGGAGCATGATGGATTCTTCGATATGCCACATATTGATATTCATTCCATTCCTGTAACAGAGTTTCCGCTCTACTCGAACTGGTCGTATGATCGATTGTATCGTTATGACATGATTAAGCAACCGGATGTTCTCATGTTTATGTTCTTATATAATGGACAATTCTCTAAAGAAGCGAAGCTTGCTAACTATGAATATTACGAGTCTAGATGTATTCATGAGTCTTCACTTTCACCTTCGATCCATTCCATACTGGCAAGCGAAATCGGTAAGCCAGAAGAAGCCTATTCGTTCTTTGAATTTGCGACAAGACTGGATTTAGACAATTACAACCGTAACACACGCGAAGGATTGCACACGACTTCGATTGCAGCCGCTTGGATGAATATTGTGTATGGCTTTGGAGGTATGCGTTCAGATGGGGATCGTTTGTCCTTCCAGCCTTCATTGCCGGAGCGCTGGAACGAGTATAGCTTCCAAGTGATGTATGAAGGGGTATTACTACGTATTTTGGTCAACAAGACTTCAGTAACGCTCACCGCAATTAATGGGGGTAGTACTGATATTACAGTGTATGGGCAGTCAATTACGGTGGACGCATCCGGGACGACGCTTCCGCTAGGTGAAGGGATGTTGGCTCGATGAGCTGGGCGGTTAGGGATAGCTGTTTTGACAAGCAACTTGTGACGACGAACGGGAACAAATATATGTTAGGCAATGGCTATATGGGATATCGCGGGACACTTGAGGAATTCGGTAAAACTGAGTTAGTTGCCGTAACTTTAGCTGGTCTATATGACAAAGCGGGAGATAAGTGGAGAGAACCTGTCAATGCTCCTAATGGATTATGGACCAAGATTGTCTGCAACGGTCAACCTTTAAGTGTGCTAGAGCAAGAACCGAGCTCTCATGTTCAGGAGCTGAATATTCGTAGTGCCATTCATCATCGGAGCACTGGCTATAGTCTATCTGATGGTGGGATGTTGACATTTACAGCAGATCGTTTCGTAAGCCAGGACAATCTTCACCTGCTCGTTAGTAAATACTCTATCCATAGTACACAGGACTGCCAAATTGTGATTGAGACCGGGATTGACGTAGATGTATGGGATATCAATGGTCCCCACCTCTATGGTCAAAAAGTACAGTCACAGGGTGAGGTACTAGTCTCTTCCTCCACTAGTGGAGAATTGAACATTCCGGTAGTTGTGGCGGAGAGAGCCGTATTTAATTTCGGAGATCAGCAACTGGATGAGGGCGCTAGTATTCGCCGGATTTCTTTTGAAGCGCGTGCGGGTGAGACCTATGAATGGTTTAAGTACGTTGCGGTATATACTGGACTTGATGTTAGTGTACCGGAGTCAGAAGCAGTAAAGTCTGTTCTAGCTGCTGAAACGCTCGGTTATGACGAGTTATTACAGGCTCATCGCCAGCAATGGGAAGAAAGATGGTCGCTTAGCGATGTCATTATCGAAGGCGATGAGGATGCTCAGTTTGCTCTAAGATACAGTATTTATCAGCTGTTAATTATTGCACCTACAGTTTCGGAAAAGGTTTCTATCCCGGCTCGAGGTTTATCGGGTCAGGTCTATAAAGGGGCCGTATTCTGGGATACGGAGATGTTTATGCTGCCTTTCTTCCTGCATACTGATCCAACGGTTGCTCGCAACCTGATGATGTACCGGATTCATACCTTGGACGGAGCTCGCCGGAAGGCCGCGGAATATGGTTTTTTGGGAGCATTCTATGCTTGGGAAAGTCAGGATACAGGAGACGATGCTTGTACACTGTTTAATGTGAATGATGTATTTACCGGTCGACCAATGCGGACTTATTTCCGTGATAAGCAGGTTCATATCAGTGGGGATGTTGTACATGGGATCTGGAAATACGTTCAATTTACAGGTGACGAGAGTCTGCTGACTAGCGGAGGGGCGGAAGTGATCTGGGAATGTGCCCGGTTCTTCTACTCTTATGCTTACTATAATTCAGTAAAAGAACGCTTCGAGATTCTAGATGTAACAGGTCCAGACGAATATCATGAGCGTGTGAACAATAATGCTTTTACGAATGCTTTGGTTAAGGAGACACTGGAGATTGCCTTGCGCACAGCAGAATTGCTGCAAGATAAGTATCCGGAAGTGTACAACCAACTGTCTACAGAGTTTAGTGAAGGTCCGTTTCTGACAGAGTTCAAAGCTATGCTGGATAGCTTCTATGTTCCGCAGCCAGACCCTGCCAGTCTTGTCATCGAACAATTCGACCGTTACTTCACCTTAGAAGATGTTAGGCTGCCAGATTTGAAATCCCGTGTACTTAACAAAAATGAGTATTTGGGTGGCGGTAATGGATTAGCCACAATCACAACAATACTGAAGCAAGCGGATGTCGTATTGATGTTAAATCTATTCAAACATTCCTTCACCAAGGAAGTGAAACAAGCGAACTGGGAATTCTACGAACCGCGCACCGAGCATGGGTCAAGTCTTAGTCCTTGTATCTACGCTTTGGTAGCTGCCGATATTGGTTCGCCGGATTGGGGATATCCATATTTTATGCGCACGGCTACTGTTGATCTCACGGGAGAATCTAAGCAGTACGTAGGCGATCTTTATATCGGTGGTACCCACCCAGCCGCTAACGGTGGTGCTTGGATGGCTGCGGTGCTTGGTTTTGCAGGGTTGGATTATGATGGGGGAACTGTCCATATCAAACCTTCACTGCCTAAACATTGGCAGTCTGTTGAGCTTCCGGTTACGCTTCGGGGGAATACCTTTAAGTTGCGGATCAGCAAGGATGAAGTTACAGTTACCACAGCAGCCGACTACAGCGGGACTCTGGTGTTCTCGGTACAAGGGGGAGAAGGAAAGTCCTGTGGTGCAGGTGAGAGCTTGCGTCTAACCTTGGCCGAAACAACAGTATAGTCATTAACTAACAACGGAGAGGAAGTAAATCCATGTTGCAAAATATGAAAGGCGCCATTTTCGATCTGGACGGTGTTATTGTAGATACGGCCAAATATCATTATTTGGCTTGGGCGAGTCTTGCTGACGAGCTAGGCTTTACATTTACAGAGGAGGATAACGAACGTCTTAAGGGCGTGAGCCGGATGAGATCGCTCGATATTCTTCTGGAAGTTGGTGGCCTACAATTTGAAGAAGCGGAGAAGCTTGCGATGGCGGAGAAGAAGAATCGCCTATATGTAGAGTACATCTCTAAGCTTGAGGAGTCGGAACTGCTTCCTGGGGTCAAAGAATACTTAACAGGACTGAGAACGCGCGGGATTGGAATTGCGTTAGGTTCAGCTAGTAAGAATGCAGAGTTTATTTTGAATAAGCTGAACATTACGGATCTGTTCGATGCCGTAGTTGACGGTAACAAAGTGTCACTTGCCAAACCGGACCCGGAGGTATTCTTGATCGCTGGTCAGGAGCTAGGCTTACAGCCGGACGAATGTGTCGTGTTTGAGGATGCGGAAGCGGGCGTTCAAGCAGGTAAGGCTGCAGGTATGAAGGTAGTAGGCATAGGTAAGCCGGAAGTGCTGAAGGAAGCCGATATGGTTGTAAAAGGATTGTATGAGTTATTGACAGACTAAGGCTCTGAGCTAGTGTAATGAAGCCAATAGATTTAACTAATTAACTATAGATGAAAACAATTCTAGATTGAGATGAGACTGGCTTAAAAGTAGATACTACTTATAAGCCGGTCTTTATTTAATTCCAGCCTTACAGCGTAAGGAAACTTTGATAAACAAAAAAACATGCCAATATAAATAGATGCGACTTGAAACTAACTTACAGAAATTAAATAAAATCTTTGATTGCAAAAAGCGACCTAGCCAATATTCTATCGCAAAAAAAGGGGGTATCAAAAGGACAGAAATGACCTCTTGATACCCCTTTAAAATGAATTCGCAATTATAATTGGTAAATGCGAGTATGTCCGTTGACAGTACCACCTGTAAATATTACATCAATTGACCTTACGGAATCATTTGAAACGAAAAATCCATGGCATTCATAACCTAAAATTCTATTATCACCGTGAGCGAAAACGGCAGAGCCCGTACCAGTGATTTTCTGAGCATTAGAAAAAATGCCGAGTGTAAAATCTAATGAGAATGTTGCATCTAGTCCCCAACCATTTCGACCAACGTAAATCCCAGTTTCATCCCATTCTCCCGCGCTTGAATCGCCGTTCATAAGAACGAAGCTTTTGTACGAAGTATTCGCACCGTTTATTCGAATGAGCAAACGTCTATCTTGTCCTTGAGCAGCCAATTCCCCTGTTGCTAAGATTTTGATAAAACCATTTTGGGGATTACAATCACACCGTGTTTGAACTCCATTTGCAAAAGAAACGTCTGATATTAGTTGCAATTCAAGCCCTCCTTATTGGTAAACCGTACCTCAGTGTTCTTATTAAATACCAGGGTCGGTAAAACCTAGGATTTGAAAATACTGCATTAATTATTCGTATCAAGAGGCTGGACTATTCGAATTGTACTCTTTCAAAAGACGTTGGGAATTTTAGTAGGATGCAGTCATGGAGTGGAGGTTTGGAGCTGGAGAAACGAAGTGGTCGCCTTTATCCTCGGATTTCTACCGCCAAGCGGTATAAAATCAGGAAATTCGTGGATAACAGCGATCGTAAGCCTAAAAGCTCCACGTAGTGACGTACATATCACCGTACCCTCATAATCCTTCCTAGAAATGACCAGTTATAAGTGTCCCCCAAAGCCCCACGCAGTGGTCCCTGCCCGCCCTCCCTTTTTTCTGTTTTCGGTTTTTTGAGAGGGAAGAAGGTCATGGAGAGGAATTTTGGAACTGGAGGAGCGAAAGCGTCCGCCTTTGTCTCCGGATTTTATCAGCCAGTAGCGGTATAAATCAGAAAATCTGGAGACAACAGCGGCCGTAAGTCCAAAGTTTCCTCGTAATGACACCATGATTCCCTCTCATTTAAATCCGCACAACAGAAAAAAACTACATACAAATGACCATAAAAAACTTTAAAATGAACATATGTAAGCGTTTGTCCCTTTGATATAGTTATTGAACCCGGAGGTGTGACTATAGTGTTGTCTAGGCTGATTAGATTGATTCGAAAGCTGAACGTCAAGCAGCAGCTCATCCTGCTATTTCTGATTATGATTTCTCCGATCTTCTTTTTGAACATATATGGGAATTTGAAGGCAGAGCAAATACTGAAGCGCCATGTTACGAATGCATATGTGGAATTGAACAAGCAGAACTTTACGATCATTAATCGGGATATCGATACAGTTAATAAAATCACTACCACCGTGATTCAAAATCCTCTGATTCAGCAAATGAATATGACTGGCTCGGATACCATACTGGAGCGGGTCAAACGATATGAGACAATAGAGAAGCTGTTGGTCAGTTACTCTCAGGGGGCTGAACGTGGTGATGGCATCTATTACTCCCTTTATATATACGATCCGAATGATTATTACTTTTTCGCTCCCAATTTTCCACAGGTTAAGAAGGCGGGAGTTTATTTCTTTTCTAAAGCCGAAGAGCCTTACTGGTTTGAGGAGGTTGTTCAGAAGAAAGGACGCGGCTCACTGAAGTTCACGGAGAGGCTAAGCGCTCAAGCGGAGAATTTAAAGACACTTACTTACATGAGAGCTGTAAACAACATTTCCAGAAAAGCGGAGACTATAGGGGTTTTGGTCATCACCAAAATGGACTCTAAAATTGGAGAATCTCTCAAATCCATCTCTTTGCCTGACGGCGAAATTTATTTAACAGATTTAAACAATCGTGTTCTCGCCTCCACTACGAATAATACTGGAGAAGTGATTGAGCTGCCGGAGACGGTTGTTGCCGAGGATCTGGAAGGTACAGTGGATGTGATTACCTCCGATTTTATCTATGTGGTTAACAATAACCATGCGCTTGGACAAAAACTGGTCTACAAAGTTCCGGTGAAGGCGCTACTGCAGCAACAGAACGAAATGAAAAGTGTTATTCAATATATCACCGTGGCTTATGCAGTATTTGGACTAATTATGATTACGTACTTCTGGCGTTCATTAATGACTCCTTTGCAAAAGCTGGCTTTTTTCGTGCGAAAATACGAGCCGGGTAATCGAGTTCCAGAGACACCACGGAGGGGGAGTAACGATGAGGTCAGTGTGCTGATTGCTTCTACTTATGATATGGCCCGAAGGCTGAACGGATTAATCACATACAAATATCAGATGGAGCTTAAACAGAAGGAATCCCAGCTTCAACTTCTATATCAACAAATCAACCCTCATTTGCTTTACAACACCCTAGAGAGCATTTATTGGAAAAGCTCTTTAGAAGGAAATGTCGAATCCGCCGAGATGATCAAGGAATTGTCCAAACTAATGAAGATCAGTCTTAGTCGGGGAAGGGAGCTGATCAGCCTTGAAGAAGAGCTGGAGCATGCAACGGCCTATATCAAGCTACAGCAGCACCGTTATGATTATGTATTTCAAGTTGTGATGAATATTCACCCGGATACGAAAAGCAACCTAATTCCAAAAATCACGCTGCAGCCATTAATAGAAAATGCTATTATTCATGGGGTTAAAAATATGGGCGAGGATGGTGAGATCACCATCACAGCAGTGTGTGAGGATGAAACCGTTAGGATCTCTATTGAAGATAACGGCTATAAGTCTGTTGACTATGAAGCCATAGAAGCTGTATTGAATGATGAAAGCCCCAATCCCACTAGCGGTTATGGTATCCGCAATATTAACCAGCGTATTCATTTACATTTTGGCTCTGATTATGGCATCAGCTATACCCCTCGTACAGAAGGCGGAACGCTAGTAACAGTTAAGCTTCCGAAATCGGAGAATCAGGACTAAGGAAGGGGAGCATGCAGATATGTTCAATATATTGGTTGTGGATGACGAACCATTGATTTGTAAAGGATTGAGCAATTTATTAGCTTCATCCGGGCTGGATATTTCTAATATCTATACAGCTAATAGCGGATTTGAAGCACTAGACTGTATACGTATGGAGGAAATTGATCTGCTCGTTACGGACATACAGATGGGTGCGATGAGTGGAATTGATTTGATGCAGCATGCCAAACTAGCCAAACCATGGGTACAGACCATCGTGATTTCTGCTCATGAGACGTTTCAATATGCTCAAATGGCTGTTAGGCTCGGGGCAAAGGATTATTTAATCAAGCCTTTGAATAGTGAGCAGTTTTTGGATTCGGTCCGAAATGTACTCCTTAAGATGGGGAAGCCCTCACCAGAACTAGATGTCTTCATGTCTGGAATTAACGAAAGCTTTCGACTGGAAGAGCCGCTGCCGGAATATAGCAAGCTCTTGAACGAATTGCTCATTGACCCTGGAGTTGTACTAGCTGAAGGAGATAACCTGCTGAAGCTGGATAACCTGAAGCTACAAGGGCCGTATTTTTCCGTCTTAAAACTTAAGGTACCACTGACTGGAGTAAACCAGGAGAAGCAGTATACTATTCGGGACAGACGGCTTCTTTGTTATGCTGCGCTGAACATTGCCAAAGAATTAATGGATCAGGAATGGAACTCGATAGCCTTTTATGCGCCAGATGGAGAAATTACGATCATTATTCAATGGGATGAAAAAAGCTATGAGGATTCTTCTGCCGGCCAAATCAACAGGCTAGATATACTTGGTCGTAGTCTACATTTTAATATCCATAAATATTTACATCTGAATGTGGTCATTGGCATTAGCCAGATTTTAAAGGGGCTTTCGTTTATGGCCGTGTTGAACCGTCAGGCCTCTAATGCAATTCTCTGGAATAATGAGCATAGTGACCATTACGTGTTCTATTATGGGGATTTCAACTGGAACAGTTACACGAGTGATCCTTCTGTAGAAGAACTTCATACGCATAGCAATCTGATCGTACAAAAAGCAAAAGAATATATTGACGAGAACTATGCGCAAAAAGGACTTACTATTCACGATGTGGCTAAGAAGAATCATGTTAGCCCCAATTATTTGAGCTACCTATTTAAGAAAAATACAGGTTATAACCTGTGGGAATATGTAATTAAGCTCCGGATGGAAGAAAGTCGGGAGATGATTTTGAATACCGATCTTCGCAGATACGAAATTGCGGAACGTGTGGGTTATGAATCGCCCGAGCATTTTAGTAAAATTTTCAAAAAATATTATGGGATTAGCCCCAGTGAATTGAAGAAGTAAAAACACTCATGACTTCGGTAGATATAGACATGTTCAGTACAACCCTCATTTCCTACAATTTAAGGTAGGAAGCATTTTGCGAAAAATGCTGATAGAACAATGGAATGAGGGAGCCTGATGAATCAAACCGCAGTAGTAACCGAAAACCCGGCGACGCTGAAGGGGACACCGTACAAGCAAAACCGCTGGAAGAAAAACTTTTGGGGATATATGTTCCTCGTACCTGCCGTAATTATTTTTATTATGTTCTTGTGGGTTCCAATTTTTAAAGGCTTACTGTACAGCTTCTACCATGTTGATTTTGTGAAAGGTAATAGCTTTGTAGGCTTTGAGAACTACAGTAGAGCACTTAGTGATCCAGATGTTTTGACCGCATTAAAGAACACTGGGTATTACATGTTTCTATGTCTTATTATCGGTTTTTGGGTTCCGATTGCTTTTGCCATCATGATCTCGGAGCTGAGAAAGTTTGGGGGCTTTGTACGTGTAGCGGCTTACCTTCCTTTCGTAATGCCTGGTGTGGTTCTCTATGGACTGTGGAGATGGCTTTATGATCCGGTGGGCCCGATTAATGCGTTACTAGGCACAATGGGTGTGGATCAGGTTGCCTTCTTAACAGATACAAGATGGTCGATGATTTCCCTTGTGTTTATGGAAACATGGCAGCAGTTCGGATCAGGGATGCTAATATACTTAGCTGCTGTACTCAGCATTCCAAGAGATTGGTATGAAGCCGCTGAGATTGATGGAGCAGGTATATGGGCACGTATAAAGTACATCACATTGCCTTCACTGCGTAATTTAATCTTTTTGATGCTGATCCTGCAAATTATTGGTACTTCACAAGGGTATCAGTCACAGATGGCGCTGCTTGATGGCGGTCCAAATAATACTACGCTTACCTATGCGCTGTTGATCGTGAAATATGCATTTACAAGACTCGATTATGGAACAGCTACTGCGCTTGGCATGTTAATGTTCATTGTCCTAGGTGGTTTGGGCATTTTACAGTTCAAGCTTAACAAGGAGGACTACTAAGATGAAGAGCGCAGATAGAGGAATTCTTTCAGAACACGATTTGAAAAAAACAAGTAATAAAATCGTTTATGGTTTGATGTGCGTAGTTATTTTGGTTATGGTTTTTAGCATGTTGTACCCGATTTGTATGACGTTATTCAACGGGTTGAAGTCGAATCAAGAGGTGAATTCATTCCCGCCTCATTTTTTCCCTCAGGAATGGCACTTCAGTAATCTTAAAGACGCGATGAACTATATTGATCTACCCATGTTCCTTAGAAACACCATTTATATCTTTTTAGGGAATATGGTCGTGACTCTTGTAGTTTTGGGAATGTCAGCTTTTAGTATTTCTCGTATGAATGTTCCTTACAAAAGAGCTATTTACTTCTTCTTCCTGATGACATTGTTTATTCCGGCGACCAGTTACATGATCCCGAACTTTGTCAATTTGAAGGAGCTTGGATTGCTAAATCAGTACGCGGCCTTCTGGTTGCCAGCGGGAGCGAACACGTTCTACTTTCTATTGTTAAAGAACTTTTTTGACGGGATTCATCCAGAAATCTTTGAAGCAGCACGAATTGATGGGGCCTCTGAGCCGAGAAGCTTTTTCTCCATTGCCGTGCCACTATCCATTCCGATTTTTGCTACATTAGCGATCTTTATCTTTTCTACTGCATGGAATGACTGGTTCTGGCCATCTCTGGTTATGCACAGTGAAGAGAAATATACGCTTGCGACAGCCATTTATAAATACGTTATTAATGTGAAGGCACTCAATACTAATATTAAATTTGCAATCCTGTTTATAGTATCCTTGCCTCCAATCATTGTCTTCTTGATTTTCCAGAAATTCATTATGCGTGGGGTTGCTTTGTCGGCAGTGAAAGGATAAGCAATTATCGACGGATTTATCCACGGATCGTAAACATGCACATGAAAGGAATATAAATGCACCTCGTTTGTAAACGGTTTCTAATTTATGATCGATATGTAAGATAATTATGAATTGAAAAGGGGAGTTTCAATGCGTAAGTACTCTAGCGTTCTACTAAGCGTACTTGTAGCCGGATCGTTGCTATCTGCTTGCAGCGGCAACAATAACGGAAACACAGCGGGGAACAAAGGCGGGGAAGCATCTGCTGCGCCAACAAATGCGGTAACGGATAATACAGCAACCGCTACGGATGCGCCAGTGGATGACATTACTCAAAGAAAAGTGACGATCAAGATTCACTATCCAACACCTGACCTGACTGAAATAAGAGCACAGGAAGACGACAAAATCAAACGTTTCCAAGAGGTATATCCGAACGTAGAAATCGTTAAAGACGACTGGCAGTACAATGTAAGTGAAATAGGAATCAAAATGGCTGCGAATGAAGCACCAACCTTCTTTAATACTTTTGCTACAGAAGCTAAATTCCTGGTTGAAAAGGGCTGGGTTGCTGACATCACAGATCTGTGGAACAAATATGAATTTAAAGATCAAATTAACACCGTGCTTCAAAATCAATTTATTATCGACGGCAAAGTTTTCGGAGTAACACAAAAAGGTTATGTAACAACCACTATGATCAACAAAAAAATGCTGGATGAAAAAGGCGTAGCCATTCCACCTATGGATTGGACTTGGGATGATATGCTGAATACGGCTAAAGGTGTAGCCGATGCCAAAAAAGGGATTTCCGGTATTGCTCCAATGGGTAAGGGGAACGAATCAGGTTGGAACTGGACCAACTTCCTGTTTGAAGCTGGCGGAGAGATTCAAAAAATTGAAGACGGTAAGGTTATAGCTACATTTAATTCCGATGCTGGCGTTAAAGCACTGGATTTCTACAAGAAACTTAGATGGGAAGCTAACGCGATTCCACAGGACTGGGCACTTGGTTGGGGCGATGCTGTAGGTGCGTTCCAACAAAGTCGTACAGCAATGGTAATGGCCGGATCTGATGGTGTTATCGAGCAAGCGTTGAACCAAGGTGGACTGAAACCTGAGGATGTGCTTACGTATCCTATGCCAGCTATGGAAAAAGGCGGAAAACACACAGGGGTACTTGGTGGTGACTATCTAGTAATTAATCCAAATGCTACGCCAGATGAACAAGAAATGGCATTCCGCTACATTACTTTTGATTATTTCTCTGACAAAGGTTTGGAAGCACTGGATGCAATTCTTCAACAACGTACAACCGATGGCAAATACTTTATCCCGCCGCTCTTAGACTACTACTCAGCTGATTCTGAGTTTGGTAAGAAGACCAAAGCGGTTTATGACAAGTACACAAATGTATACCAATATAGCCCTGACATTATGGGACTTTTGGATGGTAAACCTGAAGCTCAATACAACACACAGGACTATTACGCAACCATGTCCAATGTTATTCAAGAGCTGTTTTCCAAAAAAGGAACGGATTCCAAGAGCCAGCTAGAAGCAGCAGCTAAAACAGTGCAAGAGAAATTCTTTGATACGATTAAAGCGGAATAGTCTAATGCAAAAACCGGCCCCTTTGGGGTCGGTTTTTTGTTGTGAAGATTTATAAATTTATAAATCTTCAGAAATAGTGATAATCAATTGGAAATTATTACAGTGTAGGGAAATCGTAATTGACTGTGATGAAGAGAATACGTTTTTGTGTACTGATTATAGATATATGGAATAAAAAGGAGCTGAAATTTTGCTTATTAAAGTATAATTCTAAGATTTAAAGGGTTCTATAGCGCATAATATGGTAAAAAGACTATAATATGATCGAATGAAAGCGCTTTGAAAACAAATCAAAAAAACTTTATACTTTGTGAAAGATTTCACTATACAAGGTGGAAATCATGTGATAAGATAAATGTGTAGAGAAAAACAACTAAAAATTGACAGGAGGACGAGGGAGATGGCAGTTAAGAACGAAGTCGCCGCCCAAGTTAAACAAGTTACCGCTGAAGAGTATATTCAGAATTTAGTGGATAAAGCAAAAAAAGCGCATGAGGCGTTCATGGCGCTAGACCAAGAGCAAGTTGACACAATCGTTCATGCAATGGCGTTGGCTGGACTCGACAAACATATGTACCTCGCAAAATTAGCCGTAGAAGAAACTGGACGCGGCGTATACGAAGACAAAATTACGAAGAACATCTTCTCAACTGAATATATCTGGCACGGAATTAAATACGATAAAACAGTAGGCGTTATTGAAGACAACGCTTATGATAGCTTCCAAAAAATTGCTGAACCCGTCGGAATTGTTATGGGTATCACACCGGTAACCAACCCTACATCCACCACGATGTTTAAAGCGTTGATTTCGATTAAGACACGGAACCCTATTATATTCGGTTTCCACCCATCTGCGCAAGAGTGTAGTGCAGCTGCTGCAAAAATTCTTCATGATGCTGCCGTGAAAGCTGGCGCTCCTGAGAACTGTATCCAATGGATTGAAATGCCAACGATGGACAAGACAAACGCATTGATGAACAACCCAGACGTTGCTCTTATCTTGGCAACTGGTGGTTCTGCAATGGTAAAAGCAGCTTACAGCTGTGGTAAACCAGCACTTGGCGTAGGCCCTGGTAACGTACCTGCTTTCATTGAAAAGAGCGCGGATATTGATCAAGCCGTAACGGACATTATTCTTTCTAAAACATTTGATAATGGTATGATCTGTGCTTCCGAGCAAGCTGTTATTATCGAAGAACCAATCTTCGATCAAGTGAAGAAAAAGATGATTGCTAATGGCTGCTACTTTGTGAATAAAGAAGAAGCTGCCAAACTGACTAGTGGAGCAATGAATGTAGATAAATGTGCGGTTAACCCAGCAATCGTAGGTCAATCCGCAGTGAAGATTGCTGAAATGTGTGGCATTCAAGTCCCTGCCGGCACAAAGATTCTGGTAGCAGAACTTGAAGGTGTAGGCACTAAATATCCACTTTCCGCTGAAAAATTAAGCCCGGTTCTTGCTTGCTACAAAGTTAAGAATGCAGATCAAGGTATCGAACGCGCAGCTCAAATTGTTGAATTTGGTGGTATGGGACATAGCTCGGCTATCCACTCCAACAATGAAGAAGTAATCATGAAGTTCTCTAACCGTCTGCAAACAGGACGTATTCTCGTTAACTCGCCTTCCACACATGGTGCGATCGGCGATATCTACAACACTAATATCCCTTCGTTGACTCTGGGCTGCGGATCTTATGGTCGTAACTCCGTGTCGCAAAACGTTACAGCAATCAATTTGATCAACGTGAAAAGGGTGAATCGTCGTACCGTGAATATGCAATGGTTTAAAGTACCTGACAAGATATATTTCGAAAAAGGCGCTACTCAGTACCTGACCAAAATGCCTGATATCACACGTGTCGCAATTATCACTGACCCAATGATGGTTAAGCTTGGATATGTTGAAAGAGTTGAACATTACCTGCGTCAACGTCAAACTCCTGTAGCTATCGAAGTGTTCTCTGAAGTTGAACCAGATCCATCGACAACTACAGTTGAAAAAGGTACTGCAATGATGAACAGATTCCAACCGGACTGCATTATCGCACTTGGCGGCGGCTCCCCAATGGATGCTGCAAAAGGAATGTGGTTATTCTATGAACATCCAGACGCAGACTTTAATGGTCTGAAACAAAAATTCATGGATATCCGTAAACGGGTATACAAATTCCCTAAACTTGGTAACAAAGCTAAGTTTGTAGCGATTCCAACAACTTCGGGTACAGGTTCGGAAGTAACATCTTTCGCAGTTATTACCGATAAAACAACTGAACAGCACACTAAATATCCTTTGGCTGACTACGAGTTAACTCCAGATGTGGCTATCATTGATCCAGAGTTCGTATACAGCTTGCCAAAAACTGCTGTTGCTGATACAGGTATGGACGTATTGACACATGCTATCGAAGCTTATGTATCGGTTATGGCGAGTGACTATACTGATGGTCTAGCTATTAAAGCGATCCAACTGGTATTCCAATACCTTGAAAAATCGGCGCTGGAAGGCGACAGAGTAGCACGTGAGAAAATGCATAACGCATCAACACTTGCTGGTATGGCCTTTGCCAATGCATTCTTGGGTATTAACCACAGTTTGGCACATAAATGGGGCGGACAGTACCACACTGCTCACGGTCGTACTAACGCGATCCTTATGCCACACGTTATCCGCTACAATGCTAAAAAACCTACGAAGTTCGCTTCGTTCCCTAAATATTCGCACTTCGTAGCTGATGAGCGTTATGCTGAAATTGCCCGTATTCTGGGATTGCCAGCTCGCACAACTGAAGAAGGTGTAACTAGCCTGATCAATGCTATTCGCGATATGAATAAAAAATTGGGCATCGAAGAATCGTTCCAACAACTGGGCTTTGATCCTAAGGACTTCGAATCCCGCGTAGATTATTTGGCTGACCGTGCGTTTGAAGATCAATGTACAACTGCCAATCCTAAGCTGCCACTGGTTTCTGAGCTTGCTGATGTATACCGTAATGCGTTCTACGGAAGATTTGATAATTAATAAATGGTTAAATAGAGAATAGGATAGTTGTGGACTTAGATAAAGGTGACAAATATCACTCGAAAGGTGATATTTGTCACAGTGTTTTTATAGAAAATAAACTAGAATGTTTATATAAACAACGGTCCCACATATGAAATGTTGATTGTGAAATTTGGAACAACCACATCTTTTGGGGATCACGAGACACGGGATCAACCTTCAAGCCCGCGATCTCTACAAATATAATAAATATAGATGGAGGGATTTAGCATGTCGGTGATTGAAAAAGAAGTAAATGAAGTGAAATCCGGTTGGAGAAGTTTTACAAAAGGTAAATGGTCCAAGAAAGTTGACGTTAACAACTTTATCGCTAGTAACATTAAGCCTTATGAAGGTAACGAAGAGTTCCTCGTAGGTCCTACTAGTAACACAACTGAACTGTGGAAGATTATTTCCCAACTGAGCAAGGAAGAAAGAGAAAGAGGCGGCGTATGGGATGTTTCCCTAGATACTGTCTCCACAATCACTTCACATGCTCCAGGCTACATTGACAAGGACAAGGAACAAATTGTAGGCGTGCAGACTGACGCTCCTTTCAGACGTTCCATCCAGCCATTCGGCGGGATCAAGATGATGGTTGATGCTACGAAGGCTTATGGCTTCGAGCTTCCACAAAACATCGTTGACATGTTCACGAACATTCGCAAAACGCATAACCAAGGCGTATTTGATGCATATACACCAGACATGAGAGCAGTGCGTAAATCCGGCGTTATCACAGGTCTTCCTGATGCTTACGGCCGTGGACGTATTATCGGCGACTACCGCCGCATAGCTCTGTACGGTATTGATTTCTTGATTAAAGACAAAAAGCAACAACTAGCTGAGCTTGAAGTTGATTCCATGACAGAAGAAGTAATTCGTTTACGTGAAGAACTGTCCGAGCAAATTCGTGCACTGGGCGAATTGAAAGAAATGGCAGCTGCTCACGGCATGGATATTTCCAAACCAGCGATGAACTTCAAAGAAGCTACTCAATGGGTATACTTTGGATATCTGGCAGCAGTTAAAGAACAAAATGGTGCAGCGATGTCCCTGGGACGTGTTTCTTCCTTCCTAGACATTTATGCAGAACGCGATATTGAAGAAGGTACTTTGACTGAAGAACAAGTACAAGAAATTGTCGATCATTTCGTAATGAAACTGCGTATCGTGAAATTCTTGCGTACACCTGACTATAATGACCTGTTCTCCGGCGACCCTACTTGGGTAACTGAATCCATCGGTGGTATGGCTGAAGATGGAACCACTCGTGTTACCAAGAACAGTTTCCGTTTCCTGAACACCCTGTACAACTTGGGTCCAGCTCCGGAACCAAACTTAACTGTACTTTGGTCCGAAAGATTGCCTGAAGGCTTCAAAAAATATTGTGCTAAGGTTTCTATCGAAACTAGTGCAATTCAGTATGAAAATGACGATCTAATGCGTCCATACTGGGGTGAAGATTATGCGATTGCTTGCTGCGTATCTCCAATGCGTATCGGTAAACAAATGCAGTTCTTCGGCGCTCGTGCCAACCTGGCAAAAGCTTTACTGTATGCTATTAATGGTGGTAAAGACGAAAAATCCGGAGCACAAGTTGGACCGGAATTCCCAGCTATCACTTCTGAATATCTAGATTATGACGAAGTAATGAAACGCTTCAAACCGATGATGGAGTGGTTGGCTAAGACTTATGTTAACACTTTGAACATCATTCACTATATGCATGACAAATATTCTTACGAACGTATCGAAATGGCACTGCATGATCGCGACATTCTGCGTACAATGGCTTGCGGTATCGCTGGTCTGTCCGTTGCAGCTGACTCACTGAGTGCTATTAAATACGCGAAGGTTAAACCAATCCGTAACGAACAAGGTATTGCAATTGACTTCGAAACTGAAGGCGAATTCCCTTGCTACGGTAACAATGACGATGCTGTAGACAACATCGCAGTAGAATTGGTTGAAACCTTCATGTCTATGATCCGTAAACACAAAACATATCGTGATGCTGTACCGACTCAATCGGTATTGACCATTACTTCGAATGTAGTGTACGGTAAGAAGACAGGTACAACACCTGACGGACGTAAAAAAGGCGAACCATTTGCACCAGGTGCTAACCCAATGCATGGACGTGACAAGAAAGGTGCTCTGGCTTCACTGAACTCTGTAGCCAAACTGCCTTACTCTGATGCACAAGATGGTATCTCCAATACGTTCTCTATCGTACCTAAGGCACTGGGTAAAGATGATGAATCCTGTAAGTCTAACCTGGTACACATGATGGACGGATACTTCCATAATAATGCTCAGCATTTGAACGTTAACGTATTTAACCGTGAACAGCTGATGGACGCTATGGATCACCCTGAGAACTATCCACAATTGACTATCCGTGTATCCGGTTATGCAGTTAACTTCATCAAGTTGACTCGCGAACAACAAATGGACGTAATTAACCGTACTTTCCACGGTTCAATGTAATTTGTTTATATTTATAAAGATCTTTCATTGAGATATGCTCTAAAATATTTGCAAGGAATTACCGCTCTTGTTTCAAGGGCGGTAATATCTTGTTCAAGAATCATTAAAATTTTAAATTTTACGGTCGCGATTAAGGAGAACACAGTCTTAAGGGCAGGGATTCTTCTTCGTGAAAGATGGACTGTTAGTCAGTCCTGGAGAAAGGATGACATCCTATGATTAAAGGTCGCATACACTCTTTGGAAACCTTTGGAACCGTTGACGGACCTGGTATTCGATTTGTCTTATTTATGCAAGGGTGCTTGCTGAAATGCCAGTATTGCCATAACCCTGATACTTGGGCTTTAGATGAAGGTAAGGAAATGACTCTAGAAGAAGTGCTTTCGGAGATCGAGCCATATTTAAACTACTATCGTTCATCCGGTGGTGGGTTAACAGTATCCGGCGGAGAACCAACTTTGCAGGCGCAATTTGTAAAACAATTATTTACGGAAGTTAAGAAGCGTTGGAATCTGCACACCACATTAGATAGTAATGGTTATAACGAAGGTGACAAGATTAATGACCTATTGGATGTTACGGACTTGGTGATGCTCGATTTGAAGCATATTGATGAAGAAGCACACATTAAGTTAACTGGTAAATCTAATGATCGGACCTTGAAGCTTGCACGTTGGCTGTCAGATCATAACCGAAAGATGTGGATTAGACATGTATATGTTCCAGGCATTCATGACCGTGAAGAGGACCTTATCAATCTAGGTCGTTATATTGGAACCTTAAATGGCGTTGAGAAATTTGAAATCTTACCTTATCATCAAATGGGTATCTATAAATGGGAAATGCTCGGCAAGGCTTATGAATTGGATGGAGTGCCATCCCCTACGGATGAAGAAGTTCAGCGGGCATACCGCTTAGTCGAAGAAGGTCGTAAGCAGACAGCATTGGTATAATTTATACCTACATTAAGTGGAGCCGTTCCTTCAGTGATTTACTGCTGAAGGAACGGTTTTTTTGTTATGAGGGACGTCTGATGTCATTTAAAGGGGTAATTTTGTATTTTCGCTTTAAAAAAATGATATATTTACAGCTGTTAATTAACCAGTTGGGAATTTGTTGTGATAGATATTATGTCATTATATTGAGTTTTAATTATTTTTTTCTAAGTATATGTATGGTTAAATTACGCCATAAAGCTTTTGATCGTAATCATTACTGAAATAAAGTTATATTATATTACATATCATGTAGTTGATTCCGCTTTCATTAGAGATTTTTATCCCTATAGTGGATGAATCTTAACCTTACGAGAATGGAATCTGTTTTCTATAATAAGAAGTGTAAAGCACAACATTATATGGGGGGTCACAAGAAATGAAAAAAGGTATGACTTTGCTATTGTCCCTGATTTTTGTATCATCAGCTTTACTGGCAGGTTGCGGAGGCAACAACAATGCATCTTCTAACAAAGGAGATGGAAACGCTACCGCGACGAATTCAGCGGATGCTACAAATGCTCCAGCAACAGAAGAACCGGTTAGTAGCGAGCCGTTCGAAATGACGATTCGTCACACTCAAATCGGTGCCGACAAACAGAAACGTTTAGCTATTCTGCAAGAAGTAGTGAAAAAGGTAGAAGGCGATGTACCGGGTCTGACCTTTAAGCTTGATGGAGTAGATTCAGATGTAAACCGTAAAGAAAAATTACGTGGTGAAATGGCTGCAGGTAATCCACCAGAGATCTTCGATCTTTTCGGAAGCCCTGACTCTAAGATCTATGCTAAAGAAGGTAAATTACTCGATCTGACTCCAATCCTAGAGGAACTTGGAATTAAGGATAAATTCTCAAATCTTGATCCTTTCACTTATGAAGGAAAAATTTACGGATTGCCTATCGGTGGATCTGGTGAAGGCTTCTTCTACAACAAAGAATACTACAATAGCAAGGGTTGGAAAGCTCCAACAACATTTGCTGAATTGGAACAACAATTGGCTGACATCAAGGCTGACGGCAAAGTACCTTTGGCTGGTGCATCTAAGGCTGGTTGGGTACCACTTATGCTAGCTAACCACTTGTGGTCACGTTATGCAGGTCCAGATGTAACTGCTAAGTTTGCAACAGGCGAAGCTAAATGGACTGATCCAAACGTTGTAAAAGGTTTTGCGAAGTACAAAGAATGGGTTGACAAAGGATACTTCAAAAAAGGCGAACTTGGTTTCGAGTATGCTGAATATACAACACAATTCACTAGTAGCGAAGCAATCCTCTTGTATGATGGTACTTGGAAATCTTCCGTATTTAAAGAAGGACAATCTGGCGAAGGGTTGATCGGTAAAGTTGGATTCTTCAATATTCCTCCAGTTGATGGTGGCGTAGGTGACCAAACTGCATTGATGCGTGATGTGAACAATGGCTACGGTTTCTCTGCTTCTGCTGAGAAAGATCCACGTCAATTGGCTGCTGTGAAATCTTTCATCAAAAACTTGTTTAACGAAGAAATGCAATTACGTGGTCTTGTTGAAGATGGCGTACTGCCAGCAATGAAAATTGATCAAAACGTGCTGAATGAAAATATTACGGATGATCTGATGAGCGAAATCGTAGGTGTACTTAATAACTCACAATCTTCGTTCCCAGCATTTGACTCACTTGTTCAAGCTGATGTAACTACAGAAATCAGTAACATTCAAATTCAAAAGCTAATTGGTGGTCAGACAACTCCAGAGAAAATGGGCGAAGCTTTACAGAAGGTACAAGAAGAAGCAAACGCAGCAGTTGAATAAGTAGCTGCAAATTGAATGTACCCTGGTGCCAGAACCAGGGTACATTTTTAAACTCAAAGAAATTATGTGTTTGCAAAGATCTAAAACATTCATTGTTCGCCAGATGTCAAAGCAACCGGAGGTAGTCATGAATAAAGCACTAAGAAATCCATTGGTATTTTTCCTTTTTATTCTTCCAGCACTGATCTTGTTCACGATGTTCTTCATCTATCCCATCTTTAGTTCAATCTATTACAGCTTTACTAGCTGGAATGGGGTATCTGACACAGTCAAGTCTGCCGGAATCAGTAATTTTGAGAAGGCATTAGGAGACGAGCGATTCTGGATATCTGTCAAAAATAACGGTTTCTTTATTCTTTTCTCCTGTTTTGTACAGGTACCGTTAATCATATTCTTCTCGTTATTGATATCGAATGTAAAGAAGCTAAAAGGCTTGTATAAGACAGCGGTCTTCATGCCTTCTATTATGTCTACAGCAGTTATCGGTATTCTATGGGGCTTCATTTATGAGCCCAACATTGGACTTTTAAATAAGGTTCTAGGCTTAGTTGGTATTGATCCACTTTACTGGCTGTCGGATGAAAGATTCGCAATGTTATCCATCCTGATCACGAATGCTTGGCAATGGACCGGATTCTACATTGTAATGGTACTTGCAGCTATTCTGTCGATACCAGGTGAATTGGATGAAGCAGCTGCCATTGATGGCGCAACTGGATTCCAACGTGCTACACGTATCACGCTTCCTTTAATTGTTCCGATCATTTCTGTTGTAATCATGTTGTCCATTGCTGGAGCAATGAAAGCGGCGGATATCGTCATTGTAATGACTAAGGGTGGACCTGCTGGTTCAACCGATGTAATGGCAACTTACATGATTAAATATGCTATCACTAACTTTAAGTACGGGTACGGTAATGCCATTGCAGTCCTGATCTTTGTATTTACATTGGTGGTTACAGCTATTTATCAGCTGCTGATAGCCCGACGCACAGAAAGGATTGAATACTGATGCCACGCGCCCTGAAAAAAAGTCTGCCACACGTCGCACTATTGTCCTATCTACTAGTTATTCTATTTCCTTTCCTGTTCGTGTTATTCTCCTCTGTGAAAAAGGATAACAATGCAATAGCACTTAACCCTTTTGGGATTCCAAAGGAGTTCGTCTTCAATAACTACGTTGAAGCTTGGGTAAATGCCAAGATCAGCACCTACTTTTTTAACAGTTTGTACATTTCCATATTGGCTTCTGTAGTATCTATCATTCTAGCGTCTATGTTTGCTTTTGCAGTTACTCGGATGCGCCAAGGCAAATGGAATACGATTTTGTTCACCTTAGTTATGGTGGGAATGCTCATTCCAAACAACGCATTGATGCTTCCTATTTATACGATTGTACGTAAGATGGGAATTCTGAATACACACTGGGCATTGATTATCCCTTATATCGCGAATGCAATTCCGTTTACGATAATTATATTGGCTGCATTTATGCGCTCGTTGCCTAGAGAAATTGAAGAGGCAGCGGTCATGGATGGGTTGAAGGCACCAGGTATCTTTGCTAAAATTATTGTACCTCTAACCGTACCTGCCATGGTTACTGTATTCATTGTTAATTTCCTGGGCAATTGGAACGAATTCTTGCTGGCAAACTACTTCCTATCAAATGATGAACTACGTACGCTCCCAGTGGGTATGGTTCAATTCCGTGATCAATATCAGATGAACTATGCACAAATGTCAGCGGGTATCGTCTTCAGCGTTCTGCCAGTAATTGTGATTTATGCGATTTTACAGGAAAAAATTATTGAAGGCGTAACTGCGGGTGGCGTAAAAGGATAACTTTTTTTCTCAGTCAGGAGCACTAGCCGATGAATTTGCGCTATAAATTATTTACGGCATTTTTGGGCCTGATAATCATTCCCTTATTTATTCTAGGCATGCTTATGTTTTTCGTGACTTATAACTCAATTGAGAAGAAGTACAGTCAACAGTCGGAATACTCGCTCAAAGCAATTAGTTACAGTATTTCAAATGTGTTAAAAGATATGGATAACGTTACAGACAACGGAATTGCTACCTCGGTTTTTCATATGGCACTTAGCGCAGAAGATCCTTCTAATCAAGATTTGACTGATGCTGAGCAACTCAATTTGAATGCAAGCCAGCGCAATTTCCGTAGTCTGTTGTTTAACCATCCATCGATTAGCTATGCTTTTTTATACAATTTTAACGGTAGAGGTAACTCTGAAATCGTGTCGCTTTTTAATAAGGAAAATTTCCGAACGCTACCCTATGATACTTTCAAAAAAAGTGATTTGTACCAGGAAGTAATGGATTTGAATGGCGTGCCAAAATGGCTGGCTCCTCATGAGTATCCCGAACTTACAGGAACTGAACCTGTGTTTACACAAATTCGACTCGTGAAGGAACTGAGCTTCTTTCAGAACATAGGTATTCTTGTTGTACAGATCAAAAATTGGGAGCTCGAATCGATATTTCGCAATTTAAAAATTGGGGATAGTAATCAGGATGTTTCGTTTATGCTAGTAAATGATGACGGAATGATTCTATTTGACCCAGATCAAAAGCTGGATGGGCAGGATATTCAGTCATTCGCGAATAAAGAGATTACCTTCAAAAAAGGGTTTCAGAGTTTTAAAACAGAGTATAACGGGGAGAAAAGTATTCTCTCCATGTATCATTTGAAAGATTATCCTTGGAGTCTAGTGTCTGTAACCTCATGGGACTCTTTATCTCGAGAAGTTACAGTATTTGCACGCTGGTTTGTTGGGGTTATCTTCCTTTGCTTTTTGGCAGCAGTGATCTTCAATCTATTCTTTATGAATCGCATTACTGGTGCAATCGCCGTAATTGTTCGTTTTATGCGACGTGTTGAGGATGGAGATCTAACTTCGCGGGTAGAAGTGAAGGGGAATGATGAGTTAACGCTTCTTGGTAAAGGCTTTAATGATCTTATGGATAAAATTAACCGATTGTTTAACAGAATCCATTTGGAACAGCGTCGCAAGAATCAAGCCGAGATGCGTGTTCTACAGGCTCAGATTAAACCGCATTTTTTATTCAATACGTTAGAGTCGATTAATGTTCTGGCTATACAGAATGAAGGCAAGAAAGTCAGTGAGATGGTCTACCGACTGGCAAGTATTTTACGTATTAGCATTCAGGATCGAGAAGAAATTACACTGGATGAAGAGATTAAACATCTGCGCAATTATTTGGATATTCAAAAATTTAGATTTGAGGATTTATTTGAATACGATATTGATATCCCACAAGAATTGATGAGTTGCGGCATTTTAAAGCTTACTTTGCAACCGCTTGTAGAGAATAGCATTCAACATGGATTTGAGGGTATTGATTACAAAGGTCAAGTTTCTGTGAGAGTTTGGGAGAAGCAAGGGGACTTAATTTTACGAATTGAAGATAACGGTATTGGAATTACACCCTCTCAGTTGTCTATTTTCCAATATATTGTGAATGATCCTGTGGAGCAAGAGGTTGAAGTTGAACGGGAAAACCGGATGAATCTTGAACGTAGAGGCCTTGGCATTCGCAGTGTAGCGGATCGCATCCGCATTGAATACGGTGACAGATATGGAATATTTATTTGTTCCAGTCCAGGATATGGTACTATTATTCAATGTGTCATACCTAAATACGAGCAGGGGGAAGATCATTATGCTAAAAGTATTATTGGTAGATGACGAAGCCCCAATTCTGAATAATCTGAAGAGAGTGTTGCCATGGCAGGAGATGGGAATGGAGGTCGTCGGTATGGCGCGAAGCGGTATGGACGCCTTGCGCATTGCTGAAGAGGAGCAACCCGATCTTGTGTTGAGTGACATTCGTATGCCAGTGATGGACGGGTTAACTTTTGTAGGAAAGCTGCGGGAATTGGGATTGGATAGTGAGGTACTACTTCTTACCGGGTATCAGGAATTTGACTATGCACGGGAAGCGATCCGGCTTGGGGTAAAAGAATACATTTGTAAGCCGATACATTATGAGGAGCTTGGCAATAAGGTACGTGAGATCGGAGCTAATATCCGTAGTAAACAGTTTAAGAATAAACTGTATAATAGTATCCCTTTGTTTCAGGAGATTCCTGAAGTTGACAATGGCAAAAAAACGCCGGATCAGCTAATGAACTTGGCCGCTCAATACATCACTGAACATCTTCATTCAGATATCGGGATTGAGGAAGTGGCGAATAAGATCGGCATTAGTGGCAGTTACTTCTGCCTCTTGTTTAAGAACCGTTTTGCAATGACTTTCGTGGAATACGTAACACAACAACGAATTGAAGCTGCCAAGTTTATGCTTACTAACAGCGATAAGAGCATTACGGTGATTGGTTCCGGAGTCGGTTATCAGGAACGACGTTATTTCACGAAGGTATTTCAGAAGCAGACGGGGATGTCTCCTAAGGAGTATCGTGACCGGTGCCGAACCGAAGTGTTATGAGGTCGGCGGCGTATGGTGATGTTTAGCGTCACTGCAAGGAATGTCTGTTACTCAGCATGGTGAGGTAAGCGTCACTACGGAGGAATGTTTGGACTTTCGGTCGCTGTTATCCTCGGATTTCTTGATTGGAAACCGCTGCTCGCGGTTGAAATCCAATGAAAGCATATGCTTCCGAGGTAGCTTTCCAAGGAAAGCTTTTAGGCGAACGCTACGCTCCTACAGTTCCAAACTTCCTCTCCGCTCCTTCTCCCTCACCACACTTCGTTGTGGGTATGGGGTCGTCCCACTCCTGCGGTTGTGGGGACTCCTTAGGGGAAAGAAGAGATTATCGACCAGCCTGCGGCTGTGATAAAGGTACATAAGTTATAACCAATTTAATGATTTTAAACAGTAGAGATGATTATCCTTAGTTATTAAGGATAATCATCTCTTTTTTTATAGAAATATAATATGCTCCCTATACTCCCAAAATTTATCATATGTTTTAATTAGAGTGTAAGAAGGAAGTGCAAGGCGATAGCCAAGCAAGCGTGAAAAAGGCTCTAGATTAGGATGATGGGGAAATGGGGGAACAGAACATGAGTGTGACGAATCCTTCCGTCAGCTTATCAGAAGTAAAAAAACGCGGCAGGGGGAGAGTGCCGAATTTTCTGAGAGTAATGAAGAAATATTGGGTGTTCTATTTGATGATGCTCCCAGCCATTATTATTCTGATCATCAATAACTACATACCGATGTTAGGGACGGTAATTGCTTTTAAGGATATCAATTACCAGAAGGGCATTCTAGGCAGTGATTGGGTCGGGTTCTCGAACTTCAAATATTTATTCTCGACAGAGACGGCGTGGATCATTACAAGAAATACCCTATTGTACAACACTGCGTTTATTGTACTCACACTATTTTTTTCACTGGCTTTTGCGATTATGTTTAACGAAATGCGCAGCAGATGGCTATCAAAATTCCATCAGAGTGCGATGTTTCTCCCATATTTTCTCTCATGGGTCGTCGTCAGTTATTTAGTATACGGCTTTCTGAGTGCTGAGCACGGGTTCATGAACAAGACACTGCTTCCGTTCTTTGGGGTTGATCCAATTGAATGGTATTCGCAGTCGCAATATTGGCCGGGGATTCTAGTGATAGTAAAGCTGTGGAAGGAGATTGGCTATACGACGGTCATTTATATGGCTGCGATCATCGGCATAGATCACGAATATTATGAGGCTGCGCTGATTGACGGTGCTTCTAAATGGAAGCAGATTCGCAAAATCACGCTGCCGCTGATCAGTCCGGTTATCATCGTAATGACGCTACTGCAGATTGGTAGGATTTTTAACGCAGACTTCGGATTGTTCTTTCAGGTGACTAGAAACGCAGGAGCATTATACTCCACTACGCAAGTTATCGACACCTATGTATATCAGACCTTCCTGGCGATTGGTGATATTGGGATGTCCTCTGCCGCGGGTCTCGTTCAATCTATTGTAGGATTTCTACTGATATTCTTAGCAAATCTAGCAGTACGACGAATAAGTAAAGATGATGCGTTATTTTAGAGGGAGGTGGGCGTGTTGAGCCAGACAGAAACTGCAATCGGGCCGTCGGGTCGTACAGGAAAGAGAGCTAAACGGCAAAGACAACCCAATGAAATTTCTAATATCTCCAATTTGTTAATTAATATATTCTTCTGGATCTATACGGCGATTTGTGTGGTCCCACTGATCCTCGTGATTATCGTATCGTTCTCAGATGAACAATCGGTTGTGCAGCACGGCTACAGCTTTTTCCCGAACAAGTGGGATATCTCGTCATATGAATTTCTGTTAAAAGATTATTGGCAAATCATAGATGCGGCTGCCGTTTCCTTATTTGTGACGGTGGTTGGAACGATTCTGAGTCTCGTAATTATGGCAATGTATGCCTATCCTATCTCGCGTGGGGATTTTCCACATCGTAATTTCTTTTCGTTCTTTATGTTTTTTACACTTTTGTTTAATGGAGGCTTAGTGCCCTGGTATCTAGTTTATACTCAAATGATGCATTTGAAAGATACGCTATGGATTCTGATTATGCCACTGCTGGTTTCAGCATTCTTTGTCATCATTTTACGAACCTTTTTTGCAAACACAATCCCGCCGGCACTAGTTGAGTCTGCTAAAATCGACGGGGCACCGGAGTTTCGGATCTTCGTTCAAATCATTCTGCCTTTGTCGTTACCGGTGCTAGCTACAGTGGGATTATTTCAAACCTTGGCGTATTGGAATGACTGGTATCTAAGCTTGATCTTTATTTCACCCGAAGGGCATGTCAATCTGCAGTATCTAATGTATAAGACGATGTTGAACGTTCAGTTCCTGACTGCAAGCCCTCAAGCGATGGCTGCCTTAGCTGCACAAGGTGTAGAAATCAATCTGCCGACAGAGACAGTAAGAATGGCAATGGCTGTTATTGGGATCGGCCCTATCGTATTCGTTTACTCCTTCTTCCAAAAGTATTTTATCAAAGGACTTACCGTTGGTGCTGTTAAAGGCTAATGAGGATTGGAATGGCTTAATTCGGCGTTCCATGCAAGTGTGTGAACGTCCGATTCAGCATATATAAATATTTTGAGGGAGGTTATGTTGTACATGAAGGCTATTCGAACAAGCACACTTTTAACGCTGATGCTTATCGTAGTACTCAGTCTTAGCTTAGCTGGATGCGGAGGGAATAACGGGAATAATGAAGGAGCCTCACCAGCGCCAAGTGAAAATGCAACCGCTACCAATGCTGCGGCAACAGATGAGCCCGCTGCAGATCCTACAGCTGAACCGGAGAAGAAATTAGATCCTTATACTGTTAAGTTAATCTATGTCGGTGCCGTTCAAAAGGATGAGCAGGTTGTAGAAGACGCTATCAATAAGCTTCTGGAACCTAAAATTAACGCCAAATTGGATATCGCACCGATCGACTGGGGTCCATGGGACAATGATGTTAATCTGAAGATTGCCAGTCAGGAGAAATTCGATATTATTTTTACAGCCCAATGGAAAAATTATGTAACGAATTCAGCTAAAGGTGCTTACCTCCCACTTAATGATGATAACGGCAAGTACGGTAACCTATTGAACGAATATGGCCAAGGGATTCTTAAAAATCTCGACCCGCAATTCTTAAAAGGTTCTGCGATCAATGGTGTGAATTATGCTGTTCCTACGAATAAGGAGCTAGCAGCACAAGGCGGGATCGTTTATCGCTCCGATATTGCTGATGAACTGGGTATTGATATGTCGAATGTAAAGACCATTCAAGATTTGGATGCCGTGCTCAAAGTCGTAAAGGAGAAGAGACCTGACCTAACTCCACTGTACTTCAAGCAAGGAGAGACCTTTAACTCCCAGTACATGGCGCAGTATGATACGCTTGGTGATGCTTCAATTCCGGGCGTTCTGCTTAAGGATTCATCGGATACTAAAATTCAATCCATGATTGAACTGGACCGTTACAAAGAAATCATCAAGCTTACTCGTGAATATATGAAGAAAGGTTATATTAACAAAGATGCGGCCGTGGCTACAAATTCTACACAAGATGCAATGAAGGCCGGTAATGTCTTTATGACAGTACAATCACTTAAACCTGGTAAAGATAGTGAATTGGCTAATGCTACAGGTTTGGTCGGAAAACTGAAACAAATTGCTTTTAACGAACCGACGATTTCTACTAGTGATGCAGCAGGATCAATGTTAGCGATCTCCGCTTCCTCGGGTGATCCAGCTCGTGCCATGATGGTATTAGATCTTTTGCACACGGATAAAGAAATCAATAATCTGCTCGTATTTGGTGTAAAAGGTGTCCATTATGATGTCGTTAGCGGTGATACGATTAAAGCTACAGAGAAAACGGGTGACTATAATACCGCTGCTGCCTGGATGCTTGGAAGCCAATTCCTGAATCCTGTATGGGAAAGTGAAGCTCCAGACAAATGGGAGCAATTCAAGGCCTTCAACTCCAAAGGTAAAGCTTCCGTTGCGCTCGGTTTTAACTTCGACGCATCCTCTATGAAGACTGAAATGGCAGCTTGTAAAGCTGTTATGGATGAATATGACATCAGTTTGGATACGGGTTCTGTTGATCCCGATACCGTATTGACTAAGTACGCCGACAAGCTGAAGAAAGCCGGACTTGATAAGATTATTGCAGAGAAACAAAAACAACTAGATGCTTTCTTGGCTGCTCAAAAATAAATACTTTAAATGAAACTAAAAGGCTATCCCCGGCATGATTAATGCGCTGGGGATAGCCTTTATTGTACGCTTGGTGAATAGGTTAGCGGAAAGAAGTATCTATTTTTTGCACTACCTGAATGGCAAGTGACCAAGCCTGCTCGGGATCTAGCTTACCTTGCTCGGCTTTGGTTAAATACTCGAGCATATTTGTTTCTACATCGGCGTGGTGCGGACCGTAGTAGGTGGGAACTACTTCTTGTGCTGCTGTAGAGAGGACACGTCCAACCTCAGAATTAGGAAAATAGGGATCAGACAGGTTATGGATCTCGGGATCGTCATAAATTTCGGGCGTGGAGGGAAATGCCCCTTCTGACTTAAATGAAATTAGCTGTTGTGCAGGCTCGGTTAACCATCTGATAAGCGCGAATGACTCCTCTGGATGACTGCCTGTTCTAGGTAAGGTAAGGACGGAACCACCTCGATTAGCGCTATTTCCTGGGATGGTCGTTACATTCCATAATCCGCTGGCTGTTGGAGCACTACTCTTGATATGATCAATCATCCAAGCCGGACAGAGCATCACTGCAAAGTCGCCGTTTAGCAGACCTGCGCCCCAGCGCTGTGTATCTACAGCAATACCTGCGGATAAATTCAGCTTCAGAGCTTGAATTGCAAAGTCCCAAGCCCCTTTTACTGCTGGATTATTTCCTATGATCAGCTCTTGGGAAGTGGGGCTGTAATATTGAAGCTTGGACTGACGCAGAAGGGTTAGATAAAGATTCTCTAAGTCATTGACAAAGGCTTTGCCTGTTGCCTCATGGACTCTAGTGCCGGCCTTGAGGAATTGGTCCCAAGTTTGGATTCGCTTTGCTACTTCTTCAGGTTTGGTAGGGAGTCCAGATAACGCGAAGATGTCAGTCCGATACAACATAGCGTAGGGACCAATATCAGTCGGTAATCCGAAGATAAAATCATTACCGAGCACCTCCTGCCATTTCCAACTCAGAAATTGATTCTTTAGATCATTCGCTCCAAATGTTGTTAGATTATAAAAATAATCGGGAAACTGCTTGAAACGATCCAAATAGCTAATATCAATGGCCGCCACATCAGGGGAACTATATCCTGCTGCGAATGAAGTTTGCAGCTTGGCGGGAAGCTGCGTGGAGGTTGAGGTCTGAATATGGATTTCTAGCTCGGGATGCTGCAATTGATACTCTGCTATAAGCGGCTCAAGACCTGATCCAGCCGTAAGCCAGATGTTCAGCTGGATCGGGTCTTGAAGGTCGATATCTTCCTTAGAAGGAGAGATCTGGCAACCGCTTGTATGAAGCAGCAATCCAAAGCTTAACAGGATAGTCAACAACTTAGCTTTCACATGCAAGAGAACACACCTCGTCTTTATTTGTTGTGCTTCTGAAATTCCTGAGGAGTCATACCCATGTATTTCTTGAATATGAGGCTGAAGTACGCAGGATCTTTAAAGCCAACTAATTCGCTAACCTCGTAAACTTTGAGCGTAACATTATTTAGCAGTTCTATCGCTTTTTGAATACGAAGCTTGGTAAGAAAACTAGAGAAGCATTCTCCTACATCGTCTTTGAACAGACGACCCAGATAGGTTGGATTCATGTATAATTCATCTGCAATCATTTTGAGAGAGAGGTTCTCTTGGAGTCGCGAATTCATAGCCTCAATCATCATAGAGATTACCCTGCGTGTAGCCTTCACCTGTAGTTGTTCCGTAAGCTGTGGAGAAGCTGAGCACATGGATACATCACTATAATAGATCACGGGTCGGGTACTATCCTTTTTGAGCTGTTGGCATGCCTGCAGGCTCTCATGATAAGCTGTTGCGAGGGCTCCAAGATCATAGTGAGGGTTGGAGATACCCGCGCTGAAAGGCGATTTCAAGAGGCTAGACAGCTTAATCATCATTTCCTGAGTTAGCGCCTCATCGATTCTTTCGGATTGTTCATCGGGATAAAACAACATGATTATCGCTTCTTGCTCCTCTTGAATGCCGACAACATTAGCGTAAAGCGAAAAACACTCTTCTAATATATTGATTACGGCTGCATACATCGCTTGTTCAGACCAGTACTGTGGCATAACATCACCTAGGTGATTTACAGTAATGATGACAAAAGAATGAAAGGGAGGTATGAGCTGTTCTTCAAAGTAGGGTAATGGAATGCCATAAAGTAGATCAGAAAGGCGTTTCTCCCGAAGATTCTTTTCTCGCAGCTGCGAGACTTGCCTGTGTTGCTTCTTCAATTCCAGACGTTGATACACACTTGTTACGACTTCGAGGATATTTTCAACTGAATTTGGCTTGACCAGATATTCTCGTACACCGTACCTTATGGCTTGGCTGGCATAGGAGAAATCCTGATAACCAGTGAGCAGTATCGTCTCGGTGTCAGGGTAACATTCATGGATATGCTTAGAAAGCTCGAGTCCATCCATGCCAGGCATACGTATGTCTGATATTACAAGGTCAATTGCCTGCTCTTTTAACAGTTGTATCGCTTCTAATCCGTTCTCTACTGAACCAATGATGCTAAAATTATGGTTCGCACTTCCCAGCATTTCTGACAGGGATCGTCGGACAA
The DNA here is from genome assembly GCF_000758545.1 of Paenibacillus sp. FSL H7-0737. Taxonomy (NCBI): domain Bacteria; kingdom Bacillati; phylum Bacillota; class Bacilli; order Caryophanales; family Paenibacillaceae; genus Paenibacillus; species Paenibacillus sp. FSL H7-0737. The sequence goes on along the minus strand of NZ_CP009279.1, from coordinate 4,882,631 downwards.
AACTTTCGTCGTCAACAATTAACACTTTCATCACTTCGCCCCCTACCCTTGATCGAACTGTAATGGAACAGTGACTTTTACGAGTAAGCCTCCGAGCTCGCTGGTTGATAAATGAAGGCCAAATCCATGTCCATAGATTAGTTCTATACGATGATTCAGATTGGAGAGACCGATACCCGTGTGGAGCAGCTTCTCCGGATTAACCTCGCCGCTGATTAAGGCCTCTTCCATTCTTGCCTCGCTCATGCCTTCTCCGTTATCTTCTACTGTTAGCACAAGTGAGTTGCCTTCACTATAGGCCCGAATACGTATAAGCCATACTTCGCGTAGTGTAGGTTCAAGTCCATGCGTGATAGCATTCTCTACAAGGGGCTGAAGGGTTAGCTTCATAAGCTGCCTATTCATGACCTCAGGATTCACGTGCAGATCAACCTGTAGTTTGTCCTCGTAGCGTAGTTTTTGCAGGTAAATGAACCTTTCTAGTTGTTGTAAATCCTCATCAACCGTAACAAATTCCGATCCACGATCAATGCTGTATCGAAGCAAATCGCTTAGTGCAATAACCATCTGTGACTCTTCTCGCATATGTTTATTAGCCAGTGACCAATAGATGGTGTTCAATGTATTGTAAAGAAAATGAGGGCGAAACTGTGCTTTAAGAGCTACGATCTGAGCTTGTTTTTCACTGATTTGTTTGCTTGAGAGGTCAGCAATCGTATGGTCTAGGTTTTGAAGCATGGAGTTATAGCTTGAGTATAGGATAGCCATTTCTTTATTCATGGTTGTTTTTACAAACGGTAGCGTGGTTCCGCGTTCAACGTTGCTTAGCTTGGTTGCGAGATTACGAAGCGGCTTAGACAGTGTCCACGAGAAAAAGAAGGTAAATAATAACGCTGCGGCCATCCCGAGCAGGCCAATTAAAATAATATTTCTGCGAATGCCATTTAAATCTTTAACAGCTTCTTTAGAATCAATGTAAGCAAAAATGCTCCACTCGCTGTAGGGGGAATAAGCGTAGGATACGAACATATTGCGGGAGTTTATGGTATTTGGGATGATTCGTGCTTTATGATTACTGAATTGACTTAGAATTCTATCATCCATATACAGACCTATCTCATCTGGATCGGTGGAATAAACAATGGTGTTGAAGGAATCAACAATTTGAATTTTCTCATTCTTACCAAGATGAAATTGGCTGACAGCGTTATGGATAACCTCCACAGGAAGGACGAGAAATAGGGTTCCTAGCCGATTTAAATCATTCCAATCATTAATTTGCCTAGCTCCCATGACCACTGGGATCGTGCCGTTCTGCCATACATCTACACCAAACCAGAGCATACGGCCGTTATTCTGGGCTATAGCTGGAAACCAATAGGCGCCGCGGATTTCTCTCTCGCTGTCCCAGATTACTTTTAAGGAGCTGCTATTGGTATATACCTGATTATCTGAAAGTCCGAGCAGCTTGAACTGGATGTCATAATTGATGGAACGTGTCTGTTGATCGATGTAGCGGGTGATATCCATAGCGTCAGTAGGAGGTGTGCGGGATTCTGCTAAGTCTCCTAGTGTTTCTTGAATCAAGGGACTGAACATGATCGTAGAAGAGAGTTTGTCGTTATCTTGAAGGATAGCGTCCATTTTACCTTGAAGTTGTTTGACGGACTCCAGAATATATTGGTTCGACCGGTTAAGAACGGCTTGGGATGACGATCGGTAGGACAAAAAAATCGTAAAGGCTACGATAGTGAAAATGATCAGTGAGAAACCCATGATTAATTGAACGAGGATGGAGATTTTCTTGGACATGTCATCACCCGCATGAAAAGATATTCTTCCATACATTGTAACAAAAGCAAATGAAAGCGAATATACCTTGCCGTAAAATACACATATTTATATGGATAATCTCATATTTTTCGGGTAGCGGATGAAGGGTTATTTTTGCTTGTTTTAATACTGGGTTAATCTTTCTTTACTTTAAAATGAAACTTTTTGCGGTCGGATGCGTCTAATACTATGTTTTGTTATAACGAACGTGGCAAAAAGCAATTCTTCCGCTCCGCTGAGAGCGGTTGCGTTTTTGCGGGGAATATAAGAGGAGTATGAAAAAGACAGAGACCTACTTATATTTACAAATAGGAGCAGAGGAGTCATATCATGGATTTGAAGAAATTAACGTTAGTTGCTGTTTTGGCCATATCTCAGGCCGCCTCGGCAGTGCCGGCTTTTGCTGAATCTGTCAATAGTACCTCAGGTAATACCAATGCAGTAGGAGCAGCTGCCACATCTGCGACGGATGTAATGCCAGAAGCTACTGACCCATTACCGCCAATGCCAACTGAGGTACCAGGGGGAGTCGTATCACCTACACCAACTCCAACTCCAATCCCTGGGGCAACAGCTGAACCGACGACAACAACTGAACCGACAACAACATCCGAACCTACAGCAACAACTGCACCAACGGCTACACCACTCCCAAGTGCAACACCTGAAACCACTACACAACCTACACCAACGGATGGTGTTCGTGCTGCAGCTAGTAATCAGCTTGTACTTATGATGAACAGCAACAAAATGTACCAAAACGGCGTTGAGTATTTGGCTAATCAGCCAATGGCCGTGAAGAATGGCGTCTCATACGTTTCGATCCGAGCTATGGTAGAACGCGTAGGTGTGAAATACATTTACGATTATAAAACGAAAGAGACCATTGTTACCAAAGGAAGCGACGTAATGCGCTTTAAAACGGACAGTAAGATCTATTCCGTTAATGGTAAAAATGTGACGATGAAAGGTCCAGCTTACCAAACTAATGGTACATTCATGGTTCCTTTGACGTCCATCACCGGGGCATTAGGCATTCCTTATACCGTTGATAATGTGCAAAAACGAGTAATTCTTACGTTGAACACGAAGCCAAAAGCTTCTTTTACAGTTCCAACTGAAATTTATGCTGGTGATCCTGTGAATTTTGTAACTTCCAGCTCTTCACCGAATGGTACGGCCATTGTCGATGAACGCTGGGAAGGAAATAAGCAAGATATCTATGATACACCAGGATTTTATGTAGTATCCTATTCCGTTATGGATGCGAATGGACAGTGGAGTGATCCTTACTCTGTGACCATCAACGTACTAAAACCAAATACACCGCCAGTCGCTAATTTCACGACAGACAAAGATTCTTACAAGATGGGTGAAATGATCACTTATTCGGATCTAAGCAGCGACCCAGACGGTGATCCAATTGAAGTGACTTGGACGAACAAAGCAGAAGCTTTCTTTACACCAGGTCCAGCAACAGTCGCTATTCAAGTCAAAGATTCACATGGCGCAATCAGCACTTTTGAGAAAACCATTAATATTTCAGATGAAATCTTGTACAGTAAAGAAGATTTCTATAGATTATTCGGTGCTCCGGGTAGCGTATTTAACATCGACGGATCGATGGTTCCAACTTGGCAGAAGGTAGCCTATAATCTTTCTTCTGAGCCATATAACCTTATTCGCAGTAATAGTCCAGAAACAGTGAATACGGAAGGAATCACATATAAAGAAACATCATTCGGCGGAACTCGCTTCTTGGTCCACCATAAGAATAATATGAATATTAAAACGAAGGTGTATGTGATTGCTAAGAATAACAATCTGTACCCTACGACAATTACAACAGAGTATGTAGGCTTTGGCGGTCCAAGTTCATTTCCAGAAGGCACTGGTAAAATGTCTGTGGAACGTTACTGGAAGTCTATGATTACTAGGGAACATTATAAGACAACGGTCCTTCAACCAGGAGAAAGCGTCTCGATTCTTACGGATCTAAACAAAATTGCAATGAAACCAGGCGAGATTGTATCCCTCCAAGCGGATTTGTTTAGCGATTATCCTATTGAATATAATGTCATGATGATCGAAGCGAATAAAGATCCTCTAACTACACTTCCTACACTTCCAATATTGGATCGTGATGGGGTGCATAACCGAGGAACTTATGCTGATTCTACACGCATCATCACGGTTACCGACGAAGTAGGAACAACTCCTGCGAGACTTCTTCTCGGTGACAATTCGAGTGATTTGAATTTGACCGGTGTAGACCCAATGAATGGTACTGAAGCATCCAATGCAGGTAACTTTGGTGTGTTATACAAAATCAAATTCGACCGTGTTGCACCTAATTCATTGATTACGTTTAATCCACGTGGCGGTAATTACATGGGACCAGTTATGGTTAATGGTCAAATCGTACAAATGCCGAATTCAGGAAGTCTCTCTAGTGCTGATATGAACAGTGTGATTTATCGTACTGGCGATTATGGCGGCTCCGTGGAGATTTTGTTCACAGCAGCTTCTGGTAGTAACTTGCCGGTGAATTTCCTGGTTACACCGCTGCCAGCGAAGAAATAACAAAATAGGTCCATCCTTTAAGTTATTTGGGATTCACCTGAAATAAAAGTCCGGCTGAATATTCCGCAAAGGAATACTCAGCTGGACTTTTTGTATTTAAATGTATGATTTTACTCTGATGAACGCTCATGCACTTGGTTGTTTCATTGACGGGGCATTTATTTTGGGGCATTATTAAGAGAGTGAAGCATAAATGAAATGAACTGAAATGTAATGGGAGATGAGCGTATGCTGTCGACAGAACAAATATTAGAGGTCATGTCGGGGCAAGGTCTGCGAATCACCGACCAACGCAAAACGCTTGCCAAGTTATTCGGCGAGAATAAGGGTTATTTGTCAGCGAAGGATGTCTATGAGCATATGGGCCGCAAGTATAGCGGACTTAGCTTTGATACCGTGTACCGCAATCTGCGTGTAATGGAAGAGCTTGGTGTACTTGAACAAATCGTCTTTGAAGACGGCGTGAAATTCAAGGGAAGCTGCAATCATCAGGATCACCATCATCATATGATCTGCCTTCAATGCGAGAAAACCTACCCGATTAATTTCTGCCCGATGAATTTAACGGATACACCTGATCAATTCCGGGTAGTCAAGCATAAATTTGAGGTGTTCGGTTATTGCAAGGAATGTGAAGAGAACCGGGAAGAAGAACTAGTCGCAGCAGCTAATCGTAAAAAAGGGGTCTAAGGATGGCTACCCTTCGTAGAACGATTCAGGCTCCCATTCGGGTGTACCGCAAGTACATTTCCCCGATTAAGCCTGCCACTTGTCGCTTCTATCCAACCTGCTCTGCCTATGCACTAGAAGCTATTGAAGTCCATGGTCCACTTAAAGGTTCATGGCTTGCTGCCAAGCGGATTGCTAGATGCCATCCCTTCAATCCAGGGGGACTTGATCCGGTTCCGCCTCTTGAGGAACACCCTACGAAGAAGGATTCTGCTCGCGCGACTTGACACGAGCCCTTGCCATTGGGTATATTCACAGGTAATAGTATGAATTCCGAGGAACGGATGAGTAAATCGGTACGCCCATTACAGAGAGCCGGAACGAGCTGAAAGCCGGTATGGAGCGTTTGATTGAATATGGTCCGGGAGGAACTGTGTTCGAGCGGGAACTGCAATTGAGGTTCACGTAAGATAACGGCGTGTTCCAGCGTTAATGGACAGTTCCCGAGAGGGAACTGGCGAAGCCTGATCTCTGTGAAGAGACAGGAAATTTGGGTGGTATCGCGTGAGTTATACTCTCGCCCCATTAAAGGGGCGGGAGTTTTTTGTCTTTTTATGAAAGAAAGGATGATTAATCAATGAGCGAAAAGAAAACTTTTTACTTAACTACACCTATCTACTATCCGAGTGATAAGCTGCATATCGGACATGCTTATTCTACCGTAGCTGGAGATGCAATGGCCCGCTACAAACGTCTACGAGGCTATGATGTAAGGTATCTTACAGGTACAGACGAGCATGGTCAAAAGATTGAACGGAAGGCAGAGGAAGCAGGCAAAACCCCTCAGCAGTTCGTTGATGACATCGTTGTTGGCATTAAGGAATTATGGCGCAAGCTAGACATCTCCAATGATGACTTTATCCGCACAACGGAAGAACGTCATAAGAAGGTAGTTCAGGATATTTTTGATCGACTGCTCAAGCAAGGTGACATCTATAAAGGCGAATATGAAGGCTGGTACAGTATTCCGGATGAAACCTTCTATACAGAAACACAATTGGTCGATATCGTTCGAGATGACAATGGCGTAATCATTGGTGCAAAAAGCCCTGATAGCGGTCATCCGGTTGAACTTGTGAAGGAAGCGAGTTATTTCTTCCGGATGAGTAAATATGCAGATCGATTGCTGCAATTTTATGAGGAGAATCCGGAGTTTATTTTGCCGGAATCCCGTAAAAACGAAATGATTAACAACTTTATCAAGCCTGGTCTGGAGGATCTTGCGGTTTCCCGTACGACTTTCGATTGGGGTGTTAAGGTTAAAGGCGATGAAAAGCATGTAGTGTACGTATGGATCGATGCATTGACAAATTACATTACTGCTTTGGGTTACGGTTCCGAGGATCGCTGTTTGTACGATAATTTCTGGCCTGCTGATGTGCATATTGTCGGCAAAGAAATCGTCCGTTTCCATACGATTTACTGGCCAATCATTCTAATGGCGCTGGGTGAGCCTCTTCCAAAAAAGGTATTTGCTCATGGCTGGCTGCTCATGAAGGATGGCAAAATGTCAAAATCCAAAGGGAACGTAGTAGATCCAGTTACATTAATTGATCGTTACGGCCTGGATGCACTTCGTTATTACCTGCTACGGGAAGTACCGTTTGGTTCGGATGGTACATTCACACCGGAAAGCTTTGTAGATCGGGTTAACTATGATCTTGCTAATGACCTTGGTAACCTGTTGAACCGGACAGGTGCGATGGTAGAGAAGTATTTCGGTGGAGAGCTTCCAGCGTATGAAGGAAATGTAACAGCATTTGATGGTGAGCTTCAAGCTGCGGCAGAGAATACTTATGCCAAAGTAGAAGAAGCGATGGAAAAAATGGAGTTCTCCGTAGCGCTAACAGCGATCGGGATCTTTATCAGCCGCACCAATAAATATATTGATGAGACACAGCCTTGGGTGCTTGCTAAGGATGAGAGCAGAACAGCTGAGTTGGCTTCCGTAATGAGACATCTTGTGGAAGGTCTTCGCACCGCTTCCATTCTACTGCAGCCGTTCTTGACGCAAACCCCAGCGAAGATTTGGGAACAGCTTGGCATCGAAGTTGGTGAATTAACGACATGGGACAGCGGCAAGACCTTTGGTCTGATTCCGGCAGGAACAAAGCTGGTGAAAGGCAATCCAATCTTCCCTCGTCTGGATGTGGAGCAAGAAGTAGCTTATATCGCCGAAGCCATGGGCGCTGGTAAACCGGCTGCTGAAGCGACCGAAGCAGCACCTGCGGCTCCTGTGGTATCCGAGCCTGAGGAAGAGCATAAAGAAGAGATCGGCATCGACGATTTCGCCAAGGCTGAGCTTCGGGTAGCTCAGGTCATTGCAGCTGAGCCTGTGAAGAAAGCCGACAAGCTGCTGAAGCTGCAGCTGGATCTAGGTTATGAGCAGCGTCAAGTCGTTTCTGGTATCGCGAAGTTTTACACACCGGAAGAGCTGGTAGGCCAAAAAGTGATTTGTATTGTGAACCTGAAGCCAGTGAAACTGCGCGGAGAATTGTCCCAAGGGATGATTTTAGCGGCTTCTAAAGGTGACCAGTTAACCATCGCCACAGTTCCAGATAGCATGCCAAATGGAGCTATTGTGAAGTAAGATTCGTTATGTAGAATCTATATATGTAATTGTTATATAAGAAAGGGAATGCTCCTTCAGCCAGCTAGGCTGTGGGAACATTCCTTTTTTCAACGTATAAGAAGGGATAACATTCAGAATCATCTTATTAGGATTTATTGTTGACTTATCGTAATGATTACTATTATACTTCTAATAGTAAAGATTACGATTTGAGAGGGAGATCAATTTAATGGTTGCTATGAAGTCACGAATAAGTCTGCTTATACTTGCATTGGTGCTTGTATTTACACTCACTGCATGTGGACCTAAGAGCAGTGGAAGTATAGTTGAAGGGAAAGTAAATGTTGTAACTACTTTTTATCCTATTTATGAGTTTACTCGGGAAATTGGTGGAGATGATATAAATGCCATTAATCTTCTTCCGGTTGGTGTAGAGCCGCATGATTGGACACCACGCAGTCAGGATATTGTCAATACCTCCAAAGCGCAACTATTCTTGTACAATGGAGCAGGGCTTGAGGGATGGGTTCCTAATTTTCTAAAAGGACTTGATAGTAGCAGTAAAGTGGAAGCTGTTGAAGTAAGTAAAGGTGTTAATTTAATAATGACCGATGAAGATGACGGACATGATCATGGGGGAAGCGGCGAAGAGGATCATCACGAAGATGATGCTGATCATAATAGCCATTCTTCTGAGGATAGCCTTCATACAGACCCACATACCTGGGTAAGTCCAAAATCAGCGATCATCATGGCGCGCAATATAAAAGAAAGCCTTCAATCTGTGGACCCTGAGCATAAAGATGGTTATGAAGAGCGTTACAATAAGCTTGCTGAACGTTTACAGGCTTTGGATAGTAAATTTGAACAGGAGCTTACCAAGCTGCCTAACCACAAAATTGTAGTTTCGCACCAAGCTTTTGCCTATCTTGCCCGTGACTATAAGCTTGAGCAGCATGCGATTATGGGATTATCCCCAGACGCTGAGCCGCGTGGACAGGATTTAGTAAACCTGGCGAAGATGGTTAAAGAGGAGAAGATTCAATACATCTTTTTTGAAGAGCTTGTCTCCGATAAACTGGCTAAGACGTTAGCGGCTGAAGCTGGTGTGTCTACTATGGTTCTTAATCCGGTAGAGGGTCTTACTGCGGAGCAAGAAAAGAACGGGGATAACTACTTCACCTTGATGGAGAAAAATTTGCAAAATCTGATTATGGCTTTACAATAAAAAGGAAAGTATAAGGAAAAGGCGGTGCTAAAGCATGCAATCGGTATCCTTGGACTGCCATCAGCATATCATCGATATACAGGATCTTTCTTTTTCATATGGTGAACAGAAGGTGATCTCGAATCTTAACTATAGTGTAAGAGAACGAGACTTCCTTGGTATCATTGGTTCTAATGGCGCTGGTAAAACAACACTGATGAAGATGATCGTCGGTTTGCTACCGGCAAGCAGTGGTGAAATCAAACTATTTGGAACGCCTGTCCGCAAGTTTAAAGACTGGGAACGGATAGGTTATGTTCCACAAAAGAACGCCTTCAACCCGCTGTTTCCAGCAACGGTGCGTGAAGTAGTGCTATCTGGTTTGTACAACAACAAGAATCTTATACGAAGAGTATCTAAGGCTCAGCATCGTCAGTGCGAAGATGCACTAGAAGTGATGCGGATACAGGATATTGCGGAGAAAAGAGTAGGCCAGCTGTCGGGCGGCCAGCAGCAGCGTGTATTTCTAGCACGTGCGTTGATCAACCATCCGGATCTGCTGATTTTGGATGAGCCTACAGTCGGTATTGATGCTGAATCACAAGCAGGATTCTTTGAATTAATTACACATATGCATGCCCATCATCATATGACATTCCTAATGGTGTCGCATGATATTGACATGATTAAGAATTACTTAGGGAATGAACCTGTGCAAACGAACGGTAAGATTAACTTTTTCTCCCGTCATTCTCATGATTTGCAGAATTGTACAGAGGAGAACCTGCAGCACACGCTCTCTTAGGTCATAGTTAAACTCTGGTAGTAAAAGGGAACACTCGATTATTGGGGGCGTACATAGAGCGTGGGAGCAGGGATTCCCTCATCTTTAATCCTTTCCGTATACTAAATACCGCGACGCTGTAAGCGTGCCCCGTTAGGGGCGAAAGCGATCTTTCCCCGATTGATCTAAGTTCAGTAACCCCACCTCCTATGCCAGTTGCACTTGACGGGTGTCCAGAGGGCAGAGCCCTTGGGGCCCTTCCTTAGGAGGGAGGGTTTGGGAGGAATCGAAAAAAGATTTTAATAAAAGCTTTTAAAAATGTTTCAATTGTTCTACGGAGGAGAGTTAAAGTTGGAAATTCTATTTAGCGATTTTTTTCAGCGAGCGCTTGCGGGCGGTCTTCTGATAGGCATTACAGCGCCGCTTATAGGCGTTTTTCTTGTGCTCAGACGTTTATCAATGATTGGGGATACGCTGGCTCATGTTACGATTGCCGGTGTGGCACTTGGTTTTTTGACAGGATTTTACCCGCTGGGAGCAGGTCTTATTTTTGCAGTGGTGGCTTCCTTCGCTATAGAGAAGCTGCGCAAGGCTTATAAGAGTTATGCAGAGCTCTCGATAGCCATAATTATGTCGGGCGGAGTGGCTTTAGCCTCACTCTTTTTCACTTTAGGAAAAGGTTATAATGCAGATGTAATGAGTTACTTGTTCGGTAGCATTTATACGTTAGACAATACCGATTTAATCGTAGTAGGGATCGTAACGATAGCAGTTGTAGTAGTAGTATCTCTGTTTTTTAAGGAGTTCTTCTTACTTAGCTTTGAAGAGGATGCTGCGAGTGTCAGCGGACTCCCAGTGAAGCTGCTTAACATGTTGATTACCATTCTGACGGCGCTTGTAATCAGTACTGCGATTAAAATTGTTGGATCTTTGCTAGTATCAGCTCTACTGACCATTCCTGTGGCCATCAGCTTATTGTTATCTCGAAGCTTTAAATCCTCAGTCATTCTATCCGTCATCATTTCGGAAATTGCTGTTGTAGGCGGATTAGTGGTTGCAGGAGTTTGGAATCTGGCCCCTGGTGCAACCATTGTGCTTTTACTCATATCACTATTAGTGTTGACTTTGATCGGTAAAAAGGGTTTGCCAGCATAAACAGCGAATAAAATATAGGGTATGCCCTGAAGTGATTCGAATGCTGGAAGGAGAGCCGCTACCTTGTCTAATATCAATGCAGGAATAGCCTTAGCAGCAGGGGTAGCATCATTTATATCACCCTGCTGCTTACCGCTTTATCCCTCTTATTTATCGTATATTACCGGATTATCCGTTCAGCAATTGAAGTCAGGTAGCAATACCAAAGAGGTCCGTATACGCACAATAACCCATACATTGGCATTTATTTTAGGTTTTTCAGCGGTTTTTTACACCTTAGGATTTGGTGCAGGACTATTTGGACAATTTTTTAATGGACAGCGTGATCTGATCCGGCAATTATCGGCGATTTTGATTATTGTGATGGGATTATTTTTGCTTGGGATCTTTCAGCCGCAATTTCTACTTCGCGAACGTAAGCTTGATTTAAAATGGAAGCCGGCGGGTTATGTTGGATCCTTTATTTTTGGTATCGGTTTTTCAGCGGGCTGGTCTCCATGTATTGGACCGATTCTGACTGCGATTATCGCACTTTCTGCAAGTGAGCCTGGCACGTGGTTTACATTAATTACGGCTTATAGCATAGGGTTCGCATTGCCATTCTTTGTCTTAGCCTTCTTTCTTGGAGGAGCCAGACGCATCCTTAAATATTCAAATGTGCTGATGAAGATTGGTGGCGTTCTCATGGTATTTATGGGCATTCTGCTCTTTACAGATCAAATGTTTCGGATCACAGTTTGGCTACAGGGAATCACACCGGATTGGCTCATTTTTTAAGTGAAATAATCAATTCCTGCTTCTGGAAAATGTTCGAATATCCGCTCTGTGATAAACTCTCGCAGGGCGGTTTGCTGTTCATCTGGATAGACATATTTATTTTGTCCCCAGCGTCCCCATTTCTTCTTACGCTTCTCCATGTCCATTTCTAGCTTGGATTTGGGGTAGCGCTTCTCTATAACCGTCTTAGCCGTTTTGGTGAATCGATGCTGAATCATTTCGAAGGTTAATCCTTTTCCGACTTCAGGGGGGAGGGTCTGGGCTAACTTGGCCAGTAGCTCAGCATAACCTTCTTGCCAGCCGTCATACCAAATAATTGGAGCAATGATAAAGCCAAGAGGATAACCCGCCCGTGCTACCTTTCCAGCGGCTTCAATACGCTCCTCAAAGCGGGAGGTGGCAGGCTCGAAATTTTTGATTACATAATCTGCGTTGACGCTGAAGCGAACTCGGGTATGTCCTTTATGCTCCAAAGCAAGCAGTGGTTCAACATGTTGGTATTTGGTCACAAAGCGCAGACGGCCAAGGGGTTCTTTTGCCATAAATGTAATTAGTTCTGCCAGAGAGCCGGTAATATGCTCAAGTCCTAAAGGATCTGATGTGCAGGCAGCTTCAAAAGTGGTGATTTCTGGATTGCGCTCCTCAATATATTTTTTGGCAGCATCTATAATGTCACCTGTGTTTACATATACGCGAATGTAGGGCTTTGCTCCTAAGGTAGTCTGCAAATAGCAATAATGGCAGTGCCCCATACAGCCGGTGGCAATGGGAATAGCATAATCAGCCGATGGCTTGGATTGGTCAAATTTCAAAGTTTTGCGTAGGCCGACAACAAGCGTTCTTTTGGCAATTTTATATTGCTCGACCTCAGTTTCACCAGGGAAATTCATAATACGATTATGTGATGTGGTCATACGATAAGGGATATTGTTAGCCTTTACCCATTCCATTATTTTTTCACCTTTAGGGTAATTTAAAGCATTCGGTTCGAAGAAAACAAGCTCTGGAAGAAAAAGTGCAGTAGGTTTTCTGGGTCTTTTTACAGTAGAGGGCTCTGGCGTCACTATAGTCATAAATTCACGCTCCTTTTGAATGACGAGTATGTTTATTATGTCTAACTCAGCCCCAATAGAAGCATGGTAAACATGTGCAACTCATCTGTAAGTTCCTTTGAAGGACTTGCCAAGGTGCGTTAGAAACATGTATCATTGTTAGAGCAAGGTTTGGCCCGGCGCCATGCTCATTATAGAAAAGAGGTAAAGTTTAATGCCAACACCCAGCATGGAGGATTATTTGGAGCGCATATACAAGCTCATAGATGAGAAAGGTTATGCGCGGGTCTCGGATATTGCCGAGGGACTGGAAGTACACCCCTCCTCTGTGACCAAGATGATCCAAAAACTGGATAAGGACGAATATCTCATCTATGAGAAATATCGTGGGCTTGTCCTAACCAACAAAGGGAAAAAAGTAGGAAAACGTCTGGTTGATCGCCATCAACTATTGGAGGAATTCCTCGGATTGATCGGAGTACAGCAGGAATACATTTATAATGATGTTGAAGGAATCGAGCATCACTTAAGTTGGGATTCGATTACGCGTATTGAAACATTGGTAGAATATTTCCGCCGCGACGAAGAACGTGTACAGACTTTATATGCGATTCACAACGAACTGACAAGCGATTCTTGAAATGTTTTTCCCGAAACGGATACTGTCCTAAAAGTTATGCGCAGCAAGGCTTTCGTGAGCATAATCAGTGGATAGTATAGCCGTTTCTATTTTGTTTAGTGCAACCTTTCCCAGTTTTTAGCGTCAAAACGGATACAGTCCTTTTAAAAATATAAGAGAGTATGAGTTTTATTCGGTACTTCTTATATTTTTTGCAGAGACAGATAACCCCTTTTTAGAAGGAGGCATTCTCTCATCTGCTTGAAGGATTTATCCGTTTTTTCTTATTTTTTGGATACATATTTTTTAGATTTGGGGAGGAATTATGAATTATCGTAAATGGATGTTGAGCTTGTTAGTACTTATGTTGTTTCTGCCTTTATGGTCTCCTGGTGCACGCGCGGCAGCGGTGCAAATTACGATTGAACTGGATGGAGAGGCGCTGATTAGTGATGTGCCTCCGTATATCACAACGTCTAATGTAACGATGGTGCCAATAAGTGTGATCAGTAAAGGATTAAATGCCGGCGTAGTATGGAATCAAAATAGTAAGACTGTAACGATCACTCAAGGAGATACGGTTCTCAAGCTGACCAGTGGCCTGAAAAACGCATGGGTAAACGATACTTCGGTAGCGCTGGATACATCCGTGCAGATTAAGCAGGGGCGGGTAATGGTACCCATTCGTTTTGTAAGTGAGCAATTGGGACTGCAGGTGTTATGGGATCAGGTTAATAAGCATATTTCCTTGATCTCCAACACTGAACCACCACAATCTGTCGATCCAGAAACACCAACGACACCTACGACACCAACAGTGCCGACGTTACCGACTATCCCTGGTGGATCGACTGGTAAGGAGATGAAGGGGGCTTGGATCTCTACCGTATTCAACCTGGACTGGCCTTCAACGTCTTCGGCAGGAAATGAAGCGAAACAAAAGCAGGAGTTTGATAATTTGTTAGACAAGCTAAAGGCTGTTGGCTTTAATGCTGTATTTGTTCAGGTTAGACCTTCAGCAGATAGTCTGTATCCATCGACTTTAGTTCCTTGGTCTAAGGTATTGACGGGTACACAAGGGAAGAATCCGGGATATGATCCTCTAAGCTATATGGTCGGTGCTGCGCATTCCCGCGGCATGCAGTTTCATGCTTGGTTCAACCCATTCCGTGCAACGACGGATGCTTCCACCTCAGCGTTAGCAAGTAACCATGTGGCAAAAGCACATCCAGAATGGATTGTGAATGCCGATGGTAAGAAATACATTAATCCAGGTATTCCGGAGGCTCGCCAACATATCATCGACACGGTGATGGAAGTGGTTAAAGGTTACGATATCGATGGTGTCCATTTGGATGATTACTTTTATCCTTCAAATGTTACTTTTGCCGATGATGCTGCTTATTCTACCTATAATACGAAAAAGCTTTCTAAAGCTGATTGGCGCCGAGATAATATTAATGAATTTGTCCGTCAGTTGGGAGAACAGATTCATAAGGTGAAGCCAAAGGCTTCTTATGGAATCAGTCCTTTTGGAGTATGGCGAAATATTAAAAATGATAGTACAGGTTCGGACACGACTGCAGGGGTATCTGCTTATGACAGCATGTATGCGGATGTTCGGACATGGATTAAGCAGGGCTGGATTGATTATGTCGCTCCGCAAATTTATTGGAGTTTGTCCTTTAGCACAGCTCGTTATGACAAGTTAGTAGATTGGTGGGTAAAAGAAGTCGAGAATACGAATGTTAAACTCTACATCGGGTTAGCTGGTTATAAGGTCGGAGCCAGTGATCAAAAGGCTGAATGGCAAAGTGGAGATCAAATTATTAATCAGCTCAAATATAATGAGAAGTACGAAGAGGTTGCAGGTAGTATTATGTTTAGAGCGAATGACGTCGTAGTCCGCAATCCGTTCGGATTGTCGAGCTTACTGACCTTTTATTTTAAATCCTAATAGTTTAGCTGTTATTCATAAGGAGTCATGAATGTTCCCCTGTGCTCATAGATAAGCAATAGAATCTATGGGAAACGGGGGATTTTTGTGTATGGAGATTAACGCAGTATTTGAAGGAGGAGGCGTAAAGGGGATTTCTCTTGCGGGAGCAGTTGAAGCTACAGAAAGGGCAGGCTGGACTTTTAAAAGGGTAGCAGGAACCTCCTCAGGTTCGATTGTAGCCACTTTACTAGCAGCGGGCTATGAAGGGGAGGAAATGTGTCGGATAATCCAAGGAACATCCTTTTCATCGTTTCTGAAGCGAGGTCCCATTTATAATACGGCTATCGTTGGTCCTGCGCTGCGAGTGTTATTGAAGAAAGGATTATATTCTGGAGAAGCCTTGGAGTCCTGGATAAGAGCATTATTACTGAAAAAGGGGATCATCACCTTCCGTGATCTGCCTGCCGGTAAATTATCTATCATCGCATCCGATATCACAAATGGAAGGATATTGGTCTTGCCAGATGGCTTGGAGCAGTATGGGATCTCTCCGGAGCATTTTGAAGTGGCCAAGGCAGTGCGAATGAGCTGCAGCATTCCTTATTTTTTTGATCCTGTGATGTTAAGACTAAACGGGCAGGCAGCAAGAGGGAAATCCTTTGCCGAGCAGTTTGTGTATGTTGTAGATGGTGGGCTCTTGAGTAATTTTCCTTTGTGGCTATTTGACAGCAAGAATAATGGGAGCAAACAACTTGGGAGCAGAATTCCTACGGTAGGTTATCAAACGGTAGGTAAGACCGATCCACAGCCGCATAAAATTAGAGGGCCATTCAGTATGCTCCAAGCTATGGTAACCACCATGCTCTCTGCTCATGATGAGAAGTTTATTGAAGGGGATAAATTTGTTCGTACGGTAAAAATTCCTACGCTTGGGATTGGGACGACTCAATTTGAAATTACAAAAGCGCAAAGCGATGAAATGTATGCTGCTGGACTTAAAGCAGGAGAAGATTTCTTTAAGGAGTGGCGACCAAGATAACGAGCGGGGTATCCATATGAGAAAAAAGCATCCCGCACGTTAATAAAAACGTGGAGATGCTTTTTGGAGTTTTTATGAAGTTAGTGATATTTCGGAAGCTGATCGTCATTTTTCCCTTTACTTCCTTCGATCACTTGGAAAGGATAGCTTTTGCGTTTGCCTGGTGCAGCTTGAGTCTTGCGAATTCCTGCTACCTTTGACATGGTCTTCTGGGAAGGCTTCACTTTAACCTTAGACCCACTGCTGCTACGAGCATATTTGCCTGGCCCCATTTTTTTGTAAGCATAATAAATGATTGCTAACAGTACTAAGGGGAGAATCAGCTTCGACAGTGTAAAGAAAGGCTCAGTTAAGACTCCAATCACAAAACCGAATATCGCAAGCGTAACCGTAATCCAAAAAATTAAAGCATGCCTGATCATAGATCACTCATCCTTTCGCAGGATCCAATATGCCGCCTGACACACTTGCCTCCGAATATCCTCTTGCTTCAATCTCCGCATCAAGCTCACGCATACGGTTGAAAGAGGCAATAGATACTTCTACCTGATCGTCTTTTGGCTCTTTGGTTGTAAGGAGTTGCAGCCACAATCCAGGGTAACCCAGATATTTAAGGCCTGGTACTTCTCTTACCGCATTGGTTCCCTTTAGAACTTCGAACGATACACCAATTACGACTGGCAACAAGATAATCCGCTGGATCACTCGTTCCCAAAGATTATCCCATGGGACTACGGAGTATATGATCACTCCAAGGATAATCGTCAGCATCATAAAGCTACTTCCACAGCGGTAATGCAGACGGCTGTATTTCTGAACGTTCTGAACAGTCAGTTCTTCGCCTGCTTCAAAAGCGCTGATGACTTTATGTTCGGCACCGTGATACTGGAATAGGCGCTTGATCACAGGTGTTTGAGAAATCGCCCATAAATAGACCAGCAAGAGAATCATTTTGATGCCGCCTTCTATGAGGTTGTGCAATACGTAGTTATCAAATACATTTTTAAATAAAAAATCCTCTACAAATACCGGAACAAGCGTAAAAATGAGCTTTCCGAACAAGAAGGAGAGAATACCCATTACAGCAACGCCAAAAATCATTCCAAGGCTCCAGCCCTCATCCTTTTTCTTCGGCTTCGCTTTTTCCTTCTCGAGATCTTCCGGTTCCAATTCATCTTCAGCGTAGGACTCGGCTGAATAGTTCAAGTGCTTAGAGCCTTTAGCGCTGGCATCTATAATACTGACAAGGCCGCGAAGCAGCGGAATCTTGCGCAGTTTCGTGACCCAGCTCTTATCGCTTTTGGGTACTTCTAAAAATGTGATTTCCTGATTCTTGCGTCGCACGGCTGTTACATTGATATGCTTACCGCCGAACATGACACCTTCAATGACGGCTTGGCCGCCGTAACTGGGAGTTTCCTGGGACAACCAATTCACCTTCTCGTATTTAATATGATTTATATAATACATTGTAACTAATTTTTGTAGACATTACTAGTTGGATCGCCTTTTGCTGTACATACTATCTTCAAGAGAGAGCGAGAGATAAATCGGCATTGAAAATAAAGAAAGCGAGGCAATTTCATGAGTAAATCTCATCAACAAAAATCGGGGCATACAAATATTTGGCTTTTTGCGCTTGAGTTAGGTTTTTTTTCAGGATTGATTTGGGGAGGGCTTCATTGGCTTGCCTATTGGTTCAGTTTTACCAAAGTCAGTCCTGGCTTTATCGCAGAGCCTTTTTTCAGACATGAGTTTTTATCAACTGCGTTAGGACATTTCGTGGGCTATATGATGTTTATTGTATTTTCGGTGATCGCCTCCATGCTGTATGTATTGCTTCTGCGCAAGCTGAAGGGACCTTGGCCAGGGCTAGTCTACGGCATTTTATGGTGGTCGGTAATATTTATTCCTGGTTCTCAGATGTTTCTTATGCAGCCCCCATTCAAGCTGCCGTGGAACACGGTCATTAGTGAGTTCTGTATTTTTTTACTATGGGGAATGTTCATTGGATATACAGCAGCGATCGAGTATACGGACGAACGGAAGCGTGAGCAAAGTACAGCGCTTGCCTAACGGCGCGAAAAAACTTCTCAAGGGGATATCCCTATGTTAAAATACAATGTGGCTATTTCGAGAGGAGAATGAAAATGGGTAACAAGCGTGTCTCCAAGCTGCGTAAGGTTTTGCAGGATCAAGGATTGGATGCAATGTTGATAACTAGCGGTTATAACCGCCGCTATTTAAGTGGATTTACCGGATCGTCCGGTTATGTACTGGTGACAAGTGATGATTGTTATCTGCTGACTGACTTCAGGTATATGACACAGGCCGCGGACCAAGCAATGGGGGTTAAAGTTGTAGAACATGCAACTAAGTTCATTGATACCGTTCGCGAGCTTTTGCCTTCTGGTAAAGAGGTGCGTATCGGTTTCGAACAGGATGATGTTTCATTCAGTGCGTACACCTCATATGCAGAAGCACTTAAGCCGGCAGTGTTAGTTCCAATTTCCAAAGCTGTGGAAGACCTTCGTATGTTCAAGGATGAGGAAGAGCTTGCCGTTATGCAACGTGCAGCAGATCTGGCCGATGCTACATTCAGTCATATTCTGAACGTGATCAAGCCGGGCATGACTGAGCGCGATGTTGATTTGGAAATGGAATTTTATATGCGTACCCATGGTGCAACTTCTTCATCGTTTGATACGATTGTTGCTTCAGGCGAACGTTCGTCCATGCCACACGGCGTAGCAAGCAGCCGTGTAATTCAAGGCAATGAATTCATTACCCTTGATTTCGGTGCATTACTTGATGGCTATTGCTCAGATGTGACAAGAACCATCGCACTCGGAGCACCGGATCCGAAGCTGAAAGAGATCTATGATATTGTGCTGGAAGCTCAGCTATATACTTTAGCACATATCATGCCGGGTATGACTGGACGGGAATGTGATGCCTTGGCGCGTGATATCATTGCTAGTTACGGATATGGCGAACATTTTGGACACAGCACAGGTCATGGACTTGGAATGGAAGTTCATGAGTGGCCGCGTTTGTCCAAACTTAGTGACGATATTATGCAGCCGGGGATGGTCGTAACTGTGGAGCCGGGTATCTATTTGCCGGGAATTGGCGGAGTACGTATTGAAGACGACATTGTGATCACGGAGAGCGGAATATCGTTGCTGACCCATTCGTCTAAAGAATATACAGTACTGTAAGTAAGCGGGATTATTAGATTAATTATAAATTTTGGAGGGATTTTTAGTGATTTCAGTAAATGATTTTAAAACAGGTTTGACCGTAGAGGTAGAGGGAGATATTTTTACCGTTATTGATTTCCAACACGTTAAGCCAGGTAAAGGCGCAGCTTTTGTTCGTTCCAAGCTTAAGAACTTGCGTAACGGTAATACAGTAGAGCGTACATTCCGTGCAGGTGAAACGATTGGCCGTGCTATTATCGAAAACCGTGGTGTACAATATCTGTATGCAAGCGGATCGGACCATGTATTTATGGATAACGAAACTTATGACCAATTCGAATTGTCCGAAAAGCAATTGGAATGGGAATTGAATTTCCTTAAAGAGAACATGACTGTAAACATCGTTAGTTACAAAGGTGAGATTCTTGGGATCAACCTTCCTACCAGCGTAGAGTTGAAGGTTGTTGAAACTGAGCCTGGCGTTAAAGGTAACACGGCTCAAGGTGCTACGAAATCGGCCAAGCTTGAAACCGGACATAGTGTTCAGGTTCCATTGTTCATCAACGAGGAAGACATCTTGCTGGTTGATACTCGTGAAGGTAAATATATCTCCCGCGCGTAGGAAACAGAACAATAACCTGGATATTACCAGAAGAGCCTCCCCGTTTATACGGTGGAGGTTTTTTTATGAACAGTAACGGATAAAGATGCTATGGAAACCTACATTAAAATACTGGAAGTTGAGTAAAATAAGCACAGCTGAAGGGCAGATGCTGACCTTATCTTTTTTTTTCACAGCGGGGAAATTTAATAAATTTTTTATGAAACCATTAACGCAAGGCACTGTTTTCGTATTATACTGATTTAAAGCGGGAAACCGATTAGAAGCAACTACATAGACCGATATGGGGAGTGAATGGGACTTTGTCACTTTATGTTATGAAATTCGGAGGCAGCTCCGTCGGCGACACTGAACGAATGAAACGCGTCGCCAAGCGCATCGCAGACAAGCAAGATGAGGGTCATCGCTGCGTTGTGGTTGTATCTGCAATGGGGGATACAACAGATGATTTGATCGATACGGCGAAGCAACTAAACGGGCAGCCGCCCGCACGTGAAATGGATATGTTGATGACGACAGGTGAACAAATCTCCGTCGCTCTATTGTCCATTGCCCTGCATGGGATCGGGCGGAATGCAGTTTCTTATACAGGATGGCAGGCTGGATTCCGAACAGACGAAACTCACGGCAGAGCTCGTATCAATGAAATTGACCCGCGTCGTGTATTAGCGTCTTTGGAGCGTGAACAGATCGTGATCGTTGCAGGCTTTCAGGGAATGACTGTGGACGGTGAGATCACCACATTAGGCCGCGGTGGTTCGGACACTACAGCCGTAGCATTGGCTGCTGCTATTCAAGCAGATGTATGCGAGATCTATACCGATGTAGATGGTATTTACTCCACAGACCCACGTATCGTGAAGACGGCACGTAAGCTGAAGGAAATCTCTTACGATGAAATGCTGGAGCTTGCCAATCTGGGAGCAGCTGTATTACATCCACGTGCAGTGGAGTACGCTAAGCGTCATCAAGTTAAGCTGGTCGTTAGATCGAGCTTTAATCATAATGAAGGTACTGTTGTGAAGGAGGAAACAAGCATGGAGCAGGGAATCGTAGTTAGTGGTATTGCATTTGATAAGAATGTAGCACGTGTCAGTATTCTTGGAGTTCCTGATGTACCAGGTGTACTCGCTCAGGTCTTCGGCAAGCTTGCTGAAGAGGGCGTTAACGTAGATATCATCGTACAAAGTGGTGTACAGAATGAGCAGGCTGACTTCTCATTTACAGTTTCTCTTGATGAGCTGGATCGGGCGAAGGAAGTTATTAAAGAAATTCATAAAACTTTGCCTTATCGTGAAGTTACCTCCGAGGATAACCTGGTGAAGGTATCCATCGTTGGTGCTGGTATGGTCAGCCATCCAGGGGTAGCGGCTCAAATGTTTGATGTACTCTCCCAAGAGGGTGTTAGCATCAAGATGGTCAGCACTTCTGAGATCAAAGTATCTTGCGTTATTGAATCAGGCAATTTGCCATCAATCATACAGGCGCTTCATACCGCCTACAATCTCGATACAACAGAGCAGGCTTTTGTCGGAGGTCCTAAAGATCGCCGATAAGAGCTGCTGAGTAAACAAAGAGGGATGCCTTACAGCCAAATGGCTGCGGGCATCCCTTTTCATTTATATAACAGCAAGGGAGGTAGGTCCCTGAATTTATCCTAATCGTTTGAACCGGCCCTGAATCTCTACAGTCTCCACAACATTGACGAAGGAGCTTGGGTCTGCCTCAAGAATAGTTCTCCGCAGATTTGCAAGTTCATACCGAGTCGTTACAGTCATTAGCATGGTATTTCCCTCATGACTGTATCCACCCTCTGCATTGACGACAGTGATGCCATGAGGTAACTCTCTGAGACGGGTCAACATCATCTCCCGTTCTTTGGTAACGATAAAGCAGGTCAGCTTCACATGGCGAATATGGATCATATCGACTACTCTACTCTTTACAAAAATACAGAGCATAGCGTATAAGGCGGAATCCCAGCTTTTAAAGAAGCCTAAACTCAGAATAACTAATCCATCCATTAAGAACATGATATTCCCCATGGGAATATCCCGTTTACGTGAAATAATCGAGCCTAATATATCAAATCCCCCAGAAGAGCCCCCAGTACGGAGAGAAAAACCAACGCCCCCAGCAATAATTACTCCGCCGAAAATACTTGCAAGAATGGGGTCCTTGGTCATTTGCACCTCAGGAATAATGGTAATGAACCAGGTGGTGGCCACGACGGAAAGCAAGCTTAGTAAGATGTATTTTTTCCCCACTGCAATAAATCCCCAGACAATTAAAGGAAGGTTTATTACAAAATAAAGCTTAGAAATGTACTTCGGATCCGTTAAATAACCGACGACCGAAGCCACCCCTGCTACCCCACCGCTCAGAAGCTGATGAGGAATTAGAAACAATCGCATCCCGCTTGCAATTAAAAAGGCTGAAAAAATAATGATAGCTACTTCCTTGAGTGGTCTGACTACGGTCCGCATGTTTTGCGGTAACCCGTAACTTCGAACTTGCATGACACAAATCCCCTCTTTTTCTTATGTCTTTATAGTCTGCTCTTTTTGAAAATATAAACCCACTATATTTCCAATTAACAAGGATACCACAGATGGAAGTGTTCGTAAAAAATAATTTTATCGTACTGATTATATTTATTTATATAGGTGTGTACTATGAACTCTTTCACAGTTGGACTTGCAATTCTGTCATTTCTCCTTGTCTAAAGTGAGTAATTATCGCATATCCATGGATAAGAGAAGGACAAACAAGCCCTGAATATCATTCTGTGTGAAATAGTAAAAGTTAGGAGTGGAGTGGATTGGACAAGTATGTAAGCTGGATGGCGACTCTTCGGCTGTTCTCGGGTAGTGCGGAGATTATAGCTGCACTGATTATGCTGCGGTTGAATCAGGTAGACAAGGCGCTTGCAGTCAATTCTGGACTAGCTTTGGTAGGCCCGACGATCTTGATATTGACGACAGCGATCGGACTTACAGGGATGGCTCAGCAGTTGTCCTGGAGCAAACTGGGCTGGGTCGGTTGCGGTGTAGCCTTTCTCTTAATCGGGATTCTAAAAAAATGATAGATGATAGGCATATTGAGCGCGTACAAGCATAAATATGGAATAAAGCAATTAGATAGAGGACAACTTGGGGGTACTTTGTATGGCAGATGATTGGTTGCAATTGTTTCCTGAAAAAGTAAGAGCACTATTAAAGTGCCTTCCCCTTCCGCTACTTGGAATGGTGGAAGAGATTCGGGTCCGTGAAGGTCGTCCGCTGGAGATTAACTATTCAGGTAAATATCACTTTCTTAGAGCAAATGGCAGCGTAACGCAAAGGCCGGAAGAAGCCTATAGGCCGGATCGGGAGGACACTCATAGACTGCTAGATCTTATCAGCAACCATTCACTATATACGATGGAAGAAGAGCTGAGAAAGGGATTTATTACGATTCCTGGCGGCCATCGAATAGGACTTGCTGGTCGGACGGTGCTGAGTGGTGGTGGTGTGGAGCATCTACGCGATATTACAAGCTTCAATGTCCGCATAGCCCGAGAGGTTCCCGGAGTCGCGGATAAAGTGCTACCTTATCTGCTGGACAAGGGGGGGCAGCGTATGATGCACACCTTGATCCTCTCGCCTCCACAGCATGGGAAGACAACACTTCTTCGCGATATCGCAAGACAAATCTCCTTAGGAGATTTGGGGAAACGTGAAGGCGGAAGACCCGGTATGAAGGTGGGGATTGTCGATGAACGTTCTGAAATTGCCGGAAGCAGACGCGGGATTCCCGCCTTTGATGTTGGTCCGCGCACAGATATCCTCGACGGCTGTCCCAAAGCTGAAGGCATGATGATGATGATTCGTTCCTTGTCACCGGATGTATTGATCGCTGATGAGATTGGTCGTCCTGAAGACGCTGAAGCAGTCACTGAAGCGCTGCATGCTGGAATATCAGTCGTTGCTTCGGCTCACGGTAAAGAAGTAATAGAACTGGCTCGTAGACCCGGGCTTGGCGGGCTATTGGAACAAAAGATGTTCGAAAGATACGTCATTCTGCATCGCTCAGAAGCAGGACTCTCCTTTCGTGTTCTGGATGGACAGAAACGCGGATTACTTCTTATCTCACCCGGGGATCGATTAGGTGGTGATTTACATGCTTAAGCTATTCGGTGCCGTTCTGATTGTGCTGGCTGGTACGTTAGCAGGGCTCCAATTTGCAAAACAATATGCAGACAGGCCAAGACATATCAGAGGCTTGATAGCAGCGCTACAGCGGCTGGAAACAGAAATTATGTACGGCTTTACCCCATTGCCTGAAGCTATGCGGCGCATTGGGATTCAGTCTAAGGAACCGCTCAAAACGTTGTTTATTAAAACAGCTGAGGAGATGAGCCCACCCCATGATCGAAGTGCCCAGGATGCCATTCAGAGGGCTATGGACTCGCATTGGAAGTCTACCGCATTGAAGGGGACAGAAAAAGAGATTCTCCGCCAGCTCAGTTGTACTCTCGGTACAAGCGATAGGTCCAATCAGAGCACTCATATCGCGTTAGCATTGCAGCAATTGAAGCAGGAGGAGTCGGTGGCCAGAGAGGATCAAGGCAAATATGAAAAATTGAGTAAAAGCCTGGGTCTGCTGCTTGGAGCATTGATCGTCATTTTGATCTTTTAGCGAGGTGCCAGGAATGAATATTGAAGTCAATGCGATTTTTCAAATTGCCGGCATTGGCATAATTATCGCCATGATACACACGGTGCTTAAACAGATGGGAAAAGAAGATTTCGCACATTGGGTTACCGTAATCGGGTTCGTCGTTGTGCTATTTATGGTTATTCGAATGCTGGACGGACTGTTGCAGGAAATAAAAACGATCTTTCTTTTTCAATAGGCGTGCTATGGAGATCATTCAAGTTGTTGGAATAGGGCTGATATCGACCATATTGATTCTCGTGCTGAAGGAACAAAAACCGATGTTTGCCTTTCTCCTCGCTACTGCCACAGGGATTCTGATCTTCCTGTTTCTAATCGGCAAGATTGGAATGATACTTTCCACACTGGAGCGGGTGGCAGAGTCATCGGGGATGGAAATGATCTATTTGAAGACCGTGTTCAAAATCATCGGAATTTCATATATCGCTGAATTTGGAGCACAGATTGTGCGTGATGCAGGGCAGGAATCGATTGCTTCCAAAATAGAGCTCGCTGGAAAAGTCCTCATTATGGTACTAGCTGTACCCATTATCAGCATCATTATTGAAACGGTCATGAAGCTGCTACCTGCTTAAAGCAATTGAAGGAAGCTAAGCAACGATTAGGGAGGAGAAGTTATGCAAAAGTGCAGTGTTTTTCGTCCTCCAAAATTAAAAATAATACTGCTGCTGCTCCCATGCTTCTTCATTCTATGGTTTGCAGGTACAGCTCAGGTGGCCATAGCTTCTCCAGCAACTCCAGCACCTGGATCGGGGAACTCCTCCCCAGTAGACCAGTGGGTCAAGGGTCAGGTGAACAATCTGCCAACAGATAAGGTGGAGTCGTACTGGGATCAACTGATGAAGGATTACGGAGGTTTTTTTCCAGACGGGGCAACACCATCACTTATGGACATGCTGCTTCCAGGGGATAAGGGACTCAGCTTACAAGGTGTATTATCTGGGCTTCTTGGATTTATGTGGCATGAGGTGTTGTACAACGGAAGGCTGCTGGTCACGATTGTCATGGTCAGTGTGCTCAGCATGATACTGGAGACGCTACAAACCGCTTTTGAGCGAAAAACGGTCAGCAAGGTGGCTTATACGCTCTGTTATATGGTAGTGCTCGTTATTGCCGTGAACAGCTTCAATATCGCTATAGGTTATGCGAAGGATGCTATCGACCGGATGATTGATTTTATGATGGCCATGATTCCGCTACTGTTCGCGTTACTAGCTTCCATGGGGAACATTGTTACCGTCTCGGTCACACATCCACTAATTGTTTTTATGATTCATACCGTTGGCACACTGATCCACACCATTGTCTTTCCACTATTATTCTTCTCGGCGGTGCTGCATCTCGTAAGTGCATTGTCGGAGAAATACAAGCTGACCCAGTTGGCGAATCTGCTAAGAAATATCGGAGCTGGATTACTAGGAGTACTGCTCACTGTGTTCCTCGGTGTGATTTCAGTCAGGGGAATTACGAGTTCAGTGACAGATGGTGTTACGATCCGGGCCGCTAAATATATTACAGGCAACTTTGTTCCGGTCATCGGAAAAATGTTCGCAGATGCAACAGACACAGTGATCTCAGCTTCACTCCTGGTGAAGAACGCTATTGGGCTATCCGGAGTGATCATCATTTTGTTCCTTTGCGCTTTTCCGGCGATCAAAATTCTGGTGCTTGCTCTGATCTACAATGTAGCTGCTGCTGTAATGCAGCCATTAGGAGAGACGCCGATTGTGGTCTGCCTCCAGACCATCGGAAAAAGCATGGTGTACGTATTCGCTGCTTTGGCAGCTGTATCGTTAATGTTTTTTATGGCCGTCACGATCATGCTAACCGCTGGCAATTTAACCGTCATGATGAGGTGAGCTTGAAGGTTATGCTAACAAAACTTAGCGGGTGCTTACGAAGCTAGTTTTGTACGAAGAAATTCTCTGAAGGCTATGCTAACAAAACTTTTAGGAGGGAAACGATGAGCTGGTTGGGCGATTGGCTACGAGAGATCATACTTGTCGTGCTGCTAGCATCATTCGTTGAATTACTGCTCCCAAGCAAATCCATGGAGCGTTATGCAAGGCTGGTGCTGAGCCTCCTGATCTTGCTTACCATGCTTAGCCCGATCGTTTCTCTCCTTAAAGGTGATGCAATAGCCGAGCTGAGTATAGCCATGGGGCGTCAGGAGAAAGAGGGAGGCTTATTCACAGGAGGGGGAAGTGGAGATCCCTCTTTGGAAAAGATTCTGGCAGATGGTCAAAAGCTTGCACAAGGGCGACAGGATCAAAGCCTAAAGCTGGCCGCAGAAGAGGTTGCTGAGCAAATGAGGGAGCAGATCATCAGCGAGACCGGCAAACGCGGGGTTAATGTCACTGTAACGCTCGGCATGGGGAAATCCGGCGGCTCCGGTAATGAAGATATTCCTGTCATCTCTGCAGTGAAGGTCTCAATGTCCCAAGCAACAGCTAATTCCATAGGGGCTTCAGGTAATTCCAGCGCAGCCGCTGCTCCGCCGATTGCAATCGCTCCTGTAGAGCCTGTAGAAGTAAAGATCGGTACAAATCCAGAGAGTGGATCAGCTTCTGCAGATGAGCCCAAAGCAGTGAACGGAAATGTAACAGAAAATAACACGACTTCAAGTGAAACGGAGTCCATCGTAAAGATGTTGGAACAAAAATGGGATTTGGATCCCGAGGTAATCCAAGTGGATGGCGGCGTTGTGAATAACGTCAAGTTATGAGTCTGTAGCTTCTAAACTATCAATGTTAGGAGGGATAGGAGTGGGCAATTGGCTGAAAAAGCTGGAGCAATGGGCTGGGGGTGGGGCTGGCAGTCCGAAGAGAAGTCATACTTTCCGCTGGCTAATCATTCTGGGTCTGCTGGGCGCAGCGATTATGCTGTTTAATTCCTTCGTCAATGTGAAGAAGATTGATAACGAGAATACGGGGCGTGAGCCACCGCTGAATCAGTCCTCCCAAACGGCGCTGGTACAGAGTGATCCTGGAGCTACTAACTCGTTCGAGAGTATTGAACAGACACTGGAGAACCGGACGAAGGAGATTTTGGAGAAAATCGTTGGTGTCGGTACCGTTGATATCATGGTCACTGTGGAATCCACGGAAGAAATTGTCGTGGTGCGAAATATGAACGACTCCCAGCAGCTTAGTGAGGAGACGGATGCCAGTGGTGGAAAACGTCACACGACACAATATACGAGGGATGGCGAAATCGTAACCTACTCGCAATCGGGTGATGAAACACCTATTGTGACGAAGCGGATTAAGCCTCAGGTACGCGGCGTACTGGTAGTTGCCAAAGGTGCAGAGAACAAAGTCGTTCGTGGACTTATCGAGCAGGCTATCGAAAAAGGCTTGAATGTCCCAATTCAGCGCATTTCAGTAGTACCACGCAAACAAGAGTAGCAGGAGAAAGTCAAGAAGTGAGTGCTTCCGAAGCAGCCACTAGATTAAATTTTAGGAGGAATTAAGAATGAACGGCAAAAGACAAACAATATGGTTGGTTTCTATGCTCAGTTTGATGGTTGTACTCTCGGCATACTATTTATTTACTGAAGATTCAGGTGCATCGGTTCCAAAAGACACAGCAGGAACTATGCAGGTAGACTCCTTGAAAAAAGATACAGCAAACGCAGCATTACCAACGGTTGGCGACAAAGGCATCGTTGTGAACGAAGTTGTCAATCAAGGAGATGTTGTTGCTGATGGAGGCGTTGTAGATAACGCTAGCGGCACTACAGCCACTGACGATAGTGCAGCCACTGCAACTACTGATGACAGTGCAACTACAGCGGTTAAGGATGATAGCAGTAAAGCAGCAGACAGCGGTAACTCTGAGAAAGCTTCTACGGACACTGCTGCAAAAGACTCCAGTAAAACTTCTGACACAGCAACTAAGGACACAGCAGCTAAGGATACAGTAACTAAGGATACGGCAGCTAAGGATACAGCGGCTACTACAACATCCAAAACCCCTGCTAAGAATGATAAAGAAATCCTGGATGAAGTAGCTTCACAAAGTGTATCGGCGAGCAGCATGTTCACTAACTACCTGTATGAACGTGAGCAAAAGAATCTAAAGAGCCAACAAGACTTACTGGCTTTGATTAACGATATGGAGAAGACGCCTGCTGATAACGCAGTTGCTCAAGAACAGCTCCTTAACCTTGAAGAAAAAGAATCTAAAATTACGGGCATCGAAGAACAGCTTCAACAAAAATATGGGGAAGCCATCGTGAAGGAAGAAGCTGGGGACAGCTATAAAGTAGTCGTCCTGAGTGACAAGCTGGATGTAAAACAAGCGGTTAGCATCGTTGATCTCGTAATGAAGGAACTGAGTGTGTCTCAGGATAAAGTTAGTGTTCAATACGTTTCCGAGAAATAATAAGACGTGAAATTATAGGAAAAATGACGAAAGAGCTCGGGTTCTCCCGGGCTCTTTCCATTTCTAGCGTTTATGATATAATACATAAAGTTATCTTGTCCGCTTAAGAAGTGGCTTCGAGAGAAAGCTGAAGGAGTGAACTAATGTATGTTCAAGTTGAGCGAAATTAAGGAATTAATTAAATTGCTGGACCAGACCTCCTCTGTACATGAGTTGGAGATCGAAAGCGAAGGAATGAAGCTTGCAATTCGCAAACCGGATCGCCCTGAAGCTGATGGAACAGCAGTACAGGCGACTCCTTATAATGCCTATCCCTTTACGCCTGCCCCGCAGCCGCAGAGCGTGCAGCAAGTGTCCTATCCAGTAATCAGTGAGGTTCCTCCAGCGCAGCAGCCACAAGCCGTCGCAGAAGGCAAACTACATAAAATTGTATCTCCAATGGTGGGAACATTTTATAGTGCCGCTTCTCCGGAAATGCCATCGTTTGTTAATGTTGGAGACCGTGTTGGTGAGAAAACAACGGTATGCATTATCGAAGCGATGAAGCTGATGAATGAGCTGGAAGCGGAGATTAAAGGTGAAATCGTGTCCGTACTGGCCGAGAATGGTCAGCTTGTAGAATACGGTCAACCACTATTCTTGGTTAAACCGGAATAAATACCGCAGATTACTTATGGAGCGGAAGCTTCGCAAAACTTTGGGAGGAAACGCATGAACATTCAAAAAGTGTTGATTGCCAACCGCGGCGAAATCGCGGTCCGCATTATTAGGGCCTGCCGAGAACTGGGCATTTCCACCGTCGCGGTCTATTCGGAACCCGACCGGGATTCACTGCATGTCCGGTTGGCTGATGAAGCTTACTGCATCGGTCCGATGCCGTCCAAGGACAGCTATCTGAACTTTACAAATATTATGAGTGTAGCCACCTTAACAGAATGTGATGCCATCCATCCTGGTTATGGATTTTTAGCTGAGAATGCAGATTTTGCAGAGATTTGTGAATCTTGCAATATTATCTTCATTGGGCCATCTCCAGATGCAATCAACCGTATGGGTGATAAAGCTGTGGCGAAGGAAACCATGAAGCTGGCTGGAGTTCCGATCATCCCGGGCTCAGATGGCCTTGTAGGTGATGTTGAGGAAGCCGTCATGCTGGGTCGTGATATCGGATACCCGATTATCATTAAGGCTACCGCAGGTGGCGGGGGTAAGGGCATTCGGATTGCTGAGGACGAGGAATCATTGGTGAAGCAGATTACTGCTGCACAACAGGAAGCGCAGAAGGCGTTCGGCAACGCTGGTGTATATTTGGAAAAGTACCTTACAGGTATGAAGCACGTAGAAATTCAAATTATTGCAGATAAGCATGGTAATGTAGTGCATTTAGGTGAACGCGACTGTTCCGTACAGCGTCGTCGCCAAAAGCTGATTGAAGAGGCACCTTGTTCTGTACTTACACCGGATATCCGTGAAGCGATGGGGAATGCAGCAGTTCGTGCAGCACTCGCTGTGAATTATTCGGGAGCGGGAACGCTTGAATTCTTGCTTGGACCGGATGGACAGTTCTACTTCATGGAGATGAATACTCGTATTCAGGTAGAGCATCCGGTAACGGAAATGGTTACGGGTGTGGATTTGATCAAGGAAATGATTTCGGTTGCAGAAGGAAATCCTTTGTCATTTACACAGGAAGATATCGTGATTAATGGCTGGTCGATTGAATGCCGTATCAATGCGGAAGATCCAGAACGTAATTTTATGCCTTCACCAGGTAAAATCGGCTTTTATTTGCCGCCTGGAGGTCTCGGTGTTCGTGTAGACAGCGCGGCGTACCCTGGGTATACGATTTCCCCTTTCTATGATTCTATGATTGCAAAGCTGATTGTATGGGCACCCACACGTCAGGAAGCGATTGCAAAGATGAAGCGTGCCTTGGCTGAATTTGCCGTGGAGGGAATCCATACTACGATCCCTTTCCATCAGAAACTGTTGGAGCATCCTGTATTTCTGGATGGTAATTTTGACATCAAGTTTCTGGAAGAGTATGAAATTTAGGACGACTTCGCTTTGTTTGTCATAAAGTTCGTCAAATGATATAGTATGTTTAATAAGAGACGTGCTTTACGCTTGAATTTATGAGAATCTTTGTTGAAAGGTGTGAAGTCTAAAATGAGTACATTGCCGACAGAATACGAACGGACAGAAATCGGTGAGATCCAGATTGCTCCTGAAGTGATCGAGGTGATCGCAGGTTTAGCGACCGTTGAGGTTAAAGGTGTAGCTGGCATGAGCGGTGGTTTCGCCGGTGGTATTGTTGAGCTTCTCGGACGTAAGAACTTGTCTAAAGGAGTTAAAGTAGAGGTTGGACAACGCGAAGCTGCAGTGGATGTTTCTGTAATCATTGAATATGGTAACCGTCTTCCTGAAGTGGCTGCTGAAATTCAGCGTAATGTTAAGCGTTCCATCGAGACTATGACTGGTCTGACTGTTGTGGAAGTGAATGTGCATATTCATGATGTACAATTCAAGAACAACAACACTGTAGACAAGAACGAGGAAGCTGAAACGGTTCTTCGCGTGAAATAACAGTCGTCGTTCTTCCATAAACCCCCGACAGTAAAGTCGAGGGTTTACTCTAATTTAAGGAGGTTATGAGACTCGTGGCAAAAATTTTGGACAGACTTTTGCTGTTTGTCTACAGCTTAAGTATCGGAATATTATCTGTTATTGCCATCCTCCTCTTGAGCGGTGCTATTCCTAAAACTTTGGAGATTGAGAATGGACCAGCAGCTTATATTACTGCAATTGTAGTAGCAGTTGTCTTGTTCCTTCTGAGCATCCGATTTTTCTATATCTCTTTGCGTCGTGATCGCGCTTCTTTACCTTCTGTTGATCAGCGTACAGAGTATGGGGATATTCAGATTTCAGTGGAGACCATTGAGAATCTGAGTCTGAAGGCTGCCGGTAAAGTGAAGGGAATCAGAGATCTCAAATCGCGTATTCGCGTTTCTCAGGCGGGCCTTGAAATTACAATTCGCGCAGTAGTGGATGGTGAACATTCATTGCCGCTACTAACCACAGAAGTGCAACGTCAGGTGCATGATTTTGTGCAGGAGACAACCGGTATTCCGGTTGCTGATGTGTCTGTATACATTGCTAACCTCACGCAGTCTCCAAGCTTCAAAAGTCGAGTGGAATAGAGGTGAATTTCCCTTATGTCTTGGAAAGAAGTATGGGAAAGTCACGGGGGTAGAATCGCCGGAGTGACTTTCGGCATTGGTCTAGGTTTGATATATTTAATTTGCGGTTTTTGGGATATGTTGTTCTTTGCACTGGTAGTGTTCATCGGATATACGTTCGGCAAAAGAAAGGATAACGCAGAGGCTCCCCTGTTTCAGTGGCAGGAGCTGATTACGCGTCTATCCGGACGCTGGCGTCCCTTCAAGTGAACCGCGATAGTCTTTTTCCCGGAGCAGGAAGCCGTAAGTTTGTGTTGTCCAATGCCCCTGGAAGAAAGACTTTGCGGTTTTTTTAATTGTGAAAGATATCTTTAATGGACATCGGACAATAATCCTCTAAGGATTAGGGATAGAATTCGAAGGATTTGGGCTTAAAATAATTATAGGCGATGT
The DNA here is from genome assembly GCF_000758545.1 of Paenibacillus sp. FSL H7-0737. Lineage (NCBI taxonomy): Bacteria > Bacillati > Bacillota > Bacilli > Caryophanales > Paenibacillaceae > Paenibacillus > Paenibacillus sp. FSL H7-0737. Next base: position 4,849,780 of record NZ_CP009279.1, on the reverse strand, counting down.
CATTAAAGTCTGAATTATTATCACACTTGAGGTGTGAAGTTATATTTATGGTTGCCCGACGTTATAGAAGTTTGAGTAAAGATGTTAATGCGATATAAGATTTTAGGAGGAACACATGAAAAGACGTATAGCGAGAGAGATTATTGTCCAAAGCCTGTATCAGATGGAAATGAACGATGTAGAGAGCGCGGAAGCTGTGGAAATGCTGCTGGAGGAAGCTTCAGAGGAGAATGAAACAGAGCGTGTAATTACGGACGAAATTCAGCTTAAGCACTATGTGGTGGAGCATGTAAACGGTGTGTGGGAGCACAAGGTTGCAATTGACGATATGCTTGAGCATTACTTGAAAGGCTGGCAAATGAGCCGTCTGTCACGTGTGGATCGTCAAATTTTACGTCTTGCGGCGTATGAAATGGTGTTCGCGAATGATGTTCCGGCTAAGGTTGCTGTGAATGAGGCTATAGATTTGGCCAAGCATTTTGGAACGGATGATTCCGGTAAGTTTGTAAACGGTGTGCTTGGTAAGATGATCCAGGAGATAGATACAATTAAAGCTGACCATTCTTAATTTTAAAAAAATATAAGCAAGTATAAGTTATTCACCTATTCTTTATGTTTTATATTTCTCGCATAAACGCTTACCGTCCACATAAGGACGCCGAAGGCGTTTATGCTTGTACAATAGTAAAGTATATAAAAGGGGAGAGACTATCATGACAGCAGCAATCATCAGTGGTAAACAAGTATCTGAGGAAATTCGTATTGGTATTGCCCAGGAGGTTGCTGAACTGGCGAAACGTGGCGTGAAGCCCGGTCTGGCAGTAATTCTAGTAGGTGAAGATCCAGGATCACAAGTTTATGTTCGCAACAAGGAAAAATCTTGTATCAGCCTTGGTTTCCATTCGGAAGTGCATAAACTGGATGAGTCTACTACTCAAGAAGAATTGCTGGCTCTCGTAGCGCAGCTTAATGGACGCGATGATATTGATGGGATTCTAGTTCAACTTCCATTGCCTAAGCATATTGAGGAAAAAGCTGTTATTGATGCGATCTCCGTGGAGAAAGACGTTGACGGCTTCCACCCTGTAAATGTAGGTAACCTAGTGATTGGTGCTGACAGTCTGCTTCCTTGTACACCTGCAGGTGTAATTGAACTAATCAAACGTACAGGAACAGGAATGGCTGGTAAACATGCTGTGGTCATTGGCCGCAGTAATATTGTAGGTAAGCCAGTGTCTTTGTTATTGCAACGTGAGAATGCTACTGTGACGATGTGCCATTCCCGTACAGCTAATATGCAAGAAATTAGCCGTCAAGCAGATATTCTGGTTGTTGCGATCGGACGCGCGAATTTCATTGACGCTTCGTACGTGAAACCGGGTGCTGTTGTCATTGATGTGGGTATGAACCGTTTGGATAACGGTAAGCTTGCGGGTGACGTTGATTATGATAGTGCAAAAGAAGTTGCCGGATACATCACACCTGTTCCGGGTGGGGTTGGACCGATGACGATTACAATGCTGATGAGCAATACGCTGATTGCGGCTAAACGCCGTCACGGCTTGGAATAGGGGTAGGAATTCATGGCGGCAGAGCGGCAGGTCTATTCGATAAAAGAACTCAACCGTTACATCCGCATGAAGCTAGACTCGGATAATTTACTTTCGGATGTATGGATTCGCGGAGAGATTTCCAACTTTACGCATCATGGTAGCGGTCATATGTATTTCACGCTAAAGGATGAGAGCAGTCGGATCAAGGCGATTATGTTTGCTTCTCATAACCAGCGCCTGCCCTTTATTCCGAAGGAAGGTGCTCGGGTAATTGCTAGAGGTAATGTGACCGTATATGAACGGGACGGGCAATACCAGTTCTATGCCACACACATGCAGCCAGATGGAATTGGTAGTCTATATTTAGCCTATGAGCAGCTGAAGAGCAAGCTTGAGCAAGAGGGGCTGTTTGCAGAAGCGCGTAAACGCCCTTTGCCTCGCTTTCCAAAGTGCATTGGCGTGATTACTTCGCCAACAGGTGCAGCTGTGCGGGATATCGTGATTACTCTCCAGCGGCGGTTCCCGCAGGTGGCTATTGTAATCTATCCCGTACTGGTGCAAGGCAAAGGCGCCGCGCCATCGATCGTGAAGGCGATTGGAGCGCTGAACCGGATGGGGGAGGCCGACGTGCTTATCGTCGGCCGCGGCGGCGGTTCGCTCGAGGAGCTGTGGGCGTTTAACGAGGAGGAAGTCGCGCGAGCGATATCGGCATCAAGGATTCCGGTCATCTCGGCCGTTGGCCACGAGACCGATTTCACGATTGCCGATTTCGCCGCCGACCTCCGCGCGGCTACGCCCACAGCGGCCGCGGAGCTGGCCGTGCCACACGCCGGCGAGCTAGCTGCGCAGCTACGCCAGCAGCAGCAGCGGCTGCGCCAAGCGCTGCAAAGACGCGCCCAGCGCGGACGCGAGCGTCACGCGGGGCTGGAACGCTCGCTGGCGCTGGCAGGCCCGCGCCGCTCGCTGATGCAGCACACGCAGCGGCTGGATCAGCTGCGTGAGCGGCTCCAGCGCTCAGCGGATGCACGGCTCAGCCGTTCCCGCGAGCGCAAAGCTGTGCTGCATCATAGTCTGCAGCGGTTCCATCCGCACGGCAGTGTTGCCGCTGCGCGTCAGCGCACCGAAAGCATGCGCCGTGAGCTGATGGGTGCTATGCAGGCCCGCCTGCAGGAGAAGCGAGCTCGCTATGTAGCGGAGATTCGTCATCTGGATGCACTGAGCCCTCTTAAAGTTATGTCGAGAGGCTACAGCTTAGTCTATGACGAAGCAGAAGAACATTTAATCAAATCGCTGACCGAAGTACAGCTTGGCGATCTTGTAGTGATAAAGATGAATGACGGACAGCTGAACTGCCAGGTATGGGGAATGAAGGAGGATGGCAAAGACGATGACGAAGGAAGCGGAACTTGATTTTGAAGGCGCCATGGACCGGCTGGAGGAAATCGTACGTGAGCTTGAACACGGCGACGTTCCCCTGGAGAAGGCCATCGATTTATTTCAGCAAGGTATGAAGTTATCTCAGCTTTGCGGCAGCAAGCTTGAGCAGGTAGAGCGTAAGATCGAAATGATTACCCTAGAGGACGGAGAACTGCGTAAGAAGCCGTTTGGTGCACGTCTGGAAGGGGACGCCGATGACTCGCTTTGAGCATGAGCTTGAGAGAAGCTCTGAAGGAGAAACAGTGCGTCAGCCACTGGAGGATTACATCGCGTCCTTAAGCGATCTAGTCTCACATGAACTAGAGGTTATTCTCCCCACACAATGGATGGTTCCAGAGAATTTGCAGCAAGCCATGAAGTATTCACTTATGGCTGGGGGCAAACGCCTCCGGCCACTGCTGGTGATTATCGCATGTGAAGCACTAGGAGGAAATCGAGAGGCTGCCCTGCCTGTCGCTGCTGCTATAGAGATGGTACATACCTACTCGTTAGTTCATGATGATTTGCCTGCCATGGATAATGATGATTATCGGCGCGGGAAGCTGACGAATCATAAAGTCTTTGGCGAAGCGACCGCTATTCTTGCGGGTGATGCCCTTCTGACCCATGCTTTCTACAGTGTGGTACAAGCCTCACGTAAATTTGGCGTCCCTGCGGAAAGTGTACTATCCATCGTGGAGGATTTGGCGGAAATGGCAGGCCCTCGTGGTATGGTTGGCGGTCAGATTGCAGATATGGAAGGCGAGCAGGGTCTAACCGATCTTGCACAGCTAAAGTACATTCATCTGCATAAGACAGGAGATTTGATTATCTTTTCGCTACTAGCTGGCGGTCGTATTGCAGGTGCTAACGAGCAGCAGCTTGAGGCTTTGCATAAATTTGGAACAGCCATTGGACTCGCTTTTCAAATCCAAGATGACATTCTAGATTTGGTTGGAGACGAAGGTAAACTTGGCAAAAAAACAGGCAGTGATGTTAAGCAGCATAAAGTAACCTATCCTTATTTTATCGGTCTCGAAGCATCGCGAGAAGAAGTGAAGCAGCTTACAGAAACAGCCCGAAATGCTGTTCTGAACGGTGGTTTTCATGACAGCCAGCGCCTGCTGGAAATTGCAGATTACTTAATGGCACGTGATCACTAATTATGAACTTTCGAAACGGCTGTATTTCGACAGCCGTTTCGTTTGTGTTATAATGGGTTTTATATAATTTACAACATCTAGGAAAGCGGGGAACTATACGTGCTGCTTCCACAAATAAATGATCCTAAGCAACTAAAATCATTGTCAGTCGATGAATTAACTACCTTAGCGGAGGAAATTCGTCGATTTCTGATTGAGAAGCTTACAGAAACTGGGGGGCACCTCGGATCCAATCTGGGAGTCGTGGAGCTCACTTTGGCTTTGCATTATTGTTATAACAGCCCTCGTGACAAAATGATTTACGACGTAGGGCACCAAGCTTACGTCCACAAGATTCTGACTGGTCGTCAAGATCGCTTCGATACCCTGCGTAAATATCAGGGCTTGTGCGGCTTCGTTAAGCGCTCCGAAAGTGAGCATGATGTGTGGGAAGCTGGACATAGCAGTACCTCATTATCTGCAGCAATGGGGATGGCGATGGCTCGCGATCTCAAGGGTGAAGACAATAAGGTTATTGCTGTGATTGGTGACGGTGCTCTTACTGGTGGAATGGCGTTTGAAGCACTTAACCATATTGGCCATGAGAAGCGTAAGCTGATGGTTATTTTGAACGATAATGAAATGTCAATTGCTCCTAATGTAGGGGCGATGCATAATTATCTAAGTAAAATACGTTCAGATCGCCACTATTTGCGTGCCAAAGACGAGGTCGAAGGGCTGCTTAAGAAGATTCCTGCCATCGGAGGACGATTAGCGAAGACTGCTGAACAGTTAAAGAATAGTCTCAAATATATGATGGTACCTGGAGTATTGTTTGAAGAGCTCGGGTTTACGTATCTCGGTCCTGTAGACGGACATGATCTGGAGAAGATGATTGATACCTTCCACCAAGCAGATAACGTGGCTGGACCTGTGTTGGTACATGTACTAACAACTAAAGGTAAGGGCTACAAACCGGCTGAGACCGATTTCTATAAATCACATGCCATTTCACCATACAAAATTGAGTCGGGTCAGGCGCTTAAAGCTGTGGGTCCTCCAATGTACACGGAAGTATTTGGCGAGACGCTGATCGAACTGGGTCGGGAAGATTCCCGTCTGATTGCTGTTACACCTGCGATGCCAGGAGGCTCGGGTTTATTTCCTTTTGCTAAGGAATTTCCCGATCGTATGATTGATGTCGGGATTGCCGAGCAACATGCGGCTACGCTTTGTGCAGCTTTGGCTATGGAAGGGATGAAGCCGGTATATGCGGTGTATTCTACCTTCATGCAGCGTGCCTATGATCAGATCGTCCATGATATTTGCCGGCATAACGCGAATGTTATGTTCGCCATTGACCGCGCGGGGTTTGTAGGTGCGGATGGTGAGACTCATCAGGGTGTGTACGATGTTGCTTTTATGCGCCATATTCCGAATATGGTGATGATGATGCCAAAAGACGAAAATGAGCTGCGTCATATGATGAAGACGGCGCTTGAATATAATGACGGTCCGATTGCTTATCGCTATCCGCGTATTAACGGTACAGGTGTAGCAATGGATCCTGAGCTGCGTACTATTCCAATCGGATCATGGGAACGACTGCGTACAGGCGAAGGTTATGCTGTTGTAGCCTGTGGACCTATGGTTCAAGTGGCTGAAGAAGCCGCTGATTTACTGAAGCGGGAAGGGATTCAGGTAGGCGTCGTGAATGCGCGGTTCCTGAAGCCACTCGACAACTCCATGCTGCTTGATTTGGCTCACGCTGGAACCAACATGGTTGTTATTGAAGAGGCTTGCCAAGCGGGAAGCCTCGGCAGCTCGGTATTAGAATTCTACGCAGAGAATGACATTTATGATGCTCGTGTACATCTGATGGGTGTACCTGACATCTTTGTGGAGCACGGCTCTATTAAAGAACAGCGCCAGGAAACAGGTCTTACTGTAGAAGCGCTATGTGCACGTATCAAGTCCATGATGGCTTTGAGTGCTTATAACTACAAAACAACTTCGTCTTCCTAAATGGAAGCCGGAAATTAGCAACCCTTTGAACGATCGGGAGATGACCATGGAACACCGTAAAGAACGGATAGATGTACTACTTGTTGAGCAAGGTTTTTATGAAAGCCGTGAGAAGGCTAAAGCAGCCATTATGGCAGGACTGGTGCTCGCGGATGAAGAACGCATTGAAAAGGCTGGTATGAAGGTGTCACGGGAGGCTACCCTTAAGGTTAAAGGCTCTGTGCATCCATATGTCAGTCGTGGGGGCCTAAAGCTGGAGAAGGCTCTACGCCAATTTAATATTGATCTTACGGGACGGACCATGCTGGACATCGGTGCTTCTACTGGAGGCTTTACGGATTGTGCACTTCAGAATGGGGTAAGCCATGTGTACGCGATTGATGTTGGCTATAATCAGCTGGATTGGTCGCTGCGTAATGATGAACGCGTTAGTGTGATGGAACGAACGAATTTCCGATATATGACGCCTCCAGATTTGGTGGGTCCGATTCCAGATTTTGCGAGTATTGATGTTTCATTTATCTCCTTAAAAATAATTCTTCCACCGCTCAAAGCTTTGCTTAAGCGCCCGGCGGATATTGCTGCGCTGATCAAGCCACAGTTTGAGGCAGGACGGGAGAAGGTTGGTAAATCAGGTGTAATTCGTGATTCTGCTGTTCATAAAGAGGTATTAATTAATGTACTGACCATGGCGGCAGAGCTGGGTTACCAGCTGCAGGGATTAACCTTTTCACCGATTACAGGTGGGGAGGGCAATATTGAGTTTCTTGCTCACTGGAGACTAACGCCTGAATTGGCGGAAGCTGAAGAAGGTACATTACAGCCTTCAGATGCTGTATCATCAGTCATTCCAGTGGAGGATTTTCCATCCCTAGCGGATGAAGTGATTAAGCAGGCTACGGGTACTTTTAATGTAAATTCGACTCATGGAAACTCATCGCGCCGGTGAGTTTCTTTTTCCATATTGAAAATAACAATTATTCGGAAAGCTTCTAAAAAGGCAGCTTAGAAGAAGGAATTGGCATGGCTTCACGCGAATAAATCACCGAGGTGATTGATAGTGGCGGGTAGCTCTGACAAGGTCGTCATGGCGTTTATTGGAGTAGCATTATCGATTTTTATAATTTATCGGATATATATATGGCTGCAAAGTTCTCCGCGTTCTTTCATGAAGGATCAGATCCCGTTTAATAAAGTGATTATTCCTCACCCATCTATAGACATACTAGAGGATGAAGGGTACGAGGTCGTTGGAGGGAAGCTCAAAATCCCGTTGTCCTTCAACGTAAACGGGGCGCAGATGTATAGCCGGTTATTTATAGATTATGTGGCGACTAAAGAGGAAGGATCAATATATTTGGTTATCCTTTCTAGACCACGCAAACCTTTGGATTTCACAGGCAGTGGCTTACGAGATACCTTGCTTCCGTACTTGCTGATTTATCCGGAATGTAGCGGAGTTTTGTATGTTAATACTGCAGCAGGATCTATTCAAGTGATTAAGCTTGGCAGAGATGACGGAGAATCAAACTGAGTCCATATTTAACTAGGTGTATGCTTCCGAAGTAGTTTTGTCGAAGCAATTCGGGGAGCATCGCTTACAAAACTAAGTCCATGCTTCCGATGTAGTTTTGTCGCTGCTAATCTGGAAGTGTCGCTTACAAAACTTTTAGGAGGCAACAATGAAGGGTCAACGACATATTAAGATACGTGAGATTATTACGCAAAAGGATATCGAGACACAGGACGAGCTGGTAGAAGCCTTGCGTGAATCTGGTTTTCAGGTTACTCAAGCTACAGTATCTCGAGATATTAAAGAGCTATTGCTCATCAAGGTGCCTATGGATGATGGAAGATACAAATATTCGCTTCCAACTGACCAACGGTACAATCCAATACAGAAGCTGAAGCGCGTTTTGGTGGATAATTTTGTGCAGATCGATTCATCGGCTAATCTTGTGGTGATGAAATGCTTACCGGGGACGGCTAACTCAGTCGCTGCTTTGATTGATAATATTGACTGGCCACAAATTATGGGGACCATCTCTGGTGATGATACCATTCTAATTATTTGCCGCCAGCCTGAGGACAGTAAGACTGTAATTTCACAAATCATGGGTTACATTTCTTAAATTATAAGAAGGTATAAATTTCATTATATTCTTATCATCTTCTCGGAGGTGCTCTATTAGTGTTAGAAACCTTGTCTATCCGCAATCTAGCCGTCGTTGAGGCGGTAGATGTGCATTTTTATCCTGGCTTCCATGTGCTCACAGGGGAGACTGGGGCAGGTAAATCCATTATTATTGATGCGCTTGGACTGATTGCCGGAGGGCGCGGCTCCGCGGATTCTATTCGTTACGGTTGTGAAAAAGCAGAGATGGAAGCGCTCTTCAGCCTCCCAAGCGGTCATCCCGTCTGGGATACTTTAGAGCGTCTTGGCATTGAGGCTCAGCGTGAGGAGCATCTTATAATACGCCGTGAACTCACCTCTCAGGGTAAAAGTACATCACGTGTAAACGGACAGATGGTCAATCTTACTATGCTACGTGAAATTGGTGAGCAGCTGGTTAATATTCATGGACAGCATGAACACCAAAACTTATTGAAGGCAGAACGACATTTGGGACTGTTAGATACATACGGAGAACCCATTATCGGGCCGCTAAAAGCGGTATATCAGGAAAAGTATTCAGCCTTTGCAAAAGTGGAGAAAGAGCTCCGAGAGCTGCAGGAATCCAGCCAAAAGGCTTATCAAATGCTTGATTTGTACCGTTTTCAGTTAGAAGAAATTTCATCTGCAGCATTAAAACCGGGAGAAGATGAATTACTTGCCGAAGAACGGGTCAAACTATCCCACAGTGAGAAAATGATGGATTCCGTATCCGGTGCATATGAGCTTCTCTACGATAGACAAGGCTTAGAATCCATAGGTAATGTCATTTCCAGACTCGAGGATGCGGTTCGTTATGATGAAAAGGGTCTTAAATCCGTGCTTGAGCAGCTGCAATCTTCTTATTATCAACTAGAGGATGCTGCATTTCAGCTTCGTGATTACCGAGAAGAGATCGAATTCAATCCACAGCGACTCGAAGAAATCGAGAATCGTCTCGATTTAATTACCGGACTCCGCCGTAAATACGGAGATAGTGTAGAACAGATTTTGGCTTATTATGAACAAATCCATCGGGAAACCGATCTGCTTGAGAATAAAGATGAATATCTGGAGAAGCTTACGACCAAACGCGATGCACTGCTTTCTGTACTGATGGATGCAGCTACTGAATTAAGTGAAGCACGGAAGCTGTGTGCGTCTGATTTAGCCACGCAAGTGGAGAGTGAGCTTAAAGATCTTCAGATGGAAAGAACCTCGCTACAGGTTAAATTAGACACGTTGGAGGACCCACGTGGAGTTGATTATAAGGGTCGGCGTATTCGTCTTACAAGACAAGGGATCGACAGTGCGGAATTTATGATTTCCCCTAACCCTGGCGAGCCGTTAAGACCTCTTGGCAAAATTGCCTCGGGTGGTGAGTTGTCGCGAATTATGTTGGCAATGAAGAGTATTTTTGCGCGTCATGATGCGATTCCAGTTCTGATTTTTGATGAGGTAGATACCGGTGTGAGTGGTCGGGCTGCTCAATCCATTGCAGATAAACTGTATAAGCTGTCCTCCACTTGTCAGGTGTTCTCCATTACGCACTTACCGCAGGTGGCTTGTATGGCTGATCATCAGTACTTAATCCGCAAAAAGGTTGAGGACGGAAGAACCATGACGGAAGTGGAATCACTCTCGAATGATGGACGTGTAATGGAGCTGGCCCGAATGCTGGGTGGGGTGGAAATTACCGAAAAAACATTGCACCATTCGCAGGAAATGCTTAATTTGGCCGAGGCAAGTAAGGCTGCAACAAGCTAAGCGGAACAATGATTGACAGTAATAAAAGCCTGGGGGCAAGGTTATCTTATAGGTACGCAATTGGCGACCACCTTTTTCGTCAAGCGAAAGAAGCAAAAGGGAGCGTGACAGCCATTGAAGCCTAACCTCAGGAAGTTAATGCCAGGCCTTTTATTTGCCTTCTTTCTTAGTTTATCGGGCATAACGGGAACCCACCAAAGTTTTGCCGCACCACTGAACAGTGAACCTGCCAAGGTGAATGCGCATGGAATGAAACCGGAACTGAAGGTGATCCCGGGAGGTCAAACGATCGGAGTAAAGGTGAAATCAGCAGGTGTTCTGGTTGTTGGACATCATCTGATTGAAGTATCCGAGAAATCCAAGCTTTCCCCAGGTGAGGTCAGCGGTTTGGTGCCAGGTGATTTGATGATCTCCATTGATGGAGAGAAGTTGGACGAGTTATCTAAGGTGGCCAAGCTTGTGGATCGTGCTGGAAAAGCGAATAATTCTCTGACGATTGTCTTTAAACGCGCTGGGAAAGAGCATACAGCCAAGCTAAAACCCGCGTATGATATTAATGACAAAGTCTGGAGGTTAGGCCTGTACATTCGAGATTCTGCAGCGGGTGTCGGCACGTTAACTTTTTATGCCCCGAAACAGGGGGTTTATGGAGCTTTAGGACATGTGATTACGGACATGAATACAGGAACACCAATTGTTGTTGGCAGCGGTCATATTGTTCAGTCCAGTGTAACTTCGATTTCTAAAAGCCAGGATGGCGATCCGGGTGAGAAACGAGCCCATTTCTTAAAAGAAAGCCAAGTGCTTGGTAATGTGGAGAGTAACACAGATTTTGGCATCTTCGGTAAAATGAGTCGTAATCCCGAGCATAGTCTTTATAAAGAACCTATTCCTGTAGCAATGAGCAATCAAGTCAAGGAAGGTCCAGCTGAAATTCTTACCGTTGTAGATGGGCAGCAGGTAGAACGATTTAAGGTTGAGATCATTCATGTGGCACATCAGCAGACGCCGGCGACGAAGGGTATGGTCATTCGTATCACAGATCCGCGACTAATCGATAAGACAGGTGGTATCGTTCAAGGGATGAGTGGAAGTCCAATCGTTCAAAATGGACGGCTCATCGGCGCTGTAACTCATGTGTTTGTAAATGATCCTAAGTCCGGTTATGGTTGCTTCATCGAATGGATGCTTAAGGATTCTGGTGTAACCCTACAGGAGAATAGGTATCCATTAAATCTTAAGGCGGTTTAGCCTTAAGATTTTTTTGTCGAAGGAGTACGAAGATCATCGAACTTTGAAATAAAATATTTAATTATAATCCATGCCAGAAAAAAAATAAAGAAAAATAATTTTCGACAGAAGGGAATTCAATCTCCATGTCGAAAATGTTAAGAGACAAGAAAAAAATGTTATTTTCGAATAGCAGATATAATTAAGGAGGAAGCAGCCAGTGCAGAATATTGAAGTGTTGTTGGCCGATGATAACAGGGAGTTTACGAATTTGCTTTCCGAATACATTTCTGAACAAGAAGATATGACGGTAACGGGTATCGCCTACAATGGTGAAGAAGTGCTTCAAATGCTAAGCGAAGCACGCAAAGTTCCCGATGTCCTTATTCTTGATATCATCATGCCACATTTAGACGGTCTGGGTGTCTTGGAACGTCTGCGTGATATGGATCTGAATCCTCAACCGAAGATCATCATGCTGACCGCTTTTGGTCAGGAGAACATCACTCAAAGAGCTGTACAGCTTGGTGCATCCTATTATATTTTGAAACCGTTCGATATGGAGGTCCTGGCAAATCGTGTACGTCAGCTTGTAGGGGTCCAAGGCAGCATGAGCTCATCCTCTAACATGTACAACTATTCGTCGACGTCCAGATCGAATGTAGTGCCGCTTACGAAGGGCAAGAATCTTGATGCTAACATTACCTCGATCATCCACGAGATCGGTGTTCCAGCACATATTAAGGGCTATCAGTACCTGCGCGAAGCGATCACCATGGTATATAACAATATCGAGATCCTTGGTGCGATTACAAAAACACTCTATCCAGCCATAGCAGAGAAATTCAAGACCACGCCTTCACGCGTTGAACGTGCCATTCGCCATGCGATTGAAGTGGCTTGGACCCGTGGCAACATCGACTCCATCAGCCATTTATTCGGCTACACGATTAATATCTCCAAATCTAAGCCTACTAACTCGGAATTTATTGCCATGGTAGCTGACAAGCTGCGGATTGAGCATAAGGTTAGTTGAAAGGGTTAGGGGCAGTGCGTGGTAAGGGATTGTGGGTTGCTGGTAGGTGCTTAGGCTGAAACGATTTTGCCTATAAACTTCTTTTTGGGTAATTTAAAGCCAATCAATTTCTTATTTGTATATGTATAAATTTCACTCCTTTATTGGGTTGGTAAATCCAATGGAGGAGTGTTTGTTTATGACTGATTTTTAATTTCAGATTGATAATTTTATGTTGTACTGTACTTCACAGGGAATATCTTATAAAACATCTTGTGCAAAATGAATTAGAAGCAGATGAACAGTTAACTTTCTTCAATAGAGTTGATTATAGAGATTATCTAATGGAACAATTTAGCATCTGATAAAACAAATATTTTATCTAAAAGGAGACATATGAACTTGGAAAAATAGTGGGAGTGTGAAATATGAAAAAAATATTATTGGTTTGTATTATGATAATGTTGATGCTAGCATCGGCTTGTGCAAATGTTGAAGTGACATCAAAGCCAAATACTTCTAGTGAGCCTAAATCTGAAACGGATGAGTCTATTATTCCAAAAAACACATCCGTTTATTGTGCTCAAGAAAGTATAAATTTGGATAGTGAAACTGAAAAATATTTCTATGAAACTTGGAAAGTTGAGAAGCTTTTAGGATTTGCAAATTCATATAATGATGCTTCTGAATATCCAACAGGGCAAAAATTTATTGGAGATGAAATTATCATCAAAAAAGACTTTTTTTCATCAAAAGGACTTAAAAACTATAGTGTTTATCAATATGAACTAAAAAACCCATTATATGAGATTACAGCGACATGTTATAACTCTGACTCTTTTTATAGATTATATAAAATAGATATCCCAGACTTAAATATAAATGATGTAGTAAAAGTAATAAATATAAGTGACCCTTCTACAAACCTTGGAATACCTTTAAGTTTTTTTGTTGTTAATAACGATAGGCTTATCTTGTTATCAGAGGCAACTATTTTTGAGCTAAAAAAAATACTGATTAAATGAATGCGATTCTGAAAATGCCCGTTGATATGGAATGGCGTTTATTATTTGCGTTGTATTATAAATAGAGATCCCCAACAAATTTCTATGACCAAAAATGTGTTGGGAAAGATTTTTAATGATAAGTGAACCACTGTCCGCTTCAAGAGCTATCAACAAATCAATGCAGTAAAAAGACACTGAGATCTTATCCATCAGTGTCTTTTTAATAGACATTTTCCCGCCAGAGGGTTGTAGTTTAAAGCAGCTTAATCAGCTCTTCTAGCTCGTCAACCATACCTTTTGCAAGTTCAAAATTATTGTCTTTTAAAGCTAATTCTATTTTCATTTCAACTGCTTTTTTATTTTGTTCATTTTCTAAATAATCTTTATCAAAATGACTGGCATAAATCATCTTTCTGAATTTTCGCATACTCATTTTTCTAATCGTCTTCTCGTCAATGATTAAAACATAATCCATACCATTTACTACAGAATAGAAATCATGAGAAATCATGAGAATCGCACCTTTATAATCTTCAATGGCTTTCTCCAGTGCGATTTGTGTATAGGTGTCTAAATGACTTGTCGGTTCATCAAGAAGCAACAAGTTTGCTTTGCTAGCAGAAACTTTTGCCAATTGCAGTATATTTTTTTCGCCACCAGATAAAGATTCTATCTTTTGATTAAGAATTTCTCCTTCAAAGCCATAGTTTGAAAGATGTGCTCTAATCTCGTCATAAGTTGCAAACCCAGCATCGATGAAGTCTTCTAGTATGGTATTAGAATCCTTTAGCACTTCGTCTTGAAGCTGAGAAAGATAAGCCACTTTAATATCAGCATTTATTTCAATTGAATCATGATTATTTTTAAAGATATCTCGGAGTAAAGTCGTTTTCCCGGTACCGTTTGGACCGATAAGGGCTACTTTATCTGTAGGTTTCATCTCAAAGTTAACATTTTCTAAAATCAACTCATCAAAGGAAACACTATAATTATTCACATTTAAAACAGTGATGTCTTCTTCAATTTCATTGTCCACACCAAAACTGATTTTCGGTTGCTTAATATCAACGAATGGCGCTTTAATTTTTCGCGCTTCCAATCTTTCTTGAAACTTAACCCTAGCTTTTAACGCTCTCCCTCTAGATGCTTCTGAATTATAGGTTGCGATCGCTCTAAGATTATCAATAATGTTATCGTATCTCTCAATTTCTTCTTGTTCAGCGACTGCGATTTCTTGTAACTCAATTTTCGTCTGAAGTAATGAGAAGTTATACTCAATATATCGCCCATCGAACTCTTGGATCTCCATGTTTTCAAGGTGTATAATTTTGTTGAAACAATGATTCAATAGATAACGGTTATGCGTAACAACTAGCAATATTCCTTTGTGAGCATTAATAAGATTTTTAAGTGCATTTAGGTTTTCAAAATCTAAAAATACATCGGGCTCATCCATAATCATTAAGTCTGGACTAGTCAGCATTTCCTTCATCACTTGAATAAGCTTGAATTCCCCACCACTTAGATCGGATACCCTAGCATCTTTTAGCTTCAAGAGGTTGGCTAAATTTAGTTTCTTATTAATATTGCTTTCAAAATCATTTCCATCCATTGAATCAAAGGCATCTAGAGCTAATTGATACTTTTCGAGTAATGAATCAATATCTGATGATGTTTCCATTTCAGTGAGAATAGCTGTTATTTCATTTTGTATCTTAATAAATTCTTCTCCTATATATTCAAAAACGGTTGTTTCTTTAGTTCTGTCTACTTGTGAGAACTGACTTACATATCCAATTTTGCAGGTTGGGTCAATTTCTAACTTGCCTTCGAACAAATATTTTTCTGGATCCATCAGTATATCGATCAGTGTACTTTTACCACTGCCACTTGTTCCTATAAAAGCGCAATGTTGTGCCTCTTCAAGCGTAAATGAAATGTTTTTATATAGCTCTTTTTGCGGGAATGCGAAGGATAAGTTATCAACTTTTATCATAGTGTTACCTTTCTTTATAACTAAATTAGTGACTACTAATAGAGGTATTGAGGAGCATAAGATTTTGAGTTTACCGTTGATAGAGTAACATTGTTTACAACTAACATCAATCATTTCGAAATAAAGTTGTTCGTGAAATCGAAAAACACAACTTAGAACAATAGGATCAAGCTTACTCAGATGGCTTCTTATAGCTAGATTACATATGGTCAGTAGTTGAGTTGGCTGTGGCAGAGTCTCTTAGTATATCTTTCATGTTACGAATTAATTGGTTATAATTGGAAGAATAATAAGCTCAGGAGGTTCGTAGATATGAAGAAGATAATAGTAGGGATTGTAGCAGCGGCGTTGTTACTTGGTGGTTCAATAGGATTCGCAGCGAGCTCGTCTTTAATTGGCGCTAAAGTTTCCGGAATGTATACGATAAAACAAGACGGAAAGAAGATTGCAGATGCGATTGTAGTAAATAACTCGGCCTACGTACCTGTGCGCACGATGTCCGAAGCGACCGGAGCAGTGTTGACGGTTGAAGAAAAAACGATAATATTGGAGAGTAAGGAGACTGAGAAGGCAGCGCTAAAAGCAAGTATTGCAGCGGCTAAACTCCGGGAAAGATTAGCAGGAGCAGAATCAAGCGTTCAAGTTCTCAAAGAAGCCATCCAACTGGTGGAAACTACTGCGGCCGACCGAACAAGCGCAGCGGACCAAGAGGCTCGAAGAAACTATATCGCGGAGTTGAATAAACGTGTGGATTTCATGGAAACAGAAATTGCGCAGCTCAAGGAGCAGCTCGGCGAATAATAAATGAATAATGATGAAGAGTCTCGCCATTACTGGTGCGGCACGTTCGACGATGAAATTGGCCGTGCACTTGCGGATTAACGCGCAGTGAAATGTCCGACATAGGCGTAGATAGTGGCTGAAACAGCAACTAGTAAATAAATTTTCTTAGCGATTCTTCAATGATCTGAAGAATCGTTTTTTTTGTAATGACGGGAGAGTTTGTTTTCTTCGAACAAATGGATGATAATAAAGGAAAAAGCTAGGCTAATCGCATGACATCGTTTTTATAAACTACATAACTTTATACCCTAAAAGCGAGGCGTAACGAAATGAATACATCTGAGTTTCAACAGTATGTGAAGAAGTTCAGTGAAACCAAAGGTTTTGACACGAGCTCCATTGAGCAGAGAATGCTGTACTTAATGACTGAAGTAGGGGAATTGTCCAAAGAGGTGCTATCCGTATCCTTCGACCCCGGTGCAGAGAAGAAAGAAAACTTGGGATTTGAGATGTACGACGTGGTGTGGAATATTTTTGATCTGGCCAATAAACTGGATATTGATCTAGAGCAGGCATTTAAACGTAAGCTGGAAATCAATGAACAGAGATCATGGGAGTAATACAAAAAAATCCAAGGACATCCCGCTCGGGAAGCCTTGGATTTTTTGATTTAAATTTTTTATTTAAATGAAGCATAACCTTCATCAGCCATTACAACACTACCGTTAATTGCACTAGCTTCTGGCAAGGAGAGTAAGTATACAGTGTCTGCAACTTGTTCAGGCAATGTTAATTTGTTACCCATTACTTTGCTCTTCATCTGGTCGACCATTCCTTGATCTTTATATCCTTGGATAATTGGCGTATCTACAGCGCCTGGAGCAACGGCAAGCACGCGGATGCCATGAACGGACATTTCAAGTGCTGCGGATTTAGTCATCATAATGACCGCACCTTTGGAAGCGTGATATGCGAATGTACCTGGGGAAGCTAGGAATCCAAATACAGAAGCTGTATTGATGATGACCCCTTTGATGCCGAGCTCACGCATTTTTTTACCCGCTGCGATAATACCGTGGGCAACACCATGCTGATTGACATTAATAACACTATGATAATCCTTAAGGTCTTGGTCTAGTACAGGAGTGACGCGGCCGATCCCGGCATTGTTGAACATAACGTCAATTCTGCCATATGTGGCAACGGTTTTCTCAACCAGTGCTTCTACCTCTTCGTATTTTGAAACATCCGTTTTGACGAAAATAGCTTCGCCACCATCCTTGATAATCTGTGCGACCGTTTCTTCACCTAATTGTTGATTGAAATCGGCAACGACCACTTGATCACCTTTACTAGCAAATTTAATTGCGGTTTGTTTCCCGATTCCACTGGCTCCACCTGTAATTACGGCTACTCTTTTGTCTGTCATTTGGGACTCCTCCTCGAGAAATATAGTTATACTAGAAATATAGGCTCATAAGGTGAAAAGGTTATTTACTAACTTATTTAAATTGTAGCACTTGTCTAAATTAATTAAAATTTAAGTAAATTTAATAGGTGTTAAGTAAATATTAACTTAGGGAGTGATTCAAATGAATTTAGAGCAATGCGAGAATATCGTAGAAGTCGCAAAGATTGGTTCACTAACCAAAGCTGCTCAGAATCGTCATATCACCCTGTCTGCCATAAGCCAGTCCATAACACTGCTTGAAGCGGAGCTTGGAGTTACTTTGTTCATTCGTTCGCGAGGCCAACGAGCAGTTCCCACAGCAGAGGGACAAGCTATTATCAGCAAAGCAAATGAAGTCTTGATGAAAGTAAATGAATTAAAAGCTGAAGCACAGATCTATAGCGATGCGCTTAGTGGTCATTTGAAGATTGCTACGATTCCGGGACCCATGCATCTAATCGTGAAGGTCATATCCGGTTTTAAAGCGGATTTTCCAAATGTGAAAATAGAGATTTTTGAAAAGGGACCTAAAGAAATTCTGGATAATGTGCTTCAGGATGAAATGGATATCGGACTGATGGTCTCGCCAGAGGGCTTATCAGAGAAACATAAAGGAGTCGTATTCGAGGAATTAATGGAAGGTAAGATTGTTGTAGGCGTACATCCTCAATCACCACTAGCTCTAAATACAATAATTACGCCCGAACAGTTAGTAGGCCAGACGTTGGTTTTATACGATGATCATTACATACAGGACTTTGTGGAGCGTTATTTACTAAAAGTTGGGCCGATGAATATTCTTTTTACAAGCAATAACACCCGTGCCATTGATAATGCAGTTGCGTCAGGACTCGCGATCACGATTGGGATGGATTATTCTTTTCTAAAAACATTTGAGGGTTCTCAGAAGATCATGAAGACGATCGAGCTACGATCACCAGATCGTAATACTCCGGGGTCCATTGTTTCAGCTTCTAAACAAGGATCGAAAACGGTCAGAAGATTCATCAACAGGTTAAAACATGAATTTGAGGAGGGGATTAGAAGAAGTTAACAGTATGCCTTGGTAAATTTTATCTAACCTTTACGCTTCCTAGTTATTATAACCCTATGATGTTGTCCAAGCTCAGATCGTTATTAGGACAGCCAAGTGGGGAGGATGTCAACACAGTGAGAAGGTATCTAAGGCAAATTAATGTGGCAGTTATTTTTATTTTGTTGATTTCGTTGTTGCAGCCGGGAGTATTTGTTCACGCTTCCATTTCTGATTTACCAGCAACAAACTACGGAACCGTTATTGATGTACGTCAAACAGAGCTCGCACCTGGGGCGATGTACACCTGGATGGATCTTCAGAATGAACGTGGTTTACAAAAGATTCATGCAGTGGAGTTCAACCCAGGGCAAGGCCATTTAGAACTGCAGGCAGGTACGAAGGATGGAAAGGTATACGGTATGAAGGGTGTTACAGAAATGGCCGCTTATGCGGATTCGCCTGGAAACCGGGTGATCGCAGGGATTAACGGTGATTTTTATGAAATCTCCGGTTTTGCCACGGGTGTTCCGAATGGATTATTTATGGATGATGGTGTAATCCTGAACAGTTCGATTTCAGCTTTTACTTTCGGTTTAAAAGAAGATGGCAGCTCGATTTATGGGGTGCCGAAGCTGACCAAGAACGTAACGATTAATGGAAAAACAACTAATTTAACCAGCATCAACCGTTATCGAAATACGAATGAGCTGGTTCTTTATACGGAAGATTATAATACAACTACAAAGTCGACTAATGAAGGTGACGAGGTTGTTCTAGATATTGTCGAGGGAGAAGTGAAGAGCGGTCAGACCTTGAAGCTGAAGGTATCTGATATTCGCAACAATCAAGGCAATACGCCGCTTACCAAAGGAAAAGTAGTTTTGTCTGCTAACGGAACGTCTCGTGCTGTTCTGCAGGGGTTATCGGTTGGCGATAACGTTACTGCGACCTTTGCGCTTAGTGGAGAATGGAATGATGTGAAGGTAGCTATTGGCGGCGAAGGGCCGCTGGTAAAAGACGGAGTAGTTCAACAAGGTGTAGGGCCTTTAGGAATTCATCCACGTACAGCCATTGGGACAAAAGCGGACGGAAGTCTCGTTCTATTCGAAGTGGATGGAAGATCTCCAGGTTTTAGCGAAGGTGTAGATACGGATGAGCTTGGCTACATTCTGAAGGATATGGGCGTAGTGAACGCCATGAATCTGGATGGTGGCGGCTCTTCTACTTTTGTGGCCAGAATGCCGGGTGCATCTGGTGTCAAAATGATGAATCAGGGCTCTGATGGCTATGAACGTAAAACCGGCAACGGTTTGCTGGTCGTCAACACAGCCCCAGAGCAATCTACAGCTTCTAAGCTGGTTGTGCAGCCGAATGCGGAACGTATCTTGCAAGGCTCCAGCTTTATGTTCAAAGCAGCAGGAGTGGACGAGAACGGCCATCCGGCACCTTATTCGGGTACTTTGAATTGGCAGGTGGACGCTGACCTTGGTACTGTCGATGCGAACGGAGTCTTCACCGCAGGAACCACTGCCGGCACAGGAACGGTAAATGTAGAGGTGGGGGCAGTCAAAGGCAGTGGGGAAATCGAAGTCGTGGATAAGCTCACAGACCTTAGGTTTCCTGATGAGATCAAAACTTATTCTTCAGGTGCTGCTGCGCAATTAACTGTGAAGGCGCTACGTAATGGACAGGTAATTCAAGCCGACAACCATAGTTTTGAATGGCGGGTAGAGGGCGAGATCGGAACTGTAGATGAGAAAGGTCTGTTTCAAGCGACGAGTGAAAATGGGAAGAACGGGAAGATTTATGCTAAGTACGGGGACGCCCAGACCTCTTTTGAAGTAAATGTAGGGTTACCGCCTGTAATGCTGGAGGATTTTGAGAATGGCATTGATAAATATATTGCCTCCAGTGCAGCAGCTAACAGTGTGGCGATTCAGGAAGTGACTGATCAGGATTTTGTCCGTAATGGGGATAAAGCCTTAAAGCTGGAATATGATTTTGTTAATAAAACAGGCACATCGGGTGCTTATTTAGCCGCAAGCTCAACTGCCAATCGAATTCAGATTCCGGGGTATCCTGAGAAAATCAGTATGTGGATCTACGGAGATGGCAAAAAGCACTGGCTGCGGGGACAGATTCGTGATGGCAATAATGCGGCAGTGCCTGTGGATTTTACAGATCAGGTGAATGGAGTGAACTGGACGGGGTGGAAATACGTCGAAGTATCCGTTCCTAAGGGAAAAACCACCCCGTTAACGATGGATATGCCTGTCCGCTATATGGAGACAAGCAATCTTAACAAGAGCGCAGGTGCAATTTACGTTGATGATATTCGTGCCATTTATGGTCCGATAGAGGAGGATAGAACACCTCCTGTGCTTAAAGATGCCTATCCTGGCGTGAACGAGATTGTCAAAACAGCTACACCGACCCTTTCCGTCAATGGTGAGGATGATGGTTATGATCCAGTGGTGCATCCGGGAACGACCTTAATCGATCCGGACAAAACACGAGTATATGTGGACGATCAAATAGTGGAGCATGGCTTTTATCCTCCAAAAGGTCAGATCACTTATAAACCAAAGGTTCCACTTACAGAAGGCCGTCATAAAGTAAAAGTTGCCATTCGCGATTTGAGCGGTAACCAGACGATAAAAGAATGGTATTTCACAGTGAATTTGGGCTCTCCATTCTATGTGTACAAAACACCAGAAGCCGTTTATGCCGGGAACACTTACACTTTGGACGTAACGGCTGAGAAAGCGGGCAAGCTGAAGGAAGGAAATATTACGTTTGCTTTTAATCCGTCTGCAGTTAAAGATTTGCAGGTAATTCGGGGGAATAAGTTATCAGAAACGCAAATGGAATCGATCATTGATCCAGCTTTGGGCACTGTGCGTCTTAACCTAACGAATATCAATTCCTCCAATCTACGAGATACGGATCTCATCGGACAAATTCAATATACGGTTCGAAATGATTATGTGGGTCCCTATACTCAGGAGCAGCTCGCTGGGGATACAAGCAAACGTTTTGTAATTGAAAATACATCCGGATCTGTAACTTCGACAGAAGGTACCGGGGTTCCTATTTCTTTTATTGGAGCGGCTGTTGAATCTGTTGTAAAGACACAGTTGATGCTCACTTGGAACCATTATGATCTTGCGAAGGGCTTTGATGCGTCTTTTGCGGTAAAAGATCTGAATGGAAGTGTTGTTGAAGGTGCGAAACTGCTGTTCGATGGATTGGAGGTACAAGGCGCAACTTCAGGGGGAAGTGGGACACTTACTACTAGCCTTGTCACTTCAGCAGAAGGAACTTTTAAATTGCAGGCGGTAAAAGGAAATACCTATAGTCCTGTAATGACGTTCAAGGTTGCTCCATATGACGGTACTGCTGCCCCGCGTAATGTTAATGTTACGATGGGCCAGGATGCAGCGACTTCTCGCCAGTTTACTTGGCAGACAGAACCGCTAACCATGAATACTGTAGTAGAACTTGTGAAAAAAGCAGAGTTCACAAGCTTTCAAGCCGTGAATGTAACAAAAATTACCGGCAACAGTTCAATTTACAATACCAACAATGATGGAACGATGCGAGTTCATAAAGCGGAGGCAGTAGGGCTTATCCCTGGAACCGAATATGTATATCGTGTGGGGGATGGGGAGTTAAATGTAAGTGAGCAAGGAACCTTCGTTACAAGCGGAGGGGAGAGCGCTTCTACAAAATTCCTTTTTATCGGAGATTCTCAAGCAGATTCTAAAGCGGGATTTGGTCTTTGGGGCAATACGATAGAGGCTGCCTTTGCCTATATGCCGGATGCTGAAATGCTGGTCCACGCTGGAGATATGGTGGATAAAGGCTTTGAACAAGAGCAGTGGAACTGGTGGTTTGATGCAGCCCAAAAGCAGCTGATGAATACCACGCTTGTTCCGATTATTGGGAACCATGAAGTGATGGGAACCAATGGCGATGGGGATTACCTGGCGCAATTCAATAACCCGCAAAACGGTGCGGCGAGCGTAAAAGGTACGAATTATTCTTTTGACATTCAGGATACACATTTTGTGGTTATGAATACAGAGCATTCAGGTGCTCCGTTCACTGAACAGGCAGAGTGGCTGGATCAGGATCTATCCGCTACAGATAAAAAGTGGAAGGTGATTTTTTTCCATCAAGGGCCCTATGGCAGCATCTATTCGAATGAACAGGTGCAAGCAAAGTGGGTGCCGGTGTTTGATAAGCATAATGTGGATTTAGTGATGAACGGTCATGATCATATCTATTTGCGAACTTTTCCGATGAAGGATGGTAAACAGGTTGCAGAAGGCGAAGGCACACGATATGTTATCGGCGGTTCCTCCGGTCCTAAGTTCTATGCGCTGACGCCACGTTTTTGGCAGGAAAAAATATATGACGAAGATGAGCAAATCTATACGGCTGTTGAAATTGGGAAGAACGAGATTACGGTTACGGCAAGAACGGTAGACGGTGTAGAAATTGACCGTTTAGTGATCGGAAATTTTGTTCCAAAATCCATCACGCTGGATCAAACAGCTGTTGAGCTTGAGCCTGGTGCTAGTCTGCAATTGCAAGCTAAGGTAGTGCCGGATGAGGCTAATCATCTGACAAAACTTTGGTCCATCGTTCCTGAAAGGGCAGAATCAGTAGTTACCGTAGATGGAAATGGCTTGGTTACTGCGCTAAAACCAGGGACAGCTAAGGTGAGAGTCACAGTGGCAGGTTACCCGAATATTTTTGCGGAAAGTAAGATAACTGTAGATGCGCTGCAAGCGATTAAGCTTCAGGGCAAAGGACAACTTAAACCAGCAGAGGTCGACCAGACAGTCACCGAAGCAGTCTATGCATCCGGTAAACGAATCCCAATATTGGATGGACTTCATTATTCCAGCTCGAATGAGCATATTGCTACAATCAATGAACAGGGCTTGGTCCAGGCTCATCAGGAAGGCTCTACTGTGATCTCAGTAACCTACAGGGAGTTCGCCTCGGAGTATAGTATCGTCGTAACAAATGATGAGGCTCCTATTCTTACAGAAATAACGATAAAAGGGCCGGATTCGCTGGAACAAGGAAATAAAGGCTCCGTTGTTGTTCAGGCGGTATATAGTGACGGAAGCAAGCAAGAATTGGTCGAGGGCGTAAGGTATGATACATCTGATCATTCCATTGCAATGATTAGTGAGAATGGGGAGCTTCACGCATTGAGTGCTGGTATAACAAAAGTCAGCGCTGTTTATAAGGGGTTCAGCACTGAATATATTTTGACAGTGACTGAGAGCACGCCAGGTACGACTCCGACACCAAGCCCAGAGCCAACACCGGAACCAACACCAAGCCCAGAGCCAACACCAACACCAGGAGGCTGGGTGCCGGGACCTGCGGTGACAGCAACGCCGACTGCTACACCGACTCCGTCGGCATCTGCACAAGCGGGTGTAGTAACCATAACAGCCTCTCAACTGTCAGAGAACAAGAATGCTCAAGGTGAAGTTGTGGTTTCTGTTGACGGAGCGGTTACGGAGTTGCTTTTACCAGGCAATGCTGCAGAGCTGCTTGGACGCGCACCGCTTAGAGTGGTTATGCAGGATTTATCCGTTACGCTTCCTGCTACAGTACTGGCTGAACTAAGTAAGCTAATCTCAGCTGAGGCTCTTGCCAAGAGTACGATTTCACTACGGTTGAACACGTTAGCTAGTAATACAGCCGTGGATCTGTTAGATCGTGCAGGTACACTAGCTGGAGCACAATTGAGAGCGAAAAGTGATCTGCGAGATTGGTCGCTCAGCATCCTCATAGAAAATGGCCAGTCCTTCTCATTAAGACAGTTTGCAGAGCCGATCACGATTTCATATAAGGTCGGTGCGACTGTAGAGCAAAGTTTATTGGGTATTTATTTTATGGATGATGCCGGTAAGCTGGAGTATATGAGCAGTACATGGATGAATGGTTATCTATCTGCTGCTGTCAGTCATTTTAGTAAATATGTTGTATTAGAATATGACAAAACATTCAATGATCTGAAGCCGGATCACTGGGCTTACCTTGCTGTGAAGCAGCTTGCGGCAAAACAGCTTGTACAGGGGGTAGCTGTGGATCGTTTTGATCCAAACCGTGCGGTTACACGTGCCGAGTTTACAGCGATGTTAGTCCGTGCGCTTGGCTTAAAAGGTCAAGCAGTAGCTGGTTTCACTGATGTACCTGCTGATAAATGGTATGCAGAAGCAGTAGGGTTAGCAAAACAAGCTGGAATTGTTAACGGTCAGACCGCTTTACTGTTTGAACCGGATGCCAAGATCTCTCGTCAAGAGATGGCAGCGATGCTGGCTCGTGCATATGCATACGCCAATAACAGCGTATCTGTAGCTAGTCTTAACGTTTCAGCATTTAATGATATTGGCACTGCACCACAATGGGCTCAAGAGGCTATCAGCGAGGTGTACAGACTTGGATTGATGCAGGGACGTGCTGTAGCGCAATTTGCTCCGAAGCAAAACGGCACACGTGCCGAAAGTGCACAGATGATCCTCAATCTGTTGAGTGTTTTGGAGTAACGATTATGGCCAGTTCCAGGTTGTTGGGACTGGCTTTTTTTTTAACAAATTGGATTAGCTGGAAGCACACAATGGTTTGCATACAGTAGATGGTTTGGGATCATTATGGACTGTATTGCAGCTATTTCAACTTTTTGGTGGTCTTTTTCCAAGTTTTCGGACATCATAACTCTTATTGTCATACTTTTGCACCGAACCGTAGTATATTTAAATGAACAGTTGCATCTGAGTCCGATAGCTGAGTGAAATGGCATAAATCAGCTTAATAAGATCTCCTCGGTCCGATACGCTGTAATTCCCAACCAACGATTACAATCCAGAGCCTGGCAGATGAGTATCAAATCTTCTCCGATATTTTGGGAATCTAGTATTATATTGGGTTTTTGGTACTGAGAATCACCCTTCAGAGGCAAGTAATTACTAGTATTAATTGTTATAAGCCAACACAAATTGTTATGTTGTGTTATGATAGTAGGGAGGTGACTCCCATGAATGATTTTGAGAACTATCCCGATGAGCTGGGTAATTTCATTCGGCACATCAGAAAGACGAGAGGGTTAACCTTAAGAGGACTGGAAGAAAAGAGCGGCATAAGTTACTCACAGCTTAGCAAGATCGAGCGTGGAGAGAGCATTCCGCTAAAAGACAATCTGGACAAGATCATCGAAGCACTTGGAACAGATCTGAAGAATCGGATGTATCATTTGGCAGACTATATGCCAGATATTGAATATATCAAGACCTTAAAGCATGGTTATGAGCTGCCACAGCTTAAACAGTCTCAGGACTACATTTATGAGACGGCATTTAACAAGCTTAAGGAATTCAGGGCAAAGGAAGGTAAAGAAACATCTTACGTTTCCTTTGATTCTAATGAAGTCATAGTTTATGAAACGGAATATGGGGCAGGAATGGTAATAGAGAAGATTGAGAAATACAATCTTACCGACGTCCTGAACGATAAGTTTGAGGGTTGCCTCGACTCCTTAAGAAAGAGCCCTCGGAAAGGGCGTCAAGCCTTTCTATTTGGCGAGTGGTTACGGGAGTGCGTTTATGAGCTGAAGGAAGAAGAACAGGATCAGGTCATACAAGCGCTCAAAGAATTTACGCAGTTTAAAGTACAACAGATAAAGGGTGCTTATAAATAATGTGTGTTTCATAAATGATCTCAAAAATGAATAATGTTGCCCTTTCTTGCAGCCATCTATTCATCTTGATCCATAAACTAACAACTAAAAATGGTTTGACAGAAAAGGGGATATTAATAATGAAAATTAACATGAAGTTTACCAGCAAGGGAAAAGTCGCTATAGAGAATTTTAATAACGAGGAATTGCTGGAGATCTTCGCACGATACATCAAGACATTATCCAAAAAGTATGATATCGAAGTTGATGTTCCTCTTGAAGAGAATCAAAATATTGTTGGTGATGGCGCTGTAATTGCGACTGCACAAAATGTGAAATGCGATGTAGAAACATTTTTCAAAGAGCTGGGTAGAGATATTAAAGTTCCTTTGAAGAAAAGACTTGGCGGAAAATTGGAAAATGTATTTAAAACGGAAATTACGGAGTAGAAGATTACTCTATTTCAGGGAGTAGTCCTTACTGAACATAAAGAAGGTAGGGCCTTCAGGAGGCTCTACCTTCTTTATGTTGATGATGTTAACATGAAGACAATCTAGAGAACACTCGCAGTGAAGCCATAGGAAGTTATGTAATTATGTCATAATTTGCGAATTAATTTGTGTATGGGGATGTTATGATTTTTCAGTTTGTATGAGATCTCTACTGTCTAAGATCTCTCTAACAATCTCTATGAAATCTGGTAAAGCTTGTGCCTCAAGCGCTAATTTATAGATGTTAAGTAATTCTTCATCAGATATTGATTCAAGAGATGAGGGGCGTGGTGAGGGATGAAAATAGTAATTCATTTGGTTCCTCCATCATATATTTGTTTTTATTACACATTTATATATATGGTATCATTTGGAATACAATCCGTCTCCTGTCATTCATCCTATGAATTTTTCTTTACATCTTAGGGGAATTATGGCATAATAGCTATTTTGTGTGATAATGGATTGGTTTACTTTGAATTTTAATAAACAAAAACAATCCCGACATGTTTAGTACATGTCGGGATTGTTTTAATCAGAATCTTTCTTATGAGTAGATAAGTACTTCTTTAGGCGAGGTTCATTGGATTCCGAAACGGTAGTGAACTGCTTACCTTGATTAAAGCATACAATCTTGCGTCCGGGATCATAGCCTTCTATGTTGTTGATATTAACGACGTTGCTGCGGTCAAGGCGTTCGAATCCCTTACCCTCATACGCTACGGAAAGATCGGAAAGCGTGGTGGGGAGAATAAATTCGCCTTCTTTCGTATGGACGAATATTGTATTCTTATAATTGGAGAAATACAATATATCTTCCTCTAGAATATCACTAGAGGAACCGTCTTTCTGTAAGACACGCATCTTTTCCCCATCCTTGTTTGATTACTTGCGCAGTTCTTTTGGAATCTCAGGGCTGTTAGCAAGTGGTTTCAGAATTGTTGCAAAAACAACAGCAGAAATACCTAATAGGTTAGAAGCATAACGAGCTAAATTTTTCTTCATTTGATTGGCCTCCTTTGTAATGGAATTATAACTGTAAAGGATTGAACTAAAAATGCCAATCCAATGACAGACGAATGGATCCAAAAATTCAAAGAAACCAGAATTATGGAAATGATCTTTAAACCCAAATACCATTCTTTGGGGATTTGCGCATTAGCATCAGGATTTGGAGCACATAAGATCATTACAAGCAAAGAAAAAAGATTAATCCAAAGGATATGGTTATGTATTAGATAAGTGATATGAGGGATCAGTGAACAGATAAAGATAGATACAATATTGCAGGACCTTGCG
Organism: Paenibacillus sp. FSL H7-0737; assembly: GCF_000758545.1. Lineage (NCBI taxonomy): Bacteria > Bacillati > Bacillota > Bacilli > Caryophanales > Paenibacillaceae > Paenibacillus > Paenibacillus sp. FSL H7-0737. The sequence continues at coordinate 4,821,713 of NZ_CP009279.1, read as the reverse complement.
GATTTTAAATGCACTCCACCAGAAGACATTCTTAGGAGCATGCAGCTAAATAAGGCTAAGAATGTTTCCTTTAGCTGTCCAGTGAGCCCGCCGATGCATAACGAAGTTATAATAATGAATAAAGTATTTAAAATAATGCTAAGGGCATAATGCATGATTTCAATGGAATGCGTTTGCTCTGGATTACTTTTCTTAATGAGCTCAACAATTTTAAAAGTTAAATGACTCATAGTTATTTCTATCCTTTTTGTGTGAGAAATATAGATATCCCCATAATAGTACTCCATAAAAAATTGGGATGAAGAAAGAGAAAAAAGATTCAAAAAAGTAGGTGAGTAAAGTAACGACAATTACTGTAGGAAGATTAAGAGCAAATAATAATTTTTCGCTAGTCGTTGGTTTAATTCTTACATCGGGTTTGTCAGGTACAAAGTCAAATCCAATACGTTTATGACCCACATACATACCAATGAGAACCGCGGCTAATGCTGATAATATCTGCATTATCATTATGTTTTTTGTAATCGGTTCCGAAGTATTTAGAGGCATGTTGATTACAGAGTCTAATAGATACATAATTATGGTTTGAATCACCGAGTAAGCTTGATAAGCCATTCCGGTTAATATGGAAGCGTAGAAGGGATGAATCCGGAATAACATCCACATAAAACAAAACATTAGTGCATATTGTGAGAAAGTATCTAATGAAGCTATCCCATAGTTGATTCTAAGGGTATAAGAAAAAAAGCCCATAATAAAACTAGCAAACAACATCTCTTTATGATATAAGTCAATTTTGAAAATTTTGAAAGCCAGAAAGAACATTGCATAGGTCTCTAGTATTGAAAATATCATAAAAAGCATAAAATCTATCATGCCGACACTCCCGATGACTTCTAGTTTAACTAACCCTATTATTGCAAGTATCGTATAAAATGGACTAAAATACAACAACTACAGTATAATTTTCCTCCTATTTTTTCAAAAAAATTCAAAATGAGAGGGGTTTAGACATGGATCGACGTCCAGAAAGCAGTGAGTATCTTGAAGAATTATCAAAGTATGTCGATTTAGTGCCAGTTGAAGGGGACATTTGTACTGTTTTTAGAGCGCAGACGGATGAGATTTGTAGCTTTATTTCGAACCTTACGGAAGAACAAGGAGAGCATCGTTACGCTCCTGATAAATGGAGTATTAAGCAAATGGTTGGCCATCTAGCGGATACTGGAAGAATTATGTCTTATCGTTTGTTGCGCGTTGCAAGAGGAGATAAGATCCCGCTGGCGGGCTTTGATGAAAAGGACTATGTGCCTACCGCAAATTTTGAAGCACACACTCTAGAAAAACTACTGGCTCATTACAAGCTTGTCCGAGAGTCAACGCAAGCTCTGTTGGACACTTTGCCGGAAGATGCATGGACTCGTAAGGGAACGGTTAACAATGCAACCATCTCCGCGAGAGCAGTGGCGTGCGTATTGATTGGGCATGATCATCATCATTTGAATATTCTTAAAGAAAGATATCTGGTTTAATCGAGTTTTATTTTAAAAAAAGCATTCCTGAGGCCATTGCGGCTTCGGAATGCTTTTTTAGCTAAAGGTATATATTTTGGGCTCCCCCGCAATGTACCTGAGTAAGTATCGAAGCAAAGCCTCACTTTGTGGGTATATTTTATAGTGGAGGATTCTTGTGACATTTACGGCACACTGGATAGTAGGCTTCATTGCCGCCAATTTGGATTTGCTTGCCGCTGTATACAGGCTTACCATTTTCTACTCTTAGAGCCATTGTTGCTTTACGCTCGCAGAACCAGCAAATGGTCTTCATTTCCTCGATTTTATCAGCGTAAATCAGCATGTATTTGCTGCCTTCAAATAGCTGGTTCTGGAAATCATTTTTAAGTCCAAATGCCATAACGGGAATGCCTAGTTCATCCACAATCCGTACTAGCTGAAGAATGCAGTCCTTGCTTAGAAATTGACATTCATCAATTAGTACACAGTGGGGTTTGGGCTGGTTACTGCTGACGATATTATAAATATCGGTATTCTCGTCGACGGGTATGGCCTGTTTCCGCAGCCCAATACGGGAGGAGATAAAACCAACTTCGTCCCGATCGTCTATGGATGGAGTGAAAATGAGCACCGATTTCCCTTGCTCTTCATAATTATGCGCAACCTTGAGTATCTCAATAGATTTACCGCTGTTCATTGCTCCGTATTTGAAAAACAATTGTGCCACTTCCATCTATCCTTTCGTATAAGCCAATTATCTAATCTTAAAAATGCGACCTTATTAGAGTATCATATTCGTGTCAGCTGTATCCAGTGAAAACATTGCGATAGAATTGAATGTGGTATGATAAAAGGAATCATGTGATTGGAAAGGAAGTAATATGTGTGACTGAAAAAATAGACGAATACAAGGAACGGTTAGCTCTGATTCAGCAGAATGGAAATCTTTCTATCGAGGCTGAGGCTTTGCTGGAAGAGATGATGGCAGATTTGGTGGAATTGAATCGAAGCAATAAAGCGCTGCGGCGGGCAATAATGAAAACTGGGCAGGCTTCCACAATGTCGACTCGTTTAAGGGATGCACTGTACGAATAGAAAAAGAGGGTATGCGAATGGGTTTGATTTTCTCTTTTCTTAAAAAATATAAAGTCGCTGCAATAGCTGCCCTAGTGATGATGCTTATTGAACTAGCGGTGGAATTGTCACAGCCTTTACTCATTTCCAAAATTATTGACCAGGGCATTAAAGAACAAAATTCCTCTGTAGTATGGCTCTGGGGCGGTGTATTGATCGGCAGCGCGGTAGTTGCGTTTATAGCTGGGGTATTAAGTTCTTTTTTTGCTGCCCATGCGAGTCAGAGCTTTGCGTTTGATCTTAGGGACAAGTTATATGAAAAGGTACAATCGTTTACATATGAAGTATTCAATCGGTTTGCCACCTCGTCGCTGATCACGCGTCTGACCGGCGATGTATCGCAGCTGCAGGACACTATATTTATGAGCCTCCGCTTTATGACACGGGTGCCACTGGTTGTGGTGGGCAGTGTGATTATGGCATTGGTTGTTCATGTGAAGCTGGGGTTATTTCTCACTGTAGCTCTACCTTTGTTGCTTCTCTTCCTTTACTTCATCATGAGAAAAGCTTCTTTGTTATTTCGCAACGTACAAAATCGGCTAGACGGTGTGAATGGTGTAATCCAGGAGAATTTAACGGGAATTCGCTTAATCCGTGTGTTCGTGCGCATGGGACATGAGATTGGACGTTTCACGGTCTTTAGCGGGAATTTGATGAAATCCACGGTATCTGCGCTACGTTTGACAGAGACAACGATGCCATTTGTTATGCTTATTGTGAATGCAGCGATTATGTCGATCCTATGGTTTGGACGGATTGAGATTGCAAATGGGGATGCTACTTTAGGAGAAACTGTTGCAGTTATTAACTACTCTTTACGAACCATAGGAGCGTTGTCAGCTATATCTGGACTTGTCGTTACAATTTCCCGAGCACGTGCCTCCTCACAGCGTATTACAGAAGTGATGTCAGCAGGCGCTGGAGTTAAGGAAGGCGGAGCCGCAAAGGGCGAACCAATACAGGGTCACGTCCAATTTGAAGGCATCAGCTTCAAGTATCCTGAGAGTGATATTTCGGTGCTAGAGGATATTACTTTTGAAGTTGCTGCTGGTGAGCGTGTAGCGATTATGGGAGCCACCGGATCAGGAAAGTCTTCTCTTGTCGGTCTAATCCCACGTTTATATGAAGAGACAGAAGGTACCATTCGTATTGATGGGCAAAAGAGCACCGATATCGATATTTCAAGATTGCGGCGATCGATCGGTTACGTTCCTCAAGAACTGCAGCTCTTCAGCGGATCGATTCGCGATAATATCGCTTGGGGCAATGAACATGCCACACAGGAACAAATCGAACACGCAGCAGCTGCCGCACAAATTCACGCAACAGTGATGGATCTGCCCAATGGCTATGATACAATGCTTGGTCAGCGAGGGGTAAATCTGTCTGGTGGACAAAAGCAACGCTTGACCATTGCTCGGGCGCTTGTGAGGAAACCTGCTATTTTGATCCTCGATGACAGTACGAGTGCGCTTGATGCTGTGACAGAAGGACTTTTGCTGGAGGCACTGAAAGAGATTTCATGTACAACCTTCCTGATTACTCAGAAGATCAGTTCTACTGCATCTGCAGATTTGATTCTGCTGTTGGATGAAGGACGCTTAATCGGTAAGGGAACACATGAGGAGCTTATGATAAGCTCTGCGCTGTACCGCAAGATTTATGAATCACAGGTAGAGGAGGCGAAGCAGCATGTTCAAAGCAATTCTTGAACCCTTTCGTCACCCAAAACCTGTCATTGAGCTTGGAGCAGGAAGAAGCCTTGGTTCAGCTGCTGGAGGGAAGCCAAAAGCAAAGGCGAAGGATTGGGGCGGCACGCTCATGCGGATTTGGAGCTACCTTGCCGAGCGTAAAGCTAAGCTTTTTCTCGTTCTCTTAATGGTAGTCTTCAGCTCGGCTTTAGCACTGCTCGGGCCTTATATGATTGGTAAAGCTGTGGATGATTATCTGGAAGGTACTGGCGGACGATCGTGGACGATTTTTCTGATCAGCTTAGCTAGTGTTTATATCTTCTATTCATTAACTTCTTGGCTGCAAAATATATGGATGATTGAAATTGCCCAGGAGACCGTATTTCGGATGCGCACGGAGTTGTTTTCCCATCTTCATCGGTTGCCCATCTCTTTTTTTAATCGGAGACAGCAGGGCGAAATTATGAGTCGCCTCACCAACGATATTGAGAATGTCAGCTCTACGCTGAATAGCTCAGCTATTCAGATCTTTTCTAGTGTTTTGACATTGCTCGGCACGGTGGGGGTAATGCTCTGGCTCAGTCCTCTATTGACGCTGCTCACGTTCCTGGTTGTGCCGTTAATGTTATTAGGCATGCGCTGGATTACTCGGCGTACGGGTCCGCTTTTTAAGGAACGTCAGCGCAATGTGGGTGAGTTAAACGGTTATATAGAAGAGACGTTATCCGGTCAACGGATTATCAAAGCTTTTTCACAAGAGGAACGGGTCATCGCTGGTTTTCATGAACGCAATGAGCGAATTATGCTCTCTGGATACTGGGCACAGTCGATTTCTGGCTTCATTCCTAAGCTGATGAATGGACTTAATAATTTGAGCTTCGCTATTGTGGCTGGAGTCGGTGGTTTGTTAGCGATTCGCGGAGCGATTACGGTCGGTGTGATTATTGTGTTTGTAGAATATACGCGTCAATTTACTCGCCCTCTTAATGACTTAGCGAATCAGTGGAATACACTACTGTCAGCGGTTGCGGGAGCGGAAAGAGTGTTTGAAGTGCTGGACGAAGAGACGGAAGCTAAAGATGAAGGTGCAGCCACTTCGCTGGTTAAAGTTGAAGGTGCAGTGAAGTTCGAAAAGGTATCTTTTTCATATGACGGAAGTTCTAACACACTGCATGATATTAGCTTTGAAGCGAAGCCTGGTGAGATGATTGCCTTAGTAGGACCTACCGGTGCCGGCAAAACAACACTTATCGGGCTGTTATCTCGTTTCTATGATCCTAATCAGGGTAAGATTACGCTGGATGGCTTAGATGTCACTTCGATTCGGCGTGAAAGCCTGAGGAGCCATATGGCGTTTGTATTGCAGGACTCCTTTTTATTCAAGGGCAGCATCCGCGATAATATTCGTTACGGTAGACTGGATGCTTCCGATGAAGAGGTCGAGGCGGCGGCCAAGCTGGCTAACGCTCATTCTTTTATTATCCGAATGCCGGAAGGTTATGATCGAATGCTCTCTGCAGATGGTAGCGGCATAAGCCAAGGACAGAAGCAATTGCTATCCATTGCAAGAGCCATTCTTGCCAATCCTTCGATGCTTGTTCTTGATGAAGCCACTAGCAGTATCGATACGGTGACCGAGATCAAGATTCAGGAAGGACTTCAGGCGCTAATGAAGGGACGGACTAGCTTCGTTATTGCCCATAGACTGGGCACCATCCGTGCAGCTGATCGAATTCTTGTTCTTCAAGGGGGCAGATTGCTGCAGCAGGGCTCCCATGAGGAGTTGTTGAAGCAAGGTGGCTTGTACAGCGAGTTGGTGCAAGGCGGTCGTAGAGAAGTACTTGATAAGGCTAGGCTTTAAGCTGTGCATAAAAAGGCGGGAGTTTTCAAGGAAGCGCAGGTCGCGTCCATGAAAACTCTCGCCTTTATGTAATGTGTGGATATTCATTATACATTGAAGTGAGTTGTCGGATGGTTTAATTGCAGAATGTGCAATAGATTTCGATTGTACAATGAGGGGATGATTATGCTGCTTATGAGATCGTTTCTTGCGCGGCAGCTTGTTTCGCTTTTTGTTTCTCCTTGAACCGAGGGCCAACATAATTACGTTTGCGGTCTCTTGCCAGAATCCAGCCGCCAAGGAAAGTCATACCTGCTGCAAAGAGCAGAAACCCTCCGCCGAAATGCAGCCAAGCGAAATCTGGAACAACGGAGTCATCGCCATGCATAGAGATATAATCAAAAATATCGTCCTTCATCATTAAGAAGCCCTTCATTGCGATTAAACCAGGAAACACAAGAATAAGGATGGCAATGAAGCGTGAAATTAATAGTTTCATAAGTGTCTCCTACCCCTCTTAGCCCATTAGATTCAACCATATGATAACGCTTTAGTAAGAAAAAGTCCATTTGGATATGACGTTTATAAGTTTTGTAATACGCTAAAAAGAGAGTACAATATACAATGTAAAATGAACTTACGTGTAATGACTGGAGGATACATATCATGACAATTTCATGTGACGTGGCCATACTTGGCGGAGGAACCGGGGGATATGTGGCAGCCATTCGCGCTGCACAGCTTGGAAAGTCCGTCGTCGTCATCGAAATGGACAAACTGGGAGGAACCTGCCTTCACCGTGGCTGCATCCCTAGCAAATCGCTGCTCAGAAGTGCAGAAGTATATGCTGAAATCAATGAGAGCGAGAGCTATGGCATTGAGACAAGCGGTGTACAGCTTGTATTCCCAAAAGTACAAAAGCGCAAGGAAGCGGTAGTTGAACAACTTCATCAGGGCGTACAATATTTGATGCGCAAAAATAAAATACAAGTTATTAAAGGCAAGGGGCGCGTGACGGGTCCCTCTATTTTTTCACCGCGTAGTGGTGCTGTTGCTGTGGAACTAGAAGATGGTGAAATGGAAACAGTGGTCTCTAACCATCTTATTATTGCTACAGGATCTCGTCCGCGTGTATTACCTGGTCTGGAACCAGACGGGAAAGTTATTCTTAGCAGTGATGAAGCGCTCACCCTCGACGAGTTACCCTCTTCCATCATTATTGTTGGAGGCGGAGTAATTGGGGTGGAATGGGCCTCTATGCTGGTTGATTTCGGAGTACAGGTTACGGTAGTTGAAGCTGCTAGTCAGTTACTCCCTCAAGAGGATGAAGAAGTAGCTAAAGAACTGCAACGTTTACTTAAAAAACGTGGTGTTAAAGTACTGACTGAAACTACAGTGGATGCTGCAACCTGCAAGGTAACGGACGATGGAATTTCGATCGATGCCCGTAAGGGAGAGCAAACTCAAAGTCTATCTGCAGAAAAGCTGCTTGTATCCGTAGGTAGAGTAGCGAATGTAGAGAATATTGGTCTGGAAAATACAGATATTCGCTTTGATAAAGGAATTATCGCTGTAAATGCTAGTATGCAAACGGCTGAGCCGCATATTTATGCGATTGGCGACTGTATCGGTGGGCTACAATTAGCTCATGCCGCTAGCCATGAAGGTATCATGGCGGTAAATCATCTCTCCGGTGAGAAACTTCATCCTTATCATACACATCTTGTACCGCGTTGTGTCTACACACGTCCTGAAGTTGCGAGTGTGGGTCACACTGAGAAGGAAGCTAAAGCATTGGGACATGATGTAGTAACTGGTAAATTCCCCTTCTCGGCCATTGGCAAGGCGATTGTGTACGGTCAGAAGGACGGGTTTGTTAAAGTTGTGGCGGACCGAAGCAGCGGAGATATTCTCGGTGTGCAGATGATAGGTCCGCATGTTACGGATCTAATCGGGGAAGCTGCATTGGCTCAACTGCTGGATGCAACACCTTGGGAGGTTGGCGAGGCTATTCATGCTCACCCTACACTTTCGGAGATCGTTGGAGAAGCAATGTTAGCTGTAGATGGAAGATCTATCGGGATTTAGCTTTTCTTTTTGGGTAAAAAGGGATTATAATAAACTCAAGCCAAGTCTTAGTACCAGGTTTTAAGATCAGGATACAATTGGTCTTAAATCCTGTAAGACTCAGGCTTTATGAATAAGGAGGTATCTCTTTATGGAATCCCAAGATACTGTAGAAACGATTAACAGACATAAGCAGCTTGGACTAAGTGACGGCCAGGTCATCGATATGTACAGATATATGCTGCTCGCACGTAAATACGACGAGCGCAGTCTGCTGCTTCAGCGCGCTGGCAAGATTAACTTTCATGTCTCCGGCATTGGCCAGGAGGCGGGTCAGGTAGCAGCAGCATTTGCGCTGGACCGGCAGAATGATTATTTTTTACCTTATTACCGTGATTATGCTTTCGTACTCTCCGTGGGTATGACTACTCGTGAATTGATGCTGTCTGTGTTCGCAAAGGCAGAAGATCCAAACAGTGGTGGGCGGCAAATGCCAGGTCACTTTGGTAGTAAGCGTCTGCGTATTGTGACAGGCTCAAGTCCTGTAACCACGCAGGTCCCTCATGCGGTTGGTTTTGCTTTGGCAGCCAAAATGCAAAAGAAAAAATTCGTCTCATTTGTAACCTTCGGGGAAGGCTCTAGCAACCAAGGCGATTTTCATGAAGCTTGTAACTTTGCCGGAGTGAATAAGCTACCGGTTATTATCATGTGTCAGAATAATCAGTACGCGATCTCTATTCCTGCTCACAAACAGCTTGGCGGTAAGGTCAGCGACCGAGCTCTGGGTTATGGGTTTCCAGGTGTGCGTGTAGACGGCAATGATCCACTGGAAGTATATCGTGTCGTTAAGGAAGCTCGGGAAAGAGCACTTGCGGGTGAAGGTCCTACGTTGATCGAAGCCATGATGTACCGTTTATCTCCACACTCCACCTCGGATAATGATTTGGCTTATCGGACCAAAGAAGAGGTTGATGAGAATTGGAAGAAGGACGGCGTAGCAGGATTCCGAAATTACCTAATTGGTCTGGGACTTTGGAGTGACGAGCAAGAACAAGATCTTATTGCTGAATGCAATCTTGAGCTTAAAGCAGCTATCGAATATGCTGACAACGCTCCGTTTCCGAAACCGGAAGATACACTGCTGCATGTTTACAGTGATTCCGACCTGAAAGGAGGAGCATAAACCATGGCTATAATGGAATATATCGATGCCATTCGGCTCGCGATGAAGGAAGAAATGGAACGCGATGAATCCGTGTTTGTGCTTGGTGAGGACGTGGGTCTCAAAGGTGGCGTATTTACCACAACAAAAGGCCTGCAAGAACAGTTCGGAGAAGAGCGTGTACTAGATACACCGTTAGCGGAATCAGCTATAGCTGGTGTGGCGATTGGTGCAGCTATGTATGGTATGAAGCCGATTGCTGAAATGCAGTACTCTGACTTCATGCTTCCAGCAACGAATCAAATCATTAGCGAAGCGGCCAAAATCCGCTATCGTTCAAATAACGATTGGAATTGCCCGGTTGTCATACGTGCGCCTATCGGCGGCGGTGTATTCGGCGGTCTATACCATTCTCAGTGCCCGGAATCGATTTTCTTCGGTACACCAGGATTGAAGATTGTCGCACCTTACTCAGCTTACGATGCAAAGGGACTACTGAAGGCAGCCGTACGTGATCCTGATCCGGTTTTATTCTTCGAGAACAAAAAGTGCTATAAGCTGATCAAGGAAGAAGTGCCAGAAGGTGATTACACTGTTCCAATTGGCGAAGCTAATCTGCTGCGTAAGGGAACAGATATTACGGTTATTGGTTATAGTTTGCCATTGCATTTTGCGATGCAAGCAGCAGAAGAATTGGAGCGCGAAGAAGGTATTACAGCGCATATTTTGGATCTGCGGACCTTGCAGCCTCTTGACCGTGAGGCGATCATAGCTGCTGCTCGTGAGACAGGAAAGGTTCTTATTGTGCACGAGGACAATAAAACGGGCGGTATTGGTGGCGAAGTGGCGGCGATTATCGCTGAGCATTGTCTATTTGAACTAGACGCGCCGATCTTCCGTCTTTGTGGTCCCGATGTTCCAGCGATGCCAATCAGCCCGCCAATGGAGAAGTTCTTCATGCTTAGCAAAGAAAAAGTGAAGGCGGAAATGCTTCGACTGGCGCAATATTAAAATAGTTGAGTGGACGCGAAGCTTCGTAAAACTTAAAGATTATGCTTACGATGCAAGTTTTACTGCGAAGTATTTCTAAGAAGCGAAGCTTCGTAAAACTTTTAAGATTATGCTTACGAAGTGAGTTTTACTTCGTAAAACATTTGAGGAGTGAAAAGATGTCTGACAACCAAAAGTTGACTGACGTGATCATGCCGCAGCTGGCGGAATCGCTAGTATCGGCGACGATCGGCAAATGGCTGAAGAAACCGGGCGATCCGGTAGAGCAATACGAACCAATATGTGAGCTTATTACAGATAAAGTAAATGCTGAATTGCCTTCAACAATAGATGGAGTTATGGGTGAACTATTGGCGGAAGAAGGTCAGGTTGTCAATGTCGGCGAAGTCATTTGTCGTATTGCCGTGCCTGTGACTGCATCTACTGCTGCAAACGTGACTAACACTAACACAGTTGCAGCTAATTCCTCTAATAATGTTGCAGGACAAAGTGCGACTTCAACTGCTAACGATACGATGCGTGCACGCTATTCTCCTGCGGTACAGACTTTGGCGGCTGAGCATAACATCGACCTGACTTTAGTTATGGGTACTGGTATGGGTGGCCGAATTACCCGTAAGGATGTGCTGGCCTTCATCGAAAGTGGCGGAGCTACATCTCCAGCTTCGATTTCTGCTAGTCAACCAACTCCAGTGGTGTCACAACCGCCTGCTCCACAGTTCGTTCAAGCCCAAGAGAAGAAGACGGAAGAGCCTCTTCGCCATTCGGGTCTACATTTGAGCGAATCTCCTCGTATTCCAACAATTGAAGTCGAGGGTGGCCGAGGCAGCAGTTCGGAATACCTGATTGATGTAACACCAATCCGGAATACAATCGCTACAAGAATGCGCCAAAGTGTCTCGGAGATTCCGCATGCTTGGACAATGATTGAGGTAGATGTGACTAATCTGGTCGCACTGCGCAATAAACATAAGGATGAGTTCAAGCGTAAGGAAGGTATCAATCTAACCTATCTGGCTTTCATGATGAAGGCTGTTGTGAGTGCGATTAAGGATTACCCGATTATGAACTCTGTCTGGGCTGTAGACAAAATTATTGTCAAACGTGATATCAATATCTCCTTAGCAGTAGGTACTGAAGATTCGGTTATCACTCCTGTAATTAAGAAGGCTGATCAGAAAAACGTTGCCGGGCTGGCACGTGAGATTGATGAATTGGCACAAAAAACCCGCGAAGGCAAACTGAGTCTGGAAGATTTGCAGGGAGGGACTTTCACTGTAAATAATACCGGCTCATTTGGCTCCATTCTTTCTTATCCAATCATTAACTATCCACAGGCAGCGATTTTAACGTTTGAATCGATTGTAAAAAGACCTGTGGTCATTAACGATATGATAGGTGTACGGTCAATGGCTAATATTTGTCTGTCGCTAGATCATCGGATTCTGGACGGAGTGATTTGCGGTCGCTTCTTGCAACGCGTCAAGGATAACATCGAAGGATATACCCCAGATACGAAACTTTACTAAAAAATAATAACGAGCCAAACTGTGCAGGCATGAGACTGAAAAAGGGGACCTGACGGTATGAATAATTCGGATATTCGTAAGCTGCAGATTTCATATGACCCTATTATGGAGTATGGGGAGGCTTGGGATCTGCAAAAGGAAAGTGTGCACGCCATTGATGCTGGTGAGCAGCCGGAACGATTGATTCTTTTGCAGCATCCGCCTACCTATACTATTGGTTCACAGAATCATCCCGAACATCTTCTTCTAGATGAAGAGCAGCTCAAAGAAAAAGGAATTGCGCTGTTTGAAATCGACCGGGGAGGAGATATTACATATCACGGACCGGGTCAGCTTGTAGGTTATCCGATCCTTATGCTCGGTGAAGAAGGTAAGGTAGATTTACGCGGGTACTTGCGCAGTCTGGAAGCAGTGATTATTGATTATTTGGCATCCTACGGAATTGTAGGGGAACGGAAGCCGGAGTATACAGGGGTATGGGTTGGCGACGAGAAGATCTGTGCCATTGGTGTTAAGTTTAACAAAAGCAAATTCCGAAGAGGGTTTGTTACTAGCCATGGTTTTGCTTTTAACATTTCCGAAGGAATATCTGGATACGGCTTTCAAGGAATTATTCCATGTGGTATCACTGAATTTGGAGTAACTTCCTTAGAAGAGTGTGCAGGTCGTCGTTTTGAACTTCAAGATGTGGCCAAAGAATTGGTCCCGTACTTTCTAAGACACTTTCCTTACGAAGAGCAGGATGAGTTCTTTGGCACTATGGCTTAAGGTTAATTAACGAACCAACAGGCAAGCCAAATAGCGGCAAGGGAATCCTTAGCCGCTATTATCAATGTTCCTTGTGTAGATATTAACCTGCAAGGAAAGGCTCGATAACCATAAAGAGCGTAGAGGCAATCATGGCGAACAACATGACGTAGATGAAGATTTTGAACCACTTATTACGTTGCATGAGTAACTCCTTTAGATTTAGTTTAAGTTAATAGCATAAAGATGGTCTTTCTGTACAACCATTGTAACGTATTCACGAAAGAGAGGGAAGTCCAGTGATTTCACAAGACAGATTGATTCAAGAATTTATGGAGCTTGTCCAAGTTGATAGTGAAACAAGAAATGAACGGCAGATTGCCGATGTGCTCAAGAGCAAATTTAACGCTCTTGGCTTAGAAGTTACCGAAGATGATTCCCAGGAAAGAACTGGACATGGAGCGGGTAATCTGTTCATTACCTGGCCGGCTGAGAACGGTGGAACTGCACCAAAGCTTCTGTTCACTTGCCACATGGATACAGTTGTTCCTGGACAAAATATCAAGCCTACGCTCGGCGCGGATGGATGGATTACAAGTGACGGCACTACGATCCTTGGAGCAGATGACAAAGCTGGGCTAGCTGCACTGTTCGAAGCGATCAGAGTGATTCAAGAGCAAAAATTGCCACATGGTCAGATTCAGTTCGTAATTACTGCGGGTGAAGAATCTGGATTGCTAGGTGCACGTTCGATGGATCCGAGCAATTTGGATGCAGACTTCGGTTTCGCACTCGATTCCAATGGTGAAGTCGGTGCGATTGCAGTTGCGGCACCTACACAAGCTAAGATTACGATGCAAATCTTCGGGAAATCAGCTCATGCAGGTGTTAATCCAGAAGACGGCATCAGTGCGATTCAAGTAGCCAGCAAAGCGATTGCTGCCATGAAGCTTGGTCGGATCGACAACGAAACGACTGCGAATATCGGTAAATTCGCTGGCGGCGGACCTACGAATGTGGTTTGCGATCACGTTCAATTGGACGCAGAAGCACGTAGTATCGTGCAGGAAAAAGTTGGCGATCAAATCGCTTCGATGCGTGAAGCACTGGAGACCACTGTCCGCGAATACGGTGCAGAATGCGAATTCCGCAGTGAAATTATTTATCCAGCGTTCAGCTTTAATGAAAATGATCCAGTGGTACAGCTTGCACAGCGGGCTATCTCTTCTATGGGTCTTACGCCGCGTCTGTTCCACTCTGGTGGAGGAAGTGACGCTAACGTATTCAATGGCTTAGATGTTCCGACCATTAATCTCGCAGTAGGATACGAGCATATCCATACCACTAAGGAACGGATTAAAGCCGAAGATATCGTTAAAGTGGCTGAGCTTGTAGTAAATATTGTTAAAGAGAGTGTGAAGGGCTAACCTAAAGTTCTTTTAATTAAATGAAGGAGCTGCCTCCAAGCTATTAAGCTTGGGAGCAGCTCCTTATATTTATAAAAGCATGTTTGATTAAGAATTTACCCTGCTTTGGTAGGAATGATCTTGGATTGATCCTTTAGGGAGAGAATGTATGTGAGCGGCATATCGCGTCCATACTGCTCTATCCACCTAGTTAAGATGGCCTTGATTTCCTCCGGTTTACCTACCATTGTGACTGCGGATGAGCTTGTACGGCTGAAGATTTCGTTCATCTGAAATTCCTTCTTTCCCTTTAAGTTTGCTATAATACACCGTATGCAGAACAGAGATAAAGGAGACCAGAAATTTTATGGGAGACCAAAATTTACACAGCAAGCCGGAGCTTGACGAAGTAACGCTGTCTACTCAGCCTATATTTGATGGGAAAATCATATCTTTGCAAGTGGACACAGTGAGACTGCCCGACGGAAATTCTGCGACACGTGAAGTTGTGAAGCACCCTGGCGCCGTAGCAGTGCTCGCTCTGAACAACAACAAAATGCTGGTTGTGGAGCAATATCGTCAGCCTATGCAACGCACAGAGGTGGAGATTCCGGCCGGTAAGCTGGATAAAGGTGAAGATCCATTAGTTGCGGCTGGTCGTGAGCTGCAGGAAGAGACCGGTTTTCATAGCGGAGATCTGAAGTTACTTAAATCATTCTATACTTCTCCCGGCTTTGCCGATGAGATTATTCATTTGTATGTTACTAATAATGCCGAGCCAGGGGACATGTCGCTTGACGAGGATGAATTCTTAGAGGTCTCGGAGCTTACCTTGGAGGAAGCCTATCAATATATAGCTGACGGACGTATCGCGGACGCGAAGACGATGATGGCGGTGTACGCTTGGCATTTATACACGTTGACAGGCCAATGGAATTAACAACTGAGCTGAAGAGCTTCTATTGCGATTTGCATGTTCATATTGGACGAACGTCGGAAGGACAAGCGGTCAAAATCAGCGGTAGCCGCGAGCTCACCTTTGCCGGAATCGCCAAAGAAGCTGCAGAGCGCAAGGGCCTTGAGATGATCGGTATTATTGATAGTCATTCACCTGGCGTACTACGTGATATTCAGCGTTCCTTGGAATCTGGAGAGATGACGTTAGCTGATGGTGGTGGGATCGCTTATCGGGGGACTACGATCATTCTAGGAGCGGAGATTGAAATCCGTGAACCTGGGCGAAAAGAGTGCCACGTACTCGCCTTCATGCCGGACGTGGAATGCATGACAGACTTCAGTGCTTGGATGAGCCGCCATATGCGGAATGTGAATCTTAGTTCCCAGCGCCTCTATGCACCGGCTAGAGAGCTTCAGGATGAGATTTATAGCCGAGGAGGCATTCTGATCCCAGCACATATATTTACGCCTCACAAGGGCTTGTACGGCTGTACTGCAGAACGGATGGCGGACATCTTTGATCTGGATCGCATAGCTGCAGTTGAACTTGGGCTGAGTGCAGATTCAGAAATGGCGGGTTATCTTTCTGAGCTGGATGACTTCACGTTCCTAACGAACTCTGATGCGCATTCTCTGGGTAAACTAGGGCGCGAGTATAATGTTATGGAGTTAGCACAACCTTCTTTTGCCGAACTGCGGCTCGCACTCGAACGTAAGGAAGGGCGGAAGGTAACTGCGAATTTTGGACTTAATCCCCGGCTTGGCAAATACCACCGGACCTACTGCGGAGGCTGTGGCAGTATTATTGACGAAGCTTATGTCACTTCGGAGCGCTGCCAGTATTGCGGCAGTCTCAAATTGGTGAGAGGCGTATTCGACCGGATCCTAGATATCGCTGACCGCGAGACACCGGTAGTACCCGCTAATCGTCCGCCATATCATTATCAAGTCCCACTTGAATTTATACCAGGCCTTGGGAAGGCTAAAATGAATGCATTACTGCAAGCTTTTGGCACAGAGATGAACATTTTACATGGTTGCGGTGAAGCGGAAATTGCTAGCGTAGTAGGAGCGGATTTGGCGTCTATGATCGTTCAGGCTCGCTCTGGCATATTGGAACTATCAGCAGGCGGTGGGGGGACGTACGGTAAAGTCGTACAGCCCAGAAAGTAGCGTTTTTAAGTGAAGGACAAGTCATATCACGAGGCGTTTTCTCATATGGTGTATCATGTAACCGGAAAGGGGAACGTCTCGATGCGTAGTTTAAGGCTGATGATGAAGGAACAGACGCCTCTGTATATTTTTGTCGGCGTATTATTTCTGGTAGGTGTTGTATTTGGGGCTCTTATCGTTAGTGCGCTTACGATGGATCAGCAACAGGAGCTGGGCGATTATCTGGGGAATTTCTTTGTGACAGTTGATCAGCAGGGATTACCAGCAGCACCTGATTCGTACTGGAGTATAGCGGCCTTAAATCTGAAATGGATTGGACTGATCTGGATCCTTGGATTGTCTGTTATTGGGTTGCCGGGAATCTTGATTCTTGATTTTCTTAAAGGGGTATTGATCGGCTTTACGGTCGGTTGTCTAGTAAGTCAATATTCATGGCATGGGATGCTATTTGCATTAGTCTCTGTGGCTCCGCACAATCTGGTACTGATCCCAGTGTTGTTAGTAAGTAGTGCGGCGGCGATCGCCTTTTCCTTGCAGATGATTCGTAGCCGAGTGTTAGGGCAACGTCGGACGCCAGTGACTCGACCTTTTACGATGTACACGATATTGTCACTTGTGATGGCACTGATGATTCTGGGCATTTCTAGTTTTGAGACCTATGTTACACCGATCATGATGCGCTGGGTTACGCCCTCACTTGTACAAGCAGTAACGACCTTGGGCTTGCAGTAAAAGCGTTTGACTTCTCAAAGCGACACCCCCTATAATGGAAGAAGTGGTTTGAAGACCGGTGTGGTAATTTTCCAAGGGGGAGGGAGACAATGGAAGCCCGGATAGACAAAATTAAGCAACAGTTACAATCCCAAGGATACAAGCTTACACCCCAACGGGAAGCGACCTTAAGAGTGCTGCTGGAGAATGAGGAAGATCATCTTAGTGCAGAAGATGTTTTTATGCTCGTGAAAGAGAAAGCTCCCGAGATCGGTCTTGCGACTGTATATCGTACCCTGGAACTGCTTAGCGAGCTTCATGTCGTAGAAAAGATTAATTTCGGTGACGGTGTCGCCCGTTATGATCTGCGAACAGATACTGCGAAGCACCATCATCATCATTTAATTTGTGTGCAATGCGGTAGTATGGATGAGATTCGCGAGGATTGGCTAGGTCCGCTAGAAGAGCGACTGGAGAAAGAATTTAATTTCACAGTGCTTGATCATAGACTTGATTTTCATGGGATATGCTATCGGTGTAGCGATAAGAATAATTCAAACGGAAATCCGTCCTAAGTCATCTTATAATGAAATTCACTTCATAAGCTCTCCCCGGTTTTTTTACCGGAGAGAGCTTTTTAAATGATTGGTCTATTGGAGGTATACATATCAGTCCGTTTTGGTGCATAAGGTGAAGGACGAGCAGATCTTAACTGTATGTTAGAGGGAGGCGTCCATATGATCGTTTCTGTGCCCAAAACAGTTCGAAAGCTGTATTTTATGATCATGTTTGTGGCTCTAAGCTATTTGCTCTACAGTGCTATGAGCTGGCTTGGTGAATGGATCAGTCCGATGGAGAATTATGGAATTCCTGAAGGCTCCGCTGTTCGGGCTTTTGATCATGCCGATCGTGGTGATGATGGTCTGGATACAAGACAGCGTTTGCGCTTCTATTACTGGTATGGAGAATGAAAGCTTCGCAGGAAGCAGGAACAAGCGAGAAGAATGTCGAAGAAAACAAGGTGGATTCATGCAGCGTATACTAAATGTACACATCTGCAGAACCCTCATGCTGAATGTGCTGCAGGAAGTCACTATGAGTAGCTGCGCCAGGACAGGAGCGTGAAATAATGAAGTCACACTTGCAGCCGTTTTTACATTATTTGTCCGGAGATAAAGGCTTGTCCCCGAATACACTGGAATCTTACGGTAGGGATGTATCGCAGTTTCTGGAGTTCGCTGAAGAGCGGGGGGCTAGTCAGCCTGATGAGATCCGAAGATCGCATGTGATATTATATCTCGGCTCATTACGCGGAGCTGGTCGAGCAACAGCAACGTTGAACAGGAGCGCAGTGTCACTCCGTGCTTTTTTTCATTATTTGCTGAAGGAACGTTTGATTGAGCAGGATCCTACACTGGACATGGAGACCATGAAGCCTGATAAGAAACCTCCTATGGTGCTTACCATTTCGGAAATAGAGCAGTTATTGGCTGCGCCGGATGTAAGTACGCCACAAGGTATGCGCGATAAGGCTATGCTGGAATTACTCTATGCAACAGGCATAAAGGTCTCTGAATTAATCTCACTTAACGTGGATGATGTGCACACGGATATGAAATTTGCGCGTTGTACAGGAACTTCTGGCAAGGAGCGGGTAGTTCCCATTGGAACCCTTGCAGCTGAGAGTGTAGCGGCTTACACTTCACTTATGCGGGACAAGCTGCTTCGTGATCACCAGGAGGAACCAGCCATGTTCCTGAATAGTCTAGGCGGAAGATTAACCCGGCAAGGCTTTTGGAAAATCATAAAAAAATATGCACGGGAAGCAAACATTGAGCAGGATATTACCCCGCATACACTTAGGCATTCCTTCGCAGCCCATTTACTGGAAGGCGGAGCAGATTTGCGTTCCGTACAACAAATGCTGGGTCATGCCGATATTTCGACGACTCAGATTTATAACGGTATAGCCCGTAAGAATATGAAGGAAGTATATGAGAGCCACCATCCTAGAGCTCGATAATTCTGCTTTAAAGATGCTTTTTGTGAGTAAGATGGTTATGATGGAATCATACTGAAAGGATAGACTGGGGAATGATCCGCAGGTTATCTTTTAGCAGAAACGGATACCTGATAAGCGGTACATTGTATCGCTAGCTTCGGAAGCGTATGTCTTCTGGAAGACGGTACAGCCGTTTCTTCTTGTTGGTACGAAAGAATATCTACATTAAAAAAGGAGTGAAGACAACAATGTCCTCATTTAAACGAATTGGGTTTATTGTTCTAGATAGTGTTGGTATCGGTGAAGCGCCAGATGCTGCGAATTTCGGTGATGCTGGGTCGCACACGCTTGGTCATATATTGGATCGTGTTCCTGGTTTGAAGCTTCCTAATCTCCAGAAGCTCGGGTTAGCTAATATTGCTCCGCTGCCACCGCTAGAGCCTGTAGCTTCACCAACAGGTTACTACGGAAAAATGCAGGAAGTATCTGTAGGCAAGGATACGATGACCGGACACTGGGAGCTAATGGGGCTGAAGATTGAGGTTCCTTTCAATACGTATCCTGACGGTTTTCCAGCAGAATTGATTGAGAAGTTCGAAGCGGCAACTGGTCGTAAGGTAATCGGGAATAAACCGGCTTCCGGAACGGAGATTCTTGTTGAATACGGCGAAGAGCAAATGAAAACCGGTGCTTGGATTGTCTATACCTCTGCGGACAGCGTATTCCAGCTTGCTGCACATGAAGATATCATTCCACTCGAAGAGCTGTACAGCGCTTGTAAAATAGCCCGTGAGCTGACGATGGCTCCAGAATTCTCGGTTGGTCGCGTGATTGCTCGTCCATATGTTGGCGAACCAGGGAAATTCGTTCGGACGCCAAACCGGCATGACTATGCTGTGAAGCCGCCAGAACCAACGGTAATGAACGCGCTGACTGATATCGGTAAGGATGTTATCGCGGTTGGTAAGATCAACGATATCTTTACAGGAGAAGGAGTTACGGCTTCTTATCCAACGAAGAGCAATGAACATGGAATCGAAGTTACTATTGAGCAGCTTCGTCAACCGTTTGACGGTTTCCTGTTTACGAATCTGGTGGATTTTGATTCTTTGTATGGACATCGTCGTGACCCAGAAGGATACGGTCGTGCACTGGAAGTGTTCGATCAGGCCCTGCCTGAAATTCTATCTACGCTCGGTGAAGATGATCTATTGATTATTTCTGCAGACCATGGTAACGATCCGATCCATAGTGGAACTGACCATACCCGTGAATATGTACCGCTCTTAATCTATAGCCCGCGGTTTAAACATCCAGAAAGTTTGGGCATTCGTGAAACCTTCTCTGATGTAGCTGCAACCATTGCTGATAACTTTGGTGCGAAGGCGCCGCAGTATGGGACAAGCTTTTTAGCGAAACTGCAATAAAAGGGTTGTGGGTTGCTCCACAACATCAATGAAGGAGGATCATCCATGAGCGCGTTAACTCAAAAAGAAATTCAAGAAGCAGCCATATATATAAAAGATAAATGTCCGGTGGCTCCGGAAATTGGATTGATCCTTGGTTCAGGCCTTGGTGTACTGGCAGACCTTATTACGGACGGAGTAAGCATTCCATATGATGAGATTCCTCACTTTCCTGTTTCTACTGTAGAAGGACATGAGGGCGAGCTATTAATTGGTATGATCGAAGGCCGCCGAGTCGTGATGATGAAGGGCCGCTTTCATATGTATGAGGGTTATGGACCGGAGGTAACGGCATTCCCTGTACGGGTTATGAAAGAGCTTGGTATAGCCAGTTTACTAGTAACGAATGCAGCTGGTGGAGTGAACACTGATTTCAAGCCGGGTGATCTTATGCTTCTTACGGATCATCTTAATATGACTGGACGGAATCCTTTAATAGGACCTAATGATCCTGCACTTGGTGTGCGCTTCCCGGATATGTCGACCGCCTACAGTCGCCGCCTGATCCAGGTAGCGAAGGAAACGGCAGCTCAGCAGAATTTCGAGTTCAAAGAAGGCGTATATGCAGGTCTATTGGGACCTTGCTACGAAACGCCTGCTGAAATCGTAATGCTTCGTACGCTAGGTGCCGATGCTGTGGGCATGTCTACTGTATCGGAGACCATTGTTGCTCGTCATGCAGGTATCGAGGTATTGGGCATCTCCTGTATTACTAACATGGCCGCGGGAATCCTCGATCAACCTCTCAATCATGAAGAGGTGATGGAAACTGCAGAACGTGTGCGTGAACGTTTCTTGAAACTGGTCTTAGGCTTTATTCCGAAAATGTAATTTCGGGCACTGCATTTTGAATTACTGGGAGGTCATCTTTATGACACAAGTGATTAAATTTAAGCCATTGACGCATGAACAGATAGTTAATGTAACTAAACCAAAATATATCGGATTTGCTCGCGCAAATGTCCGTGAAATGCAGGTGTAAAATGAGAGCTGTCGACATTATTCAGAAAAAAAGAGACGGTGGAGAGCTGAGCCGTGAGGAAATATCCTTTCTAATTCAAGGCTATAGTAAAGGTGAAGTTCCTGATTATCAACTTTCCGCTTGGGCTATGGCGGTTTATTTTCAAGGTATGAACGCACGGGAGACCGGCGATCTAACGATGGAAATGGCGATGTCTGGTGATCAAGTGGATCTGAGCCCAATCGCAGGCATTAAGGTTGATAAGCACTCCACAGGTGGAGTGGGAGATAAAACCACCGTGGTGCTTGCACCGTTGGTAGCCTCTGCTGGAGTACCGGTAGCGAAGATGTCCGGCCGCGGACTTGGGCATACAGGAGGTACACTTGATAAGCTGGAGTCGATCACTGGCTTTTCTATAGAGATGGATCGCGAGCGTTTCTTTGATCAAGTAGGGGAGATCGGAGCTGCCGTGATCGGCCAGTCGGGCAACATTACACCCGCTGACAAAAAGTTGTATGCCCTTCGGGATGTAACAGCAACTGTTGAATCCATCCCTCTTATTGCAAGCTCAGTGATGAGCAAGAAGATTGCAGCGGGTGCAGACGCCATTGTACTGGATGTCAAAACCGGCAGCGGCGCTTTTATGAAGACGCTTGATGATTCTATTGCGCTTGCCCAGGCTATGGTGGATATCGGCACCCATTTGGGTCGTAATACCGTTGCGATCATCAGTGATATGGATCAGCCACTGGGTTACGGGATCGGAAATGCGCTGGAAATTAAGGAAGGAATCGAGACCTTGAAGGGTCACGGTCCTAAAGATTTGCAGGAAGTCTGCCTTATTCTGGGCAGCCAGATGCTTGTTCTTGGCGGTAAAGCCAAGGATGAAGCGGAGGCTCGTTCGATTCTGATGACACATATTGAAGATGGCACAGCGCTGGAGAAATTCAAACAGATCGTGAGTGCGCAAGGCGGAGATGTTTCGCAAATCGATGATCCGGAGAAACTCCCTGCTGCTAAACGATTCATTGAAGTGAAAGCGAAGACTAAGGGTTACATTGAGGGGATTCAAGCAGAAGAAATCGGCATTGCTGCTATGCTGCTTGGTGCAGGACGTGAAACCAAGGAATCTGTAATAGATTTGGCTGTAGGTATTCAACTCTCTAAAAAAGTTGGAGATGCTGTAGAGATTGGGGATACACTTGCAGTATTGCATATCAATGATGCCAGTGATAAGAAAGTAGAGGAAGCTGAGGGCAAGGTGCTGGAAGCTTACCGTATTACTTCTGAATCGGTTCCACCATTGCCACTGGTATTCGCGCTTGTTACGAAGGATGGAGTAACACGGTACTAGCCAAGGAAATGTAATTATTTTCATGACAAAGACCTGAAATAGAGAGTAAAATAGCGAGCCTCCGTTAATAGGAGGCTCGCTGTTTTACGTTTTTGACGGAGCAGCTACAAATGCTTATCGATAAGATTGAAAATCTGAGAAGCCCCGCTGCTTGTATTACATAATACGACCACAGTCTCTCCACTAGCCGGATAGAAAGCCGATCGGAAGGAAACACCGGGATCGTAGCCCATAATGTGAAACTTGAACACTTTTTCTTTTCGGAGGGTGATCCATACACCATAACCATAATAGCCTTCACCATCCACATGTATGTGGGGAGTAAGCAACAATGAAGTGAGTACTGGACTCAAAAGGGTATGGTTCATTAGCCCGCTCCAGAATAACTGCATGTCGGGAGCGGTTACGAAAGCTCCACCGTCAGCGCCTCCTTTTACCGGGATTGAATAGGTATTGCTTCTCCAGCGACCGTTCTCTTCCTCTATGTATCCTAGTGCACAGTTGGCTGGTAAGGCATCTAACGTAAAGTAACCGGATTGCTCCATTCCGCAAGGCTTAAAGATGTGAAGCTCCACATAATCGGAAAAGGACATTCCACTCAATTCCTCCACCAGAAGACCTAGCACAATATATCCGGCATTGTTGTAGTGGAAACGTTCACCAGGGGTCCACATCATGGGGAGGTTTCGAAACATCGGTACAAAGTCTTCCAGCTGCCGTAAAGTGTACATAGGTTGTGTCTTCCACAGTTCTTCGAAGTCATCCATGATTGTTTCATCAAAATAATCTGGAATCCCAGAGCTATGCGTAAGTAACTGATGTATGGTGATTTCAGAACTAAAGAGAGGGAACTCTACCTTCTTCAGATAGTCTGATAATCTGCTTTCGAAAGAAATCAATCCCCTTTCGACCAGTTGACAGACGGCAATTGCTGTGAATATTTTACACCCGGAAGCGATCCCGAACCGAGTATGAATATTGTTTTCGCGCTTATCCGACTTATTGGCATAACCGTGACAGCTGCTGGCGATTTCTTTATCAGATTGTTTTGCTAGTACTACGCCTGAGAAATCGTTCTGTTTTGCTTCTGTCTCAATATAAGTTTCAAGTGGGTTCATTCGTATATTCACTCCTCTGTAAGACAGTATAGGTTCTTAGTTAACATTCGTGAAAGTCTACGATTTACCTTTAAAAGTCCTAAAATGAGAGCTAAAAAAATGGAAATACTTTAAATTTGAAATATTATTTAATCTCCCCTATAATAAAAATGCTCTGCAACTGCTGCTGGGCTTTTTTTAATTGATGACATCCTTAATTCTTGAGATAAATAATTGTTGTTATTTCCTTAAAAATGGAATAATTTTCACCCTTTCTGACGAAACTGGAACACAGTACCTGTGATATGAAGGTTAACGTTCAGGAGGGGAACCATTGTGAGAAAAATGCGTTTTGCTGTGCTTGTGCTCTGTATCGCTGTATCGGTTCTAGGACCTATGTCAGGCGCTTATGCAGAAGAAAAAACCAAGGACTCTGGCAGTAATGCTGCCGCTGTAGACCTCGCACCGGGAGCACGTTCTGCTATTTTGATGGACGCTGGTACCGGAACTGTTATTTATGAGAAGAACAGCCATGATAAGCTGCCTCCCGCAAGTATTACGAAGATTATGACAATGTTACTAACGGTGGAAGCGCTGGATGAAGGAAGGCTGCAGCTGACTGATAAGGTGCGAACAAGTGAATATGCGGCTTCTATGGGTGGATCGCAGATTTTTCTGGAGCCTGGTGAAGAAATGTCGGTAGACGATATGCTCAAAGGTATCGCTATGGCTTCTGGTAATGATGCTTCTGTGGCGATGGCGGAGAAAATAGCTGGTTCAGAGAGTGCTTTTGTCGATCTGATGAATAAACGTGCAGAGGAACTGGGACTAAAAGATACCCATTTTGCCAACTGCAACGGTCTTCCAGCCGCCAATCACTATTCCTCAGCTTACGATATTGCGGTCATCAGTCGTGAGCTTTTGAAGCATGATCAAATTATCAAATATACCGGTTCCTATCAGGATTACTTACGTAAGGATTCAACCAAACCGTTCTGGTTGGTGAACACGAACAAGCTAGTGCGTTTCTACACTGGTGCTGATGGTTTGAAGACTGGTTATACTGCTGAGGCAAAATTCTGTCTGTCCGCTACTGCAGCAAGAGATGGTCTACGTGCTGTCGCTGTTGTGCTAGGCGAGCCGAACACAAAGACACGCAATAGCGAAGTGTCAGGCATGTTCGATTACCTGTTCTCGCAATATAAAGTACACACGATCCACAAAGAAGGGGATGCCATCGGCACCCTAAAGATTGAAAAGGGCGTAAAATCCGAGCTGCCGATAACGGCCAAAGAGACGTACAGTGTTCTTTTGAAAAAAGGTGTGACTCAAGAAGGCATCCGCCACGAACTAGTATTGCCGGAAAGCGTGAAGGCTCCAGTAGCTGAAGGTCAATCTGTGGGCAAGCTAGTGGTCTACCAAGGAACCCAAGTGATTAAGGAATATGAATTAAAAGCAGGGGAAGCTGTGCCGAAAGCAGGCTGGTGGAAGCTCTTTAAGCGCACAACAGGCTCGATGTTCGGCGTAGATTAAAAACAGTTTTTTTGTAGATTACCCCCATGTACTCTGTAGATTCATAGGGGTTTTCTTCTAGTTTTGTCGTGAGGCAGGATTCCTGATTTGCCGCGTAGAAAACCTTGTCCTTGAAGGGAATAGGTACTGTCTTTCAAGGTCAGTTTTCAAAGCAACGAAGAGGAGAGTGGCAAGCATGAATTCTCATGTGGAGATGGAGCATCACAGGGGTGTGTTGATTGTCCGTTTATCAGGGGAGTTGGATCATCACGCAGCCGATTTTGTAAGAATGGATATGGATGAAGCGATTATGCGTGGTCAGGTATCGCATTTGGTTCTTAGTCTTAAGCATCTGCAGTTTATGGACAGTTCAGGCCTAGGCGTGATTCTGGGAAGGTATAAACTGATCCACAGTAAAGGTGGAAAAATGGTTGTGTGTGATGCTACGGCACCTGTGAAGCGGCTGCTGGAAATGTCAGGCCTGTTCAAAATCATGCCCTTATATGACGACGAGAGTACTGCACTCTCGGATTTGGAGGTTGCGTTATGACAAATAGTAAGGCTGGTAACTTCATGAACGTGCAGTTCGCTGCACGCTCGGAGAACGAATCGTTCGCGCGTGTAGTCGTAGCAGCGTTCGTTTCCCGGCTTGATCCTACGATGGACGAGCTGAATGATCTGAAGACAGTCGTGTCGGAAGCGGTCACCAACTGTATTATTCATGGGTATGATAGTGATCCGGAAGGTATTGTGACCATTTCGGCATCGCTGGACAACGAAACGGTACATCTAACCATTGAGGATCAAGGACGGGGCATTGAGGATTTGGAGCTGGCGCAACAGCCGCTGTATACCTCTAAGCCAGAGCTGGAGCGGTCGGGCATGGGCTTTACTATTATGGAGAATTTCATGGATGAATTTGAAGTCACTAGTGAACCGGGACACGGTACTTCTATCTCAATGAAGAAAACCATCGTCTCGAAAAAAGCTTTATACAATTAGGGGTTGGAGCCATGGATGCAGAGTCAAAAAAAGCTCCGCCGACCTATTTGGACGATGCGGAGGTCAAACGTCTTATCGCGCTCAGTCAGGCCGGAGATAGTCTTGCCCGCGACACGCTTGTAAGCTGTAATATCCGACTGGTCTGGTCGGTAGTACAGCGGTTTATGAACCGCGGGTATGAGCCTGACGATTTGTTCCAGATCGGTTGCATTGGACTCCTGAAGTCCGTTGATAAATTTGACCTCAGCTATGAGGTCAAGTTCTCCACTTATGCGGTGCCGATGATTATCGGTGAAATTCAGCGTTTCCTTCGTGACGATGGCACCTTGAAGGTCAGTCGTTCCCTTAAGGAAATGGCTAATAAAGTTCGTAAGATGAAGGACGAAATGTCTAAAACGCTTGATCGTCTGCCTACGATTGGTGAAGTTGCGGAAGCGCTAGGGGTTACACCCGAAGAAGTGGTATTCGCTCAAGAAGCCAATAAACCACCGACCTCTATCCATGAGACGGTGTTTGAGAATGATGGAGATCCGATCACGCTGATTGATCAAATCGCTGACGAATCACAGGAGCGTTGGTTCGATAAGCTGGCATTAAATGAAGCTATCGGAGGCCTCAGTGAACGTGAACGTCTGATTGTCTATCTTCGCTACTATCGTGATCAAACGCAGTCGGAGGTCGCCAGTCGTCTAGGGATCTCTCAAGTGCAGGTATCCCGGCTGGAGAAGAAAATATTGCAGAATATCCGTGAGCAGATTGCTCAGTAGGATAAAGTTATTCATGTAATGACGCTTGTAAAATAGCGAATTAGAACAAAAAGCCGCCCCGAAAAGGGGGGGCTTTTTATGTGGAGGTGATCTCAATATGCATTCACTCGGCGACGAGAATGTGATCACATGGTCTATGGATATGGAAGAAAATCTACTGACGATGTCGAGAATTTTAGAGGAATGGGTTGGTTGCACAAGTAAGACTAAACAGCACAGCCCTAGTTTTTTACGGGAACTTGTGAATGTAGTGGATCGTGATCGATATGATGCCTACATGGAAAGATTAAATGCTGGTCATATCAGTAGTCTTGAGTATCGGATGCAACTACCTACTGAAGGACTGAAGTGGGTTCAAAATATCGGCACGCCTATCCTAAATAAGGAGAACAAGGTCTGCCGAATAGATGGAATTATGCTGGACATTACTGAACAAAAAAGGGCACAGATTCAGTTAGAGAGCACATTTTCTTTGTATCAACAGATGTTCTCTAATCTAGATGTGGCGGTTTGGTCTTACGATTACGTATCTAAGAAAGTGTTATTTATATCGGATGCCATTCTCAATATCACCGGTTATTCCGTTGAGCAGGCAAAAGAGGATGATTTTTGGCTTCGTATTGCTTATAAGGAAGAAAACCCCTTGATTCAAGAGATCATATCATCAGTTGGTCAAGGGATTCCACAACTTAGTGAATATCGAATTATCCACGCAAGTGGTGAGCCTCGATGGTTACAGGTCAGAATCATACCCAGTCTGGATGAATCCCAAGCGGTAGTTCGGCTTGATGGGATCTTGGCAGATATTACTGAAAGAAAGTTAATGAAGGAGGCTTTACTCAAAAGTGAACAGCGCTATAAATCCTTATTTGACTATAACTCAGACGTCGTATGTGAGGTGAATCTGCAAGGTAATATTTTGGCAATCAATTCTACGGCACAGCAAATTACTGGAGAAGCTTTAAGTATGGTCGGAGAGAATTTGTCCATCATGAATCTATTTGGAGCAGAGAATATGCCGAGGATGTTGGATTATTTCGGAAGAACAGTACGGGGATCTGCTCAGCACTATGTTGTGGCCTCTTCCCGTAAGGATGGATCAGTGAGCCATTGGTCTATGAAAAATATCCCGGTTTATGTGAATAGTCGTATAGTTGGGGCTTTTGTAGTTGCTAGAGATATAACATCAGCAGTAGAAGTAGAACACAAGTTAGCACAGCGTGAAGCAGAGTATAGACTTATTATTAATAACATGAAGGATATGATGGGGGTTTTGGATCAAAAAGGTAATTTCATTGTAGCCTCGCCTTCCTGCGAAACCCTAATCGGTATTCCTGTAGGTTTAATCAAGGACACTACCATCCTA
Organism: Paenibacillus sp. FSL H7-0737; assembly: GCF_000758545.1. Classification (NCBI taxonomy): domain Bacteria; kingdom Bacillati; phylum Bacillota; class Bacilli; order Caryophanales; family Paenibacillaceae; genus Paenibacillus; species Paenibacillus sp. FSL H7-0737. The sequence continues at coordinate 4,793,244 of NZ_CP009279.1, read as the reverse complement.
GAGTATATCGATCCAGATGAGCAAGAAAACTTGCGTGAACAGATATCAAATATTTTTCGGACAAAAGCAAGCAAGATGTTTTACAATCGTTTTATTCACACAAAAGGTTATATCTTAAATTTAGAATGTCTTGCTACTCCTGTTCTAGGTGAGGATGGAGAAGTAATGAGTATCGTAATTGTAGCAAGAGACATTACTAAGAGAGTCCAGATGGAAAATGAATTAAGGGAAAGCGAGGAGTTCAATCAGCAGCTGATCAAGATGTCGCCTGAAGCAGTCGTTCTGCATAGCGATTATAAGTTTGTTTATGTAAATTTCTCTTGTCTTGGATTATTTGGAGTTAGCGATGAGAGTCAATTGATCGGTAAAAATATTTTCATTTGGGCGCACCCGGAGTATCTGCGGCTGTCGAAAGAACGCATGCGAGAGATCTATAAAGAACCCTATAAGATCTTAGCTCCTATTGAACAAAAGGTCGTACGTTCAGATGGAACGATTATCGATGTAGAGGTAACAGCTAGCTCCATTTTGTACAAAGGAAAAGTCGCATGTATCTCTATATTTAGGGATATTAGTGATCGAAAAAAAGCAGATGAGGACAGAGAACATACAGAGCAGATTATTCGAGAGAGTGAGGAACGGTATTTTCGCCTGCAAATGAGTCTCGATCAGTTCTCCCAAGATCTTTTTGGTGTGATGAAGATTAGTCATATGGAGCAGCGGTTACTTAGAGAAGTCAGAGAAACTCTGCAGATATCAAATATAAAATTTATCGCAGTTGAATCTAACCATGATAAATTATGTGAAATTATCGAGACTGAGCAAGGGTATTCACTCAAGATCGGGGAGTCCCGAGGAAAAAGCTACTTGCTATCGATTAACGAGAAGACGCTTTTACTAGAAATCGGCTCTATTCGAGTGTGGCTTGAGACGATTACCCGTTATGTCAGTGTTCTCTTTGATCATTTTTTGCTTATCGAAGATTTAACGAAGGATCTTGAGCTAGCAGCTTCCAAGCAAGTGGCTCCTACATGGCTTCTCCGATTTATGTTTAATTTGTCCGAGAATGAGCGAAAAAGACTTGCTCAGGACTTACACGACTCAGCGCTTCAAGAACAGATTATCTGGTATCGTAAGCTGGATTTTCTTTTAGGTGAAAGGTCCATTAATGGGGAACTTAGAGAACAACTAGAACAGATCTCAGAAGGTTTACTTGATGTTATTTATCAACTGCGGATTATTTGTAACGAGCTCCGACCTCCTGCATTAATCAATGAAGGTCTTATCTCCTCGCTGGAGACGTTGTTTGAATTTACGCAGCTACGTACCAACTATCAGATTTATTTCGAGTCTGAAGGGTTCACGCATAAGTTAGATGATGAAGTGCTTATAGGTCTGTACCGTATTGTGCAAGAGCTTTTAGCTAATGCAGCAAAGCACTCTTTTGCGACGGAAGTCCACATCACCTTAGCTAGTGAAGACAATCATATTCATTTGGATTATAAAGATAACGGAATCGGAATGAATTTATTTGGTGAGGATTCACTTACAAGTATGGGGATTTATGGGATGAAGGAAAGGGTTCGAAGTATGGATGGGTCAATAGTATTCCGATCGCCAGATAAAAAGGGATTAGCGGTCAATATATCTATACCTGCAGATTAATCATGCGGCATAACAATTGGATAGAGGGGTAGTCATAGGCATGATTCAAATATTGTTAGTGGATGATCATCCATCTGTGATGGAAGGGACTAAAATGATATTAGAGCAAGAGGGAGACATGAAGGTTACTCTAGCTAATGCAGCGAATGAAGTGCTTGAAATGGTGAGTAGTCATTCCTTTGACGTAATGTTATTTGATCTTCATATCGCGGATGTGAATGGGATTGATTTGGCGAAGCAAGTATTAACAATGAACGCGGATGCGATTATCTTAATCTACACCGGATATGAATTTACTAACAAATTTAACCTGATGATCGAATCGGGGATCTTTGGGTTTATCTCAAAAACAACCAATAGAGAGCAGTTGATTACAGCGGTACGATGTGCATTAAGAGGGGAAGTTATTCTGCCGCGGACCTTAGTCAAGCAGTTAAGAAAAGTACCACCTAAAGGATTAGAAATCAATGATGAACAAGCAACCTCCATGATTAGCAAAAGGGAACATGAAATGCTGACGGAAATCGCAAAAGGAAAAAGTAATAAGGAAATAGCGGAGATTGTGCTTATGAGTCAGCGGTCACTAGAATATAGTTTAACGAATTTGTTCCAAAAGCTAAATGTGAAATCTAGAATTGAAGCGGCTATAAAAGCTAAACGGCTCGGAATATTGAAGGAATCAGATTTTACTAATTCATTGTGAAAATAAGTAACAACCCTATAGATTGAAATCCCGATCACTAGATAGTGAGGCGGGATTTTTTGTTTTACGCGTCATTGCGGAGGTACGCAATAATTTTGCGTGATCACGCCGTTTTTTTTCGGTTACCATATTCTGCTTACCGTTTATGATGAAATAGTTCCTAAGAATTACTAAAAATTGACTAACGTAATGAGGTGCAGAAGGATGAAATGGTTTTATAATTTGAGAACAGCAGTGAAGCTAATCTCAGCATTTGTGTTGGTATCAGTCATTTTATGCTTTGTAGGATTCTATGGAATAAGTAATTTGAGTAAGATGGATGAGTCCATCGAGGATATGTATAAAAATCGCTTAACACCGATTGCCTATCTCGGTGAAGCGAATGAACTTTTTTTAACGAATAGAATAAACATCCGGGATATAAATACGATGGCCCAAACCGAGGTGAAGAAAAAAGAATATCGGGATAAATTACATAAGAATGTCCAAAGCATTGAAGACATCATGAGTAAATATAGTAAGACAAGATTGAGAGAAGAAGAATTAGAGAAAATGAAGGATTATCCTGAGATCTGGCAACGCTATACCACCAGCGTGGATCATGCAATTGAATTGGATAAGAAGATCATTAGTAATGAAGAATATACGAATTATTTACTAACAGGAGATTTACAGCTGGCCACTACGGAGATGACGGATTTCTTGCAAGGTTTAATCGACATCAATATGAAGCAGGCACAGGAATCCAGTGATAACGCCAATGAATTATATCAATCCTCTCGGTTGATTACCTTTAGTGTTACTATCATTGCACTTTTAATCAGCGTGGGTTTTGGCTATCTAATCTCGCAAATTATAGCACGGCCTCTTAATCAAGTGATGCGCCTGCTAGGTAAAGTAGCCAATGGAGACTTAAGCGAAACTTCGAATCTAAATTCTAAGGATGAGATCGGAAAACTTGCGAATTCTGTGAATGAAATGGTTCTGAACTTAAGACATACTGTGGGGGGGATTTTATCCTCTGCGGAAAGTGTCTCGGCGGCAGCACAGCAAATATCAGCAAGTACTGAGGAAGTAGCTAGCGGCAGTATGAGTCAAGCCACTGCAGCGCAAACGATGAATGAGTTGTTCCGAGAATTGTCTGAAGCGATTAATTCAGTAGCTCAGAGTGCAGAGCAAGCCTCAGAACTGTCAGATCATACGATGCGTATTGCTCAGGATGGAGGTGCGGTGGTTACTGACTCCATTCAAGGGATGACGTTACTTAACAACCAAATGTCTAGACTAGAAGAAGGCTCAGATAAAATTGGCGAGATCATTGCGGTCATTGATGATATTGCAAAACAGACAAATCTGCTGGCTCTTAACGCAGCTATTGAAGCGGCTCGTGCAGGTGAACAGGGCCGAGGTTTTGCTGTTGTAGCGAATGAAGTAAGAAAGCTAGCAGAGCGGAGCAGTGAGGCTACTAAGCAAGTCACGGACATAATTAAAGAAATGCAAAAAAATACACACCAAAGTGTGAATGCGGTAGTCGAAGGCGTAGCTTTTTCACAAAAAAATGGGGAAGCCTTTGATCATATTCTCTCTATGGTGAACGATACCGCTCATAAAGTAACAGAAATCGCTGCTGCCAGTGAAGAACAGGCCGCCCAGTCATCAGAGGTGTTGTACTCGATCGAGAGCATATCGGCAGCAACGGAAGAAATGGCGGCAAGCAGTAGTGAAACGGCAACGACGGCTAATGCATTAGCACAGCTTGCGGAGGAACTAAATGCACTCGTATCTATTTTTAAAGTTAAATAAACAGTGTCATGGGGATCATCATTGATAGGAGAGGAGAAGTAGTGCAAAAGTTAAAGGTGCTCGTTGTAGCTACTTCAGTAATGATGCGTAAACAGATCTCGAACCTTATTGCGGAGGATTCAATTATCGAGGTCATTGGAGCAGCTCGAAATGCATCCGAAGCGGTTAACATGGTTCAAGAACTCAGGCCTGATGTCGTGACGATTGATATAGAAGTGCCGGAATTGAATAGTTTAGTAGCGCTCTCTAGTATTATGTCACAACGTCCAACCCCTATCCTTATCCTAAGCTCGGGGTCAAAGGATGGAATAACAGCAACCATCACAGGTCTACAGAACGGAGCAGTGGACTTTATATCCAAGCCCACTCAAATCCATGGACCTGATTTATCCCAAATAAAAGACGAGCTAATATTCAAAATTAAACAAGCTGCTCAAATTCCTTTGAGAACCCTTATCCTTAACAATATTACTGTTTCGAAAGTGATGACAGGACTACAGGCAGAAGACAATTCTAAGAACGGATATACGGATGAATTCGATCAAATCGTAGCCATAGGATGTGGAGTTGGTGGTCCGAAGGCGCTTGAAATCGTAATTAGCTCGCTCCCGGCAAACTTCCCATATCCTTTATTAATCGTTCAGCATATGCCACCCAAGTATACGAAAGTATTAGCAGAACGATTGAATCGATTCTCAAGTGTACGGGTGGTTGAGGCGAAAGATGATCAATTGGTACTTGGAGGAACGGCATATATAGCACCTGGTAATTGTCATATGACTGTAGTTCAGCAAGGGCAAGTATGTAGAATCAAACTTCACAAGAAAGCTCCATTGAACGGATACCGTCCATCCATTGATGTATTGTTCGAATCGATTTCTGGACTGAAAAGCTTGAAGCAGCATTTGATTCTAATGACGGGAAGGGGAAACGATGGCGCAAGAGGCATGCTGAATGCCAAACAAGCTGGCGCCCAATCTACCCTTGTAGAGTCGCAAGAGACTTCGATTGTAAATGAAATGCCTGAAGCGGCGGTTGAGCTCAAGTGCGTGGATTATGAAGTTCCTTCATTTTTGTTAGCCTCGAAGATTATGGAGGTTACGGGGATGTTGGACGAACAAATTTGATGAATAAATTATTACCATAGGCGTTGGTAGGAGGAAAATCCACCAACGCTTTTTTATGTAAACCTAGGGTTTCATCCCAAGTGGGGATAAAAATCCTATAGATTTATTCCATGTTGACACCTGCAAATGATAACGATTATCATTTGAGTTGTGAATGGCTTTATTTGTATTGGCGAAGAAGGAGAGGCTTTCGATGGCTTTAAAAATATTGAATTTGGAGATTCATGATCTTTTTGAACAATTTACAGAGCGGATAGAAGGGCATGTTGAGCACAACCAGTGGGAACAACGTCTTACCATACCCTCGCATATCGGTCAGGGAAGCATTACTCGTACGCGAATTCGTCCAGGTATGGAGATCATGTATACGGATATAACTTACGAACAAGATATGAAGCTCTACATTCAGGAAGCTTGTCCGTTGTTCGAACTAAGTTATAACGTGAGTGGAGAAATCTATTGCGAATGGAACGGCAAGGAAAGTCATACGGAGAAACAAACAGGCAATGTTCTTTTTTTAGAGGATGTTCAGGTGTATGAAGAGAAAAAAGCTGGGGTCTCCAATCAATTGTTAGAAATACGGCTAGCTCCTAGCGAACTGCTGTATTATGCCGGAGATCTAGCGGAGAAACAACAGATGGAGACCTGGCTTAAACATCATCGTGGAAATATTGACCGTTATCCTGACACTGCGGCGATTCGAAAATGTGTCTTTGAAATGATCCATTGTACATATCATGGAACATTGAGACGATTATATATGGAGAGCAAAGCGCTTGAATTTATCGCTTTATTTGGGGAGTCCGATGGTTACGGCTCTATGAGCGGGAGTATGACGTTCCGGCCTGATGATATTATAAATCTAAAGCGGGTACATGAGTTGGTGCAAATCCATTTCGAACAACCGCTGTCCATACGTGAGTTAGCCAAGCGGGTAGGCATCAATGAATTCAAGCTAAAAAAGGGTTTCCGTGAGTTATTTGGCATGACGATCTTCGAGCTTGTTCGTATAAAGCGGATGGAGAAGGCGCTTTGGTACATGGAGGTAGAAGGTTTGAATATAGGAAAAACAGCCGTTTCGGTCGGATATAGTAATGTCAGCAATTTCACGACAACCTTCCGTAAGCACTATGGCTGCAATCCAAGCGAGTACTTAAAACGTATCGAACAACAGACTTTGGAGCGAAATAGGATCTAGAAGGATTTGTACTTATAGATGGCTTCAAGCAGTAGAACATAGGGTTCGGAATCGAACACTATATTCTGCCTGCTTGAGGTTTTTTTGTGTTTGCTCCCTTATCAAGGAGTAAACCTCCCTTAACAGGTAGAGAAAAAGACTATTCTAATTGATAATCATTATCATAGATTTCATAAAGAGGTGGTAATACAATGCAAGGAGTTGATTCGCGACGTTGGTATGCGCTATGGGTTATTCTACTTCCAACTTTACTCATTTCATTGAATACTTATATGATTCAAGTCGCCCTTCCATTAATGCAAAATCGCTTGAATGCGAGCTTCTCTGAAGCACAGCTTATCGTCACCGGATTTTCGCTAGGATTAGCTGTGGCGTTGATCATTAGTGGAAAGCTTGGGGATATATACGGCAGAAAACGAATGCTGATTATCGGAGTGAGTGGATTTACGATTATGGCAGTGTTGGGTGGTTTGACCTCAGATCCGACACTTCTGATTGTTATTCGCATCGTACAAGGTATGGCAGCTGCGCTTGTCCAGCCTCAGGTTTTGTCTATACTTCAGGTCAGCTTTCTGCAAAAGGAAAAGGGGCTTGTTTTCGGTATTTATGGTGCAATGATTGGCATTGGATTCGCTTTCGGATTTATTCTCGGAGGCACTATTGTGAATTGGAATCCGTTCGATCTCGGTTGGCGAACGGTATTTTTTTTCAATGTGCCTTTCGGACTTCTCGTCTTGCTGTTAATGCCGATTGTTCCTGAAACACGGGCCGAGCAGACGCACAGTATTAATTGGACGGGAAGTATCCTTTTGCTGATGGGTTTGTTCCTGCTAATCTATCCGTTATCAGAGGGACAAAAACAAGGGTGGCCATTGTGGATCTCAGGCTGTCTAATTATAGCTTTATTCGTGTTGTTTACTTTTGTCTGGGTTGAAAATCGGAAAGGAAAGCAGGGGAATGGTCCATTAGTCGACCTATCTATTTTCAGACATAGAACATTTAGTATAGGTCTGGCGACCGTGCTTGTCCTTTATCTAGGCATGTTCTCCTTCTTTTTTGTTTTAAGCTACTATATGCAATTTGGCTTGCACTATAATGTTCAAGATACAAGTTTGGTTTTTTTGGCTATAGGTATAGGCTTTTTTCTGACTTCCCTGATATCGTCTCGAATGGTCAGAAGATGGGGGATGAGTGTACTTAAAATAGGAGCGTTGATGATGGGATGCTCTAGTTTATTGCTTATATGGGAGCTAAATGTGGATGCGACGCATCTACTGGGCGCACGAAATATTTTAATATTATTGATATATGGCTTCGGTCTCGGAATGGCTACTACACCATTAGTCAACGTCACGCTCAGTTCAGTACCAGCAAGGATTACGGGCACAGGATCAGGTCTGATCACTACATTTATGTATTTAGCAAACTCGTTAGGGGTGGCTCTAATCGGTATTTTGTTCTCCACTTCGTTGAAACATTCTCTTTTGGAAGCAGATTTATCGGATTATGTAAGGGCGTTTTCCTTCTCACTGGCAGCTATCGGAGGACTTGCTTTTACTGGTTTTGTTTGTCTTTGTTTCTTGCGAGAGCGGAAATGATAGAGGAGGAATCAAGTTTTCTTGTTCTGTGAGCAATCTAACAACCGTTCTCTTCACTTAGTTTTATAGTATTTACAGGAATAACATAATTCCATTTAATGTTAATCCGCCAAGCTATGAAGGGGACGGTGCGAGCATGCCTATTCTAGAGGTAGAGAATCTCTCAAAAGAATATAAAGGCAAGGGCAAAATGAATGTGTTTCGGGCGCTAAACGGCATAAGCCTGAGTGTGGATAGCGGAGAGCTTGTTGCGATTATGGGGCCTTCGGGGAGTGGTAAAACGACGCTGCTAAACATCCTTAGCGGGATCGACACGGAATATAGTGGGGTAGTCCGGATTGCAGAGACTAGTATAAGCGAGATGTCTAAGAATGAGCTTGCACTGTTTCGCCGGCAGCGAATGGGGTTCGTTTTTCAAGATTACAATCTGCTGGATAGCCTGACCCTACGGGAAAATATAATGGTGCCCATGGTTTTGGATGACCAAGAGGTAGACGACATCAATACCAAGACAGATGAGACGATATTGCTATTTGATCTGGGCGAGGTGAAGGATAAATATCCGTATATGGTTTCAGGAGGACAGCAACAACGAGCGGCGATTAGCAGAGCGATTATTAATGATCCGGAGGTGATCTTTGCGGATGAGCCGACGGGGAATTTGGATTCCAAATCCTCAAGTATAGTAATGAAGACCTTCGCCAAACTGAATGCTCTGAAAGGAGCAACAATTGTGATGGTCACGCATGATCCTTTTGCGGCCAGCTATTGTAATCGCGTGCTCTTTATCAAGGATGGGAAGGCTCTATTAGAGATTACTAGGGACAATAAAGAACGGAGAGCATTTTTTGATAGGATTCTGGAGAGTCTGGCCTTCATTGGAGGGGGAGAAGATGACCTTTAGGAGAATGGCTATTCAGATGTTTAAGGCGAACCTTAGAAGGTACTTGTTATTTTTCCTATGCAGCAGCTTTACGATTATGGTCTTTTTCGCCTTTTACTCCCTGTATATAAACCCTGATTTTAATGACCCCTATCAAGTGAATGGAATGGTGTCCGGTAATTTATATGCTCCTTTTTTGGTGATGAGAGTATTTGCTGTTCTATTTATTGTATATGCGCAAATGGCCTTTTTGAAATTTAGAAAAAGCGACTTTGGGCTGTTAATGGTTCTTGGAATGACGAGCCACAATATCCGTAAAATTATTTTGTTAGAAAATAGCTTGATTGCGTTAGCTTCGATTCTCACGGGTTTAGGTGCAGGGACGGTCTTCTCCGTTCTTTTCTTCTTCATCATCTCGTTGTTTGTTAATATAGGGGGCAGTTCTTTTTCACTTACGCTGGAAAGTTATCTGTATACCATTAAATTCTTCGGGATTATTTACATAGCTGTGATTGGAATCCAATTAATATTAACGCTGAGATACAACATTGTACGCCTTTTAAAAGAATCCAGAACCGCAGAACGTAGCCTTCTTCATGGTAAAATCACAGGGATCATCGGAGTCGTACTACTTGGGATCTCCGTTTATGATATGATTACTCATTACAGTCCTGATGATGCCCGTATGATGTTAATCAATCTGGGAGTAAGTATGGTGGGTGTCTATTTGCTGCTGTCAGGACTTGGGGACTGGATGAAACTTTTTATATCGCGATCAAGCAGAGCCTATCACAAGCATTTAATGTTTAGCTCCGATTTGAACTATACCCTTGGTCGCTCCAAAATAGTGCTTTCTCTTATCACCTTCCTCGTCTTCATAACAATTTCTCTAAGCGGTATTATCTTTTATATTACCTGGGATGCTGAGAATATTCCTGTGAAAAACAACCCTTATGATATTGCCTATGCAGAAGTATTCGGGAAAAATAGCCTTCCATCTGAGACACTCAGCGAAATCACGGATCATGGTGCTACACCGCTGATTTCACACCAAACGCTTGAATACATTGATTTGTTCAATTTCAAGGTATTTTTGGATCAAAACATCAACACATTAATCGGCAGTGATTATCATGTGGAGAAAGATCACTTTCTTAATCTTGCCTTAGTTGCTCGAGGAGAAGAATGGAAGAATCAAAGACCAGAGATGCTCACCTTCGAAATGAAGCTTTCTTCCGGGAATCATACGTTGTACTCACAAGGACTTATTTTTAAAATGCTATTTAACCCTGTGCCGAATCTTATGAATGGTCTTCATGTTATTGTAAACGAAGAGGACTATATGGCGCTGAAAGCGGAAAATAAAAAAGCGATCGGTAACCTTCAGCTCCTGAATTTTAAGGATTGGAAAAAAACTGTGGATATAGATGCTAAGTTAAATGCCGCTTTAGCCAAATATAACAAAGACAATACAGAGTCCTGGTATGGCAATGAACGGCACGAAGCTCTCGTATTTTCTACGAAGTCTAGAATAAGTGACTATCTACAGTTACAGGAGTCTGGCCGATTTGGAATCTTCGTAATTTCATTTGTTGGTTTAATATTTTTCGGCGCCTCCGGGATAGTGCTGCATTTCAGTATTCAGACCGATTTAGAGCGTGAGAGGATCAAATTCAGGAAGCTGAACAAGATTGGAATTACTTCTAAGGACGTGGCTCGCATTATAGGCGGCCCCTTAAAGGTGCTGTTTTTTCTCCCGTATGCATTAGGTATTGCATTGTCTTCTTTTTATGTTGTTAGTTCTTCCAGGGTTGAAATGTCTACAGCTCTGGAGCCGATGTGGTTTTGTTTGTTGGTAGGTGGAGCGTATCTTTTATTACAAGTCCTCATTTATCGTATATACACCAAAATATACACACGCAATATGCTAGCACATATCGAACTGCTTGATGTTCCCACAACGAATAATACAAGATGTAAATTTAATTCCAATTATGATAATATTAACAAATAAAACGTAGGGGGATTCCATTTGAAAAAGATTTTTTCCAGAATTGCAGTCGCATTAATGATCTTGACCCTTGTTGCGATAGTCACTTGCTTTTATATTGGTGAATTCACCTATGCGTATGGATTAATTTTGGTGCTGTTTTTCGTATTTGCTGGGATGGGGCAGCTCTATAAGCTTAAAAATGATGAGTATATGTACAAAAAATTAAATAACACCGATGAGTATAATGAATATACTAGATGATATAAAATTAACAGAAACTTCTTATGTATAACCAAAACACCCCACTTTAGGCGATGCCTAATAAGTGGGGTGTTTCTTTATGTGTCTATTCTTATTTCTTACCGTTGCGCTCAAGAATCATATCAACGAACAGATCGATTTGTGCGGTAATGGCAATAGGATCATAGCGATAGAAGGTATCAAAATCGTTGTAGAACAGATGGTCGTTCTTCGCAGCAGCAAGTCCGTTCCAAACGGGTGATTCCTTCAGCTCTTTCAGCTTATCACCTTTTTTATCAGGATCATAAGTAGTTAGGAACATGTAATCCGCTGCATATTCTGGCAATAGCTCCATGGATAGCTGAAGTGTTTGGTTGTCATTGCTGTTCTTAGTAGGCATTTTCAGCTTAAGTGCATTATATAGGGCTTGTCCACCACGGCCTGCATTGTTACCGAAGGTCCATAGCTCACCTTTGTCAGTCAGCTCATAAATTCCGAATGTATCATTTTCATTCACGACACCTTTAAGCTTTTCGCGGCCTTCAGCAGCCTTTTTCTCAAAGTCAGCAATGAATTGCTCAGCTTTATCAGGTGCTCCTACAATATCTCCAAACAGTTTTACGGTTTCATAGATGTTCGTAGCAGTTCCGTATGGTATATGAATGGTTGGAGCGATTTTGGATAAAGCATCATAGTTGTCGTCGTACATAACTACAATTAGATCAGGTGCAAGTTCTAATGCTTTCTCAGCGTTGACTGGAGCACCAACATCTTGTGTGTTTTTGAGCAGGTCTTTCAAGAAGGGGTTATCAAAAGTACTAGGTTCAACGCCTATGACGTTAGCTCCAACGGAGAGTAATTCCCCACCATAATAATCTGTAACGATCCGCTGAGGTCTAACTGGGATTTGAACAGTACCTTTAGTAGTTTCATAGCTGCGCATTTCGGCAGCGGAAGCATCAGGAACAGCTGTTGCCTCTGCACTCGGGGCTGTTGTTGTTTCAGTTGTCGCGCTTGGTGTATTAGATGAAGCATTGTTGTTTCCCCCGCAAGCCGTCACAAATACAGACAATAACATTACGAGTGCCAGGATGGGGAAAAGGGTCTTTCTTTTTAGCATGGTAAACCTCCCTAAGTATATGTACCAAATAATAATAATGAGAATCATTATCAATATTATTTTCAATTTGAACTGTATCAAAGCTTAGAATTTCTGTCAATGCAATAAATTAAATGGTTCCAATTAAATCTATCTATTGCCAAACCTAGGAAATGTAATTTACAATAGTCTAATGATAATGAGAATCAATTTCACAGAAATAGGGTGGCATTCATGAATCAACAGATAACTACCAGGATAGGAGCCGATAAAGGAGTAGTTAAACGAGAATTTCGTTCACGTCCTTGGGCGGCAACATTAATCTTGGTCGGCGGTCTGGCGCTATTATTATTAGGAATTGCTGTTTCCGTCTCCTTCGGTGCAGCAGATATTAAGCTGTCTGTGGTATGGTCAGCTGTGTTTCACTTTGATCCGGAGATCATGGATCATCAGATTATTAGAGAATTAAGATTACCTCGTGTACTTGGCGGGGCAATGATAGGGGCTAGCTTTGCAGTTGCTGGCGCCATTATGCAAGGGATGACGCGAAATCCATTGGCTGATTCAGGTCTGATGGGTATCAACTCAGGCGCAGGATTTGCGCTTGCACTATGTTTTGCTTTTTTTCCAAATTTATCGTTTATGTATTTGATTCTATATTCTTTCGTGGGTGCCGGCGTAGGCGCGGGCGTCGTATACGGAATTGGATCACTTGCTAAGGGAGGATTAACTCCTGCTCGTTTGGTGCTGGCCGGTGCTGCTTTTAGTGCGCTTTTGTCGGCACTGAGTGAAGGGGTAGCTTTATATTTTCACATCGGTCAAGATTTAGCTTTCTGGTATGCGGGAGGTGTGGCTGGAACGAAATGGATCCAACTCAAAATCATGTTCCCTTGGATAGGGGCCGCTTTAATTGGTGCAATGGTAATCTCTCGATCGATCACGATGCTCAGTTTAGGTGACGATGTTGCGAAAGGTCTAGGTCAGCGTACAGGGCTTGTGAAGTTAGCAGGTGCATTAATCGTATTGATTTTGGCTGGATCATCGGTTGCCGTAGTTGGTGCAGTTGGTTTCATTGGACTAATTATTCCGCATTTGACACGATTTTTTGTGGGTGTCGATTACAGATGGATTATTCCGTGTTCAGCGATCCTCGGCAGTTTACTTGCTGTATTTGCAGATTTAACTGCGCGGATGATTAATCCACCTAATGAAACGCCACTTGGCGCTATTATTGCACTGATTGGTGTACCTTTCTTCCTTTATCTTGCACGTAAAGAAAGGAGGGAGCTGTAATGATGGAAAAAACGACATTCGGTTCCTTCGAAGCCGCCAAAAACAAACGGGGCTTAATTATCATGATTTCGTTGGCTGTACTAATTGTGATTGCTTTTATTATTAGTATGAATACAGGTTACATACGTTTGACTCCTATGGAGTTGATTAATACATTGTTCGGTAAAGGAACCGACAAGCAGGAGTTAATCTTGTTTCAGTTTCGGCTGCCACGTATTGTGATTTCCGTTCTAATTGGGGCAGGTCTGGCTGTATCCGGTGCTGTGATGCAGGGCGTCTTTCGTAATGCGTTAGCGGACCCTGGTATCTTAGGGATTAATGCTGGTGCAGGAATTATGGTTATGCTGTTAATCTCTTTTTACCCTACGGCAACCGCGGCTCCGGTGTATCTGTTGCCAATGGTAGCGTTCGTCGGTGCGGGGCTTACAGCTGCCTTAATCTATGCTCTAGCTTATAAACGGCACCAAGGAATATCGCCTATGCGTCTACTGTTGACTGGTGTAGCTGTCGCAGCTGGGATGAGTGCAGCTATGATCGTGCTTACGCTAAGGCTTGATCCAGAAAAATACCAATTCGTCGCTACTTGGCTAGCAGGCAGCATTTGGGGAACAAGCTGGAAGTTTGTACTTTCACTCCTACCGTGGATTCTTATTCTGGTGCCTTATGTCATCTATAAGGCAAGGGTGATGAACGTACTGAATCTAGGGGAGCAGACCGCTGTGGGACTTGGTGCTGCAGTAACGAAGGAACAATTTCGGCTTCTTGCGGCTGCGGTAGGATTAGCAGCGGCGAGTGTCGCTGTCAGCGGTGGAATTGGTTTTGTGGGATTGGTCGGACCCCATTTGGCGAGACGGTTAGTTGGGCCGAAGCATCAACTCATGCTTCCGACTTCGGCACTGCTTGGGTCACTACTCGTTATTACAGCGGATACCATTGGACGCTGGATCCTCCAGCCGTCTGAGATTCCTACGGGTATCGTTGTAGCTGTAATTGGAGCACCATACTTTTTGTATTTGTTAGCCCGTACGAAATCTTGATGAAAGTAGGCTGATCTCTCACCAGAAGGAGCGAATTATTAACATGTTGCGTCGTTTTTTTGCTTACTATAGGCCCTATAAGGGATTGTTTATTCTTGATTTTTCTTGTGCTATTGCTGCTGCACTACTTGAACTGGTCTTTCCGTTAGCCGTTAACCGGGTAGTAGATGATCTGCTGCCAAGCGGCAATTGGAGATGGATACTCTATTCATGCCTCGGCTTGCTGGGGATATATATTGTCAGTGCCTTTATGCATTTTGTCGTCACTTACTGGGGGCATAAGCTGGGGATTAATATCGAATCGGATATGAGAAAAAAGCTTTTTGACCGAGTTCAGAAGTTATCTTTCAATTTCTTTGACAACAACAAGACCGGCCATCTAGTATCCCGGATGACAAATGATTTGATGGACATCGGTGAGATTGCCCACCACGGGCCAGAGGATCTCTTTATAGCAGTAATGACGCTGCTCGGTGTGTTTGGCATTATGCTCAGTATCAATTGGCAATTAGCTATTCTGACGTTTGTAATCGTTCCGCTTATGATTTATTTATCCATGTACTTCAGCCGGAAAATGTCTAAAGCCTTCCACATCATGTTCGCGGACATTGCTGACTATAACGCACGCGTGGAGAACAATGTAAGCGGGATCCGCGTTGTGCAAGCTTTTGCTAATGAGAATCATGAAATTTCCCGTTTTGCGGTCAATAACGAACGCTTCCGTATAACAAAGCTGATGACCTATCGAATTATGGCTTGGAATTCATCCTTTAGCTTTGTTCTCATGAAACTGGTCTCGTTATTTGTTCTCGTATGCGGAACATATTTTGTAATCCAGAAGCAAATGACCTACGGTGAATTTATTGCTTTTGTGATGTTGTCCAATGTATTTTTAGGACCATTACAACAGATTAACTCGGTCATTGAGACCTATCCCAAAGGCATTGCAGGTTTTAAACGTTATCTCGAACTGCTGGAGACGGAGCCGGATGTTGATGATGCGATTGACGCTAAGACAGTTCATGATCTTAAGGGGAATATAACCTTCCATGATGTGGCTTTCGCCTACAGCGATAAAGAGAACGTACTCCAAAATGTGAATCTGTCGATTCAAGCAGGAGAGACCGTTGCTCTGGTCGGTCCATCTGGTGCGGGTAAGACAACGCTTTGTAGTCTACTACCTCGCTTCTATGATGTAAGTGAGGGTAACATTAGCATTGATGGAATTGATATTCGTTCCATGAAGCTTGAATCTCTTCGTTCACACATCGGGATTGTACAGCAAGATGTATTTCTGTTTGACGGAACCATCCGTGAGAATATCGCTTACGGGCGGTTGGGTGCCTCCGATGAAGAAATCTGGGAGGCAGCACGGCGCGCCCAATTGGAAGAGCTGATCAAATCCCAGCCTGCTGGACTGGATACTATGATCGGGGAGCGGGGCGTTAAGCTCTCTGGAGGTCAGAAGCAGCGGCTGTCCATTGCCCGGATGTTCCTGAAGAATCCAACGATTCTCATTCTAGACGAAGCCACATCGGCGTTGGATACCGAGACGGAGTCCGCAATTCAGGAAGCACTTGCAGAGTTGTCACAAGGTCGTACGACGCTTGTTATAGCTCATCGATTGGCAACGATCAAGAATGCCGACCGTATTGTTGTTGTTGCGGAAGGTGGTATCGCTGAACAAGGCAGACATGAAGAACTGTTACAGACTACCGGAATTTACAGTCGACTACATGAGGCACAATTTGGAGCGTAAGAAGCTAAGGGCATCAATAGAATATACTTTTGGAGGGACATAATGAACAATCAACTGGAATTATACGATGTAACGATTATTGGCGGCGGACCTGCTGGGATGTATACAGCTTTTTATAGTGGAATGAGAGACCTCAAGACGAAGTTGATTGAAGCGAAGGATGAGCTCGGAGGAAGAATGCTTATTTATCCTGAAAAAATGATCTGGGACGTAGGCGGAGTAACGCCGACGCTTTGTCATCAGCTGATTGGGCAGCTCAAGGAGCAGGCGCAGACCTTTGAACCCACCATTGTGCTGGGACAGCAAATTATGAATCAAGAGAGACAAGAAGACGGGACATATATCTTAACCTCGTCTACCGGGGAACAACACTGGACACGAACCGTTATTCTGGCAATTGGTTACGGAATCCTACAAATGGCTAAGCTCGAAATCGAAGGTGCGGATCGCTATGAGGTGACGAATCTTCATTATACCGTTCAGGAGCTAGAGCCATTCCGTGGTAAAAGGGTGCTGATCTCCGGCGGAGGAGACTCTGCAGTAGACTGGGCAAATGAACTGGAGTCGATTGCAGCAAGTGTAACGATTGTGCACCGTCGTGAACAGTTTGGGGGTCATGAGAAAAATATTGTGCGGATGAAGGAATCTTCGGTCAATGTCCGCGTGCCCTATGCAGTAAGCCAATTACACAGCAGTAATGGGGAAACGATAGATCAGGTGACGATCAACCACATAGAGACAGGTGAATCAGAGCAATTTGAAGTGGATGCAGTGATCGTAAACCATGGTCTTAAGAGCGATTTTGGCCCGTTAAAAGAGTGGGGCCTTGATATGGGCGAATGGTGTGCGAACGTATCTGATAAGCTGGAGACCAATCTCCCTGGCATATTTGCAGCTGGTGACTTTGTGGATTATACAAGTAAGGTACGTTTAATTGCCGGTGCCTTCACCGATGCAGTTCTGGCGCTTAATAGTGCCAAGCTGTTCATAGATCCAACTGCGGCTAAAGTTGCTTATGTGTCTTCTCACAATGAGCGGTTCAAAGAGAAGAATAAGGCGCTTGGTGTCGTTGACGACCATTAATAGCGGTAAATTCTTAAGGAATAGGTTTGATTTTAATGTTGTGCGTATAGGGCTTCTTATCCATTTCGAGCGGAGAGAAGCCTTATGCGCCTTCTTTATATTTCAAGGTTTAATAGCCTGATGATCTGGAAGGGAGCAGGAATGAAGCTATCTAATAATAACCTGGTACACAGAATTTATATGTTAAAAGAGGCTGGGAAACGCCAATGCGGCGGTGGTCACATCAGTAATCTCCAGATGGCCCAGTCCCCACTCTTCCTGACACCAATAGAAGCTACCGTTCTAATAACCATTGAAGGAGAGACAGTAGCTCTTAAAATAGGTGAAATTCTTTTTTTAAGTGCAGGTACGATTTATCATATTAATGCTCCATTAGAGACCGTTATCTCTGTTCTAGCAATCTCCTATGAGGTATATGGGCTAAGCAATAGCACTGAGCAAGAATTGGTTTATGGACTTTGCCGTGAATTTTTTCCGGTCAATGGGATTTTACCAGTACGTACGACGAATAAAATAACCCGCTTATTCAGCGAATTGGAAGATGTTGCTGCCAATAATTTAGAAGTACAGGCAGATAGAATTCAATCCTTGCTGTATCAGCTGCATCAACTGGTCGTAGAGGCTGACACTGAAGCAGACATTACGGATAGTTCATATTTCAGAATGCTCTCTTATATTCACCAGAACATCCAAAAGGAGATTACGCGAGAGATGATGTCTAGAATGATGGGATTTAATCCTCGCTATTTCTCAGTATGGTTCCGCAAGCAGACGGGGTGGAGCTTCACCGAATATGTAGCTCATTTAAGAGTGAATAAAGCGAAAAAATATTTGATGTCCAGCCAAGCAACAATCCAGCAAATTTCTCAAAAAGTAGGCTATTCAGATGGACTATATCTGAGCCGGAAATTCAAGCAAGTCACCGGGATGACTCCAACAGATTTCCGTTTGCGTCCCAAACCGAAGCGGATTGTAGCGTTGCAATTTTTAGGGGATTTACTTGCGCTGGGTGTGAAGCCTGTCGCGGTTGAAAAAGATGTGATGAACTACTCATTGCTTTTGCAGCCGGAACTGGCGGATGTACGATCGTTTGAATTACAGGGATGTCCGGCGGAAGCGGACTTGTCTGGACTGGAAGCTGATATAGTCATTGCACCGACCTATCTGAGCCCCCGTCAGCTTAAATGCATGGAAAAGTTGGGTCCACTAGTTACGGTGGAATGTGATGAGATGGACCGCTTAGAACAGATTCGTTTATTCGGCAGACTGCTGGGAGAAGAGGAGAAGGCAGAGGCATGGATAAGGCACTATCATTTGAAAATAGATTTGGCCAAGCAGCGCTTGTCCTCACTAATTGAATCTGGTGAAACGGTAGCGGTGTATGAGATTAGGCAAGATAACAGTATTTATATCTGGAATCATACAGCCCGAGGTGTGTACAATCTGTATCCAATGCTAGGGTTAGCTCCGCCGGACAAGGTAAGGTCAGATGTTCTGGAGCGGAATGATCATCTATGCATCTCACTGTCGGAATTGCCAATATACGCGGCTGACCATATGTTTGTGGTTGTATCAGGACGAGAGGACTGGATGTCGAGAACACGTAAACGCATTAGCAAGAGTGTGGTTTGGCGCAATCTTCCAGCATTCAGGAATGAACGCATATATTACCTCAAGCTTGAGGAATTTTGGGGCAGCGAAGGGCTTGCACTCGAACGTCAGTTGGAGATACAGACAGATTTGTTAATCGGCCATAAGTTAAGCTGACAATCGTCCATAGCCAAATTGATGTATTAGCGTGTATATATGTTTTCCCACGGAGACGTTATATTAAACATGGATCTAAATGATATTGATTATCAATATCACAATAATATAAAGTCTCAAGGGGGATTTACATTGTACAGAGTAATATCGTTAGGAAAAACAAGTATGATAGCCGTTGTACTTACGCTGGTGCTAATGTTGAGCGCATGCGGACAAGCTGCTAATCAGGGGAATGCTCCAGCTAGCACGTCTGCTGAAGTGGCTAAAAGCACTAATGATTCTGTAGTTGCCAGCACGGAGCCGGCTGCTGATGCAGAGTACTGGACATATGAAAGCGACAAAGGTCCGGTGCAGATCCCACGCAATCCACAAAGAATTGTAATTCCGGTACAAGACTTTATCGGTGATCTTCTGACGCTGGGGGTGACGCCCATTGCCGTAGCTGGGAATGACATCTTGAATCATCCATATTTCAAAGAGGCGCTTACAGGTGTAGAAGTAGTGGGTGATGACATGACGGTGTCCCTGGAGAAAATAACGAGCCTGGAACCGGATTTGATTATCACTTATCAGGAAGATACCTATGAGCAAATCTCCAAGATTGCTCCGACTGTCTTTATTCCTTGGGGTAAATACGACTATAAGGAACGATTGATTGAGATCGGGAAAATCTTGAACAAGGAGCAGCAGGCTGTAAAATGGGTGACGGATTTCAATCAGAAGCTGGAAGCGAAGAAAGCGGAATTGGCCGATCTGATCGCAGCTGACAAAAAGGTGGCAATCTTTGAAATTGCCGGTAAAGAGCTGTTTCTATACGGTTCGTCATATGGGCGTGGTGGAGAGATTATATACAACGGATTGGGGCTGCATGCACCTGATCTTGTCGAAGAGGTAGCCTTTAAGGAAGGCTGGGCTTCCCTTTCTCTCGAAACGCTGCCCGAGTATCTAGGAGAAGCTGATTATATATTCCAAGGCTTCAGTCGTGGTGTGGAGCAGGATAAGCTGGACATTCTGGACAGTGTCTTCTGGCAAAGCCTACCTGCTGTTAAGGCGGGTCATGTGTTCACCTACGATCTCAAAACTTATTATCTCTCTGATGCTTATGCGCTGGACAAGCAGCTGGATGAGATAGTCACGTTGTTGAAGTCCCTACAATAAGTTAAATTTGAAGCGTGAGATAACAACACTCACAGATAAAACGCCTTTAGATGCTTATAAGTTATCTTAGTAGGAATTTTGTACAACAATAAAGGGATGTCCGCTTAGCCGCTATGGCTTCGGACATCCCTTTTCCTCATGCATTATTTATTATTTATTAGCCAATCGGCCAGCTCTTCGGTCTGGGTTAATACCGCGATAGGGTCATAATACCAGGAACGTTCTTCTTTCCAAACATAGAGGTGTCCATTTTTGACTGCAGGAAGGTTGCCCCAAAATGAATCAGCCTTGTAATCAGCTTCTGTAAGGTTATTTGAGGTTAAGATAATATAATCTCCGGCATATTTAGTTAACGCTTCTTTAGAAATTTCCGCCCATTGCTTCTCCATAATCTCCGCTGCTACTTCTGTAGGCGGCTTGCGACCAAGCGCTTGATAGATGGGCTGTCCGCCTCGGCCAAAGTTATCGCCATAGACCCAGATGGATTTTCCACCGTCTTCCATGATGGAGAAGGTTGCATCTGCCGGGAGGGCCTTGTCCACTTTTGCTTTAGCTTCGGCTATCCGTTTGTCATAATCTGCAAGCCAATTCTTTGCTTCTTGTTCCTTTCCAAGGAGTTCTCCGAAATAGGTTAATTCTGCATGAGCATCTTTTAAATCCCCGTAAGGCACAATGATGGTAGGAGCAATTTTGCTAAGCGTTTCATAGCTTTCTGCTTGTCCCGAAATAATCAAGTCAGGATTTAGTGCGATGATTTTTTCAGGTGACATTTTACCGTACGCCCCTGTGTCTGTAACACCGGTAAGAGCCTCCTTATAATACATATTCTCTAAGGTCAAGCCTGGAGCTCCGATAGGAATGGTATCAAGAGCTATTAGACTTCCCAAGTATTCCTCAGCGACAATTCGTTTAGGATGAACAGGGATTTCAACATCACCTTTTACGGTACTTACTGTTTTGACAGTAGGAGTTTCAGCACTTTCTGCTTCTTGATTAGTTTCGGTTGGTGCTTGTGTTGCTGCTGTTGTATTACTGGTACCACCTGTATTCTCCACCGTAGTATTGGAATTTCCACAAGCTGATAGGACTAGAATTAACGTCAGCATGAAGGGAAATAGAAGCCAATGATTCTGTTTCGAAGTATTCTTTTGTAGATTATGCAATTTGTTGTTCCTCCTATGGTAATTGATTATCATTCTCAATAAGAACTTTACAATCTTCTCTGGTTATTTACTATGGACGAATATGATCTTCGTTTGTGCATATTTATGATGTCATCACATGCAGCAATTCTTTAAGCTGTGCTTGAGAAGACAGCGGATCAAATCCATAGAACATGTCACCCTGGTTCAGGATGTATACCCGATTGTTACGGACTGCATCTAACTGCTTCCAATCACGAGAATGCAGAAGGCGAGAGAGGCGTTTTCTTCCCTCAGAAGATGATGGGATGCTAGTGATAATAATATAGTCTGCAGGATAGGTTCCGATTTCCTCAATAGATGACACTAGATACCCTGAATCCATTATTCCGTTCTCCATAATGATGGATGGTGGCTTGAATCCAAGATCTCCGTACAAAATCTGACACCCCCTACCGTAACTGCTACTGAAACAATAAGCTGCTCGGGAACTAAGCTCCCAAACGATAGCTGTCCCTCTTTCCGATCCTATCGAATGATTCAGTTTCTTATTGGCAGTATGGCAGAGCCCATCGTAATGACCTAACCATTCTTCTGCTCGCTGTCGCCGGTTGACTACATCAGCGATCAAACCAAATTGCTCTCGCCAGCTCATTTGCATAAAGGGTAATTCAATGACCGGAGCAACTGGAGTCAGCATCTTATTCTCAGGAATATTGTAGCTGATAATGATATCTGGTTCTGCTAAAGCTATCGAATCAAATAGAAGGGAAGAGTTACCTTCGTTCATCGTAAGTTGTTTGGAGGCTGGCACTTGCTCTAAGCTCCGATGCCAATCCGAATAAACACCGAGTTGAGGCATAATTTCCAGTACCCGTAGGATAGCTGTGTGATTGTAGTTTAAAGCAACAATTTTTTTGTTCTTATTCTGATAGGCTGTAGGTGAAAGACCCACAAGCTGCTTGAATTTACGGCTCAGATAAGTTCCTTCTTCATAACCAACCTCATGCGCCAGTGTTGTTAGATTTGGGGAACTGGTGAGGATTCGCTGCTGTGCTCTGCGGATTCTTAACAGTGTAATATAAGCGCTGAAAGTTTGACCCATAATTTTACGAAAGGTACGTGAGAAGTGTTCAGGGCTTACCCCAGCTAACGTAGCCATCTGCTCCCGAGTAATATCTTCGTTGTAATGAGCTTCTATGTATTCAAACACATTTTCAATCCATCCTCCTGAAGTCTCCTTTTTTGCAGTCAGTTCATGATGAAGATCCACGATGAATTGGGTGAATAATTGCTGGACCTTAAACGGTTTCCGATCATCGGGTTCTATCCAAGCACTGTAAAGCTCACCAGACAATGCGATCAATTGTGTGGAGGCGTGGTGTAAGGCTGGGCTGCCATTTAGAAAATAATGCTCTTGCCTACGGTTGGGCATACTGGTGTACTCTATCCACATCCCCTGTAACTGTTGCTCATTCTCTAGCTTCAAATTTGAAGTTGCAGCAAAGATCATGATGCTTCCGGATTCGAGGCTATGAAGTTCGCCATCTATCTCAAGCTGACCTTTACCTTCCCAGACAAACATAATACAGGAATTCGTAGCTGGGATGTTATCGGTTGCGTAGTGGGAAAGACTTGTTAGGCTACTAATCTTAACAGGCATATAAAAAGGATGGGAATGATGTGGCATCCCGCCGGATTGGATGGGCATGGTAGAAGTCGCTCCCTTTTTTCAATGATAATCATTCTCAATTATAGTATACCAGTCTTTCTTTCTATTGACTATAATGGCTCTTATGATAGTGTTTAGAATAATCCGCTAACGAATATTTTTAGGTATGAAAGGAATGGGGGATTTCATGACAACTTGGAATTTACAAGGAACCGTAAGTCACTTGTTGATATGTAATGGTAGCAGCTGCAAGAAACATAAAGGTGAAGAGGTAGCTGAAGCGATAGAAGATGAGATTGAAAAGCAAGGTGCACAGAGTCTTATACATACGACGGTAACCCGTTGTAATGGTAGATGTTCAGATTCCTGCGTCGTAATCGCATACCCTGAAGGCGTGTGGTATAAAGAGATCACACCTAAATCAGCGAAATCGCTAGTACGGAAGCATTTACAAGGCGAGAGACTTGAGGATCATCTGCTGTATACATATGATGGTCAGCTGATGGCTGCAAATGACAAGGGAGCTAAAGGGAAGAAGAAAAAATAGCTGTTCACTGATCGAAGGTTCGCAGCTAAGTGAAATCTAAGTAGAAATGATTGAAGTACCGTCAATGCGCTGGCGGTATTTTTTTGTCTTTTCAGGAAAGCAACTTCGTTTCTTTTTGTTTAGTAGAGGATTATGATTGAATGAAAGGAAGATCTGGGGGGAATAGACATGTTTAAGAGGTTTACAGTGGATGATCATGCAGAACCGGCGCAGTTGTTTACGGAATCTTTTTGTGAATTACATGAAGAAACTTTTCATACATATATGATGCTTGCGACTGAAGAATACAGTACTACGATTGCAGAATTCATGGCGTAGCAGATGCCAAAAACCTGGATTCTAACAAAGTATATCAATCGATTGGTTTTGTGAAGGCGGGCAGAATTGCAGATATCAAATTTGACTTGCGCCCCTAACGTTGACTATGCTATTAAAAAGTGAATAAAATAACACTTCATATAAGGTGGCGCATGGGGGAGAGGGTTCGATGGAGAGGCTGCAGGTGTGGCCGGGGAAGTTTAAGAAGTTTTTTCTGAACAACAAATTTGTGGTAACCTTACTTATTTTATTGTTAACTGGGGTAACTATCCTGGTGTTCTCAAAGATACCGTTTATTTTTACGCCTATATCTGTATTGCTGCACACGGTGGCTGCACCATTGTTACTATCCGGTATCGCTTATTATTTGCTGAATCCGTTAGTAGACCTGATGGGAAAAAGATTCAGGATGAAACGTGTGTATGCAATCATCATTCTTTATCTGTTAATTGCGGGTATTATTACGTTGATTCTGGTGATGGTGATTCCGATTCTTCGAACGCAATTATCTGGTTTGATTGACGATTTTCCAAGGTATAGTGACTTGATCCAGGAACGATTTATGAATCTGACGGGAAGCGAATTCTTTGGTCAAGTTCAAGATAGTATAGGAACTAACCTAAGTGAAATCACCAGTAAAATTACGGCTTGGGGCACTTCTTTTCTGAATAATGCGCTAACAGGTGTAGGGAGCTTCGTCGGAGCCGTTACGGAGATTGTGCTGGCGGTGGTGACGACACCGTTTATTCTATTCTACTTGCTTCGTGATGGAAAAAGATTGCCAGATTACATTTTGAAATTTGTACCTACCGCGCTGCAGCCGCAGACTCGGATGGTAATGTCGGAGATGAACGCCCAGGTATCTTCCTATATTCGAGGGCAAATTATAGTAAGCTGCTGCATTGGTGCGCTGCTCTATATTGGCTACTTGATTATTGGTCTGGAGTATTCACTTGTCCTTGCCATTGCCGCTGCTTGTACAGCAGTTGTTCCCTATTTGGGTCCGGCAATTGCTATTACACCAGCCTTAATTGTGGCCATGGTCACTTCACCATTTATGCTGCTGAAGATGATCATCGTTTGGACGGCTGTACAGCTGATTGAAGGAAAGTTTATCTCTCCGCAGATTATGGGCAAGACACTGAAGATTCATCCGATCACGATCATTTTTGTGATTATTTTTGCCGGCAAAATGTTTGGCGTTCTTGGCATTATCCTTGCAGTTCCTGGTTACGCGGTGCTCAAGGTTGTATTTACACATATTTTTCAATGGTTCCGGTTCCAGTCCGGATTGTATAAGCAGATTGAAGAGAATAAGGAATAATGTGGAAGGGTGAAATGTAATGGTAGGACCGATAGCAGTAACCTCTTACGGTAAGCTTCAAGGACGAGAGGAGGATGGCGTGAACGTTTGGCGTGGAATCCCTTTTGCCGCTCCACCAGTTGGAGAGCTTCGATTTCGTGCGCCGCAGCCACCAGAAGCTTGGAGCGGAATTAGAGATGCTTCTGAATTTGGTCCAGTTAGCCATCAGCCAGCGGATACGAGAGGTACGCGTTTCGGTGGCTTAACACCTCGTCATTCTGAAGATTGTTTGTATTTAAATGTATGGTCACCTGCATCCCCAGGCGAGGCACTCCCTGTTATGTTTTGGATCCACGGGGGTACATTTGTGACTGGCGCTGGAAGTCAGCCACAGTTTGATGGCACTAGTTTCGCGAAGAATGGTAATGTTGTCTTGGTGACGATTAATTATCGACTGGGACCATTTGGTTTTATGCATCTGTCTTCGCTTGGTGATGGATTTGCGTCTAATCAAGGCTTGCTGGATCAAATTGCCGCGCTGGAATGGGTAAAGCTTAATATTGCCGCCTTTGGAGGCGACCCTCAGCGAGTTACGGTATTTGGAGAATCAGCTGGCAGCATGAGTATCGCTGCCCTTCTGGCTATGCCTGCTGCAAAGGGATTATTTGCTGGAGCGATCATGCAAAGTGGGGCTGCTCAAACCTTGTCAAATCAACAAGGAAAAGATATTGCTGTAGCATTACTTACTGAACTAGGCATTTCTCCTGATGGAGATACTAGCCTACTTAATACGTTCTCAGCGGAACAAATTATAGAAGCAGCCACAAGAATGACTATTAAATTAACGGGTGGTTCAATAGGCATGTTATTTCAGCCTGTCATTGATGGGGATACGCTTCCTGTAGATCCTGCACAGGCTGTGGCAGAAGGATCAGCCCAGGGGATTCCGTTGTTGATTGGAACCAATCGAGATGAGGGGAATTTATTTTTCAGGGGAGAAACACCAGGTGCAGACTTTGATGAATCGCTCAAGGCGCTGGAGCAGATGATGGGAACTGGAAGTCTGGCGGAGGTTGCCAGCCACTATTCTTCTACATGGGAAGGACAGGCGGAGATTCTAACGGATCTATATTTCTGGGGAACCTCTATATCCTTAGCTGAGAATCAATTGGCCTATGCGCCTGTTTGGATGTATCGTTTTGATGGGACGGTCCCTGGCCATCCATTGTTAAACAAAGCTGTACATGGTGCGGAAATTGTCTATGCTTTTAACAATTTGTCTCATGTAACTCGCTTGGGTGCGGAAATTACACCGGCGATGCAAAAATTGGCTGAAAGTATGCATACGGCATGGATTGCCTTTGCTCATCGAGGAAACCCAGCTACATCCGAGCTATCATGGCCTGAGTATAATCTGGAAGAACGTCCTACACTGATCTTTGATGAAGAGATGCGAGTAACTCAAGATCCCGATTCAGAGAAACGCAAGAGAATTGTCTCTATTCTGGTTTGAGAAGTCTGAGGAGATGAACGGGGATGAAGGTCCAAGGATTTAATCATGTGACGGTAAATGTGAGTGATTTATCACGTTCATTGAATTTTTATACTGGTATTTTGGGTCTTCAGCTAATACACAAAGGCAATACAGATGCCTATATGGAATGGGGAAGCGCATGGATTTGCCTCATTGAAAAGCCAGAATACACTGAATTAATGGGCAGTGTAATTGGGATAGACCACATTGCCTTTAGTATAGCGGAAGAACATTTCGAGGAGGCTGTACAGGTACTCCGTACCCACGAAGTACGAATCATTAGAGGACCTGTTAAAAGGGGAGTAGGCTGGACCGTCAACTTTCTCGATCCAGATGGGATTCAGTTAGAGCTACACACTTCTAATCTAAGAGAACGAATGAGTGTTTGGAATAACAAACAAGAATAAAAATAGAAAGGGGAGCTTCTTAGCCAATTGGCTAAGAAGCTCCCCTTTTTTCTATCGACCTAAATATTCCTTAATCCCTAGAACTACTGCTTCGGCTATCCTATTCTGAACATCTACTGTGAAGAGTAATGCTTCGTCCTTGGTATTACTTAAGTAACCACATTCTAATAAAATGGCTGGCATTTTAGTTTCTCTTGTTACATGATAATTTGCTTGACGAACCCCTCGATCCTGAAGACCTGTAGCAACAGTAAGATATTTATGAACGGTTTGCGCGAATAATAAACTATCTTTACGTGTGTAATAGGTCTCTGTACCACTAGGATTGCTCTTACTGCCCACTGGGATACTATTGGCATGAACAGAGATAAACAAATCTGCTTTTACCTTATTGGCGAGGTTGGATCTGTCCTGCAGGGTCGGGTATGTATCATCACTTCGAGTGAGCACAACCTCAATATTTGGCTCTTTCTTTAGTAATTCTGCAATTTTCAGTGCTGTTGGCAAGGTGAAATCCTTCTCTTTGCGGTTACTTCCAGTGCCAGGATCTTTCCCACCATGTCCTGCATCAATAACAATTATCTTCTTGTCTGTGTTGCCAGAAGAAGGTGGAGGCGTTGTGACCGGTACTTCAGGTACAGTGGTTGCAGGAGGCGTTGTGCTTGTCCCATTTAGATCCACTATAATAAGTCCGTCGTTAGCATTCGTTACACTGTAGTTATTCGCACTGTTCAGATCAATCACGATCCGGATCGTAGAGGGAGAACTACTGAATAATGAATAACGAATGGTTGAGACGTTAGGATATTCGGTAATCGTCAACTGCCCACTTTGGTTTTTTCCGACAGAAAGGTTCTGATGAAAGCTGTCGCCAAAGCTGGTATTCGGTAAATCTACGACAATTCGGTCTTTATCTGTCATTGTGAATACATTTGGTGTTACACTGCCGTTCATCGCGATGATGAGCTTGTTATCGATGAAGCTAAGATTTGTGACTGCTGCCGTCGAGGTGTTTCCATCAGTTGTTGTGTTACCATTCGATCCATTATCAGAGGGTGCGGTTACAGATGTGTCTGGAACTGTAATTTCTGGTTCGCTTCCGCCAATCTCTGGTACTGGAGAAGTTAAGTATACCGTTTTGGTCACATTATCCCAACCGACAGTAGTTCCTGTCTGTTCACCAACAAATCTTAAAGGAACGAGGGTCGTGTTGCCACTGAGAAAAGGAGGGTTGTCCAGTTTTACCTGTTTCCCCGAAGCCTCTGCCATCGCATTATTCACGATAAGCTTTAATGTCGTTCCCTTTTGCTCAATGGTTGCAGTCTTGGTCACATTATCCCATTTCACGGTATAACCAAGCTGCTCCGTAACGAGGCGAAGTGGAACCATCACGCTTCCATTTACAATTTGAACTTGTGCTTCTTTTGAAATCTTAAGATCATTGCCGTCTAGATTGATGTGTGTCTCTGCAGAGCCGGCATAACCAGTTCCTGGATGAACCAGCACCAACAAAAGCAGCAGTAACGCCAAAAAACCAAACTTCTTCATCTGCAATCCCTACCATCCCCGTTTCTTGGTTTCTAGCAATTCTTACTTTTTCTTCCTATGATGCAGTTTCGGCTTATATAAATCTTAAACGACAATAGTTTCCAAAAGTTGCGCTCTTTTAGAGTGAAAAAGGAAAAATTTCGGTATAAAAAGCGAAAAGAGAGCTTTCCCAAACATTTGGGTTAGCTCTCTTTTCGTAACAATATTTTATTGCAAAGAAGTATAACCCGTTTTTTCTACCAATTCCTGACCTTGAGCAGATTGCATCCAATCTAGAAAGGGCTGAATATTGGGGTTGTCACTTCCAGCAGTCACAGCATAAAATTCTGTAGCCAAAGGGTACTGTCCACTGCGAATACTTTCTTTGTCGGGCTTAACACCATCAATGGCGAGTAGTGCAATTTCCCCACTTTGATTCATTTCTGAGGCGTAAAATAAGAAGCTGTACCCGAGTGCATTTTTATAATTGCGATAACTGGAGGTTTGTTTAATAATTCCACTCATAATATCCGCCACGTCTTCCTTAGGAGGTGTCATGAGTGTAGTGTCTCCCATAAACTTTTGCAGCATCGTCTGGCTCCCACTATCCTCTGGGCGTTGAAAAGCGCGAATACGGTTATTAGCTCCGCCTACATCTTTCCAATTGGTGATCTTGCCTGCGTAGATATCTTTAAGCTGGGCGGTGGAAAGTCCAGTTACTTCGTTTCGTTTATTCACAAAAAATACGAAAGCCTCGCGGCCGATGGGTGTGAGCTTCAGCTCAACGCCTTTTCGCTTCGCATGTTTCTGTTGGGCAAGAGAAGGAGCAGCGACAAAGATAATATCAGTGTCACCTTCGATTAGTCTTTTGTAAGCTTCCGGTGTGCTACTGCAAATCACTTGACTTGTTTGGAAATCATATGGATTATAACTGGCCGCAGGATAAGCAGATTGTACGAAAGCTGAATACAGTGGGTATAGTGCGGTTGCGCCATCCAATTTTGGTAAGTTGTTATCGATATGATATGAAGAAGGTTTATCCAAATTCACTGCTTTGGTATTCTCAGCAAAAGGTTCGTATAGTACCAAATTAACTTCCCGATCATCGACCGTGGCAATGCTGTTGATATATGCTTGTTTGATCTCATATCCTGCGGTTACGAGCACACTAAGTCCGAGGATGGATAGCAATATAATATTGCTTGTTTTTCGGGACAACACATTAAATATAAGGAGTACAACATAAATAGCTATCACAACAGATAAAATCGCCACAAGTGGAGTATAAAACATTAGTCCCCCGAAAAGCGCGGTAATTATCGAACCTATGAATCCTAAAAAAGCTATGACTCCGACAGCAAAAAAGGAGAACAATAACTTCGTCCAGAATGACTCCTTCGTCCAAAATGATTCCTTCATAACAACCTCCTTAGAAAAATTCCTAAACTATGGAAAAATAAACATAATTTCATTATACAGATTTTTTGGGATGGGACAGTAGAACAATAACGAAAAAAATATGTAAGAAAAGCTGTGATACATGAAAATTTTATGTATATTTTCATAAAGTACTGGACGAATGGCAAGAAGAGGTTTATTCTGAGATTGTGAAAAAAACAACGGAATACAAGATTCTCGGGGTAGGGTGAAATTCCCAACCGGCGGTAATGTTCAAAGCGAACTGAGCCCGCGACTCACTTGTTCTGCTTGCAGAGAAGTGACTGATCTGGTGTGAATCCAGAGCCGACGGTAAAGTCCGGATGGGAGAGGATCATAAGATAAAGGCGCTAGGAGTCTATCCTGTACGTCTTTATTGATAATGCCCCCGAGTCGACCTTTTATGGTGATTCGGGGGTTTTTGGTCTCTTATCGAGGGTTTGTATCGACAAGGAGAATGGAATAATGAGTAATGTAACAGCTTCATCATCAGCTAATAAGGTAAGCAGCACGTCACCGTTACGCAGTGGGTTTTGGCTCGTTGTGTTCGGTGCAGCACTATGGGGCGTTGATCCGCTCTTTCGTATTATCCTCTTAAAATCTTTGACCTCATCGCAAATTGTTCTTTTGGAGCATGTGGTGCTTTTCTTGGCTGCTTCCCCTGTTCTTTGGCGTCACCGGGCGGAGCTAAAAGGCATTGGATTTCGCCAGATTGGAGCTTTGCTAATTGTTTCCTGGGGAGGTTCTGCCGGGGCGACAATTCTATTTACGATGGCACTCTCCAGTGGGGATTTAAATGCTGTGCTGTTGCTGCAAAAGCTTCAGCCGATATTCGCTATCGGGCTTGCAGCCTTAATTCTTAAAGAACGTCTGCCTAAAAATTTCGGAATCCTCATTATTGTGGCACTGGTAGGAACCTATCTGCTGACCTTTGGCTGGAGTATTCCATTCGGACATGTGAACAACTTCATCGGTGTTAGCAGTCTGATGGCCTTAGGAGCGGCCGCATTGTGGGGTGGCTCAACAGTAATGGGACGTTATCTGCTTGGGTCTATGAAATATGAGACAGTGACTTCCCTAAGATTTATATTGGCGCTGCCGTTGCTTTTCATTATCACCACATTAGAAGGTGCTCCTTGGCAGATTAATGGTGGATTTGGTGCATCTGCTGCCATCGCCATTAATTTGTTGCTGCAGGCTCTGCTGCCAGGACTACTCAGTATGCTGATGTATTACAAAGGACTCAGCACTACCAAAGCTTCCTTTGCTACATTGGCTGAACTAAGCTTTCCTATGACGGGAGTAATCATTAACTGGATCGTATTCCAGCAGCTCGTCACGCTACCGCAAATTATCGGGTTCGCGTTGATCTGGACCGCTTTATTCTTCATATCGAGTCAACAATCTAAAGCACAAACGCTCTGAACAGACTCTGATTGTATAGATTGAACTAAATAAAGTATAAAGGGATGACTGGAATGCCTAGCGGCTTTCGGATCATCCCTTTTTGTATGTCTCTACAATACATTAGACTGCAAAAACTGCAGAAATGTTTCGTACGTAGCATATAGCGCAATAATTTAAGCCTTTACAATAGAGAGGACGATAATAGTGCTTGAACAAGCTATCACTTGTCTACCTCATTTTGCAGGGAGAAATTATCTATGCGTTAATGAAGATTATTTGTACAATAGAGGCTATGACATTTGAGTCGGAGTGTGAAGGAAAGTGTATAGATATAATTTATTTACCAAAATCGTAAGTATCATGGTCATCATGCTGATTCCTATTACGATCCTCTATTTCTATTCCAATAAGACGACCACGGATGTGCTACGTACGGAATTAAATACTTCGAACAGCAATCAGCTCAGTTTTTTTCAGAATCAAGTAGAGAGCAATATGGAGCTGTTGTCCTCCTGGCCGATCCTGCTCATTCATGATCCTGATATTTTGAGCTTAAAGGATACTTATTTGAAGGGAACACATTTGAACCTGGATGCGATAAACACGATTAAGCGGATTCAGACCAAAATCAGTATTCAGGAAAGCTCCTCCAACTGGAAGAGTAAGTTGTATCTATATTCACCGTCCATCCACCGAATGGTGTCAGAGAATGATGCTATACCGTATTCGGATGAGGATTTGAAGCGGGAAGTAAAGTCAGGCTGGCATGTAGAAAAGATCATTGAGCAAGATGGCGACCATTTTGTGTTCTCTTGGTTTTCTTTTACCCCCTTCATGTCAGAGTTCACTCCTGAAAAAGCCAATACGATTATGAAAGTGGAGTTTGACAGCCGAAACATTGAAGATATGCTGGATAAATTCAAAAGTGATGGCAGGAGAGATCCTTTTTATTATAAACAGGGCACTGGTCTTATCTTTAACCGTAGTGCTGACAAGCTACTAGCTAATGAATTGGTAAAAAGGCTGGAGCAAGAGCAGCTGAAGCAAAGTGAAAATCGTACCGTGAACATTAATGGTGAGTCCTACAGTGTAAACATAGTCTATTCGGATAAAATGGGCTGGTATTTGATCGACTATATGCCGCTGTCAGAAATACTGCATCCGATCCAAACCTCCAATCGCTTATTTTATTTTGCTATTGGTGCATTGTTATTAATGAGCTGTCTCGTAGCCTATCTACTGTATGTTCAGGTGCAGGTGCCCGTTAGATTATTGGTTGGAGGCTTCCAGAGGTTGAAGCAAGGAGACTACTCTGCGCGGGTGGAGATCAAAGGTAAGAATGAGTTCAGCTTTCTGTCCGGAAGGTTTAATAGCATGGTGGAACAGATTCAGAAGCTGATTGAGAATGTGTTAATGGAAAAGATCCATGTTCGAGAAGCTAGATTAAAGCAGCTTCAATCCCAGATTAATCCGCATTTCTTCTATAATTGCTTCTCATTTATTACGAGTATGGCGAAGCTCGATAATATGGGTGCTGTCGTCGGTATGTCACATAATTTATCCCGGTATTACAGATATACGACCCGCCAAGAACGCGATCTTGTCGCTTTATCTGAAGAAACGGAATTTGTGACTCACTATCTGGAGATCCAAAAAATGAGGATGAGCAGACTTCAATATGAAGTTCATATCCCGCCGCAAATGCGGAAAAGAGATCTTCCTCCGTTGGTTCTTCAGCCTTTGGTCGAGAATGCGGTTATCCATGGGATTGAACCTGTCTCTAAAGAGGGGCTGGTGCGAATTACGGGCACATGCAACGGAAGAGTTATGACATTAACGGTTGAGGATGACGGAAAAGGCATGACCCCGGAGGAAATTATCGTATTGGAAAATAAGCTAGGCAAAGCGATGGATGAAGAAATGGGCTGCGGGCTTTGGAATGTGCATCAGAGAATGCGGCTGCGTTTTGGTGAGGATGCAGGATTGACGATTGCACCATCATCACTCGGAGGATTGCAGGTTAAACTTCAGTGGTTGTTACCGCTAACTGACAATAATATGGATGACATCTAGGAGGGAATATGATGATAGAGATATTGTTAGTCGATGATGAGCCTTATGTAACAGAAAGTCTGGCCCGCACGATTCCGTGGGACGAGATTGGCGTAAAGCAAGTGCATCAGGCGGCATCGGGTGCCGAGGCTCTGGAAATATTGGAACAGCAGGACATAGATATCATGGTTACTGATATTTCGATGCCTGGAATGTCCGGTTTGCAATTAATTGAAACGGTGAGTGAGAGATGGCCGGATATCCGGTCGATTCTGCTGACAGGTTTTTCTGATTTTCAGTACGCTAAGAAGGCGATTCAGCTACAGGCTTTTGATTATATTTTGAAGCCAGTAAGTGATGAGGAATTTATCAATAGTATCTCCGGAGCGATTGAGTCTCTAAAAGACGAATGGGAGGCACATGATAAATATCATTTGCTACTCTATAATCGCAAAGCCGATTACAGTGTTTTGCGGGCCAACTTGATGCATGAGTTACTACTTGGTAGAGTGCTGTCTGAGCGGACACTTGCATTAAAGCTTAAGGAATATGAAATCTCTTTCGAATCAGATGTTGAAGCGGCGATGTTATTGATTCAGCTGGGTAAACATTACGCCGCAATGGATCATCATTCGGTTTCCCTAATGGAATATGCCATCGGCAATATTGCCGAGGAGCTCTTTAAGGAGCAATTCCATGTCTGGTTTTGCAAAGCACCCCATGATTGTTTAATTTTGCTTGTGGAACTGAAGCCAGTCATCCAGCGAGAGTTAGAGAAGTCGAATAATTACGATGCTGCGAGACAACAGATCCTTAAGTCAGCGATTGCTAACTTCAGAATTAGTGTGAGTAACTATCTGAAGGGTGAGATATCGCTTATCGTAACGGAGTGGTTTGCTTTTCCCGAAGGGATGACGGCTGCCTATCGAAGTGGCTTAAGTTCAATGTATTTGACAACACATAATGAAACAGGCTCGGTACTTTATCTGGGGGATCGTCATCTTCAGGAGATGATGAGCATCAAATCACTCGAAAGTCTTTATCGTCCGCCAACGCTCATTCATTTGCTGGAATCTAAGCAATGGGATACAGCCCGTCAGAAGATAGCTGATGTGTTCCGAGATATGGAGAATGCACGCTTTTCAAGTGAGCATCTGTATGAAGTCTTTCTGTCCATTACTAATGCATTCATGTACATTGCCCACAAAGGGGGGCAGTTCATCTCGCAAATCGATCAATATGCGTTCGATCCGATGCTGACACAGAGCATTATTGTTTCTTTTGACAAGCTGAAGGACTGGGCTTTTGATATGTTAAACAAGCTGCAGAAGGAACTCTCAGAAAGTGATCAGAACACGAAAAGTTACATTATAAAGCAGGTACATGAGCTGGTAGGAAACCATTCTGGGCATGATCTGTCGGTCAAGACGATAGCGGATCATGTGTATCTGCACCCTGTGTACTTATCTAAAATATATAAGGCAGAGACAGGAGAAGGGCTCGGAGACTATATTATCCGCATG
Organism: Paenibacillus sp. FSL H7-0737; assembly: GCF_000758545.1. NCBI lineage: Bacteria > Bacillati > Bacillota > Bacilli > Caryophanales > Paenibacillaceae > Paenibacillus > Paenibacillus sp. FSL H7-0737. The sequence goes on along the minus strand of NZ_CP009279.1, from coordinate 4,757,969 downwards.
CGGATGGAACGTGCACTTTATCTACTTAAGAATACGAATAAAAAAATCTATGAAATCACGACCGAACTTGGATATCAGAATCCGCAATATTTCAGCAAAATGTTCAAGAAGCATTACAATATGACACCAAATGAGTTTCGTGACGGATAGAGAGGTTGAGAAAGGTGCAGAAACCTTGTTTAAATGACGTATTCGACATCATCTTCGTTCCCTATAATTAAGTCATAACCAACACTTAAGGAATCTAAGGGGGAACAAAATGAGCGCGATGAAGAGAAAGAGATGGCTGCCGCTCCTGTGTATGAGTATGCTTTTGGTAGGTAGTCTCGCAGGTTGTTCGGGCAATAATGCTGCTGATGGAAAGAATACAGCCGGTGATACGACTACCAATACAACATCTAATTCTGAAAACGCCTACAAGGATAAATATGATCCTGAGGTAACCATTACAACGGTATGGGGTGTTGACCCTGAGCTTAAATTCAAGAACGGGGAAAGCATTGAGAATAACGTAGCTACGAAGTGGACAAAAGAAAAGTTCGGCATCAATATTAAATCACTTTGGTCCATTACAGATACGAATGGTGCTTTTGGAACCAAACTGCGCCTGTCGATGTCATCTGGTCAGGAAATGCCCGATGTTGTAACGATCGGTACAGGTGATAGCACGATTGCTCAGGATTTGATCGATTCCGGTATGTATGCTGAAGTGGGAACACTGTTTGATAAATACGCTTCAGCTACTTGGAAAGAAGCCATGGCACAGGATCCGAACGTATGGAACCAATACAGCCGTGATGGCAAAAGAATGGGTCTGCCTGTTCTCGATTACGCGTACAACCATGATTACATTCTTTGGATCCGCCAAGATTGGCTGGACAAGCTAAATATGCAAGCACCTAAAACGATAGATGAGCTAGAAAAAGTTATGGATGCATTCAAGAATCAGAACCCTGATGGCTTGGCACCAGACAAGGTAACTCCGCTTAGTATCGGCTTTAAGACATCGATGAACACTTGGATGGGCGATCCTTCCTGGATCTTCGGTGCTTATGGAACGCTTCCGCAGCAATGGAATCTTGATGCTGATGGTAAATTGGAATACGGCTCTGTAAATGCAGGTATGAAGCAAGGGCTGGAAAAAATGAAGGAATGGCTCGCAAAAGGTTACATTCCTCAAGAAGCAGCGCTTTGGGATGAGAACAAAACAGCTGAGCCGGCAGTGGCGGGTACAGCAGGTATTCTCCCAGGACCTTACTGGATGAGCGGTTGGCCGCTTCAAGATACTGTGAAGAATGCTCCGGATGCTGTATGGGCTCCAATTGAAATTCCAGCGGGACCAGATGGTAAAGTTATGCGTCATGGAACACAGTTCACCAACGGTGTAACTCTGATTAGCACTAAGATGAAAAATCCAGAGGCATTCTTCACCTATCAAAACTATCTGTTCGATAACTTCGCTGATCCTAAGCCTGGTAGCGAGCTGGATAATGGCCTCTTCGCAGGATATGACTATGAACTAGATGCAAACGGTAAGATGATTGAAAATGATAAAATTGCTGGTGGTTATGTGAACAGCGTTCGTTATATGCTGGTTCGTGACGGTGCCCGGATTCCGGATGCCCAAATGAAAGCCCTTCTTAATCTTGCAGATGGTGCTGAACCAACCACTCGTTTGGAGAAGGATGTAGCTGTGAACTATGGTAAGGATACCCCTGCAGCTGCAAAGGTTCTGCTGGCACAAGAGGATAAATCCTTCAAAAATATGTTCACTGGTCCTACTACTGAAACTATGAAATCGAAGATGGATTATCTGAACAAAATCGAGAACCAAACGTTTAATGAGATCATCTATGGCAACAAGCCACTAGAAGCTTTCGATACCTTCGTAACGACCTGGAAATCAGGCGGCGGCGACCAAATCACTAAAGAAGTAAATGAATGGTATGACAGCGTAAAATAATGCTCTGTGAAGGGTATAAGTAGCACAATTAGGGACTGTTTCCTCAGCTGTTTATTTAGCTGTGGGAACCGTCTCTTTTTGCGTTAGCGGTTATCCGAATTTGTATAAATTAGCTTCTGTTTCTATACGGTAAAGAGATTGGTTTTGTACCATATATATTGGTTTTGCTCGCTATTTGGGGAATCCTGTCGTTGCTATAATTTGAGTATGGTTACAGAAGAACTTGACACGATATGGGGGACCAAGGATGAGAACACTTAAAAAAACATGGCCATTTCACTTAATGTTGCTGCCGGCGATGATATTCCTGATCATCTTCAGCTTTATCCCGATGGGCGGAATTGTGATGGCGTTTCAGGATTATAAGCCATGGCTAAAAATTTCGGGATCAGCGTGGGTTGGATTAGATAATTTCCGCTATCTATTTGAACGTAATGACAGCATGCAGGTCATTTGGAACACATTGATTATTGCCGTTCTGAAGATGATCTTCAATCTGGCTGTGCCATTTGTTTTCGCCATTCTTTTGAATGAGATTCGCAAGGTTTATATACAGCGTACAATTCAGACATTGGTTTATTTACCTCACTTCTTGTCTTGGGTCATCCTTGGCGGGATCTTGCTAGATTTGCTTGCTACAGATGGCTTCGTCAATCAGATCCTCGGGAGTATGGGGATTAAACCCATCTTTTTCTTAGGAGATAATAACTGGTTCAGGTTCACCGTCATTCTCACAGATGTATGGAAGGAATTTGGTTATAACACGATCGTCTTCCTGGCTGCTCTAGCAGGAATTAACCCTTCATTATATGAAGCTGCAGAAATAGATGGTGCAACCCGCTGGAAACAGACACGTTTTATCACAATGCCTTCTCTACTGCCAATGGTTGTTGTGGTAGGTACTCTGGCTCTCGGAAATGTATTGAATGCAGGGTTTGACCAGATCTTTAACCTCTACAATCCGCTGGTCTATCAGAAAGGCGATATTATCGACACCTTCGTATACCGGACAGCTATTCTGAATGGTGAGATGGGCTTTGGTACAGCAATCGGACTGTTCAAGTCAGCCATTAGTATGGTCCTAATCCTTGTATCATACAGTCTGGCTAAAAAATGGGCAGGATATCGCATTTTCTAAACTACCAATGGAAGAGGGAGACCTATGTATTACAAAACTAGAGGTTATCGTATTTTCAACATATTCAATACTTGTTTTCTGATCATACTCGCACTCATGTGTATTGTTCCTCTGATTCACGTATTAGCTGTATCTTTCAGTGCCAAGTCTGCGGCTGATGCCAATCTGGTGGGCTTGTGGCCAAAGCAGTTCTCTCTGGAAGCTTATAAAAAGACAATGAATAATCCGATATTCCTACACTCTATATGGGTATCCGTACAAAGAACTGTACTCGGAACCGGACTTACGCTTCTGATTACTTTTCTGGCAGCTTATCCGCTATCTAAGGAAAACTCAGCCTTCAAAGGCCGGAATGTTTATTCCTGGTTGTTCGTGTTCAGCATGGTGTTTAATGGTGGTCTGATTCCATTCTATATTGTTATTCAAAAGATTGGCTTAATGGATTCCTTCTGGGTACTCGTTCTGCCAGGTGCGGTGAATACATTCTTGGTAATTCTGATGCTGAACTTCTTCCGCGGTATTCCTAAAGATTTGGAGGAAGCTTCGCTAATTGACGGCGCAGGACATTTCCGTACCTTGTTCAGCATTTACTTACCGATTTCATTACCATCGATTGCGACGATTGCACTGTTTAGTATGGTGTTCCACTGGAACTCCTGGTTCGATGGACTATTGTACTTGAACAATTCCAAGCAGTTTCCGCTGGCGACCTTTCTGCAGACCGTTATCATTCAACGGGATATGAGCTCCATGAGCATTAATCCGAAGGAGATGGAATTAATCTCGCAGACAACGGTTAGAGCCGCGCAAATCTTTATCGGGGCTGCTCCTATTCTAATCGTATATCCATTTTTGCAGAAGTATTTTGTTAAAGGAATGACACTTGGTTCTGTAAAGGAGTAGGGATGATGATAACGACATTTATTAATGGAATGGACATCTCGTTTTTGGATGAAATAGAGCAGGGTGGAGGCAAATTCCATAGTCGCTCTGTTCGGAACGTTGAGGAAGGTGAGGATTTACTCCACATCCTTAAGGACAATGGAGTAAATGCCATACGGCTGCGGATTTGGAATGACCCTCCAGGCGTCTTTTGCAATTTGGAACGGACGCTGGTTATGGCAAAGCGGATCAAAGAAGCAGGGCTGGATTTTCTACTGGATTTTCATTATTCAGATAAATGGGCGGATCCAGCTAACCAATGGAAGCCAAAAGCTTGGGAGGCACTTGACTTCAGTGGTTTGACATCCGCCGTGTATGATTATACACGCGAGACCCTTAAAGCTTTACAGTCCCAAGGCACACTGCCCGATATGGTGCAGATCGGTAATGAAATTACGCCAGGCATGTTATGGGGAGAAGGCAAGGTAGATGGAGATTGTGATACTCCGGAGCAGTGGGAGCAGTTCACTACGCTAGTTAAAGCAGGTATAGCGGGTGCGAAATCCGTCGATTCTGACTTGTCCATCATGATCCACATTGACCGGGGTGCTGATCATCCGGCGAGCCGTAACTTTTTTGATCGTTTCTTAGAACATGGCGTAAATTTTGATGTTATCGGATTATCATTCTACTCTTGGTGGCATGGTACTTTGGACGACTTGCAGCTTAACCTGAACGAATTAGCGCTGCGTTATAACAAGGATATCATTGTGGTGGAAACAGCCTATCCATGGACACTGAATGCACCTGAAGGATTTCCAGTAATTGTGAATGAGGAAGCCCAGCTCCATGAAGGTTATCCAGCCACAGTAGAGGGTCAAGCTAAGTATATGAAGGATTTCATAAACGTAATTGAGAATACACCAAACGGAAAAGGAATCGGCTTTTATTACTGGGAGCCTGCTTGGATTCCTTCGCAAAAGGAATGGTCTGTTGGGCATGAGAATGGGTGGTCCAATTTAGCTCTGTTTGATTTTGAAGGTAAGAAACTGGATTCGCTCCATTTCTAAAGATTATTAGAAAAGAAGACAGCCAATGGTTAAGCACCGTGGCTGTCTTCTTTTTTAATTCAAAAAGGCATCTAAAGCCACCGTAGGCTTACCAGAAGAATCAAAGGCACCTTTTGTGTAAGCGTACCATGTACCATAACTCTCCGGCTCCCAATAGAACACGCCAAGCCCTTTGCCGCCACTTACCGATTTTGTTTTGCTAATGATGTCGGTAAGAAAAGCTTTAGCCGTTGTTGGAGCACTAACGTCCATCCCGACCTCAGAAATGATCACTTCTTTACCATACCGGGCAACCATATCATTCATATTCGTTAATGTCTGAGCATTCAGTGTAGACCAGTTGCTTGTAGTAGGATAGAGTGACATGCCGATCACATCATAGTTGGCACCGTTAGACTTCAGACCGTCAAACATCCAGCGGAATAAGGAATTGTCGTAGCCGTTAGAGAGGTGGACGATGACTTTTGAACTACTACTGACCGCTTTTACTGCACTATATCCTGAATTGATCAACGCAGCAAAATTGCTCATACTTACAGAAGCCTTTCCATCCTCCCAAAGCATTCCATTATTCGTCTCGTTCCCTACCTGTACCCATTCCGGCGTAACACCGCTAGCTTTGAGTGTATTCATAACATCATACGTGTGGTCATATACCGCTGTCTTTAGAGCTGTAAAGTTCTTGCTGGTCCAGGCAGCAGGTTTCTTCTGATTGCCGGGATCTGCCCATGTATCACTGTAATGAAAGTCAATCATGATTCGGAAACCCATGTTCTTGGCCCGAACGGCCTGTTTCACAACATCGGCTTTGTTAGAGAAATTAATGGAAGGGTTAACCCAGACCCGTAGTCTAATGGAGTTCATTCCGTGATCTTTGAGAATTTGCAGTAGGTCTTGTTTCACACCGTTATCATTGTAAAAAGACCAATTATAGTACTCCATCTCCGATAGCCAGCCTACATCAGCCCCTTTTGCAAAAGTCGTAGCAGCTTCCGCTGGTTTGTTATTCCCAAAGTTGAAACACATACTAAACACGAGAGACAGGCAAACGAACAATTTGAACGTTGTTTTTGAGTTCTGTTTGTTCATGATCATAACCTCCGGATTAGGAATTTAACAACAGGCGCCCTTAGTTTAGCGATGGTTGTATCCGTTTACATAAAACTCCTCCCTTTCTCTTTTATAACAAGATTGTAAGGTGGGGTAAGCATTCCCGATACCAATAAAAATTCAACATTTCAGCATCTTTGGAAATTGATTCAGAGCTTCAAGAGTAAAAATAAGGCTTTACTCCCATACTACCGTTATCTTGCACCGGAGCTACTTGACCACAACCTTTAGGAGGAATGCGGATGAAACAACATTCTGCTCCCGCCATCTATATACAGCTTAAGAACCGGGTGACGGTGCCCAAAGGTAAAGGTGTCACATTGGGTGATATTGCATTTTTGATCGCGGAGCCAGAGCTGAAAGAGTCGCTGGAATCTATTCTGCTAATGAAGCCAGAGCAAAGTGACGGCAATCTAATTTTGATTGATCTTCTGATGGTTATTCCCCGCATTTATGAGCTTTTGCCGGAAGCGGACATTGAGCCGATCGGCGAAGGGAGAACGATTGTTCAGATTGAAGGTCCAGTGGAGAGGCGGAAGCCTTCAGTAGCGATGTTTGTCTTAGTGTGGCTGCTGCTTTTCTTTGGGTCTGCGCTGACCATCATGAATTTCCATGCAGATGTAAACATGCAGGAGGTTCAAATCCGAATCGTGGAGATGATCACCGGTCATCGGGATGAGCATCCGGTTGTATTTCAGATTGCGTATTCGCTGGGAATCGGCTTTGGGATGGTCATTTTTTTCAACCATTTATTTAAGAAAAAGTGGAATGAAGAGCCTACACCGCTAGAAGTGGAAATGTACCTGTATCAGAAAAATATCGACCAATACGTCATCAATGAGGAGTATAGCAAAATGAGGCGCCGTGGAGAAAATCAACCAGAGAACGTGGAGGACGGAAGATGACGGCACCTATAACACTAGGGTTGAATTTGCTGCTGGGTATTGCAGGGGGGATCGCAGTAGGTGGTGGTGTGATCGCTTTATTTGTGGTTCTCGACATGGTGCCCCGTCTGGCTCAATTAACTTCTTCTTACGATAAAGTACATTGGTACGAGGGTGCGATGGTAGCTGGATCATTGCTAGGAACCGTAAGTGATTTTTGGAATTGGAAAATATCGTCAGGTACTTTAGTTGAACTTGGTATAGGACTTTTTGACGGGATTTTTGTCGGGATGCTTGCTGCAGCATTGACCGAGGTATTAAATGTGCTGCCGATACTCGCTAAACGCTTGAACATGACACATTATCTGTTCGGCCTGTTAATGGCGATGGTAAGCGGGAAGGTCGCGGGTTCTTTGTTCGACTGGTTTGTATACCGACAGTAAACGGGGGTTATGGAATGAGCAAATTTATTCACAGCGGTGATTCTGTGCCAGAAGAGGATCATCAGGAAGAAAACGCTGCGGCTGCCGCAGCAATGAAGAATACCGCAGAGGATCTAGTTGATGATCATACCGAGGTTAACGGAGCTTCTATGACCAGTGAAGACGCAGATCCGGCGGAAAATACTACAGCAGCTGATCCGAGTCAAGAACAGCAGGATACAGAAGCAGCTGCGGAGCTAGGGGCAGAAGAGCAAAGCGCTGAAGCATCAGCTCAGCCGGATTCAGGGCAGCAGGATGCAGAAGCAGCTGCGGAGCTGGGGGCAGAAGAGCAGAGTACCGAAGCGTCAGCACAGCCCGATTCCGGGCAACAGGATACAGAAGCAGCTGCGGAGCTAGGGGCAGAAGAGCAGAGTACCGAAGCGTCAGCACAGCCCGATTCCGGGCAACAGGATACAGAAGCAGCTGCGGAGCTAGGGGCAGAAGAGCAAAACGCTGAAGCATCAGCTCAGCCCGATTCCGGGCAGCAGGATGCAGAGGCGTCAGATGAGCTCGGAAATCAGGAGCAGAATGAGCCTGGTAAAGGATTTTTTGCCAGGTTATTCGGCTTAGATTCAGACTCGGAATCCGAAGATGAGGCGCAAGATCAGAATACCCAACAAACAGTCGGATCAGAGTCCGCAACAGAGTCCGGGGAAGAATCTCAAGCCAAAGTGACGCCAAAGCCCAAACTATCTAAGAAGCAAGCGCAACAAGAGTCACAAGACAGCAATCAAAAGGGGAGCGGCAAGCTACAAAAGAAACGGGATCGCGAGCACTCCAACTCGTTAAAAGAATCCGTCATTTACTGGCAAGGTAATGATGAAATCCCAATGTCCCTGCAAGATACGAAACAAACACTTACTGAGGTAATGGGACTGGGCACAAGCTTTGATGTAACGTTCAGACAGATGTCCTTTGGCGGACATAAGACAGCTCTACTCTGTTTAAGTGGATTTACCAACACAGATGTGACCGATGATATTCTAAAACGTCTGACCTATCTCACCTCTGAGAATCTGTCTACGGGTGTGCTGTCTAGCTTTATGAATGAATATGTCCCTCACATCCAGGTGGAAGAGGGGAATTCTTTAAGCGAAAGTATCGAGAAGGTACTAGAAGGCTTGAGCGTGCTATTCGTCGAAGGTGAGAACAAAGTTATCATCATGGATACTCGTTCTTACCCTAGTCGCAGTCCAGCCGAGCCTTCGATTGATCGGGTGGTGCGCGGTGCGCGCGACGGTTTTACAGAGACTTTACTGAGCAATATCTCGCTTGTCAGAAGACGGGTTCGAGATCCAGGGTTAAAATATGAGCTATTTCGGGTTGGGCGACGGACACAGACAGATGTATGCGTGGCTTACATTGATGATATCGTTGATAAAACACAGGTCAAGTCTGTTATCGACAAAATCAAAAGCATTGATATTGATGGTATTCCTCTGGCAGATAAACAATTAGAGGAGGCGATTATCGGCGGTGGATGGAATCCATATCCTATGGTGCGTTATTCTGAACGCCCTGACGTCGTAGCTTCCAATTTATTGGAGGGACGGGTAATAATATTTGTAGATACCTCACCAATTGTTATTGTTCTTCCGACTACCTTTTTTGATCTTTGTCAACATGCAGAGGAGAATCGTCAGACTCCTTTTATGGGAACCTACTTACGGTGGGTCCGTTTCATCGGTATATTTGCATCCATGTTCCTTCTGCCGCTATGGATGTTGCTTGTCATTCATCCTGAACTAAAGCCGGCTATGCTGGACTTCATTGGACCTCAAAAGACCGCCAGAATTCCAATACTCGCCCAGTTTCTTATTGTGGAGCTTGGGGTTGATTTACTGCGGATGGCCGCAGTACACACTCCAACCCCTTTAGGCTCAGCGATGGGTCTGATTGCAGCGATATTGATTGGCGATATAGCGGTGAAGAGCGGCCTTTTTGTAAACGAGGTTGTTCTATATATGGCTGTAGCTTCCATAGGCATGTTTGCGACCCCGAGTTATGAGCTGGGTCTTGCGAATCGAATAGTCAGGCTTGTATTATTACTAGCCGTAGCGGCATTCCAGGTGCCTGGATTTATGATTGGCACGACGCTACTGACTATTTTCCTAACTACCCATCGGTCCTATAACTCCTCTTATATGTGGCCGTTCATACCTTTTAATGCAAAGGCAATGAGCGAAATTCTAGTTCGCAAGCCAGTCTTAAGCTCGAAGACAAGGCCGTCTTTCAACAAAACTAGAGATAATACAAGAGTGCCGCCTACTCAAAAGAATGATTAACAATCGTAGGAAAATACAAAACTACTGCAAATTAGTCCATTCAATGGAGTTCCCACTGTCTGTTATACTGAATACACTAAAGACAGGGTGGAACCTTGATATTCCACAGAAATTGGAGGACTATAGAATGTTTCTACACGGTACTAGCCGAATTAACGATGCTGGGCATTTGGAGATCGGCGGATGTGATGTAACTGAATTGAAGGCGGAATATGGAACCCCGCTATATATATTGGACGAGCAATTGGTGAGACAACGTTGCCGGGAATATATGGATGCTTTTAAATCCTCTGGACTTGGGTTCCAAGTAGCTTACGCAAGTAAGGCGTTCTCAGTAATGGCTATGGTTCGTTTGGCTGATGAAGAAGGCTTGTCGCTTGATGTTGTATCTGATGGCGAACTTTATACTGCTTTGCAAGCTGGCTTTCCTGCAGAACGCATTCATTTTCATGGCAACAATAAGACGTCTGAAGAGATCGAAATGGCGATTGATGCCGGGATTGGCTGCTTTGTAGTCGATAATCTGGTAGAGCTTAATCTTTTGCAGTCGATTGCATCACGTAAAGAAGTTAAGGTTAACATCTTGTTACGTGTGACACCAGGTGTCGAAGCTCATACGCATGAGTATATTACAACAGGCCAGACCGATTCCAAATTTGGATTTGATATCGGTAATGGATCGGCTTATGAAGCAGTTAAAGCGGCAGTCAGCAAAAAGAATTTAGTGCTGCTTGGCGTACATTCCCATATTGGTTCTCAAATTTTTGAAACGGATGGATTCCAGCTTGCTGTTGAACGTGTAGCGAGTTTTGCTCGTAGTGTTAAAGAAGGTTTGGAAGTGGACTTCCGTGTAGTAAACCTAGGTGGAGGTTTCGGTATTCGTTACGTTGAGGGTGATACCCCGTTACATGTTTCTGAATATGTAACTGCAATTACGGATGCCGTGAAGACTCATTTTGCTGGAATCTATAATGCTTTGCCTGAAATTTGGGTGGAGCCGGGCCGTAGTATTGTTGGAGATGCAGGTACTACACTTTATACAGTAGGAAGTAACAAGGATATCCCAGGCGTGCGTAAGTACGTTGCCGTTGACGGTGGGATGACTGATAATCCACGTCCTGCATTGTACCAATCTAAATATGAGGCATTACTTGCTAATCGTGCGAATGAAGAGGCTACAGAAACTGTATCCATCGCTGGTAAATGCTGCGAGAGCGGAGATATGCTGATCTGGGATGTAGAGCTGCCTGAGGCTGAAAGCGGCGATCTGTTGGCTGTAGCCTGCACAGGCGCTTACAATTACTCCATGGCGAGCAACTACAACCGGCTTCGTCGTCCGGCTTTAGTGTTCGTTCAGAACGGACACAGCGATCTTGTAGTGCGTCGCGAAAGCTATAATGATCTTATTGCCAACGATATTGTTCCTGAGCGTATCGCTAAACAAGCTGCTGTTGCTAAGTAACAGCCGTTAATGTTAGGTAGGGAAAACTGGTAAGGCATAAAGAGCAAGCAGGAATTACTCCTGCTTGCTTTGCTTTGTGCGTAGTTTCATAGTAATATAATTGAGGTATTCTAAATTTGTTAATTTTGAAAGGGGTCATTTACATATGGCAAAGCAAGCGAAAATTACTCTTGAAAATGGCGGCGTAGTGCTGATTGACTTGTTCGATCAAGATGCACCAAACACTGTAGCTAACTTTGAAAAGCTAGCAAAAGATGGTTTCTACAATGGATTGACATTCCACCGTGTTATCCCTGGTTTCGTAGCTCAAGGCGGATGTCCTAACGGAACTGGATCTGGTGGTCCAGGATACACAATCAACTGCGAAATCAACCCAAACAAGCACGAGCGCGGAACACTTGCTATGGCACATGCGGGTAAGAACACAGGCGGAAGCCAGTTCTACATCTGCTATGCACCGCAACCACACTTGGATGGAGTTCACACTGTATTCGGTAAAGTAGTTGAAGGTATGGATCTTGTTGATACTTTCAAAGGACGCGACAAAATGACTTCGGTAGAAATCATCGAAGCTTAAGAATTCTTAATTTAAAAAGGCTAGTCTCCGGATTATCGGAGGCTGGCCTTTTCTTATTTTAATAAGGAATCCGGCTTATTCGTTTACGTCTCGATTTACGTTGCTCTGGCACCCAGAAGAATACCAAATACATGAGCAGAAACACAATGAAGGCAAACAACTCTTCAACAAGCAGGTAATAAGGATAAGGCCCGAAATAATCCAATACAGAATAAGTGCTGGGCTTATGAGATAGGAACATGTAGTTAGATCCTAGGATGTAATTGGCGATCCACACACAAGCGGCCACAAGGTTTAGTCCAAGCATGGTGAACAGGAGGGATTTCCAAGTGGGCTTATAGCCCTCAATCCAGGTCATATAAAGAGAAGCGAGAACAATACCACCATGTGCTATAAAGAACAGTAGAAATCGGAAATGAGGGAATGGATAGACCAGATTCGGTGTGAGTAAAGCAATGAATGCTCCACCAATCCCAGCAAAATACAGAAAGGAATATAGTGCTCGGCTGCGAGTGATCAGCATGATAACGGATAGTAGTAAAGTAATTCCGCATAGTTCGAGCGGGAGTGAGCTGCTGGATTGCCATACGCCTTGAGAGAGGTACCATATTTGAAGACCTGTTTCTGAGAACAAAAGAATAATAATCAGCAGCAAGCGCACACTTTGCCGAAGTCTCACATCAGTCCGAATCTCGAATCTTAAACTGTAAAACAGTATACAGACCAATGTAATGATAGACAGAGCAATCCAATGTGAAGGGGAGAACATAATGAAATCCTCCGTACGCTGTCGATCAAAATAAGATGAAAGATGCATGGAACCAACCTCCTTCGTACCTAAAAAGCACTTCAAAAAACATCTTTGTAAATTTTTGATATTTTCTGTTTCGAAACATCCAAAAAATGGTTATATATGTATGCATTCTGTCAGCTACCCACAAAAGGATGGCTTTTCATTATTTTAACATAAGATGGGGCAATGGGCGCGGATTTACATAAGAAGCATTCGAGCATGAGGAATGGCAGAGATTACGCTTCAAGAGGGGATACAAACATAGAAAAATCAAATTGGAAAAGGAATTGGAGGCTTTAGGATAATGTTAAAGAAAAGAATAAGTATGATGATAGTCATTCTGATGCTTGTAGCTCAATATGCCTATGGCATCGGGTTCACTCCACAAGTACAAGCAGCGGCAATCGATCAAGAGCGGAATATCATCACCAGTGTCTCAATGGCTGTATATGGTGAAGACGGGCAGACGGTTACGGATAGCGTCTATGAGCAAGAAGCTAATGTAACATTAGATTATACGTGGTCTCTTCCTAAAGCTCATCCGTACAAGCAAGGTGACACCTTTACCTTTCAGCTTCCAGAGCAGTTTCAGCTTTTTAATGATATTAGCGGCTTGTTGGTCTCAGAGGATGGAGATGTAGGAACTTTTACAGTTGAGCAGTTATCACACCAAGTAGCAATGACCTTTAACGACTACATAGAAACGCATGATGACGTGCAAGGAACGCTTCGGATCAATACTAAGTTTGATAAACAAAAAATCTCAGGAAGTACTGTTCAGCAGATTTTATTTCCGGTGAGCGGTGGTGTTCAGACGGTTACTGTGAATTTTAAACCGAATGTAGGATCGACCATTGAGAAGAGGGGGATTCCTCAGGGTTTTAATGCAGACCATATTCTATGGTCTGTTGACGTAAATAAATCATTAAAAACTGTTGGAAATGCAGTCGTAACGGACCCTATACCAACAGGTTTGTCACTTAGCACTCCGGTTACTGTGAGTGTGTATCAACTGAGTATCCAGTTGGACGGTTCGGTAACACAAGGTGCACTACTCGATACCAGTAAATATTCTACAGAGTTCACTGGAGGATCGTTAAATGTTCGTTTCACTGATCCTGCGATTTCGAGTGCTTACCGTATTGAATACTCCACAGCTATTACTGATGAGCATCGGCTAAGCTTCACGAATACAGCGACTTTTACAGGAGATGGGCAAGTTCCTGCAAGTTCCTCTGCTACTGTTCAAGTAGAACGAGGAGGAAGCTTGAACAAGTACTCTAGCGGATATGACTGGAGCAATCAAATCATTTCCTGGGCAATCGAATATAACTATAATAAAAAAACGATTCCGCAAGGAAATGCTGTACTAAAGGATTTGTTTGATGATTCTCAAGCGTTAGTAGCCAATTCGATAAAAGTATACACGGTGCAACTGGATTCAGCGGGTACAGCAACGTTGAGTAATCTTTTGACCAAGGATATTGATTACACTGTAGTTGCAGCTTCAGACGTGAAGAAGTCAGGGTTCACCTTGCAATTTAAACAAGATGTAACATCGGCTTATCGAATCGAGTATAAGACCAAAGCTGTAAAACGTGTGTTTGAAGATACTATAATCACTAATACAGTTACGGACAGTACCTATACTGGAGAAGCTATACGCTTAATACGGCCAGCCATTTTGTATAAGAACTTATCAGGCGTAGATTATTAGAATAAAACGGTTGGATGGAAAGTCACATTAAACAGTGATAACTATCCAATGGGTCAGGTTGAAGTTACGGAGTCATTCCCGTTTGGCGGACTGAAGTTTATTCCGGAATCACTCGTAATTAGAAATTCTAATGGGAATGTATTGAATCCTTCCAAATATAGTTTGGTTTACAATGCTCCTGTTCAGGCTAATAAAGGATTCAAGGTTGTCTTTAATTCGCAGATTACTAGTCTTTATACGATTAGCTATACAACGGAATTTAATAAGGATTGGATTTGGTCTAATACTGAAAATTTCAATAACAAGGTTAGGATGGACTGGTTAGACACGTCCGAAATTCCTCGCACAACAGAAGCAGAAGGGCTATTTATTCCAAGAACCGAAGCGAAAAGCAATGGTTTGAAGTTTGGTTCTTATAATGCTTCAACTAAAGAATTAGCTTGGAAATTAGGGGTCAACTATAATAGCAAAACAGTTGCAGAGCCAGAGGTCGTGGATATTTTGAAATCGGGTCAAACCCTGGTTCCTGGATCGCTGAAAGTGTACACCATGAATGTTGCTAAGAATGGAGACCCAACGAAAGGTGTCGAGGTAAATAGTAGCAAATACACTTACAGTGTTAATGGTAATAATGAGCTGAAGCTCTCCTTTACAGATGCTATTCAATCCGCTTATTATATAGAATTTCATACAAGTCTTGAAGGCAAAGTCATTGGCACTTCTATTGATAATAAAGCCAGTCTCTATGATGGGGCAAAAAAGGTATCCAAGGATTTGAACGCTACCGTAAAGATTCCTTATGGAGACGAATATCTCTTGAAAAATGGTGTTCAGAATGGCGAAAAAATCGATTGGGGCATTCAAATTAATCGTAGTCAGTCTACTGTGAAGAATGCGTTAATCAAAGATACTCCTAGCGCTAATCAGATTCTGCTGCAGGATTCATTCCATCTGTATCCTACAAGCGTAGCTGAAAACGGGGATGTAACAAAAAGCGGACCTGAATTGATTCAGGGTATCGATTACAGCTTAGAAATAAAAACGGATGTAGACGGCAAGCAGTCGTTTGCTTTAAGCTTCGCCAAGGAGATTAGTAAACCTTATATTCTCGACTATCAATCCCTGATTATGGCGAATACAGGAGACAAGGTTACTAATACTGTTCGTTTCAGTGGTTTTAATGTTATCGAAATAAGCAAAGATTCTTCTAAAGAAATTATCGTCGGTGTGTCGAATGGATCAGGATCAGGCAGCGGGGTTAGAGGTTCCTTGATGATCAAGAAGCTGGATGCAGAGGACAACTTGAAGACGCTGGCAGATGCAACTTTTGCACTCTATCGCCTTAACGGCTCAGACAGGGTATTTATTAATAGCTTAACCACAGATTCCGCTGGTACAGCAACATTCAATAAATTATGGTTGGGTAACTACGTATTGATTGAGACGACAGCTCCTAGTGGCTATGTACTTGATCCTACAGAGCATCCAGTGTCCATTCATTCCTCATCAACGAATCAACTCGTAATTACGAATCATAAAGCAGTTGAGCCTACGCCTACTGCAACGCCAGAACCAACTATAGTCCCAACCGCAACACCATCAGCTTCATCGGAACCGACGGCTACTCCGTCAACAGAGCCGACATCAGAACCTGCGTCTACACCAACCTCAGGAGCCCCAGGAGGTCCGTTGACACCTACACCTACGAGTTCGCAGGTGCCAGGAGTAATCATCAATGATCCGGCAGTACCTGCTGGCCCTGGGAATACGAGCGATCTGGAATCCGCGACATCAGAAGAAGTAGGAGCTCCTGATTTAGTTATTACAGATGAAAATGTTCCTTTGGGTGAAGTCGACATTGTTGATGAGGAAGTTCCGAAAGGTACCATCAACAACAGTACTTCAAGTGCCCCTCAGCTTCCAAAGACGGGAGAAAGTAGCCCTGCGCCGCTCTACATGACAGGTATTGGATTAATAGCCATAGGCTATATTCTAAACCGTGTGTTTAGACGTGGAGGAAACTTAAAGTAAATGAATAAGTATGATTTGAAATTGAACGGAAAGAAGCACCCGGCGTGATTATAGTCGGGTGCTTTTGTTTGTGTTCAGAACCTATTCACTCGCAGGGAAGGAAGTCTCGAATTCGGTTTGTTTACGTGAGCTTTTGGCTGAAATTGTTCCACCGTGGAGCTCTGTGATGCTCTTGGCAATCGCGAGTCCTAAGCCGCTTCCGCCAGTCTCCCTGGAACGTGACTTATCTACACGATAAAATCGCTTGAATAAGTGGGGGAGGTCCGTGGCAGGGATCGGGTTACCGTAATTCGTGCATGTAGTAATCACACTGTTATCTTTTCTATAAACGGAAATATCTAGAATTTTACCTTCTTTACCGTATCTAACCGCATTGGTAAATAGGTTCTCATATAATCGTACTAACTCGTCCGCATCACCATGGATAATCAAAGGGCCCATATCCGTATGAATACGGCAGGTCATATCCGCTTGCTCCAATACGGGAGCGAATTCCTCGACAAGCTTTTTGAGCAGCTTGCCGAGATCTACAGGCTCCATATTAAGGGGAAGCCCGTTGCTGCTAACACGTGTATATTCAAATAAATCGCCGATTCGCTTTTTAAGAGTCAGGGACTTCTCATAGGCGATATTCACATAATAACGCAGCTCAACCTCGTTCTTATAACGATCCTTCTCCACATATTCCAGGAATCCCAGTACAGAAATTAGAGGGGTTCGAAGATCATGGGATACACCAGTGATTAGGTCGTTTTTGGCTTTCGCTGCTGCTCGTTCTTCATCTATAGCGGATTTTAGCTTGCCCGCCATGAGGTTCATATTTTCCGCGAGTTTACCGAGTTCATCCGTTCCTGTTACTGGTACCTTGAAAGATAAGTTGCCGTCAGCAATCGCTTGAACCCCGCTTGAAATGTTATGAAGATGGCTTGTTGTATTTCTGGATAGCTTCAGGATGAAAAAAATAAATAAAGGAACCCCAATGAGAATCACTATAGAAGTAGAACCGATGTTATTGGTCACCCAGCGGATGAGTTTAACGCCCCAGAAGGAATGAGAAGGATTGAGCCATAGCAAAAGGGATGTCCCATAATAGCCGACCAATAAAATTGCTGCTGTAAGAGCTAGACTCGTTAGGCTAAAGCCAACTATTTTCCAAGATAAGGTATCGAATCTTTTAAAGTTCAACTAGAAGAACCTCCTTTTTCCAGTTTGTAGCCAACGCCCTATACCGTCTTTAAATACAGTAGTTTTCTCGGCTTAGCTTCAATTTTTTCTCTGATTTTTCGAATGTGTACCATGAGTGTATTACTGAGTCCAGTAATTTTATCTAGTTCCTGACCCTTGGCAGATAACATAATAATCGGGGATTTTTGTGTTCCTCGAATTTTTATACAGGCCTCTATACCGTCCGTACTACAAGAAGTATACAATATTCTCGATTGAAATCCTTATTTGAAGGCCGGCGAAGATCGATGGGAAACAGTTTGTTTAGCTCTTTGAAAAACTTAAAGCTATCATAAAGCCTTCCACATACCAAAGATGAGACAGGCGAACTTCCCAATGGCGGCATGTAAAAGTAAAAAGTAAACTTAATAGTTTCTAAACAAGCCTTAAGATTTGGGAAGCGGCTATGCTATAATAATTTCAAATTCAATAGGTTGGAGGAGAAATGGAAGATGTGGAAAGAGTTTAAAGCTTTTGCCCTGAAAGGAAATGTACTAGATTTAGCCATTGCTGTCGTTATCGGAGCAGCTTTTGGTAAGATTGTGACTTCATTAGTATCTGACATCATTACGCCAATTGTCGGCTTGATAACAGGTGGTATAGATCTGAAGGATCGGGCTCTAAGTGTTATGGTTATGCATAATGAACTGATTATTCCTTATGGGCAATTTTTGCAGGCGGTAGTTGATTTCTTTATTATTTCCTTCTCAATCTTTATGGTGATTAAACTGGCTAATAAATTCCAGCGCAAAGAAGCCGTTAAAGTTGAAGTGGTGGAGACGCCAGCACCCACAGAAGATATCGTGTTGCTAACGGAAATTCGTGATTTGTTGAAACAACAAGAACGCGGATTGTAATTGGAAAAAGAAAAAGCGCCTGGAGATACAGTCCAGGCGCTTTTTCTTTTGTTATGTAAATGTATGGAATGGGTTTTAACTGTACATTTGCAGGCTATATATTACCATGTCGTTTCTTCTAGTAATCACCATACCTCTCAGAATTAAGTTACAAATTTTAAGTAAATATATAAAACGCACTTGCATTTCGAAGGTGTAAGTGATAATTTTGTTAGTAAGGAAAACTTGAACCTCAATTAAATAAAGGATCAATCCTTCAGGGCAGGGTGCAATTCCCTACCGGCGGTGATGTTGTTGTAGAGTGCTTATTTATTAAGTTTATCTACCACACTTAGTCCGCTACCCGGCTCGCGTTGTTGACGCGAACGGTGGACCCGGTGAAATTCCGGGACCGACAGTATAGTCTGGATGGAAGAAGGAGAGGTTAACCGCTTGTCTGTAATAGACAGGTGGACTGCAGTATTTTCATTTATTATGTGCGATATTTCACAATTGCCGTCGTTTGACGGTTATTTACGCACACTTTTATTTGGACTGCCGATAAACTCTCGCATAACCCATCTTTACTCCTCCTGGAGAATGAGATGGGTTTTTCTGTTTTTACGCATCAGATAGACAGTAAGTGGATAGGAGGAACGAGATGGATAATATGAATGACGAGTTTTATATGTCGTTAGCGCTGGATATGGCAGAACGGGCCCAAGGACAGACAGGAATTAACCCTGTTGTTGGCTGTGTTGTTGTAAAGAATGGAGCGATGATTGGACTTGGAACTCATTTGCAGCGCGGAACAGGTCATGCTGAGGTTCATGCCTTGAATATGGCGGCCGGTCAAGCACAGGGCAGCACTGCCTACGTAACACTGGAACCTTGCAGTCACTATGGCAAGACTCCGCCCTGCAGCCAAAGGCTGATCGACGAGGGAGTAGCCAGAGTGGTAGTCGCTTGTGAAGACCCTAACCCTCAGGTTGCGGGTCGCGGCGTTCAAATGCTGCGTGAGCATGGCATTGAAGTAGAAGTAGGGTTGCTGCGTGAACGTGCGCTGCGGTTGAATGAGCGTTTTATCAAGTATATTTTGACAAAACAGCCTTTTGTTACGCTCAAGAGTGCCAGCACGCTGGATGGTAACCTAGCTACCAAATCTGGTGACAGTAAATGGATTTCAAATGGTGAAGCGCGGGAGATCGTACATACGCTGCGGCATCGGCATCAGGGAATAATGGTCGGTGTGAACACAGTGATTGCAGATAATCCTTCACTGACTACAAGAACGGAAGTGCCGGGTATTCATCCGATACGGATTGTGATTGATTCTGGACTACGTATTCCTTTGGATTCAGCAGTTGTAAGTGACGGTCTAGCGCCTACTATCATCGTGACAACTGAAGCCGCAGATGATGAAAAGAAAGCAGCACTTCTTCAAGCAGGTGTGCAAATCATTGTTAGCGGAGCAGGACCACGGGTGGATTTGAAGGCTGCTATGGTAACACTCGGTGAAATGGAAATCGGATCGATTTTACTTGAAGGCGGAGGCACGCTAAATGGTGCGATGCTGGAGAGTGGGCTAGTTGATCGAGTGATTCTCTTTTTCGCTCCAAAGATTGTTGGCGGTGGTGCTGAAGCGAAAGGGACGTTCGTATTTCCTGGTATAGAGCTAATGAAGGATGCGATTTCTCTGGAGGGATTGGAAGTAAAAGTGCTCGGAGATAATGTATGTATCAGCGGTACTCCGGTACGCTAAAGTGAATGGTTACAAAACTCAATCGTGTGCTTCCGGAGCAAGTTTTGTTCGGAGAGATAGCGGAGAAGTGTTACTCACACAAAACTCCTAGGAGGGAAAGCATGTTCACTGGATTAGTCGAAGAAGTTGGCACTCTGAGAAGTGTCTCCACCGGTGGAGAAATGATGGTGCTGAACATTGCCGCTTCCGTCATCATGGATGATTTGAAGATTGGTGATAGCGTATCGGTTAATGGCGTCTGTCTTACAGCGACAGCTTTAGGCGAGAACTATTTTACAGTGGATGTCATGCCTCAGACCTATCGAAACAGTAATCTGAAGGAGCTACGTCCTGGCAGTCGGATGAATCTGGAGCGAGCAATGGCAGCCGGTGGTCGATTTGGAGGTCATATTGTTCAGGGACATGTAGATGGCACTGCTGTCATCAAAAGTGTAAAGCGTGATCAAAATGCAGTAGTCTATGAGATTGCGCCGGATCGCAAATCGCTGTTTAAATATATCATCCCTAAAGGGTCGATCACGATTGATGGCATTAGCTTAACAGTAGTAAAGACGACGGCTTCATCGCTTACTGTATCCATTATTCCGCATACGTTAGGGGAAACTGTGCTAACTTATAAGCGGGCAGGAGATAGTGTGAATATTGAGTGTGATGTCCTGGGCAAATATGTAGATCATCTTCTTCATTATGGCTCAGCTGCACAGGATGAAGAAAGTGATAGCAGTTCCGGGATTAGTCGTGATTTCTTGGCGGCAAACGGATTTGTTTAAATAATGAGTAAGCTTACGAAGAAGGGAATAATCCTTCGTAAAGCTATTGGGAGGATAGGATCATGAGCGAACAATCGAAGAAGGATAGTGTCTTGGATCCGATTGAAGAAGCGATATATGATTTAATGCGCGGCAAAGTCATTATCGTGGTGGATGATGAAGATCGTGAGAATGAAGGGGATTTTATAGCTCTTGCTGAACGGGCGACACCAGAAGTCATCAATTTTATGATCACTGAGGGACGTGGTTTGGTCTGCATGCCAATTACCGCTGAGCGTGCGGAAGAGCTTGAACTACAGGCTATGGTCAGTCACAATACAGATAATCACGGCACAGCCTTTACTGTATCGGTTGACCATATAGATACAACTACTGGTATATCAGCAGGGGAAAGATCCTTGACTGTAAAGGCCATGATTGACCCTAAAGCGAAGCCGTCTGATTTCCGTAGACCTGGCCATATGTTCCCGCTGATTGCGAAAAAAGGTGGCGTACTACGCCGTTCCGGACATACAGAGGCTGCTGTTGATTTAGCCCGTATGTGTGGTGCATATCCAGCCAGTGTGATTTGTGAAATCATCAATGAAGATGGCTCGATGGCCCGGTTGCCTGATCTGGTTGAGATTGCTAAGAAGCATGATCTTAAGTTGATCAGCATCAAAGACCTCATTCACTATCGGAATGAGAAGGAACAGCTCGTCAATCGCGAGGTGTCTGTACGTCTGCCTACTGATTTCGGTGAGTTTCAGACCATTGCCTATACAAATGAAGTGGATGATAAAGAACATGTAGCATTGGTGAAGGGCGATATTTCCGGTGATGAGCCAGTGTTAGTACGAGTACATTCCGAATGCTTAACCGGTGACGTTTTCCACTCCCATCGCTGCGATTGTGGTCCCCAGTTTGAAGCAGCGCTTCGGCAGATCGAAGCTGCTGGTAGAGGCGTGTTGCTCTATATGCGTCAAGAAGGCAGGGGCATTGGTCTTATTAATAAGCTTAAAGCCTACAAGCTTCAAGAAGAAGGACTCGATACTGTAGATGCCAATCTAAAGCTTGGTTTTCCAGCAGATTTGCGTGATTACGGGATTGGAGCACAAATTCTGAAGGATCTAGGTATAAGTCAAATTCGTCTCTTAACGAACAATCCTCGAAAGATCAAAGGGTTGGAAGGTTATGGATTGGAAGTTGTTGAGCGAGTGCCAATTCAAATGCCGGAGAATAAGGATAATACTAATTATCTCCATACGAAGCAGGCGAAACTTGGGCATTTGCTGTCTTTTGACGACATTGAACAAAATGAGGATTCGAAAGTATAATCACACACAATAAAAAACGAAGGGTAGATGAATGATATGCCGAAATATTTAGAAGGACATTTAGTTTCCGAGGGGTTAAAATACGGAGTCGTAGTAGGACGTTTTAATGAATTTATTACCAGCAAGCTTTTGTCAGGTGCACTTGATGCATTTAAACGCCACGGTGCTAACGATGATGAAGTAGATGTTGCTTGGGTTCCAGGCGTGTTTGAAATTCCGTTAATCGCTCAAAAAATGGCGGAAAGCGGTAAATACGACGCTGTAATCACTTTAGGAACTGTTATCCGTGGGTCTACAACGCACTATGATTATGTATGTAATGAAGTTGCAAAAGGGGTAGCTGCGATCAATCTTAAAACCGGCGTGCCGACGATTTTTGGCGTAGTAACTACTGAGAATATTGAACAGGCCATTGAGCGTTCAGGAACCAAAGCAGGGAATAAAGGCTGGGATGCTGCGACTGCTGCGATTGAAATGGCGAATCTTAACAAACTGTTTAAGTAAGTCAGCTATTGACGAATCAGTCGAATTCGTGCTTATTTATAGTATAAGAAGAAAGCATGGATTATAGAGCCCTTTCTACTTGTGTAGCGTCCTTTAGGGCGCTGCACTTTACTTTTTTTGGCGGGAGGATGCTTCGTGACTGTATTGTACAAGCTGGAAACGTTTGAAGGTCCGCTGGATCTGCTTTTGCATTTAATTGATAAGGCGGAAATCGACATCCAGGACATTCCGGTCGCCGAGATCACCGAACAGTATATGGAATACCTGCGAAGTATGCAGGAGCTTGAACTGGATATTACGAGTGAATTTCTCGTGATGGCCGCAACCCTATTATCTATAAAGAGCAAGCTATTGCTGCCCAAACCACCGGTCATTGAGATCGATGATTTTGAATATTACGAAGAAGATGAATTTGATCCACGAGCTGAACTTGTTCAGCGACTGATTGAGTATCGTAAATTCAAGAGTATTGCTGTTCATTTAATGGATATGGAGAGCGAGCGGAGCTTGATTTTTACGAAGGAGCCGGAGGATCTGGGTCCATACGTGCCTGAAGAGATTGACCATACGCTAAAAGGACTACATACTTCCGACCTTATAGCTGCTTTCCGTAAAGCACTTAGTAAGGCGGCAAGAAGGTCATCTTACCAGCGGATCACCCGGGACGAAATATCGGTAAAAGATCGTATACGTGATGTATCGGATGCGCTGCAGCGCAGAGGGAAGGGCGGTAGGCTCCACTTCTCAGCACTGCTTCACGATGAAATGGCGCGACACGAAATCGTAGTTACTTTTCTTGCGATTCTGGAACTGATGAAAATGAAGGCGATTTTTTGCTATCAGGAGAAATTGTTTGAGGACATCGTAATGGAGTGGAGAGGAGGAGAACACTTCAATGGATTACAAAACGCTGAAATCGATTATTGAGGGCCTGTTGTTTCTATCAGGTGATGAAGGGATCTCCGTACGGCAAGTCGCCGAGATTACGGAGCAGCGGCCAGAGCTTGCGGCTGGAGCATTAGAAGAACTAAAAGAGGATTATGTAACACAGGAGCGGGGATTGCAGGTAGTCCAAATTGCCGGGAATTATCGGTTGGCTACATTGCCGGAGCATGCCCATTATTTTGAGCGCTTAGCTTACTCCCCATCCAGATCAACCTTGTCTCAGGCCGCATTAGAGACATTGGCGATCGTGGCCTATCGTCAGCCCATTACACGGGTGGAGATCGAAGAGATTCGAGGCGTGAAATCCGAACGTGCTATTCATACGCTGAATAACAAGGATTTGATCCATGAGGTAGGTCGTGCGGAGGCCGTAGGGCGTCCAATCTTATATGGGACGACTAAATCATTCTTGGAGAGCTTTGGCCTAGCAAGTCTGAATGAGCTGCCAGAACCATCTAACTTCGAATCCACTGATAATTTGGAAGAGGAGACACAGCTATTGTTCAATAAGCTGGATACTCAAATGACGTTCGAGGATATAGAGCAACCTTAGTTTTTTTGTTATTCCGCAATGATTTGTATTGCTGGGACTGCCCATAAACCATTCATAATGGTTTATGGGCAGTCCCTATTTTTTTGTAGAGCCACATTTTTTAGTCAAACCCCGAATTTTTTCCAGATTAAATTGCCATACTAAACCAAAGGTTCCCATTATTAAGGTTTCTTGGAGGTAAATACGTGACGTTATGGCTTGGAATACCCCTCGGATTGCTGGTACTGGCAATGATCCTGGTTCTGTCTTCATCTATCGATTTCCGCATCCGGTGCTATAAACATGACAAAAATGATCTGATCGAGTTAGATGTTAAGACACTTTTTGGTCTGATCAAACTGCACTATGAACTGCCTCGATTGGTCTTTAAGGGATTGGAGCAAGGCGTGCTTGGGAAGTTTAAAGAGACGGGTACCGCGACTACAGGTGTTGACACTGTAAAGGAAGAACAATTCGATAAAGAAAGAATTGAGCGCTGGCGGGACAATGTACAGCTAGCAGTGAAATCCACACGTGGATTGAAGAAGTGGTTCAAGGAAACTGTATCACATGTCAAAATATCAAAGCTCGACTGGTCCACAGACTTCTCACTAGGTGATGCGGCAGACACTGCCATAGTATCAGGAGCCGTCTGGGGATTGAAATGGAGCATCGTTGGATTTATTTCGCAGAGGGTCAAATTGAAACACAATCCACGAGTGTTTGTGAAGCCTGTTTTTCAAGATGAGCATTCTTTTTCAATGGAGTTCGTATGTGAGGGTAAATTGTCCGTTTCCTATGCCGTATACGCATCATTGCAGCTTCTTCTTCGTGTCTTGAGGGAGGCGGGGGGAATCAGTAAGTGGAGAAAAATACTAAAACGGATGCGTAGGGAGTCTCATGGGCAAAGTTTAGAATGAAAGTTACATACAAATGCGTGGATGTGGGGATGATAAGCGCTGTAGAAGCAAGAGAAATCGTACTCAATTAAGGAGGAAACAATATGAGCGACCATCCTATTCAGGGTCTAATGCAAACAGCGATGGAAAATATCAAGGGCATGGTAGATGTTAATACGATTGTTGGAGATCCAGTACAAACACCTGACGGTAGTATTATTCTACCGATTAGTAAGGTGGCCTTTGGATTTGCTGCAGGGGGTAGTGATTATCGAGTAGAGGATTCTATAAGTGGATCAAGCTCCCAAGGCGGTGTCAAAATGCTTCCTTTTGGTGGCGGTAGTGGGGGCGGTGTCTCCATCAGACCGATCGCTTTTCTAGTGGTTGGTAAAGATGGGGTAAACATTGTTCCACTCGACAATCAAACGCATTTGTTCGAAAAAATTATCGATGCTACGCCTGGGCTCATCGACAAAATCCAGACCATGTTCCAAAGCAGCAGTACTTCAGGTCAAGCTGGGTCAACTGCTACACAAGCACCACAAGCACCACAAGCACCACAAGCACCACAAGCACCTGCATCACAAGCACCTGCTAAACCCGATCCAAGTACATCCCAATCTTCAACACATTAGGTACACATAATTGTTCAAATAGCCTCGGGGATATCGCCTTACATCAGGCGGTGTCCCTTTTTGTGTGGAGAGGACATACCCTAAGGCTGGTCCGCATACACTTGTACAACATAAGCATGAAATGAATGACTTTACTTAAGAACCGATAAGAATCCGGAGGATAAATATGAAGACAATAACCCGTAAATTTCCAATCGCCTTATTACTGAGCATTTTGCTGCTGTTTCTGACACCGCTAACTTTGATTCATGCGGAGAACAGCTCTATATCTACGCATGCACGGGCAGCGGCGCTGATTGATGTGGAATCCGGGCGTATTTTGTATAGCAGTCGAGGAGATGAGCCGATGCTTATTGCCAGCCTGACTAAAATAATGACCGCCCTCGTCGCTATTGAGAATGGTGATTTAGCATCCAAAGTCAAAGTTGGTAAAAATGCTTTCGCCAAAGAAGGCTCCTCTATTTATTTACAGCAAGGTGAAGAGATGACGCTGGAAAATATGCTGTATGGTCTAATGCTGCGCTCTGGGAATGATGCGGCAACAGCGATCGCTGAACATATCGGCGGTTCTGAAGAAGGGTTTGTATACCTGATGAACAATAAGGCTGAAGAGCTCGGATTAAAAAACACTCATTTTGCTAATCCGCATGGTCTAGATGCTGAAGGCCATTATTCGAGTGCTAACGACTTAGCCGTACTGACGGCGTATGCTCTTCATAATCCTGTATTTAAGCAAATTGTGAAGACACAGGAGAAAACTGCGGACAATCCAAATGAGAAATGGGATTACAAGTGGAGAAACAAAAATAAAATGCTGTACTTATATGAGGGCGCAGATGGTGTGAAGACAGGATATACCAAAAAAGCGCTACGCTGCCTTGTCAGCTCAGCGACCAGAAACGGCCAGCAGCTTGTCGCAGTGACCATAAATGATGGGGATGACTGGAATGATCATGCCTCACTGCTAAACTTTGGATTTAATCACTACCCACTAAAAACAATGATCGAACGCGGGGACCCCGTGAGCGGTTATGACTTCGTGACAGCCAAAAAATTCGCCTATCCACTCGGACAAGGGGAGCAGGATAGAGTGACCACCAAACTTGTCTTAAATCAGATCCCTTCGGCGTCAGCCAAAGCTGCAAGATCAAACTTTGGATTACAAGGGGTTCTCGTTCTTGATCTAGGTGGCAAGGAGATAGGCCGGGTTCCAGTATAT
This sequence comes from Paenibacillus sp. FSL H7-0737, assembly GCF_000758545.1. Lineage (NCBI taxonomy): Bacteria > Bacillati > Bacillota > Bacilli > Caryophanales > Paenibacillaceae > Paenibacillus > Paenibacillus sp. FSL H7-0737. Next base: position 4,730,933 of record NZ_CP009279.1, on the reverse strand, counting down.
ACACGAGAGTCCTTACCACCTGAGGAATCCGCTTATACTAAAAAATACAGTACAACGCAAGCACACACTTATCCTGCTGATAATTGGTTTCAGGCTATAGGGAGTGCACTGAAGGCGTTATTTAAATTGGGTGAAAGTTCCAAGTAAGCAGATAGCTGAATAATGAAGAGGGAGGCGTATCCATGATTAACGGGATCTGGCTAGGAATGATCATCATCGGTTTTCTGTTCGCCGCCGTTAACGGCAGAATGGATGAATTTACAGCCGCCGTATTCGACGGAGCCAAGAGTGGGGTTACAGTAAGTTTCGGCTTAATAAGTGTGCTTGTATTCTGGCTAGGAATCATGCGGATCGCAGAGGATGCTGGTTTGCTTAAAAAAATAGCCAAGATTCTTGGGCCAATCGTAGCCTTCCTCTTTCCAGATGTGCCGAAGGGCCATCCTGCAATCGGATATATTCTCTCCAACATGAGCGCTAATTTGCTTGGACTTGGCAATGCGGCTACACCTATGGGAATCAAGGCGATGCAGGAGCTGCAGAAGCTCAACCCGGATAAAGAAACGGCCACACCAGCCATGTGTACCTTACTGGCGCTTAACACAGCAAGCATTACGCTAATTCCCGCGACACTAATTGCGATCCGATTGAATTACAATTCGGCAGATCCTGCGGGAATAGTAGGCACAACCCTCGCCGCAACGGCTGTGGCGACTCTTGCGGCTATAGCGGCTGACCGGTTTTTCCGAAGGATGACATTGCTGCGCAAACCTCCAAAGCCGCCGTCAGCAAAGTCTGGTTCTGCTCCATTGGCCAAGACGTCGCTGCCTAATTCTTCATTGAAAGGGTGAGCATGACTTGTACCAGTTAATCAGTCTCCTATCGGCATGGGCGATTCCGGTCATGATTACGTTCATCCCGCTCTATGCTTTTACGCGTAAAGTCCCGGTGTATGAGTCATTTGTTGAAGGGGCGAAGGATGGATTTGGAACGGCAATCGCGATTATTCCTCATCTTGTGGGAATGCTTGTGGCGATCAGCGTCTTTCGCGCATCGGGCGCACTCGACTTCCTAATGGGATTCATATCTCCTGCTCTGCGGGGACTTGGCGTACCTCCAGAAGTACTGCCGCTCGGCCTTCTGCGGCCCCTCACTGGGACAGGCTCGCTTGCTTATACCACGGATCTGATTCGCGTTCATGGTCCGGATTCTCTAATCGGCATGATTGCCTCCACCATACAAGGCAGCACGGACACAACGCTCTATGTATTAACGGTTTATTTTGGAGCCGTTGGTGTGCGTAACGGACGTTATGCACTTAAGGTAGGTCTATTCTCCGATGTTGTTGGCTTCGTCGCCGCGATCGCGGTCTGCCTCCTGCTTTTTGGGTAGGAGGCGTCACCCCCTTTCCTTCCTCGACATATGCTATTGCAGCAATGTGGAGGGAGGCAATCCGCTATGAACTACAAAGGTTTTATTCTGCATCAGTCTCGCTGTACTTCCATTAATGGCAAAGGCTTTGATTTCTGGGTTGGTGTGGACGGAGCCATTTATGCAGCACCACTGCTGACCGATCCGGAGTATATTCACATTTGCTTGGAAGGTGATTTCAGCAGGGAAGATGGCATTCCTCCATTATCTGGAAGGAAGGAACAGCTATTTGCCACAGGTAAACTCATTTTAGAACTGGTAGAGCGCTACCAAATCTCCCCTTTAATCATCGAACCCCACAATAATTACTGCCCAGGCGCATTTTTTCCATGGAATGAACTTGTGATTTATCCCTCTGATGGTTATCATTAATCTGAGGTGACTAGTCGAAAATGGAAAGATTACAGAAAATTTTGGCGCAGGCAGGTGTGGCGTCCAGACGTAAGTGTGAAGAAATGATTTTGGCCGGTAAAGTGGAAGTCAACGGGGAACTCGTAACTACGCTTGGCACGAAGGTGGACCCCGCAACAGATATTATTAAAGTCTCCGGTAGACTGATCCGGGGCGAGAACAAAATCTATATTATGTTCAACAAACCTAAAGGAGTCATTACAAGTGCTTCCGATCCAAAGGGTCGCAAGGTTGTAACAGACTACCTTAAAGGAATTACAGAACGGGTTTACCCTGTAGGCCGTCTGGATTATGATACGGAAGGACTGCTGCTGTTAACGAATGATGGAGATTTCGCTAACTTGCTTACCCATCCTAAGCATCATGTACCTAAGACGTATCACGCTACGGTCAAGGGTATTCCGCACGGTACTGCACTGGACAAGCTAAAGGCTGGGATCAAGCTGGAAGATGGTATGACAGCGCCTGCCGAAGTAGAGTACAAAGATATTGATGAAGCGAATAAAGAAGCAGTAATCAGCATTACGATTCACGAGGGACGTAACCGTCAGGTACGACGCATGTTTGATGCGATTTCACACCCCGTTCTCCGTCTGAAGCGGATTTCATTCGGGGATATTATGCTGCAAAATCTTAAACGTGGATCTTACCGTCATTTGACTAAAGATGAAATTAACCATCTGCAGCAAATTGCCAAAGCAGGATTACTCAAAGAAAGAACTCCACGTAAAGAGTCATAAAGACACACAATATTCACAATTAAACCCCCTAATACTGTGACGAAATTCGCTATAATGTTCATAGGATGTTCACACCTTACAACATAAGTATGAGTTGCGTCACAGAAGGGGGCTTTACATGTGGGTAAAGCGAGAAAACCAATTCAAATCGTAATTCTGTTTCTAATCGTTCTAGTGGGTGGTTATGCAATTGGTTCCTCTGTATTTGGTGGAAGCGGAAAACCAGAGGAAGGTAGTAAAGCGCCTGCCATTGATTTGCTGGGTCTTGATGGACTTGGGCATACGTTAGACGAGTATAAGGGTAAGGCTATTGTGCTGAATTTCTGGGGCTCATGGTGCACGCCATGTGTAAAAGAAATGCCGGCTCTCCAAGCACAATGGGAAAAATGGAAGGACAAAGATGTAGTCGTTATTGGAATCAACGTAGGTGAAGATCAGATGACTGTCGAGAATTTTGTGAAGCAAGTCAATATTGATTTTCCGATTTTGATGGACACGGGACGAGACGCTGTACGAAGTTATGGTATTTCTCCGCTCCCCACTACTTTTTTTATTAATGCAAAGGGTAAAATTGACAGCATTCATATTGGCCAGCTTGATTTAGATTCACTAGATGATCAAATTGGGAAGCTGGTGGATTGATGAGTGAACGCGAAGCTTTTATAACCAATACCAAATGTGAATGCGGCCATCAGAACCCTGTAGGCACTGTTCTATGTGAAGCATGCGGAAAACCGCTTGGCAAAGAATCGGACTGGGGCGAGAATCTGGAAATGCGTTATGATGGTGTAGCCCGTCGTTCGCAGCGTGTTAATCCAAGCATTATTGATCGAGTTTGGAACTTTTTTTCATCTGTCAAAATAGCGATATATCTAATCGTTTTGACACTGTTAGGATCTATGCTGGGAACCATTTTCCCTCAGGAGAGTACTTTCCTTAATATTGATGCATCGAGTTATTATAAGCAGGAGTACGGAACAGCTGGGGACATCTACTATAAGCTTGGACTTTCACATACATACGAATCCTGGTGGTTTGTGACTCTACTCGTAATGATTGGTGCTTCATTAGTCATTTGTAGTTTGGACAGAGTACTTCCGCTATATAAGGCATTAACTAGGCAGAAGATTCGGAAACATCGTCAGTTCTTAACTCGGCAAAAGGCTGTGCTAGTTACTGAAGTGCAAGAAGAACCAGAAGCTTGGGTTGCTCGGGTGGTTCAGCCTATGCGTAAAAAGGGCTACCGAGTCAAGACGGATGGAGGAGCTCTGCTGGCAGAGAAACACCGCTTCAGCCGCTGGGGGCCTTACGTAATACATATTGGTTTGATTATTTTTTTACTTGCTGTACTGGCAAGAGGATTGCCGGGTCTCAACATGGATCAGCATCTTGCTTTCCCGCAAGGGGAGATTACACAGATTCCGGATACTACCTACTATTTAAAAAACGAGAAATTCACCGTAGAGTTCTACACAGATGAAGAGATGCCTGCGGAGTTTCGAGGCAAAAAGATCCTTCCAAAATTATTCCAAACTAAAGCAGTGCTTTATAAATGTACCGCGGATTGCGCAGATCCTACTAAGGAACCGCAGCTTACCGAGGCGACAACGCATAATATCCAAGTAAACTCACCTTTGGATTATAAAGGATTGAAAGCGTATCAGTTTGATTATGATCTAACACCTGTACTGCGTTCTGTACAGCCTGTGCTTAAAAATTCCACCACTGGGGAGTCGTACGGTAAATTCAAACTGGATATGAAGAATCCGCAGCGTACAATTACAGCGGGACCCTATACGATGACTTTAAAAGAGAAGTATATGGATTTTGGACTGAATGAGGATGGTCAGCCGATATCTAAGTCGCCTTATCCGAATGCACCAGCATTCTTATTCTTGATTCAAGGACCGAATTTGCCAGCGGAAGGGCAGCAGTACTTCTATTTTCCTAAGCAGGTAGATAAGTCTCAGTTTCAGCAGGTGGCTATTAACGATAAGCTTGGTGGCAGCAATAGATTTCTTGAGCTTGAAGTGGACAACATGAGCGATGTTGATTTTTCGGAATCGACTACATACTTGAATATACGTATTGATCGTGCAATGCCTTTTGTATGGTTAGGTGCAGCAATCGTGATGCTGGGTTTAATCCTTGGATTTTACTGGCAGCATAGACGCATCTGGCTTACCGTTGTAAACGGAGAGCTAATACTCGGAGGACATACGAACAAGAATTGGTTCGGTTTCCGTCGTGAGATCGTTTCTATTTTAGAAAAAGTAGATATGGTAGTCGATGAAAAATCAATAGATAATGGAGGAGGCCTTACATGAGCTTGCTCGATATCAGCAGTGCCGTCTTTATTGCCGCATTCTTATTATACAGCGGGTCGTTTATGTTATTCACTATCGCTATCATGGGTCGCAAGTGGTCGGGCCGCAAGCCAGAGGAACATACTGCTCGATGGGGTAAAATAGCTTTTATTGTTTCTTCTATAGGTCTTATCTTTCATCTTATTTATTTCTTTACACGTTGGTTTGGTGCAGGACATATTCCAGTCAGCAATATGTATGAGTTCATGACTTTCTTATCCATGATGGTTATGGTAGCCTTTACAGTGATGTACGCGATCTATCGCAAAGTTATTCTCGGTCTGTTTGCAGTTCCAATTAGCATTATTGTGATGGCGTACGCAGCTGTATTTCCACAGGAGGTTCAGCCGTTAATTCCATCCCTGCAATCGAACTATCTCAAGATTCACGTAACACTGGCAGCACTAGGTGAATCCTTTTTCGCGGTAGGTTTTGCGGCAGGGCTGATGTATCTGCTACGGACTGTTAATTTTTCCAGTAAAGAGAAGGCGGATCGTAAGCAACAGAGACTGATTGAATTTACTCTCTTTTCAATCATTGTTATAATTGGGTTTCTGGGTTCAGTTTTTGCTTTCCGCGGAGCAGGTTATGAGACTGTTTTTGTCCGTCCCAACGTTACGATTGACAGCGCAGGGCAGGAAAATAGTACAATAGAGAAAGTGAGTTATCGAATGCCGCCGATTGTGGCTCCTCACAATAGCGAAATAGAAAGCTTCCAGTCGTTTCTTGGCATGAAAGAACCTCTCTTTGAAGCTCCTTCATGGATGAATGGTGTGAATGCTGGCCGGAAGTTTAATACTGTAATCTGGTCGATTCTTTCCGGATTACTCCTTTACGGAATTCTTCGCTTGATCGTACGCAAGCCACTAGGCGCAGCGATTCACCCGGTTATGGAGGGGATTGATGAAGGCGATCTAGATGAGATAACGTATAGGGCGATAGCCATTGGCTTTCCTATTTTCACATTAGGCGCTTTGATTTTTGCAATGATATGGGCGCAAATAGCCTGGGGAAGATTCTGGGGATGGGACCCCAAAGAAGTCTGGGCACTCGTTACTTGGCTCTTCTATAGTGCTTATCTTCATTTACGATTGGCTCGTGGATGGCAAGGGCGAAAATCTGCCTGGCTTGCCGTTCTAGGTTTTTTGGTCGTAATGTTTACCTTAGTTGGCGTTAATCTAGTCATCGCCGGACTTCATTCTTATGCGGGGACGGACTGAGCATAGTTTACCTGCTAACACAGCACAATGGATTTAAGGTTACGTTCTACTGTATTTGATGAAGGGGTTGTTGTGAAATGGCAGATCATTTAAACAGAATTCTGGTAGTGGATGATGAGGAACGCATTCGCCGCCTGCTAAAGATGTATCTTGAAAAAGAAGGTTATGAAATCGACGAAGCTGAAGATGGCGAAATCGCTCTTCGCAAAGCAACAGCAAATGACTACGGTCTAATTTTGCTGGATGTTATGCTGCCTGGCATTGATGGAATGGAAGTGCTGACCCGACTCAGAGGGGTCAAATCGACACCTGTCTTAATGCTTACAGCTAAAGGCGAAGAGATTAATCGTGTACAGGGCTTTGAAATGGGCGCGGATGATTATGTCGTGAAGCCATTTAGTCCTCGCGAAGTGATTTATCGCGTGAAGGCCATTATGCGCCGTTCTTCAGCAACAGCATTTTTGTCCAAAGAGAGCAACTCCAGTAATAACATTGTATTCACTCATCTTATTATTGAGCATGACGCACACCGAGTAACTGCTGGCGGTGAAGAAGTGAGTCTGACACCGAAAGAATACGAACTGCTGCATTATTTGGCGATTTCACCGGATAAAGTGTTCTCTCGTGAAGAACTACTTAAAGATGTTTGGAATTATGAGTTTTTCGGAGATTTGCGTACAGTCGATACCCATGTTAAGCGTCTTCGTGAAAAACTGAATAAAGTATCACCGGAATCCGCGGCGATGATTACAACTGTATGGGGTGTAGGCTACAAACTTGAGGTACCTAAATAAGTGAACTTCTGGAGAAGTCTTGTCGGCAAGCTGTGGGTCACGATCATCTGCCTGGTCGCTGTCGTGCTTATTACACTCGGGTTGTTTCTACTTCCCTATATCGACAGCAACTTTGCTAATTCCGGCGATATCAAACGTTTATTTATGTATACGTGCATGATCGGATTTTCTTTGACGACATTCTTCGCGTTGTTCTTGTTTACCAAGATCACTCAGCCGATGCAACGTGTCATCGAGGCTGCAAACAACATTCGACGTGGTGAATACGGAACAAGGCTGACGCTGGTCACAAGTGACGAGATTGGCCAATTGGCGACTTCCTTCAACCATATGGCTGAGGAGTTGGAAGAGAATATTCGCAGTCTGCACCATGAGAAGGGCCATCTATCCAGTGTATTACGCAGCATGAGTGATGCTGTAATCACCTTTGACATCGAAGGCCAGATTATTCTGACCAACCCGCATGGTCAATCACTACTTGAGAGCTGGAGCGATTTAGAGTGGGAACAAGAGAGTGACATTGAACCTCATACGGAAACGGCTGAGAGTAATGTTCCACCTCCCCTGCGTCCTTTATTTTTGAGCACGTTGAAAGAAGGCGGCGATGAGCGTTCTAATGTACATGTCCGGCAGGGCGTGTGGTCCGTCCATATGGCACCTTTATATTCTGAGGGTAGCATTCGTGGAGTGGTTGCTGTTCTGCGTGATGTGACTGAAGAAGTACGACTCGAAAAAATGCGCCGTGACTTCGTGGCAAACGTCTCTCATGAGATTCGGACGCCATTATCGATGATGCAAGGTTATAGTGAGGCTTTACTTGACGGCATGGCATCTTCACCAGAGGAAAGCAGTGAACTGATTCAGGTCATTCATGATGAATCGCTCCGTATGGGACGTCTTGTAAAGGATCTGCTCGACCTTGCGCGAATGGAAGCTGGACATACGGATATGTTGAAGGCAGAAGTAGATGTGAACGAACTGCTGGAACGAGTGTATCGCAAATTTTCCGTACGTGCGAAAGAGCGTGATATTCATCTGCAGCTAAATAAAGAGAGCGATGTCCTTGTTCTTAAGGCAGCGGATGAAGATAAGCTTGAGCAGGTCTTAACCAATTTGCTCGATAATGCTTTTCGTCATACGCAGGGTGGCAAGAAGATCACAGTTCATACAGGAACTTGTGTCTTAGAAGGGCGTCGCTATTTTGAAATTAAAATTCAGGATGAAGGCGTCGGCATTCCGCAGGAAGATCTGCCTTATATATTTGATCGTTTCTACAAAGCCGATAAGGCACGTGTACGGGGAGAATCAGGTGGAACGGGACTCGGGCTTGCGATTGTTAAAAATATTGTTGAGTCGCATCACGGAACCATTTCAGCTTCCAGTAAGTTGGGCGAAAGTACAACCTTTACCCTAAGACTTCCTGTCGAAAAACAGTAATTCCAAACACAATGTGTGATAGCGCCTCTGACAGCAGAGGTGCTTTTTGTTGAAACAAACACATTAATCTTGTTCATCGTGGAACATATCTCATTGTTTATGCTTGGGAGGCCATCAAATGATTTTATCTTTAGACCAAGGGACTACCAGTTCACGAGCCATAGTGTTCGATGAGGACGCTAGAATCGTCTCACAAGGGCAATATGAGGTTGAACAATCTTTCCCACACCCTGGCTGGGTGGAGCATGACCCAGAGCAAATTTGGGCGTCACAGCTTGCAGCTGCAAGAGATGCGATTACTCAGGGCGGGATAACACCTCAGGAAGTATATTCCATTGGAATTACAAATCAGAGGGAAACGGCCCTGATCTGGGATAGAGCAACAGGCAAGCCGATTTATCCTGCGATTGTGTGGCAGGACAGACGTACTGCAGAGCTGTGTGAAGAGATCAAGAGTAAGGGGTTAGAGGGACTCATTGCTAGCAAGACGGGACTCGTTGTGGATGCTTATTTTTCTGCAACAAAATTCTCCTGGATTCTTGATCATGTAGAAGGCGCACGAGAGCGGGCGAATAATGGCGAGCTACTAGCTGGGACAGTAGACAGCTGGCTAATCTGGAAGCTTACTGGCGGGGCTGTACATGCTACTGATGTAACTAATGCATCGCGTACGATGCTATATAATCTACATGAGCGCTGCTGGGACGAAGTGCTAATGGAGGAGCTTCGTGTACCACGCTCCATCCTGCCAGAAGTGAGGATGTCCGGTAGTGAATTTGGAGCAGCAGACGCGCAGTGGTTCGGGACAGAAATACCTATTCACTCTGTATTGGGGGATCAACAAGCTGCTTTGTTTGGACATACTTGTCTTGAACCCGGCAGTGCCAAAAACACATATGGAACTGGATGCTTTATTCTGATGAATACAGGTACAGAAGCTGTAGTCTCCAGTCATGGGTTGTTGACCACTGTAGCATGGGGAATGGGGGATGAGCTCTATTATGCACTCGAGGGCAGTGTGTTTGTAGCCGGAGCGGCTGTACAATGGCTTCAGGAGGGGTTAGGACTCATAACGGAGCCGGCAGGCTCGGAAGACAAAGCGCGGGAAGTAGAGGACAGTGAAGGGGTTGTCGTCGTACCTGCTTTTACTGGACTAGGTGCCCCTTATTGGGATATGTATGCACGTGGAGCAGTCTTCGGTCTAACTAGAGGAACCACCTCGGGGCATTTGGTAAGAGCAACGTTAGAGTCATTAGCATTTCAGTCTAGAGATGTAATTGGGGCGATGGAAAAAGATGCAGGCATGCCATTGACCGGACTTCGTGTAGATGGTGGAGCGGTTCGTAATGATTTGCTGATGCAGTTTCAGTCTGATATCCTCGGTAGTGAAGTTACTCGAACTACATATGCGGAGACGACTGCGCTGGGAGCAGCACTTCTGGCTGGATTAACCTCAGGAGTTTGGACAAGAGAGCAGCTAGAAAGCTTTAACAAAGCTGAGAGGGTCTTTTCACCTGTAATGGGTATAGATGAGCGTGAACGACGTTACAACGCCTGGAAAGACGCTGTAGCGCGTACCATGGGCTGGGAAAAACATGAAAGATATCAGTGATCAGGGAGATGCATATGTCTATGTTTAATGGAACAGAATCTGATCTACCGAGTGGACTATCTAAGCCTGCACTTCGAGCACTTCATGGTGCTGGGTATACACAGATTCACCAAATCAGTAAGCTCACTGAGTCAGAGCTTCTGCAGCTCCATGGGATGGGACCAAAAGGGATTGATGTACTACGGCGTGCGCTCACTGTAAAGGGGTTATCCTTTGCCAGCGAGTCCTAAAGAACAGATCAACCTAAAAAGCGGCAAGCTAAGGATAATCCTTGGCCTGCCGCTTTTTAGGTTGTAACGCTTAATATTCAATAACAAATGCAACGTTTTGCCATCCAGCGCCCACTGTCCAGAACAGAACTTTATCTCCGCGTTCGATCTTTCCTGTAGTAATAGCTTTGTGTAGAGCGATAAACGGGCTACTGGTTGAGGTGTACCCGAATTCATCACCTATGTAAACCGCAACCTCACGATCAATACCCACTTTTTCACAAACACCAACGATATTAGGCAGTGAAAGCTGTGAGAAACAGGCCGCTTTAATAGATTCAGGCGCTATGTTGTTATCTGATAGAAGCGTGCGAATCGATTCAGAAGCAGCATCTACGCAAATGGAATCATCAAATGGAATGAACTTCACATTGAATTCTCCAGCCGCTACGCCTTTTCTACCCAGATTAGCCAAGCCTTCAGCCGGGAACATGGAGTTGCCATAAACGCATGTGTCTGTTTGATAGACAGAATCAATGAAGCCTACCGCATTATCATCGCGCACAAGAAGGACTGCCGCAGCTGCATCACCGAAGTTAGCATAATAGACTGGATCATTCTTATCTGCATGAGGTGCTACATAATCGGATCCGATGACCAAAGCACGTTTAATTCTAGGATTGGCTTGCATTTGACGGCTCACCTGTTCTACGGAAGCAGTCATACCTGCACAGTTAGCGTTGCTATCTATACAAATTGTATGGGATGCGCCGTTAATTAAACGGTGAATCATTAAAGAGTTAGTAGGAAAGATATATTCAGGAGTTTGACTTGCATAGGCAATAAGATCGATATCAGCGCCAGTGAGACCATTTTTATCCAACACATTACTGGCAGCCTCAAAAGCCATCGTAAGAGAATTTTCTTCCTCATTCTTAATGCTATAGCGCGTATCACGACCTAAAGTGGTCAGTAGACCTCGGATATCAATACCCTTTTCGTCAAAATGCTTAATAAAAAAGTCGTTACCAACTTTATTACTAGGATGATAGATATCAATGTCTTGAATACGAATTCCGGTCATATGAATGAATCCTCCTGAAAAACTCTATAGTTTTTTTAGTTATAAGAAGAATTAAGCTGTAACGGTGGAAATGATCTCGATGTTATCTAGTCCTGCTTTACGACCCAGACGAGCAAGCTGCATTTTAAGAATTGGGTTATTCTCAAGGGTTAGATTTACTTTTACAAATCCATCATTCTTAAACATTACGAAGCAACCTTCCAAAAGAGGTACAACATCAGGTGCAGTTACGTTTAGCTTTCTGCAGTCGATTTGTAATTCATAGTCTGCTGGAGTGATAGGATTAATAGTTTGTTGATAAGCTTGGATAGATTTCAGACCATCTTCTTCAGAAAATGTTCCTTCCAGCTCAATATTGATCACTTTTTTAGTAGTGTCTGTCTTTAAAATAAACTGTCCCACGTTAACATCTCTCCCGATATTTTAATTTACTGAAAATAGTTACTTTATTTCTTCAATCGTTTCGAGAAGAATATTAAAAGCGGTGATGATTCTAGGTGCCCCTATAGCGGGTACTAAGTGTAATAGAATACCTTTGAGTTGTTCTACAGTAACTCCCACACGAAGAGCCATGACATAATGAACACCCAATTGATCAAACTGACCCATCGAAATCAGGGCAGAGATAACTGCGATTTCCTTCCAGTCAGCTTCGATTGTGTTGCGTTGAAAAATATCGCCGTAGGCATTCCCCATAATAAATTCAGCCAAATCGGGGAAATGTTCTTTAATCGGAGCCAGTGCTTTAGCTCCGTAGTCTCCAGAGAGATTCGTGAAGTGGTTCAGACCACTGTTTACATTGTCTTTCATAAGTGACCTCCTAATTTAGGTTCAAAGTACGGTGAGCAGTCGGAGGGACCTCATCACGGTCTGTTAGCAGTTCAATGACGGCAACACGGTTGATGGCAACAGCGTCCTTGATGGCTGTTTCGAACTCCTCCGCTGTCTCACATTTGTAACCCTTAGCGCCTAGTGATTCTGCGAATTTCACAGCATCCATAGGGACTTCGTAGATAGTTCCGTCAATACGTCCTGTAGTTTTTTCCATACCTTTTAGAGCCATATCTAGCTGTTTATTATTCACAACAATGAATATGACAGGAATATCCTTGCAGACAGCAGCGTTAATCTCTGCGCCTAGCATCATAAAGCAGCCATCTCCTGTAATGCAGAAGATCGTTTCTTCTGGAGCAGCAACCTTTGCACCAATCGCCATTCCGATGGAATTACCCATACAAGCAAAGTAAGCATCGAAAACAAAACTGCCCGGTTTCTTAACCTTGTACCATTTCGCAGCATGGAAACCGTGACTTCCATCATCAACAAAGACTGTGCTGTTATAAGGAATCAAATCACTCATCGTACTCAAGACCGATGCAAGTGAAAGGTTTGGTAAAATCGGAGGCTCTTCGGTATAATCGGAATTTGTCGGTGCTTCGCGTTTTGTGATGTTGTTCGTGTCAATATTATTGAGATAGTAAACTAGATTGTCCCGTAGATCTCCAGTCACTGGAATCGTTTTAGAGAACAATATTTTTCCGACAAAAGTCGGATCGCTATCAAACTGAATTAATGTTGCAGGATGATTTTCCCTTTTAAGATTACAAATAGTCATATCACTTAAACGTGACCCGAGAACGATAAATAGATCACTTTGATTCAGCAAGTCATCCCCATGGGTACAACCGCCTACTCCAATTGGACCGTGATAGAGTGGATGATCCCAAGCTATAGCCCCTTTACCACCTGGAGATGTAACTACAGGAATATTAAATGTTTCCGCTAATTGAATTAGCTCACTATGTGCTCCTGAGCGGTTAACGCCTTTACCCGCGATAATTATTGGATTCTTAGAGTTATTTATAGCATCAAGTACACGGTCGATATTAGCATGGCTAACCAGTGATTCGCGTTCAGGGATTACAATATTACATTCCTCTAGCAATTCCGTTTGTACATCAAAGGGAATACAAAGGTGAACTGGACCACGATTACCGCTCAAAGCAATGGATATGGCATGATTAAAGATTGTGTTAAAGTGATCTCCACGTTCAATAAGCTTGCTATATAAGGTGGCAGGTCTAAACATATCAGCTAAATCAGCTAGAAAAGAAGTAGAGTCCTGACATTGGGGAATTCCAAGCTCTTTAATAGATTGATGGCCAGTAATAAATAGGACAGGTAGGTTGTTAGCCTTAGCATGTGCTGCTGCAGTTAATAGGTTTGTTCCACCAGGACCTGAAGTACCAAAAGCTACACCTAGTTTTCCAGTTTTAAGCGCATACCCGGCTGCTTCGAAGCCGGAACTGGACTCATGTCTCCCAGGAATAAATTCAATACCGTAATCTACCATTTTAAGAACAATAGGACAAATGGATTTCCCAATAATACCAAAGGAATGGGTAACTCCTAGGTTCCGTAGTGCTTCCGACATGTAATCTGCGACTGTCTTCAAAAAATACACCTCACAAGTTGATTGTTATTTTAAAATCAAACATTAGAAAACCTGTGCTCTGAATTAGGGCACAGGTTGGTGGCATAAATCGCCATAGAGACTGAACAATTGTTCAGTCGTCTTGGTTTTCTGCAACCTGGCAGTCATGGCCTCTGATTAATAATGAGGCTGTAGATCCATGGTTTTGCGTCATCCTCTTTCGAAGATTTTGCCAATATTAATTTTAAAATTTATAAGAAGAATTTTCCTTTACAATATATTCCTAGAGTACCTTTGTCAATATATTTTCGCAAATTAACTCGAATTTTGACGAAAGTCTTGTCCAACCTATGAAATAATAGATATAAAAAAACTCCCCCTAAGTCAAAACTTAGGAGGAGTTTTTGGACTTGTTTATATGATTTGCAAGTGACTTAAAACTTGAAAATATGGATAGTCTTCTGTAGATTAAACACAGCCTGTGTCATTTTCTCAGTTTCTTCAGCGACGGACTGCAGGGCATTAATTTGTTCATTCATAGCCGCGGATACTTCCTCGGTGCCGGCAGCGGTTTGCTGTGTGATTGCAGAGATATTCTCTATTGCACTTGAAATTTTCAAGGCACTTTCCAACATCAGATCACTTTCAGCAGAGAAGGAAGAGATTTGCTCGGTAATATACTGCACACTTTGCACAATTTGAGCAAAGATATGAGCAGATTGAGTGATCATCTCATTCTGTACCTGTACGACTTCTTCGTTGATAGCGATATTGTCAATCGCTTGTTTGATATCAGTTTCGATGCTCCGAACTAAGCCAAAGACTTCCTTCGTTGAAGCTGTTGATTCCTCGGCAAGTTTACGAACCTCCTGTGCGACTACAGCAAAACCTCGACCATGCTCTCCGGCGCGTGCTGCTTCGATGGAGGCATTCAGCGATAAGAGGTTGGTCTGCTCAGCGATCTCTGTGATGGTTTTTGTAATCATCGTAATTCCGCGAGCATTATGAGACAGGGCTTCGATTGTATCAGCTACTTTTTGAGTAGCCTGGATGTTTTTGCGCATGCCTTCAGCTTGAGTATCAACGGACTGCCGTCCTTGTTCAACTAGTTCTAATGTATGTATTGAACGTCTGTTCATTTCTTTCGTTGAGTTCGTATAATTGGATACTTTATTCTCAATATCTTTAATGGATTCTGTCATTTCAGCGATATCCGTAGATATTTCATTTGCACCAAGAGCTAGCTCGTTAGACGAAGAGGCTACCTGTGCCATGACAATTTTCAAATTCTGATTCTTATCTTCGATTCCACGGCTTGCATCCATAACTTGACGAGTGATTTGTGATGCTTCTGTCAAAATCTTCTTGAGCTTGTCAATCATAGTATTAAAGGAACGACTTACGTCCCCCATAGACCCGTTCTCGTCGGCTCTACTAGTAAAATCCCCTTTTGAAATACTATGAGATACATTCGCGATGTCATCAAAAGAAGATGTAAGCGTTCTCTCGATAAAGCGGGCCACTGGGAAAGTTAGAGCAGCAAGAACAACGATTAGAACAATACCCAAAATAATGTTGCCTAAGATCATAAAAGTAACTAAAACAGGAATGGCAAATAGTGCGGCAACGAGGTAACATCCGGCAACAATTCTTTGTTTTAACGGAAGTTTATGCATCCAGTTCATTGGTATAATGTCCTCCTTATTAATATTATGTATTGGTGTTATTATATGGGATTTAAAGGTGATTGGTCTATAGTAAGAACTGACATAAATCTTCTTTTCGGAGTAGTTCTTTAGATTTCGTGTCAAAAATCCTCATAAATAGCGGAAATTTTTGCGATAGCAGACTTTACCATCTCTAAAAGTTCTTGCGGTGAAAGTACAATAACCGAGGGACTAAAAGAAAGGATTATCCGGCAGGCCGACTCGATCGTATTAAATTCGGCATCTACGTTCACCCACTCAGCATTGCTTGTTGGCTCTATTAATTGGACAGAGACGAATCTTTCTCGCTGTAATTCTTTTAAGACAGATGTTTTAACCCTTAGCTTTACTTGATACTTTGGCAGTGCTGCTTTAAAGGCCGTGGTGGACTCTTCCCAGTACTGTTTTAAATCAAAGTCATCAGGTCTTTTAAACCACTCATGTGTCTCCTCAACGTTAACTAATCTGGACACACGAAAGGTTCGTAGTTCATCTTTGCTTTTGGCTACGACATACCATACTCCGCGTTTTGCAACTAACCCAAGAGGTTCAATGAAACGGACCGTTGTCTCGTTGCTCCGGAGATAAGTGATTTTTACTTTACGGTCCTCCCAAAGTGCTCTCTGCAGTACAGATAGGAACGGATAAGTCTCATCCGAAGGATGCCAACTGGCGCCATCAATATGAATACGCTCGCTTAGGTAATTTGCTGGGTTACTAAGTCGATGTGAGGATGCAGCCTCTAGTTTGAGAAGAGCGGAAGAGTAGTCGTCTTGTATCCCCAGATCCTTCATTATAGATGCGTCAGCGGACAGAAGCAGTGAACCAATCTCTTGTGGCTTCATTCCCGTTAGGGAGGTTCGGTACCCTTCAGTTAGCATCCAGCCTCCTTCACGACCACGTTCAGCTAAAATGGGTATTCCTGAAGCACTTAATGCTTCCATATCACGAAACACAGTTCGTTCTGATACCTCGAGTGTTTGGGCCAATTCTCTAGAAGTCATTTTTCCACGATTTTGCAACAGAAGTAATATTGATAACAAACGGTCGGCTCTCATTAGGCTATTGTACCTCCTCGAATTAATGATTGGACGATCACCATTAATCATTTCTAAATTATGATTATATTATATATGTCAGTTGATGTCATATATACGGGTTATACTTATAAAACGTAAGGAATATTCACAGAATATTGAAATCCGAATTCATGTGGAAAGGGTTGAGGGCTATGACATTGAAAGGGAAAGTCGCATTGGTTACCGGGAGCAGCAGAGGTGCTGGGAGGGGGATCGCTTTAGAATTAGCGAGAAGAGGAGCTTTTGTCTATATTACAGGGAGGACCACAGATGTATCCGTCACAGAACATATTAAGGGGAGTATAGATAGCGTACTTAGAGAAATAAAAGAAAGTGGAGGTTCTGGTGCGGTAATACGATGTGACCATACGAAGGATCAAGAAACAGAAGCAGTGATCCGCCAGATCGCTGAAGAGCAAGGTCGGCTCGATATCTTAGTTAACAACGTATGGGGAGGCAATGATTTAGCTATCGAGCAGAAGCCTTTTTGGGAGCTGCCTACAGCTCATTGGGACAATATGTTTAATGCCGGTGTGAGAGCACAGATGATCACAAATTATTACGCAATTCCCTTGATGCGCAAGGCAAAAACTGGTGGTCTAATTATCCATACAACCTTCTGGGATCATTATAAATATTTAGGCAACTTTTATTATGATCTTTCTAAAAATGCACTTTTACGTATGGCTTTCGGATTGTCGAAGGAGTTAAAGGATGACGGCATTGCGGTTATGCCACTTTCACCTGGATGGATGAGAACAGAAGCGGTTCTAGAAGCCATGAATACAGATGAGGAACATTGGCAAGAAGTTGAGGAACTGAAAATGAGTGAATCGACGACATATATTGGTCGAGCAGTGACTGCACTAGCCGCTGATCCAAAGGTTATGTCTATGTCCGGTGAGCCGCAGCTGGTTGGAAAGCTTGCTGAAAAGTATGGTTTTACTGATATTGATGGAAGGATAATCCCTTCGTTCATAATATAGGAAGAAAAAGATTCGTAAAATATAAGAAAGGCCACTCCAGTACATTCTGGAATGGCCTTTCTATATTATAGATTAAAGAAGGATGATTTCTTCAGCGGTGTTAATTTCTGGTAATCCAGCGAGTTTCACAAGGACATGCTTAGGAACGGCTTTGTCAACGGTCAGCAGCATGATTGCAGCGCCCCCAACAATTTTACGTCCCACTTGCATGGAAGCGATGTTTACATCGTTCTCACCAAGCAATGTACCCACGAGTCCGATAATCCCTACTTTGTCGTTATGGGATACAAAGATTTGATGACCTTCAGGAGCAATATCAACTGGGAACTTATTCACTTGAACAATCCGTTCTCCATAACCTTGCAGCAGGGTGCCGGCAACAAGATACTCTTGGTCACGATCAGCTTTTAGAGTAACAGTAATCAGATTGGTAAAGCCTTTAGTTTTAGAAGCTTTAGTTATTACTACGTTCACGTCACGTGTTTTCGCTAAATGCATGGAGTTTACGATATTAACGTCCTCTGCAAAGTGGCGGGAGAGCACTCCTTTTACAATGTAGCGGGTTAGTGGTTGGGTATCTACATCCGAAAGATCACCAGCGTATTCAACATGGATTTCACGGATAGCAGCAGCTGCAATTTGGGTAACAAAGCTGCCCAGTTTTTCCCCAAGCGTGAAGTAAGGTTGAAGCTTATTCATTACACTTGGAGCCACTGGAGGAATGTTGACCGCGTTAATGAACGGTTCATTGCGCAGAATATGCAACACTTGCTCCGAAACATCGATCGCCACATTTTCTTGAGCTTCAATCGTAGAAGCGCCAAGGTGAGGAGTCACGATGATTTTTGGATGAGACAGGAAAGGATGATCTGCTTGCGGCGGCTCTTTCTCAAATACGTCGAACGCAGCGCCAGCAACAATACCGCTATCTATAGCTTCTACCAATGCCATTTCATCAATTACACCACCACGTGCACAGTTGATGATGCGCATTCCCTTTTTCATCACTTCGAATTGTGGGCGAGAAATCATATGGCGTGTTTCCGGAGTAAGTGGAGTGTGCACAGTAATGAAGTCTGCTCCGCGAACAACATCGTCTACGGAAGCCAATTTAACTTCCATCTTTTCAGCACGTTCAGCTGTTAGGAAAGGATCGAAAGCAAGAATTTCCATACCGAAAGCTTTAGCACGTTTAGCCACTTCGCTACCGATTCTGCCCATTCCGAGTACACCTAAAGTTTTGCCACGAAGCTCTACACCTACGAATGTTTTTCTATCCCAGGTTCCACCGATTGTTTTTGCATAAGCTTGTGGAATATGACGGGCCAGAGCCATCATCATTGCGAAAGCATGCTCACAAGTCGTAATTGTATTTCCATCAGGAGCATTGATTACAACAATACCACGCTTTGTTGCAGCATCCAGTTTGATATTATCTACACCAACACCTGCACGACCAATTACTTTTAGATTTTTTCCTGCTTCGATGATTTTGTCTGTTACAGTAGTTTGACTGCGGACAAGGAGACCATCGTATTCACCGATAATTGCAATGAGTTCGTCTTCGCTGAGTCCTGTTTTTTTGTCAACAACTACATCTTCTGCGTCCATCAATTGCTGAATGCCCAAATCACTGATTGGATCCGATACTAATACTTTAAACATGGTTTCTTATCCCCCTTAAAGTTGAAAAGCTTTATATGTCGAGGACGCCTTTTTGGGCAATCCACAATACCTGAAGATTCACGAACTAGTAGAGAAAAAACATGCGATAATAGTAGATCAACGCGGTGTCGCATAAAAGAAGCTGCGTGCAGAAGTACCGCGGAATCGGTAACTTTGGGCAAAAGGATAGTATAGATTAGGTATTTAGAAATTAAAAAAACTCCCGACCCCCATACTACTGCCGTAGTAAGGGACGAGAGTTATCTTCGTGGTACCACCCTAATTCACTGCAACTTGGAAGAAGCAGCCTCATTGGCCTGCAAAGGCCACACTGGTAACGGAGTTGATCCGATTGCACCTACTTTAAGGTTCGATACAATATCTCAGGAGCGCTAAAGACATCTGTTTGTCACCGGTTTGCACCAACCACCGGCTCTCTGAAGACTTCCAGAATCTTTGTTCCATCATCGTTTTTGATTGATTAATTTTTTCATAATGTAACACGGTAATGTAGATGTGTCAATAGGCTTTGAAAGTAGGCTTTCTTGAAGTGAACTTCATTTTTCGTTATGATTCAATGACTGGTTCTATTCATAAAAAAACGGGAGCTGTGGAATCGTCTCCTTGCTATAGTACTGCTCTCGCCACTTCATAAAATCCTCTACCTGTATAGCACCTGTGGAAATAAGCAGGGTTACTGAGGACTGAACATCCGTAAGATTCAATGAACTGGCTGTACCAGAATGTATCAAATCGTCTATTTTTGCAGTAATGTCCTGAGGATCGTAGGCTGCAAAAATTCCGCGATTTAACATCATATCAGCGATGGATGCGTTCTTTTGAAGAAGAGGCATTTTTTTCCACTGGATAAAGGACATGGTCTTTAGCTCACCAGCAACAGAAGGGATTTTCTGGTTTGTCTTAGAGCCCCACTTTAGCATAGAATCATAAAAGTTCTTTTGTGCGAGCAATCCGAATTTAACCGCACCGGCAGTATAAGGATCATTTTTCAGCAATTTTGCCGTCTCTGCACCAGATGCACTTGCACTTATTTCACCAGAAGCTTTTGAGAATAAAGTTAAGCTTTTGAGTATGTTTAGCTGTGATTGATGTAATAAGGGAGAGTCGGAAAAGATAGAGTCCTGGTTAACTCTTTCATATTGTTTATCTGCTAGAAGGCTAAGATTCTTCATAGCTGCTGCATTTACACGGGCATCTGTACTGCGTGCCAACTTGTCCACTTGTGTGTTCCAATTCTGCTTGAATTCCCGATAAGGCAAAAATACGTTATGATAGAAAGTAACAAGATCCTTCTGTTGGTAAGAGCCCGTGAATTCTTCTAATCCATATCCATTACTGCTCTTTTGTTGCTCATATTTAGCTTCCGTTTTGTCTGCGCCAACCTTGACGCCTGTGAAAAATGCGGCGAAGGCGCAAATAAGGAAAAACAAAAAAAATAGAGTGTACAACATTTGTGTACGGGAGTTACGTTGGCTCATAATAAGTGCTCCTTTTTCTGGGGGAATTATCCTATGTATTATGTATTGATAGCAACATTATGGACGGTTTCTCTTTCGGAGCTGCCCCAAAAAATTAAAGAACAGGCAGGTCACGATGAAAAAATTCAAATTTGGCGAGATTAAGATAAAAAAAGTAGAGCCAGGTCAGTTAACAGACCGTCTTCTGCTCCTCAATCTCTACATTACTCAGGGGCTTACATTAATTATCGGTTTGATATGGATATTATTTCAGAAAAGAAATCCTTTTCAGCTATTAATTTTTCCAGAAAACGTACATTTTGTGGCATGGGGTCTTGGACTTGCTGCTGTAATGCTGGTAGTTGATTATTTATTGACTCATATTGTACCTGAAGAAAGCATGGATGACGGGGGAATAAACGACCTTTTATTTCGAAATCGGCCCGTATGGCACATTGTTGTAATTGCAGCTATGGTATCGATCTGTGAAGAGCTTCTGTTCAGAGGAGCCATTCAGTATTCCATTGGTCCTTATTGGACGAGTATTTTGTTTGCTCTTATTCATGTTCGCTATTTGCGCCACTTTGTACCTACCGGATGGGTATTCTTAAGCAGCTATGGTCTTGGATATATATACATTCAATCAGGAAGCCTATGGGCACCTATACTATGTCATTTCTTCATCGACCTTTTCTCTGGTTTGGTGATCCGCTACAGGAGGGAATCATGAGTGAGGAATTGAGCCGGTTGAAGTCTCGTCAGAAAAAGCGCAGTGGCGAAGGCAAAACTTCTGGCAAAAGTAAAAAAACGAATCCGCGATCGGAGGGGGCTCCTAGAAAGAGCAATCATTCCCGGACAACAACGGCAACTTTATCAAGGAAAGCGCGCCGTCCGGCAGCTTCTGCGAAGGGATCTAACGCTGGAAACAAAGAGCAGGAAGAATCTGTTCCATCACGTTCGGATACGTATTCATCAGAACGTGTTCGGCTTAGTAAAATGTTTGTTAACTCTCTGATTTTCATCTTTGTAATATTGCTGGTAGCGCTCCTCTGGTGGGGAATCGAAGGGGCGCCGCCTTTGAGTACTTTATGGTGATTTTTTGGATTTGGGGATTGGTTGTGGTTGTGCTTTTGATTGCACTAATCATTGCTGTGATTATGGTGAGTAACGCCTTTAGAAACAGAATTATTACCGAGGAAATAATTTTGAAGTCGCTCCCAGATGAGTTTGATGGGTTTCGTCTCTTATTTATAACTGACATCCATCGCCGCCGCCTTCCAACAGCACTGCTGACTCCGTTAAAGGGAACGGTGGGTGCTGTTTTATTAGGTGGTGATCTAACAGAAAAAAACAGTCCTCTGGATCGACTGACTGATAATATGACTTTAGTGACTTCTATTGCGCCTACCTATGTAGTACATGGAAATCATGATTATCGAGCTGATATTTCACTAGTTGATCAGATTATCCGGGGCAGTGGTGCTAAGCTGTTAATGGATGAGAATGTGCGTATTGAACGTGAGGGAGCTTCTCTTTGGTTAACGGGAGTGGATTTTCCGAAAAAGGGTGGTAACACTTCTTATCGTCCATTACCTGGATTAACGTCACGTGCTTCTTCACTAAATAACACTTGTCGTATCATTCTTGTTCACGATCCGCTCTGGTTGTCCAAACGTCAAAGTGTGCCAGCGGATCTGATATTAGCAGGCCACACGCATGGAGGGCAGGTCATTCTTCCTTTTTTGGGTCAAAGGCATGTGGAAAATTTCTATCATAAATATGATGCAGGAATGTTTCAATGGCCCAGAAGAGATGGGACAGGAAGGGATGCGAAGCTGCTGATTAGCAGAGGGTTTGGAACCTCTCACTTGCCGATCCGCTGGGGAAGTCCTGCTGAGATGCACGTGCTAACACTCCGAAAAGAGAAACATTAGAAAGCTGTCTTTGTACCGCTTGAACGGGTGGACAAAAAAACAGGTAATCTCCTTTCCATCAAGGGGATTACCTGTTTTAATTTATCCTAATTAGGAATTAGCGCATCTTAAGCTCAATACTGCGAGGATCTACAAAGCTATAGCCCTTGCCTTCAAGAGTAGTAAGCAGTTTATCCAACGCTTCAACTGTCCATGGTAGCTCATGCATCAGAATATTACTGCCGGAATGCAATTGATCCGTCACATTTTTGATTAACTTATCTGTTTTTCCGGTTTCTTTCTCTTTCATTTCCCAGTCCAGTGATCCATTGGACCAGGTCATATACAACATCCCATTCTCAGCGGAAATCTTCTTCCCTACATCTCCGCCAGCACCATGTGGGGGACGGAAAAACTGAGGGGCTTCACCAATAATCTCCTTGACCGCATTTTGAACGTCTTCGATTTGCTTCTTGACCTCAGTGTAAGACTTGTCCTTCAACACAATATGATCCCAGCTATGGTTGCCGATAATTCCTCCGCGGTTATGAATTAACTCTAGAAGCTCGGGATGCGCTTTAACGCGGTATCCATTTACGAAGAAGATCGCTTTGGCCTGATGTTTGTCCAGAACATCCATTAACGGATTAATCATTTCCGCATCTTTGGGACCGTCATCAAAAGTGAGCAACACGACTTTTTTATTTGTAGTTTCCTCATTTGGGACGATGTCGTAATTTTTGTTCATATGGTACAGCAGTGGAATTTCAGCGGAGTCTTCATCCTTACTGGCTGTATTATTACTACCTGTAGTTCCTCCATCTGCTGACGCTTCAGGGGTAAGGCTGGCTGTAACTTCAGGGGAAGGCGCTGTAGTTTCTGCGCTCTGTGTAGCTACCGCCGTAGGCGTATTGTTTGTGGTGTTTGTATCCTCGGCTGTCTTTCCATTCGCACCGCTGTTGCCACAGGCTGTCAGCAGTAAGGTAGCCAGAAGGAGCACTGATGTCATTTTACCCACTTTTTTCAACTCGCTTTCTTCTTATTAGGTTGCATGAGCGGCAATCTTTCCGCGAACACTAAACATGATTTTACCATACAAGGAGGCTGGAAATATGAATACTTCGTCATTTTTATGTGGGGTGCTGATGGGCGTCGCAGCCAGTATGATTATGTCCAAAAAGCGGAATTCTCTAATGTCTTCGCTGGGGCAATCGGGCGGTTCCATGAGTGGAGCAGCAGATAAAGCAAAAGAAAAAATAATTGGTATGGCTACGACAGGGTTTGGAAACACTGCTGCTTCAAGCAGCAATGCAAGCAGTAATACAAGCAGCAATGCTCAAAGTAATGGTTCGAACAGCGGAACCTCTGAGCATAAAACGGAATCACCGGCAAAATCAAAAGAATCCAATCTCAAATTACTAAAGGATTTCATTCGCAACAATCCTGAAGTAAAGAGCGAAGTGGAGCAAATTCTTAAAGAAACGCATACTGCCATACCGGGATTGTAACCGTAAAGGACTCCTTCAGAATCATTTTGAGGATGAAATATTCCGCAGAATGATTCTTTTTTATATTCAAGGGCTTGAAAATGGTTTATGAATTAGAATAAGCTCTTCAGTAGTGGCAATGCTTTAAGAGGATTTTATATATTTATTTTCGTGCATTTATCTCTGCAAAATGATAACATACATACATAGTAACCATTTTTGGCTCATTACTCGGGACTCATCATACATTATAATAAATGAGCTTGCAAAAGGAGGATCCTGTCATGAGAATAGAGCGATTAAGTCAAGATAAGATACGGATTTTCCTCACTTTTGACGACCTGAGCGAGCGGGGCATCCAGAAGGAAGACATGTGGCAGGAAGTTCCCAAGGTACATGACCTGTTTACGGAGATGATGGACCAAGCATATAGTGAACTAGGTTTTGATGCTACCGGTCCGCTTGCCGTAGAAGTTTTCGCATTGCCCGCCCAAGGCATGGTCGTTATAGTGACCCGAGGAAAATATGATCACCATCAGTACGGTGCGTCCGGGGAAGAAGAATTGCCAGAAGAGATTTACGAAATGGAAGTTACTCTTGAACAAAGCGACTCCATTGTATATGCATTCCGCGATTTCGAGGTTCTTGTTGAAGCGGCCCATGTGCTCATTGGTAATATTACTTCCCAGGGGAAACTGTATTCTTATAACAATAAATGGTATCTGTACTTCGATCCTAAGGAATTTGAAGAAACAGCGTTGTCAGGTCTTGTTGGCGTACTAGCTGAGTTTGGAGATTCCTCACCGGTTACTGAAGCTGTCCTCGATGAATACGGGAAGACAGTAATGCCGGAGAATGCAGTCCAGTTATTGTGCACTCATTTTAAGCGTCAGGATTAAATAGCATGATAGGGCTGATAAGCATCGTTTTAGCTAATTAGCCCTATTCTTGTTCTTGATGGTATGGCGGTCATTCTTGAATTAAAGCTGTTATCTGCCTTGCTGTAATCAGCAGAATAAGGCGCTAGGGATATAGGGAGGTTATTCGGTGCTCGTGTTATCGGTTATTTCGTCGGCAGTAGCGCCGGGACTTGCTCTGCTGACCTTTTTTTATTTGAAAGATAAGTATGATCAAGAACCGCTTCATATCGTTATTAAGGTGTTCCTGCTAGGCCTTCTGATTGTATTCCCTGTTATGATCATTCAGAGAGGACTAATGCTGGGGCTGAATGGCGGTCCTTATGTGGAGTCTTTTCTCATATCCGCTGGCGTGGAAGAATGTCTAAAATGGTTTGTGCTTTACCATATGATTTACAATCACACCGAATTTGACGAGCCATATGATGGGATACTATACGCCGTAGCGATTTCGCTCGGCTTCGCAACAATAGAAAATATAATGTACGCTTGGTATAGCAATGCATCAATCGGTTCCATGTTCCTGAGAGCTCTGCTTCCGGTTTCTGGACACGCTATGTTTGGTGTAATCATGGGCTATCATTTAGGGAGAGCCAAGTTCTCAAAAGGAGCTAAAACAAAGGGGATTCTGTTAATCTCTATCTTGCTGCCATGGTTGTGGCATGGGATTTATGACTTTATTTTGAGTACGACAGCTAACTACTGGATATGGTTTATTGTTCCTCTGATGGCTATTCTATGGTACGGAGGGATGGGGAAAGTGGATAGGGCAAATAGCCGGTCCCCTTTCCGCTTTCTGAAACGAGAAGAAGAGGTTAACCTATAATCGAGATGGACACACTTATATTCAAAGGATTGTTCCTTAGCGGGAGATTCCAGAGAGGAGAGAGGTGTCTTTTTTTGCGTATAAAAGTCCGTATACTTTGCAAACAATGCGGTGAGACCTACATATTAAGAGGGATAAAAGAGCAGGGTGTGATTCAAACCGGCTTTAAGCAATGCCTTTGCAGTAATAGCAGTGGCTTTGAAATTGAAGAGAGAGCATAAGCGCTATGCTATGCAAATTTGGAGTGAAATCCCTCTATTCAAACACTTTAGTCATATTGTGTTACAGAAGGGTGCATAAGACTCCTAGTTTATTGTCAAACTAACGCCAATAAGCTATCGAAAGGAGTCTTGTAGCCCTATGTACAAAAGATTAAGTGCTGTAATGTTCCCGCTGACTGCGCTGCTGTTAATTGGTGCGCTCGTGTGGGGTTATCAGGAGAATCAGGAGAAGAATGCGATCCTAATTAAGGCGGAGAACCAATATCAGCGTGCCTTTCATGATTTGTCTTACCATGTGGAGCGTCTTCATGGAGAGCTGGGAAACACACTAGCTGTTAACTCCGCTTCTAACGGGATGCACCGCAAAGGACTTGTTAATGTGTGGCGGATGACCAGTGAGGCACAAAATGAAATTAATCAGTTGCCACTCACATTACTGCCATTTAGCAAAACGGAGGAGTTTCTGTCCAAAATCTCAAACTTTTCTTATAAAGCTGGGATTCGTGATTTCGCTAAGAAGCCTTTGACAGATGGTGAATTGAGCAATTTAAAAGCATTGTATAAGAGCTCTGGAGAAATCTCAAAAGATTTGCAAGATGTTCAGAATAAAGTGATTGGTAGCCGTTTGCGCTGGATGGATGTTGAAACGGCATTGGCTACAGAGAATAAGGCACAAGATAATTCGATTATTGACGGCTTTAAGTCGGTAGACAAACGTGTCGAAGGTTACCCTGACCTGGATTGGGGTCCTTCAGTTGCAAGCATTTACGATAAACGCTCTGTAAAAATGCTCGGAGGTACCCCTGTTTCAGTTGAAGATATCAAACGTAAAGCCATTAAGTTTGCTAATGCAGGCTCGAATGCTAAGGTAGACGTTAAAGAAAACGGCAAAAATACGAAGTGGCCTTCTTATACGGCTACAGTCAGTGGTTCGAATAATAAGCAGATTATCAGTATGGATTTCACCAAAAATGGTGGTTTACTGATCTCTTATTACGATAACCGTGAGATAGGACCTGCTAAAGTGACCCTAGAAGAAGCAGTTTCCAAGGCAGAGCAGTTTCTTAAGAAAAAAGGATATCCTCATATGACTGCGGTTAATGCTGACCGTTATGATAATATCGGGAATTTAACCTTTGTAACGAGCCAAAATGATGTTTTGATTTATCCTGAGAAAATGACGATCCGTATTGGACTTGATACTGGGACAGCGGTTGGATTTGAGGCTAGCGAATATGTCAATGAGCATAAGGACAATCGTAAAATTCCAAAGCCAAAGCTGACTCTGGCGGAAGCGAAGAAATTTCTGAATTCGGATTTCAATGAGAATTACCATCGCATGGCTTGGATTAAAAATGATGACTCCGTAGAAGTCTTGACTTACGAATTTGGCGGAGAGGTAAATGGTACTCAGTATCGTATTTATCTTAATGCGGACGACGGCATCGAAGAGTCCGTGGAAGAAATCAGGCCTTCTTCAGGGGCAGAACAAAAGTGAAAAAATAGGGCGCATCCATTATTTGGATGCGCCCTATTTTATTTTTAAAATTCAAATAATATTTATCTCATTGGGTGATATTCCCATGCTATAATCATTGTTAACTATACTGATTTGGCGGTGACATCTTTGTATCCTAAAATTAATGAATATCTATACATACAGGTTGCTTCCAGTGACGCTGCTGAAGCAGAAGTTGAATATAGATCGAGAATTGCAGAGACAGAGGACGACGCATTCCTGATTGAAATTCCTATGCAGGAGAGTGACGGTCGTCTGAAACGACTTTTTATGGGGGACGAGCTTTCGGTTTATTTTATTACTGAGGGTGGCATTAAAAATTACTTTAATACTCATGTTCTCGGGTTTAAAGAAGATGTAATTCGTATGGTCCGGATACAAAAACCAGAGGCGGATTCGATTTTCAAAATTCAGAGACGAAGCTTTTTTCGGGTGAATGCAGATCTTGAATTAGCTGTGAAGGATAGCTTTGGTAAAAGATTCCTTGTACGTACAGATGATATCGGCGGCGGAGGAACGTCTTTCTTGGTGGATCACCAAGTGAAGCTCGAGGTGGGAGCGAAATTATCCTGCTGGGTTCTAGTGCCTTATCGAAATGGTAGTATAGAGCATGTGGACTTTGAAGGTGAAGTGGTTCGGATTAAAAAGCTTGAAAACGGGCGCCAATTGGCCATGCTGAAATTTGTGGCTATTACGGATAATGAGCGTCAGAAAATAATACGTTACTGCTTTGAACGACAGTTTGATTTCCGCAACCGATAGGCATTTTTCTTAGCTCTATTAAGTGTTCTGATTTTGCACTGAAGTATAAACTGTGGTATAATTTTATAAGTCGCAGGCAATGCCTGCTTTTTTCTTGATAATATCATCAAGCATATCCATTTGTATGTGCTCCTTGATATTGCAGGAACGAACTTGACATCGCTAGATGCTTTTCTTATGAAAGAGTGTTTGAGGAGGAATGCCCCGTTGGATAGGCAGGGTACACATACTTACGACAGAATTAACGTCGCCATCGACGGACCTGCCGGGGCAGGCAAGAGTACTGTAGCCCGATTGGTAGCCCAGAAGTTGTCTTATATTTATGTCGATACAGGCGCAATGTACCGGGCAATCACCTGGTATATGATCCGAGAAGGCATAGAACCGGAAGATCAGAATCAAGTGAACCAGAAAGTTCACGATATGGTTATTGAGCTTATTCCGGAAAAAGACATCCAGAAGGTGCTGATTAATGGGGAAGACGTAACGCCGCATATTCGGAGTCTTCAGGTTAGCGGCCTTGTGTCGCAGTATTCGAAGATCGAAGGTGTAAGGTCCAGACTGAGTCATTTGCAGCGTCAGATGGCGCTTCGCAAAGGCGTTGTAATGGATGGCCGCGATATCGGTACGACCGTGCTGCCCGATGCCGAAGTAAAGATTTTTATGACGGCAAGTGTGGAAGAAAGAGCTCTCCGTCGTTATAAGGAATTGAGAGACGCGGAATCGGTGACGCTTCAGCAGCTTGAACATGATATTGCACAGCGGGATCGTCTGGATGAAGGACGGGAGATTTCACCGCTGCGACGTGCGGAAGATGCGATTCTTCTCGACACGACCTTTATGGATATCGATCAAGTCGTGGAGGCCATTGTATCCCATTGTAGATCTCATGTTGACGGGGAGAGAAATCATTTATGATTTATGTATTTTGCCGAGGATTGCTTCGCTTGATTTACGCAATTGTTTTCCCGCTTAAGATTGTGGGGGAAGAGAATGTGCCAAAGGAGGGCGGGGTGCTGCTCTGTGCCAACCATATTAGTTTGCTGGATCCGATGACTATCGGGATTAAGTTAGACCGTCAAGTAAAGTATATGGCTAAGGCAGAACTTTTTGAGGTTCCTGTGCTTGGCTGGCTCATTAACAAATTGGGTGCTTTTCCGGTCAAACGTGGTGGTGTAAGCAAAGAATCCATTAAAACGGCCCTTAACACACTTCGCGGTGGTAATGTCATGGGTATCTTCCCGGAGGGTACGCGTAACTCTGACGCCGGAGTTGCCAAGAAAGGTGCTGCAAGCTTTGCACTTCGAAGCGGTGCTGCAGTTGTTCCAGCCGCTATTGTCGGTGAGTACAAACCCTTTCGACGGATGGTTGTGGTCTATGGGGCTCCTATAGATCTCAGTCAATTTGCCGGTGCAGGAAGTGAATCTCTCGAGGCTGTTACCGATGTCATTATGGAACGCATCAATGAGATGAAGAAGTCGGGTATACCAACTGTTGGTTAAGGGATAAACGGAATCACAAATTTCGTCCTGTGCTATGATTAAATAACGGCATAGTCGCTATTTTTTGGAACATACTATCTTCAAGTGTAATTTGTAATACCAAGCAATGCTTGTTTTGAACTCTGCTATACGCAGGTTTAAATAAATGGGGTTTTGAATCGAGGAGGCTAATCACATGTCTGAAGAAATTAAAAATCAGGAAGCTACGGAGAGCAATGAAACCGTAGAAGCGGTGGAATCCGCTGTGACAGAAAATAACGGAGCTGTAGAAGTTGCTGCCGTTAACGAAGAAGAAGTGACTAACCAAGCTGACTTGGAAATCATTTCTCTGAAAAAAGGCGATACCGTGAAAGGAACAATCGTCAAAATTGAAGATAACCAAGCTTATGTAAGCATTGGATATAAATACGACGGTGTGATTCCGATTCGCGAATTGTCCGCAGTACAACTGGACAACGCTGCTGCAGCAGTAGAAGTTGGACAGGAAGTAGAATGTAAAGTTGTTAGCATCAACGACAACAAGGAAAGCCTTGTTCTTTCCAAACGTGCTGTTGATAGCGAAAAATCATGGGAAGATCTTGAGAAGTACTTTGCTTCCCAAGAAGCTTTCGAAGTTACTGTGGCTGACGTTGTTAAAGGCGGTCTAGTAGCTGATGTTGGAGCACGTGGATTTATCCCAGCTTCCATGGTTGAGCGTCACTTCGTTGAAGATTTCAGCGATTACAAAGGCCGTACCCTTCGCGTTAAAGTGAAAGAACTTGACCGTGAGAACAGCAAAGTAATCCTGTCCGCTAAAGAAGTTCTTGAAGAAGAGTTCGAAGCTAATAAGCTTAAAATTATGGCTGAACTGTCTGAAGGTCAAATCATTGAAGGTACTGTACAACGTCTGACCCAATTCGGCGCATTTGTTGATGTTGGCGGAGTTGACGGTCTTGTACACGTATCCGAAATCGCTTGGAATCACGTAGAGAAGCCTTCTGATGTAGTTTCTGAAGGTGATAAAGTACGTGTTAAAGTACTTAAGGTTGATCCTGAAAAAGGAAAAATCAGCCTGAGCATTAAAGCTGCTGCTCCAGGTCCTTGGGACTCTGCTGCTGGCGAAATCAACATCGGTGATGTTGTAACAGGCGTTGTAAAACGTCTTGTGAACTTCGGAGCATTCGTTGAATTGCTTCCAGGTGTGGAAGGTCTTGTGCACATTTCACAAATCTCCCACAAACACATTGCTACTCCACACGAAGTATTGAAAGAAGGACAAGAAGTACAAGTGAAAGTACTGGACTTCAATCCATCCGAGAAACGTGTTAGCCTGAGCATCAAAGAAACTGAAGAAGCTCCAGCACCTACTGCTAGACCTGAACGCAGCAACAGCAGAGACAGAGCTCCTAAAGAAGTTTTGAATAACCCTAACGTTTCTCTAAGCAACGAAGGCCTTAGCTTTACGCTTGCTGAACGTTTTGGTGACAAGTTGGACAAATTCAAAGGTAATAACTAATCCTGCTTTTTGAATATACGGGTAAAGTAATCGGCGAGCCCTCGATACGGGGGTTCGCCGATTCTCTTTTTTCAGTGACAGAAAGAATTTATTAAAGCTAACATGAGTGTTAGCCAATTTTAATGTTTTTTGCTATGATGAGTATCGTAAGGATGACAGGAGGAATGAATATGGCAAGACCCGTTGTGGCAATCGTTGGGAGGCCTAACGTCGGGAAATCGACGATTTTTAATCGGCTGATTGGCGATAGATTGGCCATTGTAGAAGATAAACCGGGGATTACACGTGACCGGATTTATGGTATTTCAGATTGGAACGGCAAGTCGTTCAGTGTGATTGATACCGGAGGTATTGAAATTGATGGAGATGACACGATTCTGAAATCAATCCGCGTTCAAGCGGAGCTGGCGATTGAAGAAGCGGATGTTATTGTATTTATGTGTGAGGCAAAGAGTGGTGTGACGAATTCAGATGAAGAGGTAGCTCAGATTCTGTTCCGTTCAGGTAAACCGATCGTTCTTGCCATCAATAAAGTGGATAATATGAAGCGTGCAGATGATATTTATGAGTTCTATAGCCTAGGTTTTGGAGATCCAATCGGAATTTCCGGTAGTCATGGTACAGGACTCGGTGACTTATTGGACGCTGTCGTAGAACGTCTGCCAGAGAAAATAGATGATGAATATGATGACGATGTCATTCGTGTAGCTTTGATTGGCCGTCCGAATGTAGGTAAATCCTCTTTGGTTAACGCAATTCTGGGTGAAGAACGCGTTATCGTTAGTGATATTGCGGGTACTACTCGCGATGCTATTGATACGCCTTTTGAACGTGATGGACAACGTTATGTGCTTATCGATACTGCAGGTATGCGCAAAAAAGGCAAGGTCTATGAGAACATTGAGAAATACAGTGTTATGCGTGCTATGCGTGCGATTGAACGGGCTGATGTGGTTCTCGTTGTAATTAACGGTGAAGAGGGCATCATCGACCAGGACAAGCATATCGCTGGTTATGCACATGAAGCTGGTAAAGCATCTATTTTTGTTGTGAACAAATGGGATGCCATTGAGAAAGACGACAAGACTATGCAGAACTTCGAGTCTAAGATTCGTGACCACTTCTTGTTTATGAGTTACGCACCGGTTGTCTTCTTGTCGGCTTTAACTAAACAGCGCCTGCAAAAATTGCTGCCAGTGGTGCAGCATGTATCTCAACAGCATGCACTACGCATTACTACGCATCTGGTGAACGATGTTGTATCGGATGCCATTGCGATTAACCCTCCTCCAACTGACAAAGGCCGTCGCTTACGTATTAACTACGTAACGCAGGTTGCGGTGAAGCCACCGACGATCGTGGTGTTCGTAAATGACCCATCGCTGATGCACTTCTCCTATGAACGTTACTTGGAGAATAAAATCCGCGCGGCGTTTAATTTCGAGGGAACGCCAATCCGTCTCTTTACACGGCGCAAATCCGAAAACGAAGGTTAGGGGAGAAGAAGTGTGGCGCTTGAACTTCTGGTTATCGTTGTAAGCTATTTGCTTGGTTCTGTCAGCTTTAGTGTGCTGTTCGCCAAGCTACTAAAGGGAATTGATATCCGTCAATATGGGAGCGGCAATGCGGGGGCTACCAATACACTGCGTGTACTGGGAAAAGGTCCTGCGATATCTGTGCTAGTGCTGGATGTACTGAAGGGTGTTGCCGCAGTTTGGTTAGGAACTTGGGTAGGCGGCTGGGGAACCTGGGTTGCTGCTCTTTGCGGAATCGCTGCCATTGTCGGACATAACTGGCCGCTTTACTTCCGTTTCCGTGGCGGAAAGGGCATCGCTACTACGATCGGTGTTATGGCCACACTGTGTTTATGGCCTGCACTGCTCGCTGGTGTTATCGCCATAGGATCTATCTTTATCACTCGTTACGTGTCACTTGGCTCGTTGATTTTTGTCGCGCTGACACCGGTTTTTCTATTATTGACAGGATTTACACAGCCTGTGCTCTGGACCAGTATTATCATTGCGGTTTTTGCCTTCTGGCGGCACCGGACGAACATTGTTAAGATTGTAGAGGGCCGTGAGAACAAGATAGGCTCAAAAGTAAAAGGAGGGAATCGTGTTGTCTGATAAAGTAACCGTACTAGTAGCGGGGAGCTGGGGAACTGCGCTGGCAAGTGTGCTGGCTGCGAATCACTCGGAAGTTTATCTGTGGACACGTAACTCTGATCAAGCTGCCGAGATCAATGGTTCTCATATCAATAATAAGTATTTACCGGGGATTTCTCTGCCCGCAAACATCATTGCAACCACCGATCTGGAGACCGCAGTTTCCGGTTCTAAAGCGGTTGTTATTGTAGCCCCATCTTCAGGTATGCGACAGGTTGCTCGCAGTCTGAAGCCGTTCTGGAAGGATGAAATGCTATGCGTTCATGCTACGAAGGGCTTTGAGACTGAAAGCAAGAAACGGATGTCCATAGTTATTGCTGAAGAACTCGGCTGTGACGAAGGTCAGATTGTCGTTCTCTCCGGACCGAGTCATGCAGAGGAAGTAGTGCGCCTGTGTCCTACTACAGTTGTTGTGGCTTCACCTGATGATAAGCGTACTGCTGAAGCACAGGAATTGTTCATAAACAATGATTTTCGTGTATATACGAACCGTGATCAGGTAGGAGTAGAGCTTGCCGGCGCACTAAAGAATATTATTGCACTCGGTGCAGGTTTATCCGATGGTCTAGGATTTGGGGATAATGCTAAGGCGGCGCTTCTGACACGTGGACTGGCCGAGATTTCTCGGGTGGGCGTCGAGCTTGGAGCGAATCCTTTGACCTTTGCAGGGCTTGCAGGTGTTGGCGATCTAGTAGTGACTGCTACGAGCCAGCACAGCCGTAACTGGCGTGCTGGCTTTATGCTCGGGCAAGGGAAACCACTGGATGAGGTACTGGAGTCGATGGGAATGGTTGTCGAAGGTATTCGTACCACGGAGGCAGCTTATGCCATTTCCATCAAGCTAGGGGTCCAAATGCCCATTACAGATCAAATTTATCATGTCCTATTTAAAGGTAGAAGTCCACGTAGTGCTGTTGAGGCTCTGATGGGCCGTGATCGTAAACCTGAGCTTGAGGCAATATCTCAGGAAACTTGGGAGCAGTGGCATTCCTGATCCTGTTCACCTTTTTCCGCAAATTCTCATATGTTGTATTGGGGATTGACGGAGGAGGGATGAAAAGTGAGCAGAGATTTTTCCAAGGATGCATTGAACGCCATTAACAAAAAGGCGGGCAAGAACATTACGGAAAGTGCCGTCAAAAAGCTAGCCAGTACGGTCAAACCAGGAACTACGCAGAATGAAGCCCAGCTCCGCCAGTTAATTAAGCAGGTGTCATCGATGGCGAAAGTGCCGGTCAGTGAAGCTACTGTGCAGGAAATTATTAATGCCGTCAAAAAAGGCGGCGCAGGTTCCGGCACAATGGAGTCTTTAATGAAAATGATGCTTAAAAAATAGCTTTAGGTTGGGTGAGCAAAAGATCCAGAATCCATGAGATTCTGTTATCTTTTGCTCTTTTTTTATTTATTGTAAAACTCTCTCAGCTAAAATATCTTAATAATAATATATAAAAAATGATGTTTTTTTACAGAATAGGATAAGGTCATGATATAATAATCCCTAATATATTACAGGCGAATGGGGGCTTTGACCTTGGATCCGATGACAAAAATGTGGTTGTCCCTGATTGCAATGCTGATTATGGGACTGTCTGTATTTCTAATAACTTTTGCTCGGAGCAAAACAAAGGGACTGCTTAAAGCACTGCTATCTATCCTTGCGTTTGTCATCATGTTAGTTGGCCTATTGGGCGGAGTTGTTTCGATTATGTAAGCAGTTACATAATGTTGAGGAAGGAAGTAACATCATGAAATCGCAAAATGGCGTCACCGTTATGTTTCAACCTGAAGGTCGTAAAGCTGTGGTGAATCGTGGTATCTCGGTACTGGAGGCAGCTCGTAAAGCCGGAGTGACGATTACCACTCGCTGTGGAGGCAAAGCAGGCTGTTTGATGTGCAAGGTTAAAATTGCGACTGAAGAGGCCACAGCGCTGAGACCGCCAGGGGATATTGAACGACGTAAGCTTGGAACTACGTTAGAAGAAGGAGTGCGTCTGGCTTGTCAGGCTGCCGTATGGAGCGATGTGACCGTTCAGGTGCCAGAAGATCCACTTAAGGCTGCTGTACGCCGTAAGCTTGAAGCTGCGCGGCGTGGGGAAGAAGATGAGCTGTGGTAGTGTTAGATTGTCACCGTGGGAGGGACTCGGTTGGAGTTTATACGAAGAAAGAAGAAGCTAAAGGCAGGAGCAAGACTTTTTCTGGTAGTGATGTCAATCGCTCTTACTCTTTCCGGATGTCTGTATCCTGGAGAAGAAAAGCGTGCTAGCGTTAATTATCGGGAAAGTGTTAAACGGATACAAGCAGCCGTTGATGATTTTCAACAAGAGGAAGGTGTGCTTCCGATCCTTAATGCGGATGAAGCTACTCCAAGATATGAGAAGTTCCGGATAGACCTAGGCAAGCTGAACAATAAGGGATATTTGGATGATATTCCGGCTACGGCTTTTGAACAGGGCGGAAGCGCTTATTTTCTTATTTTGAATGAGGAAAGTGATCCAGTAGTTAAGGTGATGGACCTTGTTACCGTTCAAAAGGTGAATGATGTGCAGCGTCAGATTAATCGTTATAAATCAGCTCATGACGGCTCTTTGCCCGTACTTGATGAGCTATATCCTGGACTTTACACCATTGATCATAAGAAGGCAGGAACAAGCTCCATATCATTAACTAGCGTCTATTCCGGGCAGGTTCTTGATTTCATCATGGATAAGGCTGGAATGGTCTATGTAGATTATGTCTTTGATATTATAGCTGCCATCGAAAAGAATGGTGGGGAACATGACGAGAAAAAAGATTTGCGACTAGATCTGGAGGAAGCTTCCTATTACGTGCCCGTGAAGTCTTTGCCGTATCTATGGATTAACAATCAGCCTGTCCCGCAGTCTCCTAGTTGAAGTGAAAGTTAAAGCTTAAGAGCGTCTAAGCTTCGGTTATATCCGAAGGATTAGGCGTTTTTGTGTTGTTCAGATATTGCCTTAACAGAAGCTTAATTGTCTTACATAAATCGTAGATGGAATTAAGGTTCTGTTTAATGGCGCGTAAGACTGGATTGCTAGAATGAAGGTAAGAAAGGAGATTCAGTTCAGGCTAGAGATGAATCGTGAATAATTCATAATTGTTCAAAATTAGAAACAAAAGGATGTTGATGACATGAAAAAAAATATCATATGGACGCTTGCAGCGGCCTTAGCCCTGACCCCACTTATTCCTACAAGCGCGATGGCTTCCAGCGTAGCTACGGTTTCTTCTAAGACACTAGAGAAGCTCGCTGCTGAGAAAGCAGCGCTTCTAACTGAACAATATGGGATAACCAGCGTACAGTATGCTTTGATCGACAATGGAGTGATCAAAGTATCGGGACAAACAGGAATAAACGACAAAGCAGGAAAAATCCCTTTAACGAAGGAAACAATCTATGGTATTGGCTCTACGAGCAAAATGTTTACGGCGTCAGCGGTCATGAAATTAGTTGATGAAGGCAAGATTAATCTCGATACTCCTGTCGTACAATATATTACGGATTTTAAAATGGAAGATGAACGTTATAAAAAGATTACCCCACGCATGTTGTTGAATCACTCATCCGGTTTGCAGGGTTCGAGTTTAAACAGTGCATTTTTATTCAATGATCCAGATACGTACGTACACGATTCACTGCTGGAGAACTTGTCTACACAGAAATTAAAGGCAGAACCGGGAGCTTTTTCAGTGTATTGCAATGATGGATTCACGCTCGCAGAAATTCTTGTAGAAAGAGTCAGTAACATGACATTTACTACATTCATTCATGACAATTTTGCTGTACCTTTGGGTATGAACCATACCATGACGCCACAAGACATGGTAGATTCAAGCAAATTTGCCGGCCTTTACTCTCCTGCATATGAGGGGCAGCTTCCAACGGAGACGACCAATGCGATTGGTACAGGCGGAGTCTACTCTACTGCGGAGGATTTGGTCCGATTCTCGCAAATCTTTACTGGGAAGCGAGCAGATGTACTCTCAACCAAATCAGTACAGGCCATGGAGCAAGAAGAGTATAGAAAGGGATTTTGGCCCAAAGACGGGGATAATTCTGCTGACTACGGACTTGGTTGGGATAGTGTGCGATTATTCCCTTTTAACGATTATGGTATAAAAGCTCTTGTTAAAGGAGGAGATACACAGATGTATCAATCCTCCCTCGTCGTGCTTCCTGTACAGAATATGGCTGCAGCAGTCATTACCTCGGGCGGGAGCTCCTCAATTAATCAACTGCTGGCAAGTGAACTGCTCCTTCAGGCGATGAAAGAGAAGGGCGCAATTACAGAAATCAAGCCAGATAAATCATTTGGCAAGCCAGTTAAGGCTGACATGCCAAAAGATCTTGTGAAATACGCAGGTTATTACAGTACTCTAGGCGATCAGTGGAAGGTAGCTATCAAAGACGGGGAACTCTTGTTATCAGGAATGACTGCTCCGGAACAAAAATTTATTTACACCACGGATGGAACTTTTGTTGATGAGGAAGGCAGCACAAAGGTTAATTTTGTAAAGGAAAGCAACGGACGGACTTATTTGTGGATGAGCCAGTATATTTCGGTTCCTGAATTAGGCCAGCTTGCGTATTCTGAATATAAGGCGGAGAAATTGGAAGTTGCAGCACTGAATAAACAAACCGCAGATGCATGGGCAAAAAGAGAAGGTAAGTTATACTATCCAGTCAGCGAGAAATTCAGTTCCATCACCTATATGAACATGATTAGGCCAACAATACAGACAAGTGAGGGTTATTTCAAAGGTATGAAGATAACAGGTCCAAATACGGCTGGGAGCCAGCACCAAATTCCTGGCATCGCGGGCCGAGATACATTTGATATTCTTTTCTATGCCAAAGAGGGCATAGAGTACTTTAATGCGGCTGGAACCTTGTATATGAGTGAGGACGGAGTGAAGCCGCTCTATAAAGGCAAATCGTCGATAGCTACGATACAAGCTGATGGTTATGCTAGATGGTTCAGTGTTCCCGAAACAGCGGCTGGAAAGAAAATGGTAGTTAAGATGCCAGCAAAAGGTGCTTTTATGGTATACGATGAAACGGGAGCCCTAGTGAATAACACGGTCATTAGTAGTAACAATGAGGTTGTACTACCTATTAAGGGCAATATTGTATTTGCCGGGAATGCCGGAGCTTCATTTGGTATTACGCTACTGAAATAGAGAGTATATACGCATATATTGGATTGGGCCAGCTATTATAGCTGGCTATTTTGTTAGTTCTATCAATGAACCCTACCTCATATGATGGATGAGAAAGCTTCCGGGCGTCAGACGCCTTGCGGCGCGCACAACTAATTTTTAGAAATTACATTGCAAAATGCGCGATTATGGGTCATAAATTCGTTCCGGATACATATGATGATACTAGTCCAAATGCATGTCCGAGCATTCGGAGTTTAGCGCGGGGCCAGTACGTCCCGGTCGAAAGCAGCTAGGCTTCGGGCGGGCATACGATAAGTCCGGTTGATGTCCTGCAAGGGTCAGATTACCGGCGGAACGCGAAGTCGATGCTCTTCAGGCATTTTTTCTTCGGAGTAATATGAGGAGGGGATCTCTTTTGGAAAAAGTGGATATTTTCAAGGACATTGCCGAGCGTACCGGCGGAGACATTTATCTTGGCGTCGTCGGCGCGGTTCGCACGGGGAAATCGACATTTATCAAGCGCTTCATGGAAACAATTGTCCTGCCTAACATCACGAATGAGGCAGATCGGGTAAGAGCTGTGGATGAGCTTCCGCAAAGCGCAGCAGGCAAAACAATTATGACCACTGAACCTAAGTTCGTGCCTAACAACGCAGTCCAAATCAAGGTTGCGGAAGGGCTTGAGGTTAACGTTCGACTGGTAGACTGTGTGGGTTACGCTGTAGAAGGCGCTAAAGGCTACGAGGATGAGAATGGACCACGAATGATCTCTACACCTTGGTTTGAGGAGCCAATTCCTTTTCAGGAAGCGGCAGAAATCGGGACCCGTAAGGTCATCCAGGAGCATTCAACGCTTGGTGTTGTAGTAACAACAGATGGTACGATTGCAGAAATTCCGCGGAACTCGTACGTGGACTCTGAAGAGCGCGTCATTGCAGAGCTGAAGGAAGTGGGTAAGCCATTTGTGCTTGTCATTAACTCCACTCGCCCACGCAGTGAGGAAGCACAGCAGCTCCGTAGCGAGCTAGCCATCAAATACGATATCCCTGTCATGACACTCAGCGCAGCAAACATGACCGAAGAGGATGTAACAGGTGTACTGCGTGAAGTATTGTACGAATTCCCTGTTCATGAAGTAAATGTGAACTTGCCAAGCTGGGTCATGGTGCTTGGAGAGAATCACTGGCTGCGTAGTAGCTATGAGAACTCCGTTCGCGATACGGTAAAAGACATTCGCCGCTTGCGGGATGTTGACCGGCTCGTATCTCAGTTCACAGAGTATGATTTTATCGATAAAGCAGGCCTAAGTGGTATGAACATGGGTCAGGGTGTAGCAGAGATCGATCTGTATGCCCCAGAAGAGCTGTATGATCAGGTTCTGATGGAGGTAGTAGGGGTTGAAATCCGCGGTAAAGATCACTTGCTCCAGCTGATGCAGGAATTCTCACACGCGAAAAGAGAGTACGACCGTTTCTCTGAAGCTTTAGAAATGGTCAAGACTACCGGTTATGGTATTGCTGCTCCTTCACTAGCTGAAATGGCGCTAGATGAACCAGAGCTGATTCGTCAAGGCTCTCGCTTTGGGGTTCGCTTAAAGGCCACCGCACCATCTATTCATATGATTCGTGTTGATGTTGAATCTGAGTTCTCACCAATCATTGGTACAGAGAAACAAAGTGAAGAGTTGGTCCGTTATTTGATGCAGGATTTCGAGAACGACCCAATTAAGATTTGGGAATCCGATATTTTTGGGCGCTCCTTGCATTCCATTGTGAGGGAAGGTATTCAAGGCAAGATCGCGATGATGCCGGATAATGCGCGCTACAAATTGCAAGAAACGCTTGGTCGGATCATCAATGAAGGCTCAGGCGGACTTATTGCAATTATTCTCTAACTTAAATTTAAGCAGATTGGAAGAGTGGGAGAGATCCCACTCTTTTTATGCGTAAAAATAACGAAACTTGATTCCTAGTTCCTATAATAACGGTGAATCTGACTCAATTTTTTTTCTGAAAAGAAGAATTAACCTGGTCTTATAGGTCTATAAAATTAGATGGGAATTAGATGTTTATGCAAGCATAGATGATAATTTCTACTCCTTTTTTGTCTAACTGCTTGAATTTATGGATGGGCTGTATTACTATAAGTTTGTTGCGCTTCAAGGTCTATGGGCGCCAGTGTTCAGTAATAAACGGGATTATCACGTATATTTTACGTTTAAACGGAAACAGTGTATGATACCGGAAATTTACTCAGGGAGGTGAGAAAACATGAATAAATCTGATTTGA
Source organism: Paenibacillus sp. FSL H7-0737 (assembly GCF_000758545.1). NCBI lineage: Bacteria > Bacillati > Bacillota > Bacilli > Caryophanales > Paenibacillaceae > Paenibacillus > Paenibacillus sp. FSL H7-0737. The sequence goes on along the minus strand of NZ_CP009279.1, from coordinate 4,690,010 downwards.
TCAATGTAGTTACAGAAGCAACTGAACTTCCCAAGAAGGATGCTACTAAAGCTGTAGATGCGGTTTTCGAAGCAATTACAGAAGCGCTGCAAAGCGGTGATAAAGTACAACTGGTTGGATTCGGAAACTTTGAAGTGCGCGAACGTTCCGCACGTAAAGGCCGTAACCCACAAACTGGTGAAGAAATCGAAATTCCTGCAAGCAAGGTACCGGCATTCAAACCTGGTAAAGCGCTGAAAGACGGAATCAAATAAAGATTTCTACATATCAATCCCATAGTCTTTTTAAGTAACAACTATGCCGCCCTCCAAGGCGGCATTTGTTTTTGGAATAGCATGGGCTGTACATTAGGTTTAGAGGAGGATCAGCGATGACGGATAAAAATACGAGCGAAAATCCGCTTCCGACAGGTAGCGACTATATTGTGGTTAAGGCCAAAGAAAATGGCGTTCAAGTCATTGGGCTAACTAGAGGTACGGATACACGCTTTCATCATACAGAGAAGCTAGACAAGGGTGAGGTGTTGATTGCCCAATTTACCGATCATACCTCAGCAATGAAAATCCGCGGAAAAGCTGAAATTTTAACGAAACACGGACAATTGGAAAGTGAAAGCTGAAAAGCAGGCATAGCCTGCTTTTTTTCAAAATATAGTAAGGGTGAATGATCATATCCGCAAAAAAAGTGGGTACTATGGATAAGGGGGGCGTGTCCATGAACAAAGCCTGGTTGATTGGTGCCGTACTACTCTTGACTGCGACCTCTGCTGTTATTTTGCCGAAACTGGCAGACTTAGACTCATCCGTACAGCAGAGAAATGGGACAGTGGAGACTTTTACTGGCAACCATAACACAGTGCTGGGCAATGACAATCTTGTTGATGTTCTGGGCGCTCTTCCGTTGACCTTATCCATAGATAGCGTTGGCTGGGAAGATCATGTTCTGTCACTGGATCTGAAAGTGAGCGGGAACGATCATGAACCTGAGGAACTCTATCAAAATATGGCTCAGGCCATTTCCTTTGCTATTCAGGAAACCTCGAATGTGGATCAACTTCTACTTCGCATTGTGGTAGAAGATAAATGGCTTGGTAGCCGCCGACTGCTGTTAGCTGGTGATATCAGACGTTCTGAATGGTCTTATACGCTGCAAGATGAACTTCAGTCTGCGGGTAATCTTCCTATATCGGATCGTCTCAAAACGGGCTTCCGCATTAGTGAAACCGAGCTCTGGAAGAAACAGTTCATTTATCCTTGAAAGGATTAAAAGAAACTCAGGCGTACCACAGTGCGTGACAAAAAAACATGTGATATAATAGACAAGATTGTGAACAAACGAATTATTATTATGTCAATGGCTTCGGAGGCTGAAATGAAACCGTACTGCATACCGCAACTGGCTAAACCCTACACCGACTACGACATGATTCAGAAGCATACGGATTTGCCGCCGTTTTCTGATGGCCGGGGTCATTTGTTATATATTTTTCTAAATCATGCTTCTTCTGCAAAAGGAAGTGCCGGAGAGTTGTACACGCTTGTGACAGCGCTTGTTCAACTAGGTCTGGACACGCATGAGGTCATTGACCGTTCGAATGATAGACGGGGAGGAGACCCTATGCGTTCCCGTCAATTGAAGGTACTAGCTGGCGATTACTTCAGCAGCTGGTTTTACCATTTGCTTGCAAAGAGTGATCAGATCGAGATGATTGGAATCTTGAGTAAGGCGATTGCAGATTTCAATGTCTTGAAAGCGAATCTCTACGTGAAGATGAGAGGCATACGCCTTTCGGCTGAACAATACTTGCGGCACATGGTACAGCTGAATATGCGGCTGTTCCTTTCTTTTACGCCTATGATTGAGAACTCCTTAGTGGAGCTGTGGGAAAAACTGCTGGCAGAATTCAGTCAGTGCGAGACCGTTGCTATTGAGCTTCTTCGTAGTGATGATCCTGCGAATGCAGGGAATGGCTATTGCTATTGGAAGATGATGGAGACTGCAACAGAGGAAGAACGTAAGCAACTTCAAGACCTGAACCTTGATCAGAAGGAATGGAAGATGCTAAAAATGAAATATAAATGTGATTCGCAACTGACGGACAAGCTTCATCAATCGCTTCAGTCTATTCAGGGACTATTGCAAAGCGTTAAAGACGAGAGTTTACTTAGAGAGCTAGAGATCGCGCTGGATCGTTTTCTCCTGCAGATGAAGGTCACAGGACAAGCAGCCGTGGAGGGTTAAGGGATGACTATGGAAAAAACGACAACTGCTGTGGGTGACAACAGCAAACCAAAAGAGCAGTTTGTACATTCCGTATTTGAGAGTATTGCTGGAAAATACGATTTGATGAATGACATCCTAAGCTTTCGCCGCCACAAGGCATGGCGTAAATTCACGATGAAGAAGATGGGGATGAAGCGCGGGGATTCGGCCGTTGACCTATGTTGCGGAACCTGTGATTGGAGCATCGCTTTGGCGGAAGCTTCGCAGACTGGCAATGTAATCGGACTGGATTTCAGCGCAGGTATGCTTGAAGTAGGTCGCCGCAAAGTGGAAGAGCGCAAGCTTCAGGACCGTATTTCGCTGGTGCAGGGCAATGCTATGGAGCTGCCTTTTGATGACAATGCGTTTGATTATGCAACGATTGGATTCGGACTACGCAATGTGCCAGATCCTGTTCAAGTGCTTAACGAAATGAAGCGGGTAGTAAAACCTGGTGGAATGGTTGTGTGTTTGGAGCTATCCAAGCCGATGAAACAGCCGTTTAAAGGTGTATATTTCTTTTATTTCCAGCGTGTACTTCCATTGCTTGGTAAGTTATTCGCGAAAAGGTACGAGCAATACAAATGGCTGCCAGAATCATTGGCAATGTTCCCAGACCGGGAGCAACTGGCCACTATTTTCCGTGAAACCGGACTTCAAAAAGTGGAATCCTTCCCCTTGACCGGAGGCATCGCGGCATTACATATTGGGCTCAAGGAGAACAGGAATGTTTAAGAAAATCGGTATCTTTTTACAAATGATTAAGTTTGAACATACGGTATTTGCTTTACCCTTTGCCTTTATGGGTGCTTTACTGGGATCTGTGGTCATGAATGATAGCCTCCCATCCTGGAGTCAAATTGGCTGGATTGTAATCGCTATGTTTGGAGCACGAAGTGCAGCTATGGGATTGAATCGATTGATAGACCGAATCAGTGATGCCAAGAATCCACGCACAGCGGGAAGAGCGATTCCTGCAGGGTTACTAAAGATCGGTGAAGTTGTCATTTTTATAGGCATTTCGTTTTTCTTGCTCTTTTGGGCAGCCTTTAAATTGAATCCTTTGTCAGCTAAGCTGTTACCTATCGCTGTATTCCTTCTTGTTATTTATTCATTCACTAAGCGCTTTACATGGGCATGCCATCTTATCCTCGGCCTTACCATTGCGCTTGCACCGCTGGGCGGCTGGGTAGCTGTGACCGGTAGTGTGAATTGGACTTCAATGGTATTTTACTTCACAATTGTGTTTTGGACGGCTGGTTTTGATGTTATATACTCTTGTCAGGATGTTGAATTTGATCTTAAAGAAGGCTTAAAATCCATTCCAGTGCGATTTGGGGTCCAAGGTGCACTCGTTATTGCCCGTGTGTTTCACATTCTTACGGCGATTGGATTCGTATCGCTGCTGTTTTTGACGGATTTAAGCTGGTGGTATGTGGCTGGTATGATCCTCGCATATATTATTCTCTTTTATGAGCATTATATTGTATCTCCGAGTGATCTCAGTCGTTTACAGACCGCTTTTTTCACTATGAACGGCGTGCTAAGCATCGTGGTGTTCTCTTTCACTTTGATTGACTTGGTGGTGCATTTCAAAAAATGACGCTTACTAAACCGAAAAACTTCGTGGTTGGAATTACTGGGGCAAGCGGTGCTATTTATGGTATTCGTCTGATCGAAACGTTGCTATCGCTAGGCTACTCCGTTCATTTGGTAGTAAGTAATGCGGGCTGGCGCGTTTTTAAAGAAGAACTAGGTTATATCGCATCAGACCGGGAAGGCTTTTTGAACGAAAAGTTCAAAGGCTATCCCGGTTCTCTACTTTATCATCCTGTCGCTGATATCGGTGCATCTATTGCAAGTGGTTCGTTTCGTGTGGAGGGAATGATTATTATGCCTTGTTCCATGGGAACATTGTCTGCGGTTGCTAATGGAACCTCCGACAATCTGATGACTCGTGCTGCTGATGTTATGCTTAAGGAAGGACGTCCACTGGTCCTTGTTCCTCGTGAGACACCTCTGCATGCTATTCATCTTGAGAATATGTTGAAGCTGTCCCGTCTGGGGGTTCGGATCATTCCGGCAATGCCGGCGTTTTACTTTGGGCCACAAAGTATGGATGATCTGATTAATTTCATGGTGGGTAAAGTGCTTGACAGCTTTAATATTGAACATCAATTATTTCGCAGATGGGGGGATTGAAAGGATGGAGAATAACAGCCACACCATCATAGGTAAAATCAGCTATACTAACTCATGGCCGGTATTTCACAATTTTCATCCCTCTGCACTGAAATATCCGGCAGAGATGGTGAGTGAGGTACCTGCCATTCTTAATCAGGGGATGAGTCGTGGAACGATTCATGTGGGTGCATTATCCTCTTTTGCGTATGCTGAAGCCAGTGATAAGTTATTGCTGTTACCTGATTTATCGGTAAGTGCGGACGGTCCTGTGAGGTCTATTTTTCTTTTTTCTCGAGTGCCTCTTGCACAGATAGGTACAGGTACGATTGCTGTTACGAACACTTCTGCAACATCGGTAAATTTGCTGAAAATTTTAATGGAAAAGGCTTTTGGCAATAAACCAGAATATATTAGCGCTAATCCTGATTTGGATGCTATGATGCATCAAGCAGATGCCTGCTTACTCATTGGTGATCATGCGATTAAAGCCTCTTGGCAGCATCAAGGGTATATCGTTACGGATCTGGCGGAGCTTTGGAAAGAATGGACGGGCATAGGGATGACCTTTGCGGTCTGGGCAGTGAATCGAAAAGCTGCGAATGACAAACCGGAAGCTATTGCGGAGATTGCAGAAGCTTTTGCTGAGAGTAAACTGCGGGGATTAAGTGATTTAGATCCTATAGTACTTGCAGCCTGTTCGACAATTGGAGGAACTAAGTCTTATTGGGAAGGGTACTTTCGCAATTTAAGCTATGATTTTGGAGAAAGGCAGCAGAAAGGTCTGAACCTCTATTTCCGCTATGCCTATGAGATGGGTCTGCTGCCGCAGGCAGTGAAGATGGAGATTTGGAGTCATAAACTGTTGACACGGGTGAAGGAATGAAACGACTGCAAATATTCGGATTACTGAACAGAGACATGGATCAGATTGAAAAAGATTTGTACCGTAGCGTACAGGGTGATGACGACCTACTAACCGAGACTTCTCTGCATTTATTAAAAGCTGGCGGTAAAAGATTGCGTCCCGTATTTGTTTTGATGGGTGGGAAATTTGGAAAGTATGATCTTGAGAAGCTGAAGCGTGTGGCGATACCGCTAGAACTAATTCATAGCGCTTCACTAGTTCACGATGATGTCATTGACGATGCAGAACTGCGCCGAGGTGAACTTACTGTTAAGGCCAAATGGGGCGATAAAATTGCCATGTACACCGGTGACTACATATATGCGAAAGCACTGGTGATGACGACGGAGCTGAAGAATCCGCGAATTCATCAGATTTTGTCCAAGGCTATGATAGAAATGTCGATCGGTGAGATGGAGCAGATTCGTGACTTCTTCAACAGTGAGCAAAGTGTGCGTCATTACCTGCGGCGGATTCGCCGCAAAACAGCGCTGTTGATTGCAGTCAGTTGCCAATTAGGTGCACTTGCTGCTGATGCTGAACCAGAGGTGGCTCGTCTACTTTATAATTATGGATATAATGTAGGGATGGCTTTCCAGATTCGTGATGATTTACTTGACCTCTCAGGCACCGAAAAGCAAATCGGTAAACCTCCAGGAAGTGATATGCGGCAAGGGAACATCACCCTTCCTGTCATTTATAGCCTGGAGGATGAAAGATTGCGAGCTCCGCTTCTTGAAGAGTTGAAGTCTATTCGTGAAGGGCACAGCACAGTAGGGCGTGCTATTGATCTTATTCTTTCTGGAGACGGAATCACCCGTTCCGAGGAGCTGGCTTCGCGATATATCGCTAAGGCACTTGCTGCACTAGATCAGTTGCCTAACAACAAGACTAAGCGTAATCTGCGCGATATTGCCTTTTTTGTAACAGGTAGAGCTTATTAGTATTTTGGTGATCATGAAATTAAACGTTTCCAGAAAGCTCGGTTTCTGTTAAGATAGCGTCAAAACAACCCAACTAATGGGAAATTGGAGAGTGCCTCTATGGAAAAGACGTATCTGATGGTCAAACCGGATGGAGTACAACGTGGATTAATTGGGCGTATTGTCTCACGCTTTGAAGATAAGGGCTTTAAGCTGGTCGCTGCAAAGCTGATTACAGTTAGTGAAGACCAAGCAAAAAGACATTATGCGGAGCATGCTGGCAAGGACTTTTTTGGAGAGTTGGTTTCTTTTATAACTTCAGGTCCAGTGTTTGCAATGGTATGGGAAGGTGATGATGTTGTAGCATTATCCCGTATGCTCATTGGTAAGACGAAAGTAGGAGAAGCCTTGCCGGGTACGATTCGAGGCGACTTTGCCAGCCATACACCGCTTAATTTAATTCATGGATCAGACTCGCCTGAAAGTGCAGAACGAGAAATTGCTAATTTCTTTACTCCAGATGAATTGAATCTTTATAACAAAGAGATCGCAGTCTGGATGTAGGAGCCAAGCGGGAGGCGGGGGATTAACATGTCTGATCGTAATGTTGCAGCATTAACAGCAGATTCAGATTACATCGGGTTTATTCATCATGTTAAGCAAAGCACCGGAATTGATCTGGCTCAGTATAAAGAAGCGCAGATGAAGCGGCGTTTAACGACTCTTCGTGTGAAGAATGGATATCAAACCTTTAGTGATTTTTTTGCCGCAATGATGAAGGACAAGGAATTATTTTATGAATTTTTGGACCGAATGACGATTAATGTCTCCGAGTTTTGGCGGAATCCGAATCGGTGGGAAGTACTGCGAGATATCATTCTTCCTGACATACAACAATCTGGTCGCAGATTGAAACTGTGGAGTGCTGCATGTTCCACTGGAGAAGAACCCTATACGCTGGCTATGATTTTATCGGATAAGAATTTATTGGGACAGACTGGCATTCTGGCTACGGATATTGACGACGGTGCGCTTTCCAAAGCAAAGCAAGGTTTGTATCTGGAACGTTCTTTAAAGGATGTGCCTAAGGATGTTGCTGCTCGTTATTTTAAACCCGAGGGTCATTTATTAAAAGTTAGCGACACGCTTAAGAAAAACATAGATTTCCGTAAACAGAACCTACTGCTGGACAAGTTCGATGAGGGTTTTGATCTTATCATTTGTCGCAATGTAATGATCTATTTTACTGAAGAGGCGAAGAATAAGCTCTACCATAAGTTCTCGGCTAGTTTACGTCCAGGCGGGTATTTGTTTGTAGGTAGTACAGAGCAGATCTTTACGCCAGCGCAATATGGCTTTGAATCGACGGAAACCTTTTTCTATCGTAAAAAATAAATACTTCTTGCTCCTTCGTCTGTGTACTTTTATAGGTATACTTTCGCTATCGTTCAGTGATACTGGGTAGTAGAATCTGTAAGCTAAGCGAAAGGATCGTTAAACCGATGGACAAAAGCAAGGTCATTGCCGCGTACAAACGAGGCTTTATTACCGTTCGTGAGTGCGGGCAAATTCTCGGTGTAGAAGAAATGCAATTGAAGCGCCTTCTGCAACTGGAAGAGCGTAAGTCTACATTTCCTTCAACAAGTCAGCGGATCGGAAGCTAACAAGTGCCGGACCGAGCCGAGGAGCGCCATTCATACTCTTTAGAGTATGAATGGCGCTTTTTCTTTACACAAAAACCAATTCATTTTGTCGCGAATGGAGTCGTTTTAGGGATATCCCTTTCTTGTCAAAGAGGATTGCCTATACTATAATGAGCAAAGATCATTAGGATTTTAGCGGTTTACAGTTTAAAAGTATAAAAGGGGGAACGCAGCATGAGTTTGCGCTATTTAACAGCGGGGGAAACGCACGGCCCCCAGCTTACGGCCATTATTGAGGGATTGCCAAGTAATTTGACATTGGATTTTGAAGAGCTTAATTTTCAATTGCAGCGTCGACAAAAGGGTTATGGACGTGGACGTCGCATGCAGATTGAGAAAGATACGGCACAAATTGTAGGTGGAGTGCGTCATGGCTATACTACAGGTGCTCCAGTAGCCTTGGTAGTAGAGAATAAAGACTGGACCCACTGGAAGAACATCATGAATATCGAGCCTATTCCTGGCAGTGACGAAGAAAAACGCCGCGTAAATCGGCCGCGTCCTGGCCATGCAGACCTGAACGGCGGATTGAAGTACAACCATACGGATCTTCGTAACGTACTGGAGCGCTCCAGTGCTCGCGAAACAGCAGCCAGAGTCGCATGTGGCGCTGTAGCCAGACAGCTGCTTGCAGCTTTTGGCGTGAAGGTAGCAGGGCAAGTTATTCGTATCGGTGAAATTGAAGCACCTGCTAACGATCTGCCTATCGATGAGCTGATTGAGCGGACAGAACAGTCCTCTGTTAGAGTTGTCGACAAAGAAACGGAACAGAAGATGGAGGCTTACATAGATCAGATTAAGGAAGAGGGCGACTCCATCGGTGGAATCGTTGAATGTATCGTCGAAGGACTTCCTATCGGACTTGGCAGTTATGTACAGTCTGATCGGAAGCTTGACGGAGCAATCGCTGGGGCGGTAATGTCGATTAATGCATTCAAAGGCGTTGAAATTGGCATTGGGTTTGAAGCTGGCAAATTGCGTGGATCGCAAGTCCATGATGAAATTATGTATGAAGCTTCTAAAGGATACTACCGTGCAAGTAATCGCTTAGGTGGTTTTGAAGGTGGTATGACTAACGGCATGCCGGTTGTAGTACGCGGTGTCATGAAGCCGATCCCTACCCTTTATAAACCGCTTCAAAGTGTAGATATTGACACGAAAGAACCATTTACAGCGCAAGTTGAACGCTCCGATGCTTGTGCAGTTCCAGCGGCGTGTGTTGTTCTGGAAAACGTAGTGGCTTGGGAAATCGCAAAAGCATTCCTTGATAAATTCGGTGGCGACTCACTGGAAGAAATTAAAGCGAACTATGAAAATTACCTATCACAGCTGGAGAGCTACTAATTATGCGTACTATTAATGTAGATTTGGGCGACCGCTCGTATCCTATTCTTATCGGTAGTGGTTTACTAAAGGACATCGCCCATTATTGTGCTGAGGCCGGATTTTCGGAGCGTAGTCCACTGTTAGTAGTGAGTGATACTGAAGTAGCGCCAAGGTACTTGCCGGCTCTTGAAGAAGGTTTACGTTCTCACGGCTATACTGTGGTTAGTCACATAATGACGGCAGGTGAAGCCTCTAAATCATTAGCCGTGTATGAAGAAGTCATGACAACCGCGATTCAAGCAGGATTAGACCGCAATTCAGCAGTTTTAGCTTTAGGCGGCGGCGTGGTTGGCGATTTAGCAGGATTTGTAGCAGCAACCTATATGCGTGGAATCGGCTTTCTGCAAATTCCGACGACGATCCTAGCTCATGATAGTAGTGTAGGTGGTAAAGTGGCGGTCAATCATCCATTAGCCAAAAATATGATAGGGGCTTTCTATCAACCGTCAATGGTACTCTACGATTTGGATACACTAAGTACTCTTCCAGCACGGCAAGTGTCATCAGGTCTGGCTGAAGTGGTAAAGCACGGTCTCCTCGTGGACAAAGAGTTCGCATATTGGTGTCGTGATCATGCCGAAGAGCTGCTAGAGCTGAATGTCGAAGCCTTAGGTTATGCTTTAGAGCGTGGCTGTGCAATTAAGGCAGATGTAGTGGCTAATGATGAGCGTGAGCATGGACTTCGAGCGATATTGAACCTCGGACATACGATCGGACATGCCATTGAAGCAGTTGGTGGGTATGGGGTGTTTCTGCACGGAGAAGCGATTGCGATTGGGATGGCGGGTTCAGCGCTATTGGCGGCGAAGCTTGGGCGGGATACTTTCATTTATGAGGACACTGTATCTATGCTGACCGCGCTGTCACTGCCTGTACGGCTTCCTTCCGAGTATGATGAAGATGAACTGATGGACGCTATGATGCATGATAAGAAATTCAAGGAAGGCAAGATGACCTTTATCGTGCCTGATTCCATAGGCTCTGTAAGCATTGTGAACGATGTGCAGGAGTCGCTTGTGCGAGAGGTTCTCGCAGAGCTTAAGAAGGAGGGAAGACCGTGGTAAACCGAGGAATTCGCGGAGCAACAACCGTGACTAAGAACGAAGAGGCAGAGATTTTACGTGAGACCGTTATATTGCTGCGGGAGATCGTAGAACGTAATGATGTTATAGCTGAGAATATAAGCAATGTATGGATTACGATGACCAATGATCTGGATGCTACTTTTCCTGCAAGAGCTATTCGTGAGATTGAAGGCTGGGAAATGGTTCCACTTATGTGTTCAACGGAAATCCCAGTTAAAGGAAGCTTGCCGATGTGTATCCGGTTGATGGTACAGATTAATACGGATAAATCGCAGCGTGAGATTCGCCACGTTTATCTGAATGAGGCTCAGAAGCTACGTCCGGATTTATCAGAGAGCAAGTCTTAAATTATAGTTGTGGGTTGTCAATGACCCTCGTCATCATGTATAGTGTAGTTAGCCGAGTATAGAAGAGTTTAGTTTAGTTGAGATGAGTATAGTTGAGCAGAGTGCGAGAAGTTTTTTAGATTAGCATGTATCGTGTAAGCAGAGTCTTTATTTTGATATGCACTGAAGTCATTTATCAGTGATATATCTTATTTAGGGATAAGTCTGTACACACTACATAATTATGCTAATCAATGCTCAAAAACATATACTTACTTACACAAACCCTCTACTTCGGTAGAGGGTTTTTTTGTATTTCGGAACCATTCATATATCTAAGGGGGCATCTAACAATGACGAATCCAAGTGTTCAAGAGGTGGTAAAGCTGTCGCGGGATTATAATCTGATTCCTGTTGTAAAGCGACTGCTCGCGGATATGGAAACACCTATCCGATTATTCCAACGTTTCGCTGAACGTGATCGCGCGTTCTTACTTGAAAGTGTAGAGGGTGGAAAACAATGGGCACGGTATTCGTTCATCGGTAGCGATCCCTTTTTGATGATATCCGGTAAAAAGGGTGCAATTAACGTTGAAGTCGGCGGAGAGAAGAAGCAACTATACGGAAAGCCGATTGAGGAGCTTAAAGCGTTACTTCGTTCATACCGTAGTCCTAAGCTTGACGAAATGCCTCCATTTACTGGAGGGGCTATCGGATTTTTCGGATATGATCTGCTGCAATATTATGAGAAGTTACCTCAGCATCCTGTGGATGATCTCCAAATGGATGATATAAGATTTATGTTTTGCGATCGGATTATTGTTTTTGACCATGTGAAGCAACAGATTCTGCTTGTTGGTAACCTGCATGTAAAAGACGGAGATACAGATTCGGATATCAGATCCAATTATGAAAGCCTGAGTCGTAAGCTGGAGGCTATGGCCGAAGATCTACAAAAAGAAGGCCCTAAGGAAAATGTGAATCGTCGCAGCATTCCGCAGGATATCGAGCTTGGAGAGATTCATTCTAATCTCACTAAAGAGCAGTACATCAACAATGTAGAACAGGCGAAGGAATATATTCGCTCAGGCGATATTTTTCAAGTGGTATTGTCACAGCGGTTGCATATTGAAACGGAAGTTTCTCCATTGCATGTATACCGGATGCTCAGAACTCTTAACCCCTCTCCTTATATGTACTATTTGAAAATGGACGAGGAGATTATTGTTGGTACTTCACCTGAAGCACTCGTAAAGGTAGATGGAAATCGTGTGGAGACACGGCCGATTGCTGGAACTAGACCAAGGGGTGACAGTGAAGCATCAGACCGGGCGTTTGCTGCGGAGCTCTTGGAGGATGAAAAAGAACGTGCGGAACATCTGATGCTTGTTGATCTGGGTCGTAATGATCTAGGGAGAGTATCCAAATTTGGTTCAGTAAAATGTGATTCCTTTATGGAGATTGAAAGATACTCCCATGTCATGCACATGGTATCGAATGTGTCAGGCACGCTCAGTGAGGATAAAGATTTCTTTGATGCCTTTCTCTCCTGTCTGCCTGCCGGAACGGTTTCTGGGGCACCGAAGCTGCGAGCTATGGAGATTATAGCAGAGCTGGAAAAAGAAGCTCGAGGTGCTTATGCCGGAGCAATTGGATATTTAGGGTTCTCAGGAAACATGGATTCTTGTATCACCATTCGTACCATCATCTTCCGAAAAGGTCGTGCGTACGTACAGGCCGGAGCAGGTATCGTTTGGGATTCGGTTCCCGAGAAAGAGTATGAAGAAACGGTGAATAAGGCGAAGGGCATGCTGAAAGCTATTCGTATGGCAGAAGCTATGTTTCCATCCGAAGTGAAAGAAAAACAAGTTATCAACCAAGATTATATGTACGAATATACCCCTGAACAAGTGGTTTGATTTATATAGTAACTCATTAAGGCTGGGAGGAAGAACATTATGGATGCAACGAAATTAATTCAATCAGGAATCGCCGGACTAATCGAAGGCAAGAATCTGACACGTACAGAAGCAAGGGATATAATGGGTGCTATAATGCTAGGAGATGCTTCACAAGCGCAAATCGGTTCACTGCTGACCGCTTTACGAATTAAAGGAGAAACCGTGGAGGAGATTACGGGTTTTGCAGAAGCTATGAGAGGGTTCGGCACATCCGTACTGACTGATCGCGCACGCTTGTTAGATACTTGTGGTACGGGCGGTTCCGGCATCCATAAATTTAATATTTCAACCGCCTCAGCAATTATTTCATCAGCGGCTTCTGTAAGAGTTGCCAAGCATGGAAATCGCTCTGCTTCAGGCAGAGCGGGAAGTGCGGATGTACTTGAAGCCCTTGGCGTAAACATTCATCTGAATGCAGACCAAGCCCGAGAATGTCTGGATCGTATCGGCATTTGCTTTTTATTCGCACAAATTTATCATCCTTCGATGCGGCATGCAGCAGCTCCTCGCAAGGAGCTTGGTGTACGTACGATCTTCAATATGTTGGGTCCTCTTACGAATCCCGCTGGAGCTGACCGTCAGCTCCTAGGGATTTATGACCGAAATAAGACGGAGACGGTGGCTAATGTACTGAAGGAGCTAGGTTCCAAGCGCGCAATGGTTGTAAGCAGTTCGGATGGTCTAGACGAGATCAGCATCTCAGCCTCTACATTAGTGTCTGAACTAAAAGAGGGTGTAGTGACAACTTATGAAATTACTCCGGAGGGATTAGGTCTTAACAGACATCCACTTGAAGCTGTTTTGGGTGGAGACGCAGCAGAGAACGCAGCAATTATTACCTCTGTGCTCCAAGGTGAGATCAATCCCTACCGAGATATCGTGTTAGCTAATGCAGGAGCATGTATATATGTTGCGGGTCTGGCAGATACCATGGCCGGAGGCGTCGAGAAAGCTAAAGAAGTAGTGGATTCGGGTAAGGCATTATCCAAGCTGAAACAGCTTGTTGTGATGACGGAGGAGCTTAATTATGTATCTTGATAAAATTGTCGCTACAAAGATCAAAGAGGTGGAGGCGCTCAGTAATAGCTTTTCTCTAGCCCAAGCTGAACGTGATATAGCAGCACTCCCTCAGACTAGAGGCTTTCGTAAGGCTCTGACCCAGGGGAAGAACAGGGATATAGGTTTGATTGCGGAGGTAAAGAAGGCATCCCCTTCAAAAGGGCTGATTCGTGAGGATTTCGATCCTGTTTCCATTGCAAAAGGTTATGAAGCGGGCGGTGCTGATTGTTTATCTGTTTTGACGGATACGGATTATTTTCAGGGAAGCGCTGCTTACTTGCAGCAAGTGAAGGAAGCTGTAAATCTGCCGCTGCTACGCAAAGATTTCATTATCGATGAGAAACAAATTTATGAAGCGCGTATTCTTGGAGCAGATGCGGTGTTGTTAATCGTTGCTATTTTGACACCGGATAAACTGTCTCATTTTATAGAAATAGCTACTGGACTTGGAATGGATGTATTAATCGAAGTTCATGATCGGAATGAGCTTGCGGTGGTATTAAGTACAGACAAGATAACACATCCTAATATTCTGCTGGGTATTAATAATCGTAATCTGCGTACCTTTGAGACGTCCTTAGAGACAACGGCAGAGCTGGCAGCACTAGTACCTCAAGGGGTACCTGTGATCAGTGAAAGCGGAATTGCAGGGCCAAGTGATATTGACTACTTAAGAACGACTGGCGCTCACGGGGTCCTCGTAGGGGAATATCTAATGCGTCAGGCAAATGTAGAAGAAGCGGTAAATGGATTGCTAGGAATGCTTCCGAATGGAAAGGACCGTGTCCGGCATGGCTGAGACATTGGTAAAAATCTGTGGACTTCAGGACGTTGAAGTGCTAAAATCTATGTTACACTTACCACTAGATTATATTGGATTTGTATTCGCTCCCAGTCGTCGCAGGGTTACTCTGGAGCGTGCTTCCGAACTGATTGCTGAACTTCCGCAATGGAAGACTAGTGAAAAACCTAAAGCTGCTGGGGTTTTTGTTAATCCAGAGCTGGATGAGCTGAGCGAACTGCTTTCCGTTGTGTCACTAGATGTCATTCAGCTACATGGGCAGGAAAGTCCAGCCTTTTGTCAAAAGGTTCGGCAAGCTTTCCCACAAGTTCAGGTGTGGAAGGCATTGTCTGTTGCTGATAAAGAGCGTGATGACGCGGATAACAAATATACATTGGAACAATACGCAGGCTTCGTTGATGCTGTATTGTTAGATACTTATGATCCTCAGCAGAGCGGCGGCTCTGGGCGCACGTTCGCTTGGGAGAGGTTGCCTGATTATCAGGAAATCGCGCTACGAAATGGTTTGCCGTTATTTGTGGCTGGCGGACTTCATCCTAATAACGTAGGAGAGTTGCTAGATACTTATGCTCCGTACGGAGTAGACGTATCTAGTGGAGTAGAGAGTGAAGGCGTTAAAGATATTATTAAAATGACAGCTTTTGTGGAAAGGGTGAAGCAATCATGACACAAGTACCGGACCAGCATGGACGTTTCGGTTCATTCGGAGGGCGCTTCGTGCCCGAAACTTTGATGACTGCATTGATTGAGCTGGAGGAAGCCTATGAGAAGTATTCGGCAGACCCTGCTTTTCAAGAAGAAATAGATTATCTATTAAAGCAATATTCCGGACGGGAGACCCCACTGTATTATGCGGAACGTCTAAGTAAACATCTGGGAGAAGCAAAAATATATTTGAAGCGTGAAGATTTGAATCATACGGGCGCTCATAAGATTAACAATGCGATTGGTCAGGGCATTCTGGCTAAAATGATGGGTAAAACCAAGGTGATCGCTGAGACTGGAGCTGGTCAGCATGGTGTAGCTACTGCTACGGTTGCAGCCCTACTTGGTATGGAATGTAAGGTATTTATGGGGGAAGAGGATACTCGTCGCCAGGCACTCAATGTATTCCGTATGAAGCTGCTTGGTGCTGAGGTAATTCCCGTTACGTCCGGATCGCGTACCTTAAAAGATGCCGGCAACGAAGCGCTTCGCTACTGGGTTAGCAATGTGGAAGATACTTTTTACATTCTCGGTTCTGCCGTAGGCCCACATCCTTATCCGATGATGGTTCGTAACTTTCAGCGGGTTATTGGTGATGAAACGCGGCGCCAGATTCTGGAGGCTGAAGGAAGACTGCCGGATGTGCTTGTTGCTGCAGTAGGCGGCGGTAGTAATGCTATCGGCATGTTCTATCCATTCGTAGAGGATAAAGGTGTCGGTATGATTGGTGTTGAGGCAGCAGGCAAGGGAATTGACACACCATTTCATGCGGCGACGATGAGTAAGGGGACTCATGGCGTATTCCAGGGTTCGATGAGTTACCTTCTGCAGGATGAACATGGTCAAGTAACAGAGGCTCATTCCATCTCCGCAGGTCTGGATTATCCAGGCGTAGGTCCTGAACACTCTTATTTAAAAGATATCGAACGCGCAAAATATGTTCCGATTACGGATGCAGAGGCGCTTGATGCACTGAAGCTGCTATGTGTAACGGAAGGCATTATTCCAGCTTTGGAGTCAGCACATGCGATAGCCCATGTAGTGAAGATGGGTCCAACCCTTACCAAGGATGATATTGTTGTTATCTGCCTGTCAGGCCGGGGAGACAAAGATGTGGAATCGATCATGGCGTACACAGAAGGGAAGGGAAACGAATGACAACCGAAACTACAAACCGGATGGATTTGGTATTCCGGAAGCTTAAAGCTGAAGAACGGACGGCATTAATTCCTTTTCTGACGGTTGGAGACCCTGATCTGGAGACTACGCTTGCCATCATCGCAGAACTGGAGGCGGCAGGTGCAGACATTTTGGAGCTAGGAGTACCTTACTCTGATCCGCTAGCAGATGGCCCTGTCATTCAGCGAGCGTCTGCACGAGCTCTGCGGGGGGAGGTTCACCTGCGTACCTGTATGGAGACCGCGTTAAAAGCTCGTCAAGCCGGAAGCAGCCTGCCCTTTATTTTGTTTTCCTATTACAATCCTATCCTGCAAATGGGGTTGGATACATTTTTCGCAGAACTGAATGCTCATGAGATTAGTGGTCTTATTATTCCAGATCTTCCTGTCGAGGAATCAGAGGAGATGCGCCGCCGCAGTAGTGAAGTTGGCGTTAATCTCATTCCACTAGTTGCACCGACCTCAAGTGAACGTATTGCGAAGATTGTCTCAGGTGCGAGTGGGTTTATCTATTGTGTATCCTCGTTAGGTGTGACAGGGGAACGATCCACTTTCCATGCTGATGTAGAGGCGTTTATTGATTCCGTGCGTCAAGCTACGGATCTGCCGGTGGCTGTAGGATTTGGGATCTCAACTGGCGAACAGGTTGCCCGCTTTGCTCAGATTTGCGATGGCGTGGTAGTAGGTAGTGCGATTGTTCGTAAAATAGAAGAGGTCATTCCGCTGCTCGATAATCCCGCTACACGGAATGAGGGGCTGTTGCAAATTCGAGAATTTGTGGCACAATTAAAAAGACCATAACAGTGTCATTTTGACCTGTGTATAGTGGAGTAATCAACTATGGAGAGCGAGGACTATTCATGAATCCAAAACCGAATATAGTTAATCTCCCTGTCTACAAACCAGGGAAACCTATAGACGAAGTTAAGAAGGAGCTTGGCTTAAGTGAGGTTATTAAGCTTGCATCCAATGAGAACCCGTATGGAGCTTCCCCGAGTGCTAAAGAAGCTATTCTAGCAGAGCTTGAGAATCTTTATCTATATCCAGACGGATCGGCCGTTGAATTGACGGCAGCACTTGCCAACCGTCTTGGTGTGAACAGCGATAATATTATTTTTGGCTGTGGTTCTGATGAGATTATTGCTCTTATTGCTCGTGCTTTCTTCTTGCCAGGTGATGAGACAATCATGGCTGACCAGACCTTCTCTGTGTATAAGAGTAACGCAGATATCGAAGGCGCTGTGTCCATCGAGGTACCACTTGTAAATGGTACACATGATCTGGATGGGATGCTGGCCCGTATTACGGACCGTACGAAGGTTATCTGGATTTGTAATCCGAATAACCCAACAGGAACGATTGTACCAGAGGAAGCCTTGGTTTCTTTCCTTGATGCTGTTCCTTCCAATGTAATGGTTGTTCTTGATGAAGCTTACTGTGAGTACG
The DNA here is from genome assembly GCF_000758545.1 of Paenibacillus sp. FSL H7-0737. Classification (NCBI taxonomy): domain Bacteria; kingdom Bacillati; phylum Bacillota; class Bacilli; order Caryophanales; family Paenibacillaceae; genus Paenibacillus; species Paenibacillus sp. FSL H7-0737. The sequence goes on along the minus strand of NZ_CP009279.1, from coordinate 4,672,086 downwards.
TAACAGATCTTTCTTACTCCAACGGTATCCAATTATTAAATCGTTATATGAATTTGGTTGTGCTTCGCACATTCTCCAAAATTTATGGCTTAGCCGCATTGCGTATTGGTTATGGCGTTGCTAGTCCTGAGATTATTTCATTGATCAACAAGGTACGTGAGCCTTTCAATACCACTCGTCTTGCGCAAGCGGCGGCTCTTGCTGCCTTGAATGACCAAGAATACGTGGAGGAATGCCGTCGTCTTAATAGCGCGGGTATTGTCCAATTACAAGGTGAATTCAAACGTCTGGGCCTTGAATCCTTCCCCGCACACGGGAACTTCATTATGGTAGATGTTCGCAAACCTGCAACCGAGGTTTTCGATGCTTTGATGCGTAAAGGAATCATAGTAAGAGCGGGTCATCAAGTTTACCCTACTTATATTCGTGTTACTGTGGGCTCTGCTGAACAGAACACAGCGTTTATAACTGCGCTGGAACAAACGCTTATAGAGTCTGGTGTGCGGGCTTAGTAATAAACAGCAAGACTAGACTAAAAAAGGCAGGTAGTTCAAAGAACATGACGACAAAAATAGCTATATTCGGTGTCGGTCTGATCGGAGGCTCACTGGCCCTTTGCTTTAAAGGCAAGGAGGGCCTGACCGTCGTAGGACATGCCCACCGTCCTGAATCCGCGAGTAAATATATAAGCAGAGGTGTGGTTGATCAAGCCACGCTTTCTGTTGAAGAAGCGGCACTTGATGCTGATTTCATTTTTTTATGTGTACCGGTAGGGATGTTAGAGGATTATCTGCAGCAATTAAGTAAATTGCCTCTAAAACCCGGCTGCATTATTACAGATGTAGGAAGCACGAAAGCTAGTATTGCCGCATGTGCGGTCTCCTTAGATATTCCTGGAGTACATTTTATCGGCGGACACCCAATGGCAGGATCAGAGCGCTCAGGTGTTGAGGCAGCTTCATCACTGCTATTTGAGAATGCCTATTATGTGTTGACGCCTCCTCCAGGAGTGCCAGATGAGGCTTATCATGCACTGGAGTCTCTACTACACCACACAAGAGCACAGATAGTACGCCTTGATCCAGAACGCCATGATGAGATTGTAGGTGCCATTAGTCATCTACCGCATATTATTGCTGTTGCTTTGGTAAATCAGATTCGTGCCTATGACGATACCGACTCCTTATATAGCACGCTAGCTGCAGGGGGCTTTCGGGATATCACTCGGATTGCGTCCAGTGATCCTATAATTTGGCGAGACATTTTGCTGAACAATCGTTCCGTAATGCTTCGTTTATTGAAGGATTGGAACGAGGAAGTTTCTTCTTTTGTTCGTCTACTGGAAAGTGAAGATGGCGTAGGGATTGAAGAGGCCTTCGAAGAAGCGAATGGCTTCCGCAGTCAGTTGCCTGAACGGCGTAAAGGCATGATAGCACCTTTATTTGACCTACATATTGATGTACCGGATCATCCGGGGATTATCGGTCGTATCGCTACTGAGCTGGGGGACCAAGGCATTAATCTTAGCAACGTACAAATCATCGAGAGTCGTGAAGATGTGCCGGGTATTATGCGCCTATCTTTTCGTCAGGAGAACGATATGGAACGAGCGAAAGTGCTCCTGCAGGAGCACGATTATACCGTATATGTGTAGTATTAAGGTTCGCTCAGGGTCATTTTCAAATCGTAATAAATAGTAAAAACAGCGATTCTCATGTTATTAGAGAATCGCTGTTTTGTTATTCTGGCTTGTTGGTTGCTAGCTTCCACATGCCGCCGTCAGTACCACCTTTGAAGTAGTCTTTCGGACTCCACTGACGCTATTTCATTTGGAGGGCTTATATTGGGTGTTTTTCGCTCTAATTTAGATTTGGCTTTTTGTAACTGTTCCCGAACTCGCTTTCTCCATTTCGATCAGTATTTCTTCCAAGAAATTCTCAGGTACATATGTCATGCCATTCATTATAAATTCCTGGCTGACATTAACCAAATTAACTTGAGTTTATTTCGCCGTAACTATTTTGGCTATCTACAAAACGATTTCTTGCTGCTCCTATACCAACTAAAAAGAGAAAGGCCGAAGCTCCAAGCAGAATGAAAAGTGGCAGGTTCCAACTATTTGTCGCATCATGCAGATATCCTATAAGGGCAGGACCGATTGCGGCAAGCAGATATCCGATCGATTGCGCCATACCAGACAGTTCCGCCGCTTGATGCGCATTTTTAGTACGTAAACCGAAAAACATCATGGATAAGCTAAAGGCGCAGCCTCCACCAATTCCGAGTATGATGATCCACAACAGAATGATATTGGAGCTTCCGAAAAGCAGTCCGAGCGTTCCCGTCAAAAGCAAAATGGTTGTGATGACCACTAACGAACGTTGACTTGACATTCGCCCAGCAATAACGGGGACAATAAAGGTAAATGGAAGCAGCGCTAACTGCATTATTGAGAGGTACCATCCTGATTGGCTTGAGTCAATGCCTTGCTGCTTTAAAATTTCAGGCAACCATGCGATCAGCACATAGAAAATCATGGACTGCATACCCATAAACAAGGTTACTTGCCAGGCGAGAGGGGAACGCCAAACATTTACATCATTGCAGGCTATCTGTTGACTCGTCGAGGTTGTTCGCTTCGTATGCTTCCTTAATTGAGGCAACCAGCAGAGGATCGATACAAAGCTTAAGATCCCCCATATTCCCAACGCTCCCTGCCATTTTAAACCTACGTTTGCGGCTAGCGGTACACTAATTCCCGATGCGATCGCTCCAGATAAACTCATTGAAATTCCAAAGATACCAGTCATGGCACCTATTTTATTAGGGAAATCACGTTTGATTAAACTTGGCATTAATACATTACAAACGGCAATTGCAAATCCAAGAATTGCAGTTCCAATATACAGATTTGCAGCGCCAGCTAAAGAACGTATTACAATACCAACAGTCAAAAAGATCAGGGCAAACAAAATTAAAAGTTCTACTCCATACTTGCGTCCTAGTTTTGGTACTAGAGGCGATAATAAAGCAAAGGTAAGTAACGGTACCGTTGTTATCAGGCCTGCTAAAGTATTGGAGATATGAACGTCTTCCCTTATGAGACCCACTAAAGGACCGACCGAGGTTAAGGGAGCACGTAAATTTGCGGCAATAATAATAATGCCGAGTATTAGCAGCCCTAGAGATGATGGTAAGATTTTCTTGTTCGGCATTCTTCATTTCACCTTCCAGAATTATGTGTACTTTTGGTTTTCTGCTGATTGAAAAACTATGAAATAACATCCGCGCGGACAATAAAAGTATATTATAATATATTAAAATTAACAATAAGTATTTTATAGTTAACTTTATGAAGACTGTCCTATCACTTGAAGTGCTTTATATTAGTTAAAAAAAATACAACTCTGAGTTCCCATATATAATGGAATACTGAGTTGCATTTTATTAGTGAAATTTTCGGCTTTTAGAAACCATATTTTAAGGAGATATGGAGCACTGTTTCGCTATTCGTATGATTGGTATAAGAGTGAGGGCGATCTGCACGAAAACTGATCGTATCATATTGATTCAATGTGTACATCTCACCATTGACTTGAATTTCAATGGAACCAGTCATTACTGTCGCAATTTCAGTTGTATTCACATGATGACCTTCAGGGTGATACGAACTATTTGGCTGTAAGTAAGCTCGACACATTTCAATATCGTTGCTTACGTTTTTAAAGACGGGTTCAATGATCCAATTCTTTTGATCATTAGAAAACCGAAGACCTTCGCCTGCTCGATACAAACTAACAGGGTCTTCAGATTTGAACAAAGCTAGTAGGGGTAAAGATAGGCCTTTTGAAATTTTCCATATAATCGCCAAAGTTGGATTTGTCTCGCCGCGTTCGATATTCCCCAGAGTAAGTTTACTTACACCTGTTAATTCCGCTAAGTCATCTAAGTTCATGTTTTTTTCTTTTCTGTACTTTTTCAAGGCACCGCCGATTTGTAGTACAAGTTGTTTTGATTCATCGATTTCATTCATTTCATATTCACCTCAACAAATATCTTTATAGCTAGTATATTGTTTATCTTGACTCTTTTCCATACCTCTTCAAGTGGACGCAAACGGGGTAATAGATGACTGTGGGGATTTGTGGAAGCTAATTCGCTCGCTATAGTAAAATAACCTATTATAGATCATCTAACAAAAGGTACAGCGCTTACAGGACAAAAAAAGACCGCTTACAAAGTAAGCGGCTACAGTTCACAATAAATTGGAACCGTGTAGTATTTGGATAGGAGTGGAGAGAAACCATACTGTACTTTTATTATATGTATACGTTTACATTTTGTCAACAGTTTATTAAAAAGAGATTAAAGTCATATTACAGTGATCAAAGTCTTATGGTTGAACTTCATGTTCGTTTATAATCTGTTGTCAGGTCATGCTGACGAGATTACCGCTCTGAAGTCTATTAATGTCATCCTATGAGAATCTGTGATACAATAGATCTGGTATATTTCTAGATTCGTTATAAAATTTATATGCTCTTAGAAATATGCCATTTTTCTTTTTATATTCATCACAATCATCATGCCTTAATTATTGGGTGTTTGAATATACATAGGTGTATTTCAAAATTGAAGAACGGATAAGTTGCACGTCATATGTTTTCCCTTAAATTCCCACGAGGAACGTTTGTCTTACATAAAAGGTCGACAATATCGTTTCTTCTTGTAATAAACTAAAAAGTTGTAGTAAACCAGCGCAACTTTTAAAGCCCAAACCGGTATAATAAGTACGGACCGGACGGGAAAAGACGTGCAAGGGCGAGGAGGGCCAATCTCACCATGACGGATTCCCAGTTGATCCAGGAAATCAAACAAGGCAACACAGAATTATATTCAGAATTAATGCGTCGTTATCAACGAAAAATATTGGCATTTGTATATCATATGCTTAGAAACTCACAAATGGAGCTAATTGCAGAGGACCTTTGTTCGGAGACTTTCTACAAGGCATTCCGTAGCTTGCATTCCTTTCGAGAGGTAGATGCTTCCTTTTCAACGTGGTTGTACACTATTGCTCGTAATACCGTGCTAAGTGAGCTTCGTAAGAATCGTGCCGGAAATGTATCCCTAGAAGAGAGTGGATATACTCCCGTTGCACCGTTTGAAGTAGCGCCTGAGCAGGCTGCATTGCGTAAAGAACGGATGAATTTGGTTCGTGAGGCAATTAATAATCTTCCGGAGAAACAACGCTCTGCGCTAATCCTGCGTGAATACGATCAGATGGATTATCAAGAAATTGCAGAAATTTTGGATCAGAGTGTAAGCTCCGTAAAATCATTGTTGTTTCGTGCCAGAAGTAGTGTGAAGCTTCAACTCGAATCCTATTTCAATGAGCCTGAAGTTGAAGAGCAGGTTGAGAGGGTGTAAGGCGAATGAATTGCAGGGAAGCGCAAGAATGTATTCCGCTCTTGTGGGACGCTCCCCCCACACATCCTAGGCGGATTTTGCTCGAACAACATATTGAAACTTGTCCTTACTGCGCTGCTGAATGGTCTCTGTGGCAAGAGAGTAGCCAGCTTATGCATGATTTGAAAGAAGAGATTAGTGAAGAGCGTGCAGAAGTTATAAATGTTAAAGTTATGGAGCGGATTTATCTAGAGAGTCCTTGGTTGATGCCAGGGGATGGGAAATCCGCAGGGACATCTGCCATTGTTCGTCATAGGCTTAGTCTCTGGATCGCTTGCTTCCTGGCGGTATTTTTGTCTAGTGTTCTTTACTTTACTATGTTTAGAACACCTGCAGATATCACTGTGGCTCAAAGTGGAATTGTAGAGACTGGCGTTGCTGGCTCTATGGAATGGACTTCTACTTATCCCATTTTAGGCTCTGAAGGTGGGATTATTGAACCGCTTGTAGTAAATATGGGACCTACTCATCCTCAATATTGGATGATGTTATCCATGCTTGGCGTGGGTTTTGCAGTGTTTTCGTTAACCCGGCTGAATCGATATCGCAGATCATAAAGGGTCTATTGATGTATGACTTAGCTATTGCAGTATATAATAGTGTTAAGAACGATGTAGGAGTCCCTTTATGTAAAGATAAGGGGCTTTTTTGTATTCTAATACGTATAAAAGAAGACTTTTTATTTCATCCATGTTACATTAAGAGACAAATACTTGGGTGAAAAGGGGGAGGCAATATGCTAATCGGCTTGATACGCCATGGATTGACGGACTGGAACGCAATTGGAAAGATACAGGGGCAAAGTGATATTCCGCTTAATGATGAAGGACGGATGCAAGCTGCTATGCTTGCTGACCGCTTATTACAAGAGCCGTATCGCTGGGATTATTGCATTACAAGTAATCTTTCCCGGGCAGCAGAGACAGGCAAGATCATCGCTGATAAATTAAATGTACCGTTGCTTGATCCTGATGATCGGATCCGGGAACGTGCCTACGGGCAAGTAGAAGGGCTTACTGCCGCTGAGCGTGAAGAGAAGTGGGGGAAAGATTGGAGTCAGCTTTCACTTGGTCAAGAAACTGACGAACAGCTTCAAGCACGTGCACTTGCCTTTATGGAGGATATTTCTGCGCAGCATCCCAATCGGAATATACTAGTTATATCTCATGGAGGGTTCCTCGCTCAACTGTATACTGCATTTTACAAAGATAAGTATTCTGAGCGAATTGGGAATTTATCCCTGACAATTTTGGAGAAGAAAGAACGGGAATGGAACCCTATTCTATATAATTGTACTCGCCATATCCTGCAAAATCAGCGTTAACCCGTGCATCGGGTTATTTTTTTTGCGCAAAGGGGAATAAAAAGGGCTGTATTTCCCATAATGGTAGTAAAACGGTGAGGCGATAAAACATGAATCTGGCGGATATGCTCACTTATGCAGATATTGGACAGCTGACCGCCATAGCGGGACGCTACCGGTGTGAATGCAAGCAGAATTCCAAACATGACTTGATCCAGAGTATTTTGATTATGCTTGGAAGCAGAAGTTTTATGGAGTCTCATATCCGGGAATGTGCTCCGGAGGATCTACGGTTTCTGAATACATTACTTTTTGATGAACGCAGCTACTTTAGTCTGGAAGATTTGTTGGCTGTAGCTAGACAGGCTTCTTTTGATGCTCCAGAAGGAAAGACCGGAGGCTTCCGAGAAATGGTATCTCGTTTCAAAAGCGGAGGCTGGCTCTTTAGCGGTTCCTCCCAGCAAACCAGATACTTGTTCCAAGTGCCTAAAGACTTGAAAGAGCGCTTTCGTGAGACGATGAGCGCACATATCAAGGATAAGGTTGCGGTTAGCTCTGAACCAGCCATGTATCGAAATGAAGGAGAATTGTTATTAAGTGATCTGGTTATGCTTCTGAGATATATCAAGGAAAATGAGCCAGAGCTTAATCAGGAAGGGGCAATGTATAGGCGGTATCAGCAAGGAGTGATGAATGCACTTCATATTCCGGAGGATCTTCTTAGCAAAGGCGGCTGGAGATTTGGTTATGGTAGGGCATGTGAGCATTATCCGCCTAGATTAGCGCTCCTGTATGATTATGTTCGTCATCGCCGCTGGATCACTGAAGAAGGTTTTCGGCTAAGGCTTACGGCGACAGGAGAGGCAGTGTTAGCCGACGGAAAATGTGACTCGTTGATGCAGATATTCTCTTTTTGGTTAAAACTATATAAGGGGGCTGTACCAAACCTGCCTTCACTTGTGTATTGGGTAAGCATTAGTGCTGGGAATTGGGTGAGCGTACCTTCATTAGTGGATGGTATTGGGTGGTTAATTAAACCGTTCTATTATGACAATGCTGCCTCTATTTTGGAGCAACGAATTATTCGGATGATGGTGCACCTTGGGATGCTTAAATTAGGGGAGACTACTGCTGGTCTCACTGTGATGATGACGCCGTGGGGGATGGAGATAGCCGTGCCTAAACATCTATAGTAGTATGAAGGCATACAAGCAAAAGCTTATGGGGATTACATATGTAGATGAGGACTTCGCTTTGGTTGTTGATAGGAACAATAGATGAAGTATTGATCAGAATGGGTAAATATGTAGAACGTAGACAGGATTGTTGAATATGATTTAGTAGGTGCCGTCACTTTTGAAACCGAAAACAAAATCATCTTGGTGGATATCAAAATATTAAAGCAATAAGGATCTCTTAAACAGCGGAGGTGTATCGAATGGACAAAATGAAGGCTACGTACGAAGTGATGCTAGGACTTGCGGCAGAAATGGTGTGGGATGAAGCGCTGCGAAAGCGTCGCTCCGACATCTTGCACCGTGAGATTGACACGGCGCTGGCTACAGGAGATAAATTGGCTTTTCGAAATCTTACAGAAGAACTTAAAAGTTTGGCATAAAGAAATGCGCTTAGCGCATTTCTTTTTTTATTTATATAATTTGATTTTTCTAATGGAGTAATGAAGCTCTCAAAGTATGAACCCCATTAACGCTTCAAAGACTTGTATATCTACTTCTACGTTGGATTGATCATATCTGTAAAAATCTAAATCTAGACGTTTGTCCTCCTCTTTCAATATAATGGGATTTGTAACATCGGGCAAATTTGTGAAAAGTGGACGCGAAGAAGGATCGTAAATAGGGAGATGACATTAATGAAATTCAGTGATTTTGAAGTTGAACAGTGGGAAGAAAATCGAAAGTTCTATGATACATGTCTCATACCTTTTACAGGATTAAGTGGGTCCGAGAGTCCTCCTGAGACGGTTCAAGCATTAGAAAGATTACGTGATTTTATGGATTTGGTGGAAATACCGTTTAAGGGACGGATTGTAACTTACCCGGCGATTCAGTATGGAGGGGAAGGATATGTCGATCTAATTAATGAGGTTTGCCGAAAAGTCAAATCCAGTGGTTTCCAGTATGTCGTGGTGTTAACAGCAGATATAGCACTTCTGGAACAAGAAATTTTTGAAAGCGATTTAGTACTCTCTCTGCCTATCATTGAGGGCTCTCCGGAAGGTAAGATTAATAGTGATATTGGTATGAAAATTCAAAAGATGTGGGGACGGTGAGTCTCTTTTAAATGTGACAGAAAATCAACAATTGTAAGCGGAAATCACTTTTTGGCCTGTCACAAATTAGACAATATTCTTGACGGGTTTTAGTGCCTAAGCTATTATTAGGTTGAATCGAAATGGTATGTGATGTATTTCATTGAAAAGATTTGAAAACGGATTATTTATAGTAAGGCATCTCTGATCGGACACCTTAGATACTTTCTTATATCTTGAGAAGGGGGTTATATAACAGTATGAGCAGCCATAATGATCAACAGGATATTTGGCCTGAACAACCACCCAGCCGTAAAGAGATGTCGCGCAGGCAATTTTTGACCTACACGCTAGGTGGCGCTACTGCTTTTATGGGGGCAGGTACAATTCTCCCAATGGTCCGTTTTGTCGTGGACCCAATATTACATAAGAAGGGCGCAGGTGATTTTATAAAGGTTGCTGAAATTAGCAAAATCACCGAAGAGCCCCAAGAGTTTACGTTTGAATTGAAACAGAAAGACGGATGGTACGACAGCACAGCGACGCTGACTGCGTGGATCCGTAAAGACGCAAAGGGTGATATTTATGCGCTTTCACCCATTTGTAAACATTTAGGATGTACGGTTGGATGGAACAATGATAAGGCACATCCGGACGAGTATCACTGTCCTTGCCACGGTGCACGTTATACCAAACTCGGCAAAAATCTCGAAGTAGCTCCAAAACCGCTTGACCAGTATAAAACGAAATTTGATAACGGGTGGGTTCTTTTGGGTGATATTGTGCCTAATACAGTAGCTAGTGAGGAGGCGTAGGTTCTAATGTTTAAAAATGTCTATAACTGGATTGACGAACGTTTGGATGTTACGCCAATTTGGAGAGACGTGGCCGACCACGAGGTTCCTGAGCATGTTAACCCGGCCCATCACTTCTCTGCGTTTGTGTATTGTTTTGGCGGACTGACCTTTTTTATTACAGTGATTCAGATCTTATCGGGTATGTTCTTAACGATGTATTATGTTCCAGATATTATCAATGCTTATGCAAGTGTTGAGTATTTACAATCTAGTGTTGCCTTTGGACAAATTGTTCGCGGAATGCATCACTGGGGTGCCAGTCTTGTCATTGTTATGATGTTCCTTCATACGATGCGCGTCTTCTTTACAGGCTCTTATAAAGCTCCGCGTGAGATGAACTGGGTAGTTGGAATGCTCATCTTCTTCGTAATGTTGGGTCTCGGTTTAACGGGTTACTTATTGCCTTGGGACAATAAAGCTTACTTTGCGACTAAGGTAACACTCGAAATTGCTAACTCTGTTCCAGTGATGGGACCCGTATTGAAAGAACTTATGCAAGGCGGTACGATTGTTGGTGCAGAAACGTTGACTCGGTTCTTCGCACTTCATGTATTCTTCCTCCCAGCGGTGCTTCTTAGTCTGCTCGTAGGACACTTTATTATGATCCGCAGACAAGGGATTTCTGGACCGTTGTAAGTTAATCTGAGAGAGGAGGAATACGGATGGCACATGGAAACAATTCTAAGGAAAAGGTTGTATATGTCGGTGATACCAGAGTTCGTAAAGGCAATGGATTTATCACACCTCCAGACTATTCAGCCTATCCTGGTAAATCGGAAGCCTTTATCCCTAACTTTCTACTGAAAGAATGGATGGTTGGCGTCGTTGTACTTGTAGGAATATTAGTGCTTACTATTTCAGAGCCAGCGCCGCTAGGGTTTCCAGCGAATGCGAGTGCTACGGTTATCCCAATTCCTGACTGGTATTTCTTGTTTCTCTATCAGTATTTGAAGCTTCCTTATGCTTCAGGTGATTATATCGTTCTGGGTACATTAGGTGTAACCGGTGTAGCTTTTGGTTCACTTCTTTTAGCACCATTTCTTGACACGGGCAGAGAACGTCGCTTCTATCGTAGACCGATCGCTTCATCTTTGATGTTCTTATCGCTAGCGGCGATTGTGTACTTAACAAATACCGCTTGGACGGAATACAAACATGAAATGGCTGAAACTGGTCAAATTCCTGAAGATGTTCAACGGGAGGAGAAGGCGGCAGAGAATAGGGCGAAGGGGCTTCCAACCTCGAGTGCAGTTAAGGCAAAGGAAGTAGCGATTGTAGATAAGGATGATCCTGCTATGGGGCTGTTTAAGCAAGCTACTTGCATCTCTTGTCATGCGGCGGATTTGAAAGGGGCAGGCGGGCCTTCACTTCGCGGCGTTGGGGACACCCATGATAAAGAAGCAATCCTTACTATTATAAAAGAGGGTCAAGGACAGATGCCGAAGATGTATGATATTGCTCTGGGAGCGGGGCTTTCGGATCAAGACATTGATGCCTTGGCAGACTGGCTTGCCAAACAAAAAAGCGAACAGTAAAATAAAAATAACGCAAAACCTGATCGAAACTGCGGTCAGGTTTTTGTATGTCTAAATGTAAAGTTGCCACTACTTGGGAGGTTAATGATCTGTATGTCCGTTCTTAATAAACTGTTTAAGCACCGAGGAATCATTTGGTTGTTATTTATTGTGAATCTTCTCGGTACCATTTATGGCTACATATGGTATGGCAATCAATTGGAGTTCACGGCGGCTAACTTTCCGCTTTGGTTGCTCCCGTTTGTTCCAGATAGTCCAACCGCAAGCTTGTTCTTTACCTTGGCGCTGTTGCTAATGCTCTTTCCTCCAAAAAGCTATACGGGAAACAATGTAAGGGAGCTTATTGAGGCGTTAGCGGTTGTGACGTCTGTGAAGTATGGGATTTGGGCAGTAAGTATGATTTTTGCTGGAGGTTATCAAGGAGATATTCTAGTTTGGAAAGACTGGATGCTGGTGATCTCTCATTTGGGGATGGCGGTAGAAGCTTTGATCTATGCACGATTCTTTTCTTTCCGCAAAATGATTCCGCTAGCGCTGTTCTGGACCCTTGCTAACGATATGCTGGACTATTCCTATGGAATATACCCATGGTTACCTTCTGTACTGAATGATGATGTCACACAGGTGCAATATTTCACGATGGCGCTTACGGTGTTTAGTGTAATTGTTGCTTGGTTGTTTAGTAGTAGACAAAGACCAGTAGACTCTATCTATCAGTTTAAGAACAGGTTCTAGTAAGCAGTTCTAACCCTTGTCCGCCTGCCATACATTTAGAATTATAAGAAGTATAAGTTTTATCCTATACTTTATCCTTATAATTTTACGAGAAACGAATATCGTCTAATAAAGACGACAACGTCGTTTCTTCTTAGGTAGGAGGGGGATGTCTCATGCTCCGAGGGAGATATTATGTGTTGGTTATTCTAGTGTTTTGTTGGTTATTGACCAGCATGAATGTTGAAAAAGCTTCAGCAGCGCAAGGGAATGCTGGTGAAGGTTCTGGCAAGGTTTCGAAGCAAAGCGCCGACGTTAGTTCGGGCAACGGTTTGACAGTGATGAGTGGAAAGACTGGAGCACAGCAGCTAGAACAAGCCGCTGAGGCATTGTATGGGTATGTCTTGGAAGGGGATGTGATGAAGGTCCGACAAGAGACCGAAGAGATCTCTAGGATCATAGTGTCCTCTTCTTTTGAAGGAATGACCTCTGTAGAGGGCATTAATGCGTTGTCAGGGGTCATTATGGACCTGAAGGCTGCTGTGGCAAGTGCAAAAGTATCTCAGCAGCAATTGGAGGCTACAGCTACCAGGTTACGATTAGCTGCCAACAGTCTGAATCAACCCGGACAACCCATTTGGCTTCAGTATTATAAGCTAATTCGCGAGGATTTAAATGCGATGGAGCAAAGTGGTGCTACAAATGATCTGGCGGGATGGAAAACGGCTGTAGAGAGGCTACAGGGCAGGTATGAAAATATCCGGCCAGCGGTGATCGTCTCTCGGAAACCTGAAGTTGTAAATACATTTGATTCTTGGCTCTCATATGCCGCAGGCATTCCTTCTTCCTCACAAAAAATCGAACGGGCCCGGTTACTTGAAATTGTGTCTTATGGTCAGGATACTGTGCGGGTAATGTTCGGAAAAGAGAAGGATGAGCCGGCTTTGTCAGTACCCCTGGCCTCACAAGAATTTGGGATTTGGGGAGGACTAGCCGCAGGGTTTATTATCGCTGTATTAGCTTATGCGGGTTATCGTAAGTACCGTGGAGAGAATCAGAACTTCAAACCAATTTAGTGGAATGGTTATATAAATAACCAAAAGGAGCGGGGAAGAGTCCCCCGCTCCTTTTTTAACGAATCAAAACTTATATATTTGGGGCCCCCGCAAAGTACCTGAGTACGTATCGAAGCAAGGCCCCACTTTGTGGGGATATTTTATGTTTCTCTGAATCCCTCGCCTTGTACGTCGTGCACATCGCTAATAATTACGAACGCGTGCGGATCAATCGATTTGACCAGTAAACTAAGACGGCGAATTTCCTGCCTTGAAACTACACAGTACACCATATGTTTGGCTTGCTTAGAATACGCACCGATTGCAGGGATGAGTGTTACACCTCGTTCTAGTTCAGCAGTTATTAGATCAGCAATTTGGGGTGCCTCATCACTAATGATTGTAAATGCTTTGGCGGCATAAGCGCCTTCCTGGATAAAATCGATGACACGCGATGCGATGAACACTGCAACGAGTGTGTATAGAATTTTTTCTTTGGGAATATAGAAGATGGAAGAGCCGATAATGAAAATGTCGATGGCCAGAATAATCTGCCCCATACTCCAGCCGAAATTCCGTCCCAGAATTCTTGCCACAATGTCTACGCCACCTGTAGTGCCACCAAAACGGAACACAATCCCAAGCCCGGTTCCAAGTGTTACCCCTGCGTATAGTGCAGCAAGAATAAAGTCATGTTCGGTACTGAAAGGGACAATCCATCCAGCAGAGATCAATCTTTCGAAGATCCACAAGAAAAGGGACAAAGATCCGATTCCTACCCCTGTGTATACAATTTGGCGGCCGCCTAGGACTTTCCAACCGAGCAGAAACAATGGGAGATTGATTAGCAGTGTTGTTAAAAAGATTGGAATGTCAAAGGCATAATTAAGCAGCAGTGTGATTCCCGTTACGCCGCCTTCCATTAGTTGACTGGGAATGATGAAATACAGTAGTCCGAATGCATATACTGCGGTTCCCAGCATGATAGGGGCAACTGTTTTGCTGATTGAAATTACCTTGTTTGAATTCATGGAATCCCTCGTTAGGCCTTGTTAAGGCAGTTTTTCTTTTCCTATAATAAGTATACCTTTTCTTGCAGGTGTTAAAATATTCAAAAAAGATTTGTCTTCAAAACGTCTTTACGATAACATAGGGGCAAACAGAAGGCAAGATATACAGAGGGGGCAAAGATACATTTTATGGACAAAAGTCTTGGTGACATTCAGCGTGAAGTAGACGCTTATATATCGCAATTTAAAGAAGGGTACTTCAGTCCGCTGTCTATGTTAGCCCGCATGTCCGAGGAAGTCGGAGAGTTGGCGCGGGAAGTCAATCATGAATTCGGTGAGAAGCCGAAGAAGTCTGATGAAGCAGAGAATTCTATAGAGCTTGAACTGGGAGATATTTTGTTTATTACTGTTTGTTTTGCAAATTCTCTTGGGATTGATCTGACTGAAGCACATAATAAGGTCATGCATAAGTTTAATACCCGAGACGCTGGTCGTTGGACACCAAAAGACACCGATTAGGCCTCTATAACATATGCTGTACCAAACGAACGGGATTTAGCCGTGAGGATGGTGAGGATATGGATCAAAGGGATTATGTAAGAGAAGCCTATCGCTCTATATTGCGTAGTGACTTTGCAGAAGCTATTGTATGCTTTGAAGCCGCGATTGCAGCAAGTCCGGCTGATGCTGAAGTCAGATATCGTTGTTCCATAACGTATGCCCGCAGTGGTATGCTAGATAAAGCTTTAGTTCATGCTCAGGCGGCTATGAAGTTAGATGGCAGCAAACCTGAGTATAGTCTACATCTACAGCATCTTCAAGCTATGATGCATGTACAGGAAGCTAAGCGGTTGATAGAAGATGAAGATAACAAAACTCGTAACCCGTATCATCCGATTACGCTACTCAAAGAGGCCATCACCCTTGATCCATTATATGGGGATGCTTATGTATGGCTTGCCATCGCACATAGTCGGGTGAATGAACATATGCAGGCTATGGCCGCCTTGAAAGAAGTGATTTCTTTACATCCGGATGATTCTGGCTTGCGAGAATTAATGGTAGACCTTCAGAAATCCATACAATCGTATATGCAGTAACTATATAACTAGTGAAAGCGAGGATGAAAAGATATGAGCAACAAGATCAGAGTTATCGTATCCGGAGCAGGCGGGAGAATGGGTAAAGAGGTTGTTAAACTTGTGCTGCAGGACGAAGAGTTGGAGCTAGCGGCTGCGGTAGATCGTTCAACGATGGATATCGATGCAGGCCGTCTAGTAGGTCTCGAAGACTCAGGAGTTATTGTAACTTCAGATCTTGAGGCTGCCCTCGCGGGAAGCAATGGAGATGTTGTGGTCGATTTCACTACACCACAATCCGCGTATATGAATACAGTGCTAGCCATTAAATATGGAGTGCGTCCGGTTATCGGTACAACCGGATTCACACCGGAGCAAATTGTGGAACTGGACAAGCAGTGTCAAGACCAGGGGATAGGTGGACTTATTGCTCCAAACTTCTCTATAGGGGCTATTCTGTTGATGAGATTTGCGGCTCAAGCTTCAAAATACTTTCCGCATCTGGAGATTATCGAGTATCATGGTGACCAAAAACTGGATGCTCCATCCGGGACTGCAGTCAAAACAGCAGAGATGATTTCAGAAGTACGGGAAGAGCTTCGTCAAGGAAACCCTAAAGAAGAAGAAACGATTGAGGGTGCGCGTGGGGGTTACTATAATGGATTCCGGATACATAGTGTCCGTCTTCCTGGTGTGTTTGCCCAAGAAGAAGTGATTTTTGGTGGGTTCGGACAATCCTTAAAAATCCGGCATGATTCTTATGAGCGAGCAGGCTATATGCCAGGCGTTAAGATGGGTATTCAAAAGGTTATGGGATATACTGGCTTGATCTATGGATTTGAGCACTTTATAGAATAGACAGGGGAGAACACCATGTTAAAGATCGCATTTATTGCACATGATCGTAAAAAAGATGAAATCGTAAATTTTGTATTAGCCTATGAGCATGTATTTGTAGGTCATGAACTATTTTCTACGGGGACTACTGGCCAACGGATCATGGATGTGACTAGCTTGAAGATTCATCGCTATATGTCAGGACCATTGGGTGGAGATCAGCAAATTGGGGCAATGGTAGCCCAAGATGAATTGGATCTTATTATTTTCTTGCGCGACCCATTAATGGCACAGCCACATGAACCAGATATTACAGCTTTACTTCGTCTATGTGACGTATATGGTATCCCTGTAGCAACGAATATCGCAACAGCTGAGGTGCTTGTGAAGGCGATTGATCGCGGTGACTTTGCTTGGCGTGAACTCGTCCATAAATACAAACCAGGTGTTGATGAATGAAGCTGGACATTCTTGTATTTGGGGCTCATGCGGATGATGCGGAGATCGGAATGGCAGGTACGATTGCGAAGCATACCGCTGCAGGACTAAAAGTAGGTCTGTGCGATTTAACAGCTGCGGAAATGTCCTCGAACGGTACTGTAGAGCTACGCAAGGAAGAGGCACAGCAAGCTGCTGATCTGCTTGGCGTGTCTGTGCGGACGAATTTGGGTTTATCTGACAGAGGGCTGTTTATAACAGAAGAGCATGTGGCCGCTGTGACAGCCGAAATTCGCCGGTTTGCTCCTGCGATTGTTTTTGCTCCTTATTGGGAAGATCGTCATCCGGATCATATTGCGTGCAGTAAGCTAGTAGAAGAGGCTGTTTTTAATGCTAAACTACGTAAATATATGCCGGACAAGCCGGCAGTTCCGGCTCCACAGCTGTTTTTTTATTTTATAAATGATTTAGGACGTACGGATCTTATTGTAGATGTTACTAAACAATATGGGCTGAAGGAGCAGGCGTTGTCCTGCTATCGCTCCCAGTTCACCAAGCCGCTCGGTGCCGATGCTGTATCCACACCGCTAACGGAAGGTTATATTGAACGTGTTCGTTCCAGAGACATGTTGCTTGGACAGCGGAGACTTATTCCCTATGCGGAAGGATTTGCAACAAAAGTTCCCTATGCAGTAGATCTGTTTACTGCAGGGGATCAAACTATATAAGGTATAGAAGGGGACGGAATATGGATCGTTTGAAAATAGGCATCACTTGTTATCCGTCTCTTGGCGGCTCAGGCGTAGTAGCGACTGAATTAGGAAAACTCTTGGCCGAGAAGGGACATGAAGTTCATTTTATTACACACAGCATTCCGTTTCGGTTAGGGAAATTCCAGAAAAATATATTTTATCATGAGGTAGAGGTTAATGATTATTATGTATTTAAATATCCTCCTTATGATTTAGCACTTGCTACGAAGATGGCTCAGGTTGCCAAAATGCAGAATTTAGATCTGTTGCATGTTCATTACGCCGTTCCGCATGCTGTTTGTGCTTTCCTTGCTAAGCAGATGCTTGGTAATGATATAAAAGTTGTAACGACTTTGCATGGCACTGATATTACGGTACTTGGACAGGATGAATCGCTAAAAGATCTAATCCGTCTTGGAATAAATGAAAGTGATGCCGTAACAGCCGTATCGAAGGATCTCATTAGAGAAACACGAGAAGTGCTGGATATTACGCGCGAGATCGACCTCACTTATAACTTCGTTGATCATCGTGTCTATTATCCACGGGATGTATCGAATCTGCGAGAAGATTTTGCTTCTCCCGAGGAGAAGATCTTGATGCACATCAGTAACTTCCGCCCAGTTAAAAGGGTAAGCGATGTTGTCGATATCTTCGCTAAAGTGAATCGTGAAATCCCTTCACGTCTGCTGCTTGTTGGCGAAGGGCCGGATCTTCCTAAGATTCAAGCTAAGATCAGTGAAATGGGTCTGGATGATAAAGTCCGCTTCTTAGGAAGACAGGATGAGATTGCTCAAGTTATTTCGTTGGCTGATCTTCTTCTGTTACCTTCTGAGAAGGAAAGCTTTGGTCTGGTCGCCCTGGAAGCGATGGCCTGTGGTGTTCCGACTATAGGTTCGCAAACCGGAGGCATTCCGGAGCTCATAGAACATGGCAAGACAGGATTCATTGCTCCAATTGGTGATACAGAAACTATGGCGAAATATGCAATCAAACTCCTATCGGATGATCGCATGGTGGAGCAGTTCAGACAAGCTTGTCTGGAAACGGCCTGCAAAGATTTCTGTAAGGATTCGATTACAAGTCAGTATGAGGATATATATTACCGTGTGCTCGGGCGCAAGGTACCTAGACTGGATACAGTCAGGGGGTAAGGAGTTCGTAATGAAATGGAAAATGGCGCCATCTGCTATGGCTCTTGCGGCGGAAAATGTAATTTCTGAGCTAACGCAAAACGGCCATGAGGCTTTTTGGGTTGGAGGCTGCATTCGCGATGAGCTATTGGGTAGGCCAGTGCATGATATGGATATTACAACTTCAGCAGTGCCGGAGGAAGTGATAGCCATCTTCGCACGCAGTATTCCGACAGGGCTAGCACATGGGACGGTCACTGTGCTTCAGGATGGGCATGGATTTGAGGTGACGACATACCGAACTGAAAGCGGATATGTCGATCATCGTCGTCCGGACCATGTTGAATTTGTTAGTGATGTGAAGGAAGATCTTCGTCGTCGTGATTTTACGATTAACGCGATATGCTGCGGGCTGGACGGAGATTTGATTGATCCCTTCGGAGGCGAGAAGGATCTAGCTCTCCGTGTGATCCGCTGTGTGGGTGATGCTGAGGAACGGTTCGATGAGGATGCGCTTCGCATGCTTCGCTGCGTTCGTTTCGCATCGGTGTTAGATTTCTCCATCGCTAAGAATACGTGGAGGGGGCTACTGCGCCAGCGAGATAAGCTGGCGCATATTGCTGTGGAGCGTGTCCGCGCGGAGCTGGACCGCATCGTAGAGGGGCCGCATCCTCGGCGCGGCCTTGCTATGCTCGCGCGCTGCGAGCTGCTCGCGCGCGGCAAAGCCCCGTTCCCCTGGACCGGAACCGATCTGGCGGCTGCTGCCGCCTTAACGGCCGGGATAGGGGAACTGGAGAGCGCCCACCTGCGGTGGGCGCTTCTCCTCCATGCCCTGAAGCAGTCGGCCCAGGAGGCCGATGAGCTGCTGCGGGCATGGACGTTCTCTGGGACGACGCGTACCAGCGTCGTCCAGGTGCTGCGGGTCCGCGAAGCTTGGACCGCTGCCCTGGAGGCTGTGCCGCCGGGGGAACCGGGCGGCACGGATCTACTGCGGCGGCGCTGGATCGCCGCCGTGCTGACCTTCGGCGTGGAAGCCGCCGAAGGGTGGCTCTCGCTGCTGGCGATCCTGCCAGCAGCTGCCCTTCCCGCTGTGAACTCGCCAGCGGACACGGAAATCTCGCCCGCTGTCACCACGGTGCCTGCAAGAGAGTGGATCGTGCAAATGCCACTGAAGAGTCTCTCCGAGCTTGCTGTTACAGGCAATGAGTTGGCGGAAGCGCTTGAGAAACGTCCAGGACCTTGGCTTGGCAATATGCTGAGTGCACTTCTGCAGGCGACTGCTTCGGGAGATCTTCTTAACAATAAACAAGAATTGCTGCTTGAAGCAAAAAGGATGGATGGACATGAGCTATGAAAAAGCGCTGTCGCTAAACGGGTTGAAGCAGGAAGCTTCTGATTCGAATTGGCTAGACAGAGTTCAGCTCCTGGAGTCTGTCGTATCTACTCAGGAGGAAGCCAAACGATTGGCGGAAAACGGTGCGCCAGAAGGAACAACCGTAATCGCTGAAGAACAGACTGGTGCTAGAGGGCGAATGGGTAGGAAATGGTTTTCTCCTCGTGGCAAAGGCATTTGGATGAGTATTGTATTGCGTCCGAAGTTACCTTTGTTACAGACTCCTCAGTTAACACTGCTTGCTGGGGTTGCTGTCTGTAAGGCAATTCGCCGTGTAACCGGAGTAGACGCCGGGATTAAATGGCCAAATGATTTGCTTGCGGGCGGTCGAAAGATATGTGGAATTTTGCTCGAGTCTTCGCTAAGAGAAGGAGAGCTTCATTATTGCATCGCCGGGATTGGAATTTCTGCGAACTTGACTGAAGACGATTATCCTGATCATCTGAAGGAAGTAGCGACTTCTCTTCGGATTCAGCGGGGCGGTGTCCCTATTGACCGTTCGGAACTGGTAAGAGCTGTATTGAATGAGTTAGAGCTGCATTTCAATCTTTACATGGAACAAGGTTTTAAACCTATCAAAGAGCTGTGGGAGTCGATGTCAGTTACTTTGGGTCGCCAAATCGCTCTGAATAGCCCTCAGGGACGCTCTGAAAGCGTTGTGGTAGGTTTGGATGAGTTAGGTGGACTAATCCTTAAAAACAGCGCAGGAGAGATTTCTAGCGTATGCTCAGGTGAAATCGAGCTTTTATAAATCTTTTTTATATGACAGGGTGTCATCCCCTGTCATATTTTTTTCGTGTATTTCCGAGTCCTTTTTGTTATACTATGGGGCAGAGGCGGTATCGTTTTGCGAACTGTACTCTTGATCTGATGAACTTATAATGGTTTTATTAATGGAATCACCTTCATAACTGCGTTAGACGGTTACGTTGGATTCTGCTCTGAGCCGTAAGGACCGAGACAGAAGGGACGATCGCGAGTGACTCTTTTTTGCCCTTCGGACCTTTTTAGCAAATCGTTGCTAAAAGGTTTTTTTGTTGCGATTTTTACGGGGATGTAATTTCAAAAAGGAGGACGAAGAGAGAAATGGCAAACAAACAAGCACTTAATATTGTGAAAATGAAAAAAATGAAAGCAGATGGTGAGCGGTTAAGCATGCTGACTGCTTATGATTACCCATCGGCTCTACTTGCTGAAGAAGCCGGTATCGATCTTATTCTGGTGGGTGACTCCCTGGGAAATGTGGTACTTGGATATGATACAACTTTACCGGTTACGATTGACGATATGGTCTACCACACTCGTTCGGTAACTCGGGGCGCACAAAAAACATTCATTGTGGCAGATATGCCATTTATGACCTACCACGGAAGTATAGATGAAACCTTGCGGGGTGTGCGCAGACTGATGCAGGAAGGGCGGGCTCATGCCGTCAAAATGGAAGGCGGTCTCGAAATTTGTGAGACAGTTACTGCGGTTGTAGCTGCGGGAGTTCCTGTGCTGGGGCATATTGGACTTACACCACAATCGGTAAATATGATTGGCGGCTACCGCATTCAAGGTAAGGACGCCAAAGATGCAAAACGTCTGATGGATGAAGCTAAGGCCCTTGAAGCAGCAGGTGCTTTTGCAGTGGTACTGGAGCTGGTGACAGAAGAAGTAGCACAAGCAATTTCTGAGGCACTGAGCATTCCGACCATTGGGATTGGTGCAGGTCGTTATTGTGATGGACAGGTATTGGTTTTCCATGATTTGTTGCGTTATGCCTCACCCTACCGTGAGAAACGTTTTGTCAAAACCTACGCGGATGTGGGTAGCCTGATTCGTGAGGGTATCAGCCAATATGTGCAAGAAGTGAAGGATCGCTCGTACCCAGATGAAGGTCATGTTTTTAAAGCAGATGAAACCGTTCTGGAATCTTTATACGGCGGTGCCGGAAAGGATGGGGAATAAGTTGAGAGTCGTCAGAAGCATTAAGCAACTTCGCGAAGCTTTGGAATATATGAGACAAGGTGGGCATACCCCGATTGGGTTTGTTCCAACCATGGGATACCTGCATGAAGGACATGCCAGTCTGCTTCGGCGGGCAGGAGAAATGAGCAACACGGTCGTTATGAGCATATTTGTGAACCCGCTGCAGTTCGGACCGAATGAGGATTATGATTCCTATCCGCGCGATGAAGAGCGTGATTTGGAGCTTGCGGAACGCGAAGGTGTCGATATTGTATTTATCCCCAGTGTGGAAGAAATGTATCCGCAGCCTACCCGGACTACTGTCTCGGTATCAGAGCTTACCACTCGACTTTGTGGGGCTTCGCGTCCAGGGCATTTTAATGGCGTAACAACAGTTGTTAATAAACTATTCAATATCGTGCAGCCAGATTATGCTTTCTTCGGGCTAAAGGATGCTCAGCAAGTAGCTGTGCTCCGCAGAATGGTATCTGATTTGAATATGAATGTTGAAATTGTACCTTGCCCTATCGTTCGTGAAGGAGATGGACTTGCACTTAGCTCGCGTAACGTATTCTTATCTCCAGAGGAACGTTCTCAAGCTCTAGTGTTATCTCGTTCCTTGCGTGAAGCGCGTCAGTCTATTGAAGAAGGAAAAGTAACAACCGTTGCTGAAGTGCGGGAATTGTTGATCTCGGTTATTTCCAGCTCTCCTTTGGCGGTCATTGATTATGCGGAAATACTGACTTTCCCTAATCTGGAAGGCTTAGAGAACGAAGTTTTATTAACGGATGTAAATGGGGAAATTATTATAGCGCTTGCCGTGAAGTTTGGCAGAACGCGATTAATTGACAATAATGTATTTATTCCAAAGGAGGTTGCCGCTCTTGTTTAGACATATGATGAAATCCAAAATTCACCGTGCGACGGTGACAGAAGCGAATTTGAATTATGTGGGAAGTATTACCATTGATGAGAACTTAATGGAAGCGGCAGATATTCTTGAGAATGAAAAAGTGCAGATCGTGGACAACAATAATGGTTCACGGTTAGAAACTTATGTTATTCCAGGGCCTCGCGGCAGTGGTGTGATCTGCCTAAATGGTGCAGCTGCACGTCTTGTTCAACCGGGAGATACAGTAATTATTATTTCGTATGCGATGTTGTCTTCGGAAGAACTGGAGTCGCATAAGCCAACGGTGGTATTCGTGGATGAGAACAACAGACCAGTGAAGCTGGCTGATCATGAATTGCATGCTACAATCGCTTAAATTATGGACTTACGCCATGTAATGAATGGCAGGGATGAAAGACCCCGTTCTCGCAGAAAATGAAGTCAGGCAAGCTGAACTGATTTCATCTTCAGTAAGGGGGGATAGCCCATGTTTCAACATTTGTTTGCTGAAATGAACAAGGTGCTTCAGGAGATCGTTACAGATTACCCTACAGCGGAGGGTGCCCGCCGGAATGAGCTTTTATGCAATTATAATATGCTGCATCGACTTAGTGATAAAGTGATGGATGAATGGCTGGCCTTTGCAGAGAAGCTAAGTCACTTTCGTGAAAGTGTAGATTTTACGACTGTGGTTGAAGAGGAAGTGCCAGAACAGGAAGCACCCGAGCTGTGCATGGATACTTTTGTTAGAGGTCAGGGGTATTATAAGCTGCTGATGTATGGAAAATGTATTGAACAGTTTAAGGAAGTTATTGTGCAATATCCGGATAGCTTGGCTGCTCGATTATATTTAGCCATCTCTTACCTGCAGGAAGGGGAGGGGGAAGCTGCTTGGAGCCATCTGAACCATATGCTCGGTTTGATACGGGAAACCAAGCTGAAGGCAATGGTTTATAACGCTTTAGGTTGCATCAGGGCCTCTCAAGAACGGTTCAATGAAGCGCAGGAGCTGTTTGGCCTTTCTTTGCAACTTGACCCGGCACTTCCTGAACCAACCGTTAATTTGGAGGTTTGCCGCCGCCGAGGAGGTAAGCTTCATTTCGGAAATCAGCTTGTTTCATTATTGTAAATTATTACGTTTACGGTTTATTATTCCGCATTTTCATTCAAGCGATGCATCCCCTGAACCAGTGGTGTGCATCGCCTTTTTTCGCAACTTCTGTTATGCTGATTAAGAGTCTCAATTGAAAGGGAATAGAATTATAATGAAATTTGCCGTGCTTGATTTTGAAACAACGGGAACCCAATCCGTGGGTGAAATTATCCAGGTTGGCCTTGCAATTATAGAAGAAGACCGGTCCATCTCCCGGGTATATGGTTCCTACGTCAAGCCCGGAACGCCGATACCTCCTTTTATAACTGGTCTAACGGGGATTACCGATGATGATGTAAAGGATGCACCTGAGCTGGATGAGATGATGATGGAGCTTGTCCCACTCTTGGATGATGTTGTGCTTGTAGGGCATAATGTCGCATTTGACTTCCATTTTTTGCAAAATGCTTTAGACCGATGTGGGTATTTACCATTTCAAGGGCGGATTTTAGATACGATTGATTTTCTGAAAATCTGCTTTCCTTCCCTCACATCCTATCAACTAGGATCAGTTAGTGCACATTTTGGAGTGACGCATGATCGTCCGCATCAGGCAGACAGTGATGCACTCGCAACTGCTCTTGTATTGCTGAAATGTCTGGAGGAGCTCTACGATTTGCCTCTGCTGACGATTCAGAGACTCTGTGAGCTGTTTACGGAAGAGGATAGTGATCTGGGTTGGTATTTTGATGGTCTGCTGCGTGAACGGGAAGCGGAGACGCTTCAGCCCGAAGGTGATCTGACTTTCTATCGTCAATTAGCGCTTGCTGTAGGAGACTGGAATGAATTAGCTCCACCTCGAGACGAGCATGCTGAGAATCCACTACACAATTTATCTTTTACAGATTATATGGATGAAGTAACGAAACGACTTAAGGAAACTTTGCCACAGTATGAAAGCCGAGAAGCTCAGGATATTATGATCAATGAGGTGATGACGGCACTTGCCGAAGACAAGCATCTATTGATCGAAGCAGGGACAGGAACCGGTAAATCCCTTGGTTATTTATTGCCTGCCATATACCAAAGCGTACGCACTAATGAAAAAGTCATGGTCAGCACTCATACTATTAATCTGCAGGATCAATTGCGTGAGCGTGATATTCCTTTGTTAACGCAGGTAGTTCCTTTTCCATTTAAAGCTGCAATTTTTAAGGGCAGAGGGCATTATTTGTGTCTTCGTAAGTTCGAACATAAAATTAATAAAAAAGACTTTATAAGTCCGAGGGAAGATGCGCTTACTGCGGCTCAGATGATCGTTTGGCTGACACAAAGTGAATCAGGAGATGACGAAGAGCTCAATCTAAGTGGGCGTGGCGGAGATTTTTGGGAGACGGTGGCAAGCGATACCGATTCTTGTCTGGGTCGCTCGTGTCCTTGGTTCCGTAAGTGTTATTATCATCGGGCTAAGCATGAAGCTGGTATTGCAGACGTGGTCATTACGAACCACTCTAAGCTTTTCGCAGATGTTAAGGCTGGGCATCAACTACTTCCGGCTTATGAACATCTTGTAATAGATGAGGCCCATCATCTGGAGGACGTGGCTGGCAAGCATTTAGGCATGCATATGAAGCATTTCACGGTGGCACATACACTATCGCGTCTTTATAAGGATAGTCGAAATGGCCAACTTCCTACACTTCGCCAAATGCTTCAGTCATCAGGCAGTGAGGAAGCTTCTGAATGGAGCGGAGTGATCGATAGAATCTATCCGGACCTGCTTACCGTAAAAGAAACCTGGGATCTGCTTAGTGATAAACTATTCAGCCTCTTGCCGGAACGCAGCGATGCAGCGGCGGGAGAAGCCGGCCAGTTAGTCATGCGGCTACTTCCTACCCGTAAACCGAAAGATTGGGATGAATTGGTTGCTTTAGAGAATACTATGAATCTGACATTAAGCGAAATTATCCGTAAAGGTGATAAAATGCTTAATGAGATGCGAGATCAAGAAGGTCAATCCTCCTCAGATAGCCTAGTTACCGATATTAGCGGCTTATTTAAGGATTTAGCTTCTATACGTGAGCAAGTACGGTTTTTTATGGGATTAAATGATGAGAATGTAGTATATTGGCTGGAGGCGAATGGAAATTATCGCAGTAAATCGCTACAGCTGTATGCCGTTCCTGTTGATGTTAGTACTCAGCTTAAGGAGCTGTTTTTCGACAAGAAGAAAAGTATCGTACTAACTTCGGCGACACTCTCTGTGGATAAATCTTTCCAGTTTATGATTGATAATCTCGGACTTAATGAAGCTGCGGAAGAGGGGCGTCTGATGACATCACTCCTGCCTTCTCCCTTTAAGTATCGGGAGCAGGCGCTGTTAGTTATTCCGCGGGATTTCCCAAGTGTGAAGGGGAGTGTAGGCGATGCCCGATTTGTCGATACACTCGTACAGTCACTAGCAGAAGCAGCTATTACAACACGTGGGCGGATGCTTGTCCTGTTTACTTCTTACAAGATGCTACGCCAGGTTTACGATCCTCTGAAAGAGGCTCTAGCCTCACAAGAGATCACGGTGTTAGGTCAAGGCGTGGAGGGGGGCAGCCGTAGCAAGCTGATCCGCCGTTTTCAGGACAGTGCAGCTTCTGTACTGTTAGGAACAAGCAGCTTTTGGGAGGGTGTAGATATTCCAGGTGAAGCATTAACATGCTTGGCCATCGTGAGGCTCCCATTTCAACCGCCAAACCACCCCCTAGCGGAAGCGAAGTCTGAGTTATTACAAGCCCAAAAAAAGAATCCGTTCATGAAGTTGTCTGTTCCTCAGGCGGTTATTCGCTTCAAGCAAGGATTTGGGAGGCTGGTACGGACAGCGCAAGATCGGGGTATTGTTATTGTGTATGACACAAGGGTGATCGAATCTCACTATGGGAAGTATTTCCTCTATTCGTTGCCTGGCCCGAAAATGGAGCATATGCTTACGGATCAAATGGTTCCTCGTATAGCGGAGTGGTTGGAAGACGGAGGCGTTTCTTGAAAAGAACGTCATCAATCTTATTAATCACTCTACAAGGAAGGGCGGTATAAGAATACCGCTCTTCCTTGAGACGAGGTGCAGATATTTCGATAGGATTTGAACAGAATATCACTTAAATTAGGAGGTAAATTATGAAATCGGATAAAATATCAGAAGCCGTTGTTCGCAGACTTCCTGTGTACTTGCGTTTCTTGAATGATCTCCAGAAACGTGAAATATTAACCGTTTCCTCACAAGAACTAGGACAAAAACTTGATTTGAATCCTGCTCAAATTCGTAAAGATTTAGCTTATTTTGGAGACTTTGGTAGAAAAGGTATCGGGTATGACGTAACTTATCTTATTGAAAAAATCCGTCATATTCTGAAGCTGGATCAACAATTGAATGTGGCTTTAGTAGGTGCCGGTAACCTTGGACATGCATTATCTAATTACAATGCTTATCTGAAAGATACTATGAAGATTACCGCTATATTTGACTCCTATGCACCTAAGGTAGGGCGGAAAATCAACTCTCTTACCGTTCAGCCGATGGAGGAGCTTGGTCAGACGGTTCGTGAGCAAGGTATTCGAATTGGGATCATTACTGTGCCTGATTCAGAAGCGCAGAATGTAGCAGATATTCTCATTGAGTCTGGCATTGAGGCGATTTTGAATTTTGCACCAGTGATTCTAAAAACACCATCGAATATCCGGGTTCATGCTGCCGATTTTACAACGGATTTGCAAAGCCTTGCTTATTATTTGAAAGACGGAAAGGAAGAAATCGGAAATGAAGAGCAGTAAAACGATTATTAAGGGCGGGCGTTTTCTTATTCCGGGAACGGATGAGCCGGTTCTGAATGGATATATGACTATTGAAGATGATTTGATCACTTACATAGGAAAAGAAGAGCCTTTAATGGAAGATGATGTGCAAGTTGTTGATGGCAGTCGTCTGCTGTTTATGCCAGGTCTGGTAAACACACATGGCCATGCGGCAATGTCATTGCTTCGTGGTTATGGAGATGATTTAGCACTTCAGGTGTGGCTTCAAGAGAAGATGTGGCCGATGGAAGCGAAATTCACTGGAGAAGATGTATACTGGGGAACCTCCTTGTCGGTACTGGAAATGCTAAAAGGTGGTACTACAACCTTCTTGGATATGTATGATCATATGGACCGAGTAGCAGAGGTAGTCGAATTATCAGGCATCCGTTCCGTACTGATGAGAGGTGTAATCGGATTATGCCCAGAGGAAGTACAAAATCACAAGCTTGCGGAAGCGATTTCTTTTGCACGAAATTGGCATGGTAAGGCTGATGGTAGAATTACGACGATGATCTCGCCACACGCCCCATATACTTGCCCACCAGACTTCTTTGTTAAGTTTGTTCAAGCGGCACATGATTTGGATTTACCGATGCATACCCATATGTCCGAGACCAAACGCGAAGTGGAGCAGAATGTGGTGGATTACGGACTTCGGCCTGTAGCGCATTTAGAGAAGCTTGGAATGTTCACACGTCCGTCTATTGTTGCACATGGCGTTCATTTGAATGATGAAGAGATCGAGATACTGGCTCGTCATGATGTAGGCGTGTCTCATAACCCAGGAAGTAATCTGAAACTGGCTAGTGGAGTGGCTCGGGTTACGGATCTTCTAAAGGCTGGTGTGAAGGTATCACTGGGTACAGATGGTGCGGCAAGCAATAATAACCTGGATATGTTTGAAGAGATGCGTCTTGCAGCCCTCATCCATAAAGGTGTAAGTGGTGATCCGACGGCTGTTCCAGCTCCGGAAGCGCTGCGTATAGCTACAGAGTATGGCGCAAAGTCTATCTTTTTAAATGATGTGGGTAGACTCGCTGTTGGCATGAAAGCGGACTTTATCGCGATTGATATAGACCAGCCGCATTTGCTACCACACACAGATCTGTTGTCTCATGCTGTATACTCTGCCAGTGCCAAGGATGTTGAGCATGTATGGGTGAATGGTAAACAGGTTGTAAAACATGGAGAATGTGTAACGCTAGATGAGGAAGCAATCCGTCGTAAGGCGCAAGAATCATTTGATGGACTGCTTAAACGGTAGTCTAAGATCATAACGAATAACTGAAAGGCTGTGACTTTCTGCGATTGCAAAGTTACAGCCTTTTGTGTTTCTGATAATTAGATCATTGAATTGGATATGAAACTTTGGATAAACACACAGGTGTGTTATATAATCAAAAAAGATATATTACTAGAAAGGGAGCTGTACCTTGAAGAAAAGGAAAAAATGGATCCTCCTGGGGTCAGTTCTGATTCTGCTCCTTCTGTTCGGACTTATCCAGTTCTATGCTTATATTATGAAAGATCAATGGAACGAGCGAGATATCGCTAAGGATGTCGCTAAAACCAGTGCTGGTCTGACAGAGGTAACCAAAGCGCAGAAATCCGTGTGGGATAAAAATGCGGTGTACTGGGTCTTAACAGGGAAGAATGAAGCCGGGACCGAGTTGATGGTTTGGGTACGTTTTACTGTAGATGGGAAGTTTGCTGAAGGAACCGACGCAGTATATGCTGAAGAACTAAGTAAAGGAACCTCTGAAGCGAAAATGCGTAGCCTTATAAAAGCCGATCTTCCGGACATCAGCATTGAGCGGTTGTTGCCAGGAGTATATAACGGGGAGTATGCTTGGCAGCTTTTTTATAAACAAAGCGGTCGATATTATTATCAATTTTATCGGTTCTCGGATGGGGCTCGAATGGGTGAAGGTTACAGTTTACCTAGCCGTTAAATTAAACAAAGGCATTATAAGAGAAACAAGCGGACCATTTATGGTTCGCTTGTTTTTTAAAATGACATATTATTTGATATACTATTAGTACACGAATTGTGATATACTATAAGAGTGGATTTATATATTGGGATTTAAAGATTCATACGAAAAAAGGTCTGTTATTTTAAGAGTAACAGCCCTTTTTTTGTCGAATTAAATCAATAAATTAAATAAAATGGAAAGAATTAAAAAATAAAATTTTAAATATCTTCACACTTTTTTTCAATATAGTATATACACCTGTGATATACTACTGTTTGTAATTAGAACAGTGTTAGTAGAACGTCAGGCTCTGGTGAGCTCTTAGCAGCTATGACTTAGGATCATTCTGTTTACATTTTTTCATCTTTGAGAGGAGGACGTTTCTTGAAATTACGTCTTGTACCTGTACTGATAACGTCTCTACTGTCGGCTATGCTATTATTCGGAGGATTCTTTTTATATCGTCAGTTTGCTTTACAGGAACCGCTCCAAAAGATTGTAACCGGATTTGAGGGAGTAAATACTTCACATATTAGTATTAACCGCGATGAGGTCACTTTGAAACTTGATTTGCAGCCGGGCACGAATTTACGTGATCTAGTATCGTATGTATCCAAAGAAGGAAAATCAGTGATTGAAGGACGTAAACTTAAACTCGATGTGGAGCAAAATTCAAGTGAACTATTGGATGATTACTGGGATAAAGCGATGTTCTCTGTAGCTGAAGCCATGGAGAGCCGTAAATATACGATTATACCTACAGAACTTGATAGATTGAAACAGCAAAATACGGAATTTAAAGATGTGATAGCATCTACTGATATCGACGACAACAATGTGTACGTAAGCTTGAGTAATGGAAAAGAAAGCAAATTTATTATTTTGCCGCGAAAACCTGCGACCTTGGGGGTATGGAATAATGCCTAAGTACCTTAAAGAAATTTTACTCGGATTTATTCCTGTACTGTTTATTTTCATGGCTTTTTTAGGTATTAATATATTCCCGATTGTTATAGCAGCTGGGATGCTCACTGCACTACTTATAATTGCTCATTTGCGTGGTGGGCTTACAGTGAACGCTGGTGCTGGAAAGAAACGCAAGAAGGAAGGACCTTCAAAGCTCACTTTTGAAGAAATAGGTGGGCAAGATAATGCGAAGCAAGAGCTTCGTGAGGCACTTGATTTTTTGATCCGGCATGAGGAGATCAGTAAATTTGGGATTCGCCCTTTGAAAGGGATTCTACTCACTGGCCCTCCAGGAACAGGTAAGACCCTTATGGCCAGAGCAGCTGCGCATTATACAAACTCTGTATTCGTGGCTGCATCAGGCAGTGAATTTGTAGAAATGTATGTAGGTGTCGGGGCCGGCCGGATCCGCGATTTGTTCAAGGATGCTCGTAACCGTGCTGTTAAGGAAAATAAACAGAGTGCCATTATTTTTATTGATGAAATTGACGTAATTGGCGGTAAACGTGAAGGCGGACAGCAGCGTGAATATGATCAGACCTTGAATCAGCTGTTGACTGAGATGGATGGTATTTATAATAACGAAACACCGCGTATTCTACTGGTAGCTGCAACAAACCGGAAAGAAATGCTTGATTCGGCATTGCTACGTCCTGGACGCTTCGACCGTCATATTCAAGTGGACATGCCTGACAAAAAGGGCCGCAAATCGATTCTGGAATTGCATGCGAAGAATAAACCTCTTCATCCAGATGTGAGTCTCGACAAAATTGCTGAAGAAGCCTATGGCTTTTCCGGTGCTCAGCTTGAAAGTGTCATGAATGAGGCTGCGATTTATATGATGCGTGAGGACTTGACGAAAGTTGAGCAGCGGCATCTGTCGATGGCGATTGACAAGGTAATGATGGGTGAAAAAACGGATAGAGAAACAAATCACGAAGAGAAAAAGAGAGTCGCCATTCATGAATTGGGACATGCCATCATGGCAGAGCTCCTTCGTCCCGGAAGCGTTAGTCAGGTTACGCTGACTCCGCGTGGGCAAGCCCTTGGTTATGTGCGACATAATCCTCAGCAAGAGCAGTATTTGTACACCAAAGATTATCTCGAAGATCAGATTATGATTGCACTTGGTGGAGCAGCTGCTGAAGAAATGTATTATGGTGGACGAAGCACAGGTTCACGCGGTGATTTCGATCAGGCGCTGAATATTGTGGAAACGATGATGAAGTCAGGTTTAACTTCGCTGGGTATTGCTAAGCTGGAAATGGTTACCACTGAAGAGCTTATGAAGGAAAATAGTAAGATATTGGATGAGCTGATGACGCGCACTCGTGAGCACCTTGAAAAGCAACGAAATGTATTTGATTACTCTCTTGACATTTTAATGAAGGAAGAAGTACTCTCTGGAGAGCAATTTCGATGTCAATTTCGTGACAGCGTCCTTTTACCAGCATAAATATTTATGCTGGTTATTTTTTTTTACTTTTCAGGCATGCTAAGATATCATTATATGTCGGGCTTTATAAATTTTTGCGACAGACAAGGTACAATACAAAAGTATAGATACCTGAAAGGATGGAGACTTTTTTATGAATTTCAAAAAAATAGGTGTCATCGGCGGTGGCACAATGGGACAAGGTATTGCTGAAATGTTAGCAGCCAAAGGCCTGGATGTATTACTAGTGGAGAAAACCGCGGAGAAACTGGACTACTCTTACGAAATGATCGAGACAAGTCTAGATAAGCAACTGGAGAAATGGGCGATCACTCAAGCTGAGAAAAAGCTGATTCTTAGCCGCATTCAAAAAGTGACACATTTCGCGGAGCTCAGCTCTTGTGACATGGTTATCGAAACCATTGTTGAGGATTTGGAAGAAAAGAAAAAGATTTTGAATCAATTGGATCAAGTATGCCCGAACCACATTATTCTTGCCAGCAATACATCAACACTTAGCTTGACTGAACTTGCAAGTTCTACGATGTATCCGGAACGCGTGATCGGAATGCATTTCATATATCCTGTAGCTAAAGTGGATCTTGTAGAAATCGTACGTGGTCTGAAAACTTCAGATGCTACTTTTGAAGATACAAAATCCTTTGTTGATGAGATTGTTGAGAAAAAAGGTGTAATGATTTATGAATCCCCAGGATTTGTAACATCACGCCTCATTTGCTTGTTTATCAATGAAGCTATGCATGTACTGCAAGAAGGCGTTGCCTCCGCACAGGATATTGACGATGCTATGCGTATTGGTTATCAATTCCAATATGGACCGCTTGAAATGGCTGACAGATTTGGCCTGGATTCGGTTCTTGCGGCACTCGAAAATATGTTCCGTGAATACGGAGAACTGAAATACCGTCCTTCTACAATTCTTAAGAAGATGGTACGTGCAGGACAACTGGGTATGAAATCAGGAGAAGGCTTCTTCAAGTACGACAAGGATGGTGACCGTGTATGAATATTTTAGTTATTAACTCAGGTAGTTCTTCTTTGAAATATCAGCTGTATAACATGACCGATGAATCGGTTTTGGCTAAGGGTTTGGTTGAACGTATTGGGATGGATTCCTCCATTCTGAATCATAAACCTACTGGCAAAGCGGAAGTGACAGAAGTAAGCGAAATTCTGGAACATAATACTGCGATCCGCAAAGTCCTTGCTTGTCTTACAGACAAAGAGCATGGTGTAATTGAATCTATTAAAGAAATTGATGCTGTAGGTCACCGCGTAGTGCATGGTGGAGAGTTCTTTAAATCCTCCGCACTTGTGGATGCTGACGCAAAAACGAAAATTCGTCAATTGTTTGACCTTGCACCACTGCATAACCCAGCAGCAATGATGGGGATTACGGCTTCTGAAGTAAATATGCCAGGTGTACCGCAGGTTGTTGTATTCGATACTGCATTCCACCAAACCATGCCTGAAAAAGCTTATATGTACGCTATTCCTAGAGTATTGTACAATAAATATAAAGTTCGTCGTTATGGCGCACACGGTACATCACACGACTTCGTAAGCAAGGCTGCTGCGGAGTACTTGGAGCGTCCTCTGGAAGATCTGAAGATCATTACTTGTCATATCGGTAACGGCGGTAGTGTAACTGCAGTTCAAGGTGGAGTGTCCGTGGATACTTCCATGGGTATGACCCCTCTGGAAGGTTTGATGATGGGTACTCGCAGTGGTGATCTTGACCCAGCAATTGTCCCTTATGTGATGAACAAGGAAGAATTGTCCGTAGGAGAAGTTAACTCCATGTTGAATAAACATAGTGGCCTCTTAGCGATTTCGGGCGTAAGCAGTGACATGCGCGATATTATTGATGGTATGGAAAAAGGTGAGCCTAATTCCACACTAGCTTTTGAAATGTATGAGTACCGCTTGCGCAAGTATATCGGTTCATATACGGCTGCCATGAACGGTGTAGATGCGATCGTATTTACTGCCGGTGTTGGTGAAAATGCTTCATTGCTTCGTGAGAAACTGCTAAATAACCTTACGTTCCTGGGTATTGAGTTGGATGCTGAAGCTAACAAAGTTCGTTCCGGCGATCCACGTCGTATCTCTACGGAAGATTCCAAGGTACAAGTGCTAGTAGTTCCGACAAACGAAGAACTTGTCATTGCACGTGATACACACCGTATTGTGCAAGGAATTAACGGCTAAATTAGAGGAGAGATTGAAGGCATGGCTAACAAGAGTGTAATTAAGAACGTGAATGAACATGTTGGAGAGAGTGTTGTTATCGGTTGTTGGGTAAACAACAAGCGCTCCAGTGGTAAAATTCAGTTCCTGCAGCTTCGCGATGGTACAGGTTATATTCAGGGAGTTGTAGTGAAATCAGAAGTGCCTGAAGAAGTATGGGATGCAGCTAAGAGCCTCACACAGGAAAGCTCTTTGTATGTGACCGGAATTATCCGCGAGGAACCTCGCAGTCAATCTGGTTTTGAAATGACTGTAACTGGAATTGAAGTCCTGCATCTTACAGAGAATTATCCAATTACTCCGAAAGAGCATGGCGTAGATTTCTTGATGGATCACCGTCACCTCTGGCTGCGTGCCTCGAAGCAGCGGGCTGTTCTGGTAATTCGTGCGGAAATTATTCGTGCAATCCAACAGTACTTCAACGAGAGTGGATTTACAAAGGTGGATCCTCCGATTCTGACGCCAACGTCAGCAGAAGGAACTACTAACTTGTTCCACACGAAGTACTTCGATGAGGACGCCTATCTAACACAAAGCGGACAGTTGTATATGGAAGCTGCAGCAATGGCACTAGGCCGTG
Source organism: Paenibacillus sp. FSL H7-0737 (assembly GCF_000758545.1). NCBI lineage: Bacteria > Bacillati > Bacillota > Bacilli > Caryophanales > Paenibacillaceae > Paenibacillus > Paenibacillus sp. FSL H7-0737. Next base: position 4,637,230 of record NZ_CP009279.1, on the reverse strand, counting down.
TATATTCCTTTGGACCAACTTTCCGTGCAGAGAAATCTAAGACTCGTCGCCACTTAATTGAGTTCTGGATGATCGAACCAGAAATGGCCTTTACAGATCACGAAGAAAGCTTGAAGGTTCAGGAAGAATTTATTAGCTTCGTAGTGCAATCTGTATTGAAGAATTGCCGTGCGGAGTTGGAAGCGGTAGGTCGCGATATTTCCAAGCTGGAGAATATCAAAGCACCATTCCCACGCATTACTTATGACGATGCGATCAAGTTCTTGAACGATAAAGGCTTTGAAGATATTGCTTGGGGTGATGATTTCGGTGCACCTCATGAAACAGCAATCGCAGAAGCATACGATAAACCTGTATTTATTACTCATTATCCTGCTTCTTTCAAAGCGTTCTATATGAAGCCAGATCCAAACCGTCCGGAAGTCGTACTGTGTGCGGATATGATCGCTCCAGAAGGCTACGGAGAGATTATTGGTGGTTCACAGCGGATCGATGATCCTGCGCTGCTTGAAGAGCGTTACAAAGAGCATAATCTTTCGATGGACTCTTACAAATGGTACATGGATCTGCGTACTTACGGATCTGTACCTCACTCTGGTTTTGGACTTGGACTTGAGCGTACTGTAGCTTGGATCTGTGGCCTTGACCATGTACGTGAGACTATTCCATTCCCACGTACACTGTACCGTCTCTACCCATAAGTTCTTATATTTGAAGGGGGACGTTCATGGACGGCAAAGGATGGAGTACCTGGAGCGAAGGCGTCTCCTTCGGTCTGGAGAACGGAATGGCCGTCATACCTTACGCATTACTGAAGTATTACCGGAAGCTGAATTTAAGCGGAAGTGAAGCTATGCTGCTGATACATCTGCTTTCTTTCAGGCAGGTGGAAGGGATTGACTTCCCTTCTCTTGAGGAGCTTCAGGTTGTAACTGGCCGTAGCATATCTGTACTAGCAGGAGAGTTGCAGAAGCTTATGAAGGAAGGTTTTATTAGCATCGATGGAGACAACGATGAGCTAAGAGACATCCATTATGAACGCTACAATTTCTCAGGGTTATACGGAAAGCTTGGTGCTTATCTAGCGACAGTTGTACAAGAGCATGAGCAAGATAAGCACGTAGGTGGCTATGCAACGTCGGCACCTCGAGCTGCTTCAGGGGGTGGATTCGGCGGAAAGCCCCCCTCATCTCCTTCTCAACTTGGGGCTGAAGAGGAAAGCCGAAATCTATTCAGTATTTTCGAAAAGGAATTCGGACGTCCGCTATCTCCAATGGAGTGTGAGACGATATCCAGTTGGGTGGATCAAGACCGGTATCCCGAGGAGCTGATTCTGTTAGCGCTGAAGGAATCTGTATTTGCAGGAAAGGTTCATTTCCGTTATATTGATCGAATATTGCTGGAATGGGCCCGCAACCGGGTCAAGAACGCTCAGGATGTTAAGAACTATACACAAAAATTCCGTAATGGCGGAAGATAGATAGATTAGGAGAGAACCGCACTGCTTTAGCCCATCGCTAAAGTAAGTGCGGTTCTTTTTAATATTTTTATTAAAAAGTGCAGGGGTAGTTGTAATCTGGCGCGTCTATTGCTGTGGGAAGGAGGGGAGAGTCATTGAAGAAGAGGTATTAATCCAGCGGATTTGTCAAGGTAACGAGGATGCGTTCCGTCAATTTGTAAATACATACAGTCAGCAAATTTACAAAATTACTTATTCTGTATTACGCGATGTCAAAATGGCTGAAGATGCTGCTCAGGAAGCTTTTTTACAAATGTACAAATCTCTCCCTGACTACCGTTATCAAGGCTTAAAGTCATGGATTACACGGATCGCCTTAAATAAGGCAATTGATGCGAAACGTAAACGTGATCGACTTAGGGAACTTCCTGTTGACTATGAGCTTGTACTGAGCCAGACCGCTTCCAACGAAGAGGATGTGTTGTCAGGTGTTATACGCCGTGATCGGATGGATCGGCTGCTCGGTGAAATCAATAGCCTGCCTGAAACTCATCGTGAAATTATGGTGGCTTATTATCTGGAACATAAAAAATATGATCAGATTGCTGCAGAGCAGGGAATTTCCCTGAAGACGGTAGAGTCCAGATTGTATAGGGCGAGACAATGGATCCGAAATCATTGGAAGGAGGATGAATGGCTATGATGAAGCGTGGAGACGATCTAATCCAACGGGAACAAGCAAAATCTTATATTGAAGGTCACATGGACGAGGCGACCAGAGAAGATTGGGAACAGTTGCTGCTGGAAGATACGGAAAGTTTTACTTCATACATGGAAATGTTGGATGAGCTACAGGAGGATCTGCCTTCATTGGAGAATTCGTCTATTTTTACAGAGAGGGTTATGGCAGATTGGGCTAGTATGACGGAATCGTCAGCAGCATTGGAACAAGTGACGGTTGAAGAAGGGGTACGGCGATATCGCTGGTATGAAAAGACAATCTTTCATTATGCGGTTGCCGCGTCACTTACGCTGTTGATAATGACATCTGGTATGTTTGATAAGCTGCACACAGGTCAAATGGAGCTTATGATCCCTAAAAAAGATAATTCCCCATCATTTAGCGAGCAAGTCATACAGGCAACTAGCGGATGGTTGGATCAGCTAATGGGCAGCAGAAAGTGATGAGAGGAGAAATGAAATATGCAACAGCAGCGTAGTAAATTAAAAGCTTTTTTTCTTAATTTGATTCCTGGAGCAGGTCATTATTATATGGGAAAACGCCCACAGGGAATTGTTTATCTTCTGTTAAGCTTTGGCATCTTATTTATGTCATTCTTAATAGCTGTGGCTGAAGGTGCCGAGGATATTCTATTAATGGGTGTGATAGGGTTCCTACTTATTGGGACGGTTTCGATGGTGCATCTGGTGGTTAAAATGCTCCAGATGCCTGCTCCGGCAATGACTCCAGATGGATCGAATTTTGATTTTTCTTCAATGCCCGTTAAGACAGACGATAATGAGCGTGTACATGTAATTTTATTATCGTTCATTCCAGGATTGGGTCATTTTCATATGGGGTTGATGCAGCGAGGATTGTCTTTCCTCATTTCTTTCTTCGGTTTTATGACCGTGATGTTATTCCTGGCAGGGATTACTTCAAGTGATGTTTTCCTTCTCCTGTTTGGCGTATTACCAGTGATTTGGTTATATTGTATGTTTGATGCGGTTCAGTTAATCCATCGTAAGCAAGCTGGAGAAGAAATGGTAGATCGTACTTTATTCGAAGAGATGGAGGCTGGTCGTGAGGAGGGGCGCCGTAGCAAAGTTTTGGCTACATTGCTTTCTGCTTTTCCGGGTGCCGGACAAATGTATCTAGGGCTGCAAAAAAGAGGATTACAGCTCATGCTGCTATTTCTAGGGAGTATTTATGTCATGGACCTACTGCGTTTAACGCTGCTATTCTTCCTCATTCCAGTCATTTGGTTTTACAGTTTGTTCGATGGCTTACAGCTTGTCAGCCGACATGGACGTGAACCTTTACAGGATAAGCCAGTCATAGAAGGATTTTTAAATCATCAAGGATGGCTTGGAGCTGCTCTGATGTGTCTAGGACTGTATTACATTGTAGTTAATGTCGCAGTTCCTGCGCTTGATATCAGATTTCCTGGATGGCGTTTAGAGTATATAGTCAATGAATATTTCAGGACCTTTATCGTATCTGTGCTGTTGATTGGCGGTGGTTTGAAGCTGATGGCGGGAAGCAAGAACAATAAAGGGAGAAAAGGGACAGGTGGTCAATCTTGAATAATCCGACAGAATTACAGCAAGGAGTTAATGTTTCAAGTGAGCGTCCGGTTGCTGAAGATAAATCAAGACGCTGGCGTGTGGGAACGTTGTCGATGGGATTGAGCCTTTTATTTCTGGGAGCACTAATCATGGTCTCGCAGTGGAGGGGCGCCGAAGTGTTTGAGACGACGCTTGCTTGGTGGCCGATCATTTTTATATTATTAGGCTTAGAAATTGTGATATACACTTTATGGTTTCGTGGAAAAGGAAAAATGTATTATGATGTGCTAAGCGTTCTGTTCGTAGGGTTTATAGCTGTATGTTGTCTGGTTTTTGCGGGATTTAGTTCTTTAGGATTAACACAGGAATTTCGCCGTACCGTTTCAGCTGTGCAAGAAAGTTACGCATTGCCAGATTGGAAGGGAGCCGTTCCAAAGGGCGTTAGTACCATCATTATCCAAGCTGCAGAGCCTTATGGGATTAAAGTAGATCAAACGGGTGGAAACGAGCTGAATGTATTCGGGAGTTATTCTTCAAATAAAGGAAAGCTACAAGAAGCACAAGAACAACAGCTGCTTCAAACTAAGCATGTTGGGAATACGCTATACATCATTTTAGGGGAAACTCCTAGAGATCTGCTATTCGATAATTCTAGGAACACGCTGGACGTGACTGTTGGGGCTCCGGCTAATGTTAAAGTGATTGTTCGAGATACTTATGGAAATGTTGTAACGGGCTAATCATGGCCTTAAATTGAAAAAAAAGATCGCTTCCTGACCAATGTGGTATGGGAAGCGATCTTTTTATTTTACGAATGCAGCTCTTTCTCAAGCGCAGCGCCCATTTCACGGGAACGTTCGGCACAGCGATTTACTGCCGCGATGACAGTTTCGAAAAATTCTCCCTGCTCGAGTACTTCTATCGCTGCTTGTGTAGAGCCATTCGGGGATGTGACCTTTTTACGAAGTGCAGCTGGATCCTCGCCCGTCTGTTGTACCATTCTAGCAGCGCCAAGAACCGTTTGAACGGTTAACTCCGTGCTTTGATCAAGCGGCAGTCCGCCCCGTATACCGGCAGCGATCATTGCCTCCATCATATAATAAATATAGGCAGGCCCACTGCCGGAGATACCCGTTAAGGTCTCCATGCGTTCTTCATCAATGACTGTTGTTAGTCCGACAGCTTCAAAGATGTTGAGTGCTAGGCGTCGTCCTTTCTCATCTACTTCTTTGGAAAAGGCTATGCCAGTGGCACCAAGACCTATGGAACTAGAAGTATTCGGCATAGTACGGACGATGGGTTGCTCTTTGCCAAGCAGACCTTGCATCGTTCGAATGGACAGCCCAGCAATTACAGAGACTATGATCTGATCAGGTGAGAGAAGTGGGCTGAGTCCCCGAAGTGCTTCTGCAGCGTCTTTTGGTTTCATAGCCAACACGATTACTGGTGAGTTCCGTAGGTAATCTGTTTTTTGTTCAGGATCATTTGTACCGATTACACCGTAACGACTTCTTAGTTCTGCCAGACGTTCACTACTGCTACGGTTAAGCATAATAACATTATCGGATTTTACGATACTACGGCTAATCATCCCGCGAACGATGGCTTCTGCCATAGAGCCTGCGCCATAAAATACAATATTATGATTCATAAGTGGAATGGAAGGTTGCTGACACATGGCTCAAAATCCTCCTAAAAGTGGTGTAATTAAAAACGGATGCATGGACACTAACCCCGAATTTGACCTGTTCCGTAAATCTTATATTTGGTTGAAGTAAGAGCAGGCAGACCCATCGGTCCACGGGCATGGAGTTTCTGTGTACTAATGCCGATCTCTGCACCAAATCCAAATTCAAAGCCGTCTGTGAAGCGGGTTGAAGCATTGTGGTAAACAGCTGCAGCATCAACCTCCTGTAAGAAGCGTGAAGCGTTATCCGGATCTTCAGTTACGATACATTCCGAGTGCTTCGTGCCATACTGGGCGATATGCTGCATAGCTTCGTCTAAATCGCTGACGATTTTGATATTCAAGATATAATCATTATATTCAGTAGCATAGTCCTCTAATGTTGCAGGTAATGCCCATGGGACAAAGGATAATGTTTCCTGGCAGCCACGTAATTCAACGTTAACATCACGGAAAGCTTCGGCCAAAGAAAGCAGATACTCGTTTGCGTAATCCTTATGAACGAGTAGCGTCTCCATGGAATTGCAAACTGAAGGGCGCTGTGCTTTGGCATTCAGACTAATGTTCTGAGCCATTTCTGGCAAAGCGCTTGCGTCGAGATAAGTATGGCAGATGCCTGCACCCGTTTCAATGACGGGCACGGTTGCGTTAAGCACAACATTTTGAATCAGAGAACTTCCTCCGCGAGGGATAATCACGTCAAGTAGTCCGTTGAGCTTAAGCATTTCATCAACGGAGGAACGGTTGGGATCTTCGATCAACTGTAGCGCATTTTTCGGCATTGAAGTATTTGCTAGAGCGTTGTGAAGAACCTCGACAATTTGTCGGTTGGAGGACAGGGCGGAGGAGCCACCACGCAACACAACAGCGTTACCAGTCTTTAGACACAGACCAGCGGCATCAACAGTTACGTTTGGACGTGCTTCATAGATGATGCCGATGACACCGAGTGGAACACGGAGTTTCTGGATGTTGAGACCATTTGGACGTTCAATAGTTTCTAGCGTGTCACCAATTGGATCAGGTAATACAGCGATTTGTTGAAGTCCTTCTGCGATACTGTTAATTCGGCCTACATCTAACGCTAGTCGATCAAGCATGGACTCAGGAGTACCACTTAAGCGTCCGCGTTCCAGATCTTCCCGGTTGGCAGCAATGATAGCTGGAGCTTCACGACGCAGCGCATCAGCCATAACTAAGAGTGCTTCATTTTTTTGGCCGGTAGTTAGACTCGCTAATACTCCGGTGGTTTCCTTGGCTAATTTTGCTTTATTGACAACTTCACTCATGACGATTCCTCCTTAAATTTGTATGGGCAAAATTTTTACCTCAATGTAATCCATTCGTCACGGTGAATGACCTCCAGCCGGTGTACTTCTCCCAGCTTCGGTACAATCTGACGGCTGGGTAAACCTTGAATACTGCGCAGCTGAGTGTCATCGTAATTCACAATCCCGCGTCCCAGCAACTTGGAGTCTGGTCCAAGGACTTCTACAACATCCCCAGCGTGAAAGTTACCTTCGATCTGCTTGACGCCGACAGGCAGCAGACTATGACCGCCATGAAGCAGCGCTTCAACGGCGCCTTCGTCAACGTACAGGGAGCCGAGTGGGGTGGACATAAAGCCAAGCCATTGCTTTTTAACAGGTAAAGAAGATAACTTGGTTGCAAAATAAGTACCTCGGCCCGAGCCTGTCGCTGCGAGTTGTAAATCCCCTGGTTCGGTAGCTCTCCCAACAAAGACGGGCACACCGCCTCGTGTAGCGATCTTGGCAGCATCGATTTTTGAACGCATGCCACCTGTCCCCACACTAGAGCCAGCTCCACCAGCAATAGCATAAATCTCCGGCGTAATATCATCAACGAACTGATAGCGAACAGCGTCGGGATGTTTCCGAGGATCTCCACTATATAAGCCATCCATGTCAGTTAAGACTAGCAATCTGGTGGCTTTCAGCAGGTTAGCTACCAGCGCGGACAAAGTATCGTTATCACCGAATTTTAACTCATCAACGGAGACGGTGTCATTCTCGTTAAATACGGGTACCGCTCCTAGGCGAAGCAGCTCTTCAACCGTCATCATCGCGTTGTTCATAGCTCTGCGACTACAAAAGTCGGTACGGGTTAGTAGGATCTGTGCTGTGGTTATTCCATGCTCGGCAAAAGCTTCCTGATATGCCTGCATGAGCAGTACTTGGCCTACAGCAGCAGCTGCTTGCTTCTCATGCAGCAGCTTCGGACGTGTAGGATAACCGATACTGCGAAAGCCTGCGGCTACAGCACCGGAGGTTACTAATAACACCTCGCAGCCGTTTCTCTTCAATTCGGCAATCTCTGAAGCGAAGAAGGACACGGCTTCGCGATTCAATCCGCCTTCTGTTCCAGTCAGTGAGCTGCTGCCTATTTTGACTACGATTCGTGTCGTCATATCTGTTCACTTCCTCAGTATTTTTATAGATGCTGAAAACGACAAAAAGCCCCCATCCTTAGACTTAGCAAAGGACGAAAGCTTGTAAACTTCCGCGGTACCACCTTCATTGATGAGGGATCATCCGACTTCATTCTCGTAACGGGAGGATCCGTCCTGCTTAGCACAGGCCGCTCGGGGGTAGGATTCGGAACGAAAACCGCGGTAAATTCTTTCAGCCTGTCGGAATTTACTCTCTAGGCGCGGTTAGACTCATTCTTACTGGTCCCGTCTGCACGTTTCACTTATTTTCAATAGAATACCATGGAGATGGTTGCTTTGCAAAGGAAAAACGAAGGAACTATTTCTCGCATTAGAAAGCTTTGATTATTCTGTTTAACCTCTAAGTAAGGGTATAATCTGTTACCAAGAGGTGAATTAAATTGACTAAAGACAACAATCCTGAGCAGGCGCAGAATCAAGATCTAAACGAAAAAGCGGCCAGTTAATGGAAGTGCGGCTCGGTGTCAGATGATCTGAGCAGCCTTCCAAGGGTCTATTCTTCGGTTAATTCAGATACCGTAGATTTAAATGTTTCTACAAAAGCTTTAGCGGCTTTAGATAAATAACGTCCACGTCGATAGGCTACGACAAGTGTTCGGCTAGGGGCAGGATCAGTGAGCGGTAAGTAGACAGGGACGAATTCACTCCGCGGTGCACGGGCAATAAAATGAGGCACAAGAGTTACACCCATTCCAGTGGCGACCAGTGACTGAACTGTTTCCATGTTATTGCTCTCAAAAACAATTTTTGGTTCGAAGCCAGCGTTTCGGCACAGATCCATAGTCATTTTACGGAAGCCTTGGCCTTCTTTAAGTACGATAAATGGCTCGTCCTTTAGTTCTTGTAAAGAGGTCTTAGTTCCATCTAAGCTACGTTTAGCCAGCGGGTGTTCGGGTGGGACTGCAAGATCGATTCTTTCCTCACCCAGTTCTTCGTAAGCAAGAGCTGGAATTTCGAGCGGCAATGAGAGCAGGCTCAAATCAGTCTGACCACTCGCAGTGAGCTTCTCTAGGTTCATGGAGGAGTCTTCGAGCAGAGTGATTTCTACTTCCGGGTAATTTTGTTTAAAAACCGGAAGTACATGCGGTAGTAAATGTGCACCAGTGATCGGCATACTGCCTACAACGACGCGCCCGGTACGCAATTCAGAAATATCAGACATTTCTTGTCGCAGCAGTTCTACGCCATCAATGATGATTTGAGCTTGCTCTACGAATTTAGATCCAGCATAGGTCAGTTCAACAGAGCTGGTATTTCGCTGGAACAGCATTACACCGAGCTCTTTTTCCAGCTTGGAAAGCTGCTGACTGAGTGATGGTTGGGCAATGTGCAGCTTGTCCGCTGCACGGGAGAAGTTTTTTTCGGCTGCGATTTGCAGTACATATTGTAGTTGTCTCAGTTCCATGTATAAACTCCTTTGGGAGATTGTTTTTACTTATAAGTATAAGCTATGAAACTGAAGTTTTATATAGGTTCACATGTAAGTTCGTGCACGAACGCACTGACCGGCAAATAGGAAGGGGTGGATTACCAGTATTCGCTGGAGTCCTTTATGTTTGCCGGTCTAATTTCGATGCTACGCTATTACGTCTTACTATACTTTGCGGGCTGGAGAGATGCTTTGAGGGTTGTTAAATATATTTCCCGGGTCATATTTAGCTTTGACTCTCCGTAATCTAGGATAGTTCGCTCCATAATATACTGGTCCGGAATTTTTAATTCCCTGGTCTGGAACGTTGATGTAGCTCCCCACGATAAATGGCTGCAGCTTCCGGCGTGTATTTCGTACTACGAATATATTTCTGGCAGCTTCCGATTTCTTGATCCATGAGCTATTCCACTCAACATAGAATTTCGCTTTACGCCAGTAAAAGGCTGTAGATTTGGGTGACTTACGGCTCACAGCTCCACCCCAGTTGAGGAAAAAGAAACCTGCGAATTCTCCCTCCACTTTCTCTAAGAATTCACGCATGGACTTAATTGCCTTGTCCGGGAAGGGTTTTCTTACGAAACCGCTGGAGAACTGGTTGCTGACTCTTTGAGTTAGCACTGGATCAGGCGCTAACATAAAACTCACTACTTTTGTATAGGGCAAAGAGCGGATGATTTGATTCGTAGGCGTTCCAACGCTCGTAACGGGCTTTAAGAGGCGGGAAGCCTCTGCCTTTGATCCGAGGAACAGCCCCGTCATAGTGACATTACCGCCTTTTTTCGGACCAATGGATAATTCACTGCCCAGTTTGGTATTAACGCAAGGAGCCCAGAGTTGCCAAGCTTTGAATACCTTCTCGAACTGATCCCAAGGCCAGGTGATACGAAAAACGGTAGCCGAAGCTGGAGCAGGACGTACTTTGAATTTGTAACTGGTGTAAACTCCGAAATTCCCCCCGCCACCTCCGCGGGAAGCCCAGAGGAGATCAGAGTTACTATTCTTATTGGCACGAATAATTTTCCCTTTGGCATCAACCATTTCGAGTTCGATTAGATTATCACTAACAAGGCCCACGGTTCGCTGGAGCGGCCCGATACCCCCGCCTAGGGTGATGCCTCCGATTCCAACCGTAGGGCTATCGCCGAATGGAGCCATATATCCTTGCCCAGCAAGCGTGTGTGCAATTCTCCCCACAGTATTTCCGGTACCCACAACAACAGTTCCTGATTTTTTATTTAGTTTGATTTTCTTCATTTCACTTACATCGATGACGATTCCTCCGGTGACCTGTGAAAGATTAACCTCCAGAGAATGTCTACCGCTTCTTGCACGGATAGGGACTTTATTCTCGTTAGCCCATTTTATGGCGTTCGCTACATCTTGTGTTTTTTGTGCGAAAACAAACACTTTCGGGAATTTGTCAGTATGCGGATCCCAATTTTTACGTGCCGTTTCATACCCTTGATCACCTTTGAAAATAACTCGCCCGGTAAGTCTCGTTCCTGACCTCAATTGTTCCAACTCCTTCTGCGCTAACAAATGCACTGCATTTCAACAACCAGGACCCGATATAGTATGAAGGGCATTCGTCTAAGGAGTGGGCTGACTAGGGTCTCAGCAAAAAAATCATCTTCAATTTATAGGTTAAACCTATCACTTCTATAGATATCATATCTTGGAATTATAAAGATGGTGATGTTATATTTAGATCATTCAAGAGAGACTCCACGCTCTCTTCCAATGAACGATTCTATTAATGAGGTGAAATTATGAGCAACAAGACAATGTTTGAAAAGATTTGGGATAATCATGTTATTCATCAAGAGGAAGGTAAACCTAGCATTATTTATATCGATCTGCATTTGGTTCATGAAGTAACTTCTCCACAAGCTTTCGAAGGACTTCGCCTCAGTAACCGCAAGGTCCGCCGTCCTGAGCTGACTTTCGCTACAATGGACCACAACGTTCCTACCAAGGATCGTTTTAACATTAAGGATCCAATTTCCAAGCAGCAAATTGATACACTTTCTAAAAACTGTGCTGATTTTGGAGTTAGATTGTTCGACCTGAATGATATCGATCAAGGCGTTGTACACGTAATGGGACCTGAGATCGGTTTGACGCACCCTGGTAAAACTATCGTTTGCGGTGACAGCCATACCTCCACACATGGAGCATTTGGTGCGCTGGCTTTTGGTATCGGTACTAGTGAAGTTGAACATGTAATGGCTACCCAATGTTTGCAGCAATCCAAAGCTAAGACTATGGAAGTTCGTTTCACAGGTAAACGCAATCCTGGTGTAACAGCAAAGGATATGATCCTTGGTGTTATTGCTAAGTATGGTACTGATTTTGCAACAGGTTATGTAATTGAATACACAGGTGAAGCTATTCGTGAGCTGTCGATGGAAGAACGTATGACCGTCTGCAACATGTCGATCGAAGGCGGAGCAAGAGCAGGTTTGATCGCTCCTGACGAAACTACTTTTAACTATCTGCGTGGACGTCAATATGTGCCGCAAGGCGAAGCATACGACGCTGCTGTTGAAGGATGGAAGAGTCTTGTTAGTGACGAAGGTGCTCAGTATGATACGGTAGTTGAATTCGATGTGGAGACATTGATTCCACAAGTGACTTGGGGTACTAGCCCGGGCATGGGTACTGATATCAACTCTAGCGTGCCAAATCCGGCTGACTTTACCACTGAAAATGAACGCAAAGCTGCTGAAAAAGCGCTTGAATATATGGATTTGACTCCTGGAACTCCTATTTCTGAAATTCCAATTGATTATGTATTTATCGGTTCTTGTACTAACGGACGGATCGAAGATTTGAGAGCCGCAGCCGTGGTAGCAAAAGGCCATAAAGTCTCTGATAAGGTTACTGCCATTGTTGTTCCTGGATCTGGTCGTGTTAAAATGCAGGCTGAGAAGGAAGGGCTTGATAAAGTCTTTACTGACGCGGGCTTTGAATGGCGCGAAGCGGGATGCAGCATGTGTCTTGCGATGAACCCTGATGTACTGCAACCGGGGCAACGCTGTGCATCTACCTCGAACCGTAACTTTGAAGGACGTCAAGGTCGCGGTGGACGCACGCATCTTGTATCCCCAGCTATGGCTGCTGCAGCTGCGATAAAAGGCCGTTTCACTGATGTACGTGATTGGAACTATAAGACGGAAGCTGTCAGCTCATAGAACTAGAGAGAACACGGGAGGATAAAACTATGGATGCTTTTAAAAAATTAACAGGAATTGTTGCACCAGTAGATCGGGTGAATGTAGATACGGATGCTATTATCCCAAAGCAGTTCCTGAAACGGATTGAACGGACAGGATTTGGACAATTTTTGTTCTACGAATGGCGTTTTGATGAAGCTGGTAACGATAACGCTGCCTTTGAAATGAATAAGCCACGCTATAAAGGTGCTTCTGTCTTGATCTCACGTGCTAACTTTGGCTGTGGTTCCTCACGGGAACATGCACCTTGGGCGATTATGGATTATGGGTTCAGAGTTGTTATTGCACCTTCTTATGCAGATATCTTCTACAACAACTGCTTTAAGAATGGCATTTTGCCGATCAAGCTTTCGGAAGAGCAAGTGGATGAGCTATTTAATCGGACAGCCGAGCATGATGGCTACCAGTTGACCGTGGATCTTGAGAGCAATACACTTCACGATGAATTTGGACTGAGCATCAGCTTTGATCTAGATGAGCACCGTCGTCAGTTCTTGCTGCAAGGTCTGGATGATATCGGATTAACCCTTCAGCATGCAGATGAAATTGCTGCGTATGAAGAGCGTCATGCGGCTAAGTTATTCTCTTAATAATAGGATATAACTGGTTTCATTCTTAACTTTTACAAAAATTACGCAAAACTTCTATTTCCGGGTGTCGGAAATAGAAGTTTTTTTGCTATAATCGAAATATTGATTGGTGATAAAGGAAACATTTGGTGATTTCTGTCGTCTTAATACTTATCTAGATCTATTACTTGCAGAAGGAGCGGGAAAATGAGAAGAGTTGGGTATCGAACGTTGCTACTATTGTTGCTGCCATTATTATTACTATCATTCACTGGACGTGAAGCTGCCGCAGCTGGTAGCAGCTCAGGCAGAATTATTATGGACAATCAAGAGCTTGCTTTGCCAAAAGGAATTAAACTTGAGAATGTCAATGGTAGCGTTATGATTCCCGTCAGAGTGGTAGTGGAGAATCTTGGATTTGAGGTATTGTGGGAGCAGCAGGCCCGCAAAGTAACGGTTCACCAAGATGGAAAAAGCATTGAGCTGGCTGTAGGAAAAAAAACAGCTGATGCGGATGGAGTAACGTTTGATTTAAACGCAGCACCCAAGCAAAGCGGTGGTACAGTTCTCGTTCCGATTCGCTTCGTAAGTGAGCAGTTCGGTCTAAAGGTTGGCTGGGATAATAGCGATAAAACGGTCTATTTGACGGGTGGACAAGCTTCGGTGGCTACACCTGAGGGAACCGTTACTAGTCCAACAGCAACAAGTACTCCTTCTCCAACCCAGATTACTACACCCGGCGTGGATAATGGCACAAGCACTGGAAGTGTTTTGCCCTCACCGACACCACAATCATCCTCAGTACCAGGAAGCACTGGTGTGAATGCAGCAGGTCCGCTGGTAAATGGGGCAGCCTTCACTGAGAATCGATTAATCATCGCTGTTTCTGGGGCCCCTAAACCTAGCATCACAAAAATGAGCAGTCCAGATCGAATCGTCGTAGATTTTCCCGGTGCAGCTTTTGCTCCTGATTTCGTAGGAGGTCTACCGAGTATTACCACAAACGGAAGTCCGCAAGGGAAGCTGGATGTTACTGGTTACCCTCTAGTTTCTGAGATCCGGTATGCGTTGTTCAGTGTAAGTCCTTCTACTGTTAGGTTCGTGATTCAAACGGTCGGGAGCCAGCCTTATCAATTAAGTACGGATGAAAGTACTGGACTGGTGACACTGGATTTGAATGTTACAGGCAGTGAAGGGAACACCTCAGGTGGTAGTGGAATGACAGGAAAGCCAGTTGTAGTTCTCGACGCGGGTCATGGAGGGACACAATCAGGAGCAGTCAGTCTCACGGGTAAGCTGGAAAAAGACTTCAATCTGGCAGTTATCCGTAAAGTACAAACACTACTTATGCAGGAAGCTTTGGTTGACGTCGTATTTACTAGGACTGAAGACATTACGTTGGGTCTTCAGGATCGAGTAAATATCGCAGAAGCAGCAAAGGCTAATCTATTTATTTCAGTGCATGGGAATTCACTAGAGTTGGGTTATCCGAATAGAGACAAAATAAATGGCAGTGAAACGTACTATTCGCGTAGTGGGAGTCTGCCGCTTGCTCAGGTCATGCACAAACATCTGATAGCAGGTACTGGATTCAAGGACAACGGAGTAAGAACGAAAAGCCTGCATGTTACAAGAGAAACCAGTATGCCGGCAGTACTTCTAGAAGTGGGATATCTTACTAATTCAGGAAATGAATCAGGGATGTATAGTGAGCAGCTTCAAGACAAATTAGCGAGAGAAATTGTAGCCGGTATTAAGGAATATCTAGGACTTTAATGCTTAATGTTGGTGAGATTTCTCAATTTTTATGGAATATATTCGCAACCTTTATAGATTATTAGCGTCTAATAGAGGTCTGAGGTTGACGTAGACAGGCCATCACGATCGCCATTCACAGGCGAATACTAGATTTAGAGGTGAAGAATGAAGAAATTCAGTTTGATGTTGTTTTTGTTGCTCTTAGTATTTGTTTTGCCTGAGAACGGACATGCTGCTGCCGGGAATAGTAAGATTTTTCTGGACGGCAAGGAGCTGACCGCAGGGCAAACTGTCCCGGTTGAGAATGTGAATGATACAATCATGGTGCCGTTAAGGTTGATCTCTGAAAGCCTTGGATATAACGTGGGTTGGGATCAGAAGAGCAAGACGGTAACGATTGAACAGCAAGGAAAAGTCATCAAATTGGTTGTGAATCAAAAGATAGCCTCAGTTGATGACAAGACAGTAACACTTACCACAGCACCTATCCTTCGTAGTAATACGACACTTGTACCGATTCGGTTCATTAGTGAACAGTTCGGATTAAATGTCTCGTGGGACAACGTGAAGAAGAGTGTGTATCTTATTACCCCAGGATCCTCAAATGATAACGGCAGTTCAGGTGGAAATACTGAAAATGGTGGATCTGAGGTTGTACCGCCGGTAGATCCTTCAAAGAATTTAACGATGGTAAATGGTGTGAGCTTTAGCGAAAATCGTTTGAGCATTGCCATGGAGGGTAATTCAGTACCGAAAGTGACAGTGATGACTGGGCCGGATCGGTTAGTTGTTGATTTACCTAATGCCACCTTCTCAGACCTATTTGGCACAGGACAGATCCTTGATCCTGACCTAAACGGTAGCTTGGAAGTGAAAGATTATCCCGATGTATCAGGAGTACGTTACTCCCTTTATAGCACGAATCCTTATACAGTACGTTTTGTAATCGATTTGAACTATGCTAAGAATTACAACGTTAGCGTAACTGGAGACGATTCTAAGCTGGTTGTAATCGATCTAAATGCGGAAAGCACTGATGATACTACTACACAACCAGGAAATAATGGCAGAAAGCTAGTAGTATTAGATGCAGGGCATGGGGCTAAAGATTCTGGAGCAGTGGGTGTTACAGGTAAATACGAGAAGAATTTTAATTTGGCCATCGTACTTAAGACAGCTGAATTGCTGAAAAAAGAAAGTAATATTGACGTCGTGTTAACACGAAGTAATGATACTTTCTTGGAGCTTAAAGAAAGAGCAGCTATGGCGAATAATTTAAAAGCTGATATCTTCATATCTGTACACGCCAATAGCTCAGGTTCCTCATCAGCTAGTGGAACAGAAACGTATTATCAACGGGAAGCCAGTAAAGCATTGGCGAACGTGATGCATAAATACCTTGTTCAAGCTACAGGGCTTAGCGATCGCGGTGTACGTTATGGGAATTTCCATGTTATCCGTGAAACGAAAATGCCTGCAGTATTACTTGAAGTGGGATACCTTAGCAACAAAAAAGATGAAGCATTGCTCTTTACAGATGCACTTCAAAACAAAGTTGCGGCTTCAATAGTGAGTGGGATTAAGGAATATTTGGGTATAAAATAACAGACCAGTGGCAGACGAGCGCCGCAAAGTCAGCTTTCTGCTTTTATTTTAAAAGGCAAGAAGTGGTTTTGCGGTACCTGTCTGCCCGTATTCATCTAGAGGAGGCGTTTATTAATGATGAAACAAAAATGGAGTACAATTGGGATCGCTACACTGCTTCTGCTAGTGATTGCTGGCTGTGGAGACAAGCCTACTGCGGCTCCAGCAAATGGTGTGGAGCAAGAGACTTCAAATGTTGTAAGTGGTGCGGGAGAAAGTACACCGGCTCCAAGCGATGAACCAGGAAACGAAGTGACTAGCACTCCGCAACCGACAGCAGATAATAGCAACACAGAAACTCAGGCAACTGCAAAGCCAGTAGCAGATGAGAAGCAAAAACAGAGCCAGAGTATCGATGCATATTATACGGATTCACAAGTTATGGATCTGATTCCTGCTAAGACTAGCATTAGCTTCTCTGACGATGCCCAGAAATATACAGAGACGTTCAAAGCATTGCAAAGCAACGAGAATACCGACCTTGTATCATTATGGGGCAAGATTGAACTGAAATCGTTAAAGTTTGTTGATGGTCAAATTGTGATGGATCTTCATAAACCGGATGAAGCACAGCTGGGTGCTGGTGGGGAGTCCTTAGCGATTTCATCACTTGCCAAAACCTATTTTCAATTTGAAGAAGTAAAAAGCATCGAAGTTTTGGTGGATGGTGAAAAGGTTGAAAGCTTGATGGGTCATGTTGATCTAATGCATCCAATGACTAGAGATAATAGCTAATTGTTATTACAACAAAGGATAAAAGCATCTAACTGACGAATTTTAAACTATACTATTTATTTGAGTCATAGAGAGGGGAATAATCTATTGTCCGCGCAAAAAAGGTCAAAACGTCCATTGAAGGCTTATTCTACGAAAGCAGTATCGGCTGTTATGGCTGGAACCATGATTTTTAGTGGCGCAAGCGCAGTGTTTGCAGATACAGCCGCTACAGCAGCAACAACTACTACACAATCTGTTGGCATTTTTAGCGATGTGAAGACAGGCTTTTGGGCTGAAAAGCATATTTATAAATTAGCATCACAAGGAATTGTAGTTGGTAATAATGGTTTGTTCCGCCCTGGGGATTCTGTAACTCAACAGGAAGCTGTGCTTATGGCATTACGTTTTATGAAGTTGCAGGATAAAGTGGATACTTCTTCTACGGTTGCCTTACCTAATGATTTTAAGGTTACGAATTATTACAAGGATTATGTAGTGTTGGCTTTTCAACAAGGCCTACTTGATAAGGCGACTGAAATGGCTCCAGATAATCTGAAGACTTCTTGGGGAGAACGTAAAGCCTCCCGCGAATGGATTGCTGAACTCTTAATTCGTGCACTAGGAAAAAGTGCAGATGCAGCCGTAGCAGCTAGTGCGCCGACAGGCTTTGCGGATGATGCTAAAGTGTCTGCAAACAAAAGAGGGTACATCAACGTTGCTGTTGATCTGAAACTAGCCAATGGTCTTGACGGTAATCGCTTTGATCCACAAGGGGCTGTGACCCGTGCTCAATTGGCGACTTTTTTTAGCCGTGCAGAAGCTCACAATACGGTTGAATATGACAACACGGTATCAGGAACAATCAGTCAATTAGCAGGTGGGAAACTCTCCGTCTATAACAACGGAAAGACTTCTACATATACCCTGGGAGCGAGCACCGCTTATTACACAAGCGCTTCTGAAAGTAGAATAAATCTAAGTGATGTCCAACCTTACACAAAGGTTACTGTAATTGGAGCGACATATAATGCAGCCTATGTTGAAGTGACTGACCCTACACAACAAGTGGAGAGCCTTTCCGGAAACTTCGCAATGGTAGCACCTGGTAATAAGCTATGGCTGAAATCAGCTACTGGGTTCACTGAATATTACTACGATGAAGCGACTACCTTTGAAGATGCGAATGGGACTTCAATTGAACCTGCTTCACTGGTAGCAGACAGCATAGTTACGTTACAGCGTGAAACTTATAGTGGTTCACATAAAGTGGTCAAGGTTCAAGTGACTTCAGGCGTTGTAAACAAAACGACAACAGGTACCGTTCAAAGTATAGATCTTCCTGGGAAAAGCATTACGTTTAAAAATGCTGCTGGTACGGTGGAAACCTTTAAATGGGAAGATGGAACTTCATTATTCAGCTCGCAATCATCAGTGCTGCAGCCAGCAGATTTAAAGACAGGTGCTGCTGTTAAATATACGATTAAGGAAAATGTGATACGTACTGTAGAAGTGACAGAAGGTGTTGAACGGACAGTTCAAGGTGTACTTACCGAACTGAGCAATTCAACAGTTGTGTATAAAAAAACGGACGGAACACGTGAAGTTAAACTGTTAGGCACGAAGCCGGTGATTGTTATTCCGAATATGAATAGCGCTGTGGCTGATGATCTTATAGCTGATACAGTAGGTGGGGACAAAATTCAGCTTACGCTGAACAGCAGTGATCAAGTCATAAAGATTGAAGTGTTAAGCCGTCAAATTGAGCAGTATAGTGGAGCGACGGTTATTGACTATAATACTAAAACACAGCTGTTGACAGTTATGGATACTGAAAAAAAGGCACATGTCGTTCAGTTGGATGAAAAAACAAAATTGTTGATTGAAGGCGTACTTCCTAACTTAACGAATGTCGGTACGAAACTTGTTGAGAACCGTAAAGTGAATTTAACGGCAATAGGTCAACGGGCTTTGTCTTTGGAAATTGTCACAAAGTACGAAGGAACTTTGTCTGCTGTTAATTCTACTTCTAGAACAATTGTATTGAAGCTTAAAGATGGCGGGCAAACTATAACACTGCCATATCCACAATTAGTTGATCTTTTTGGGAAGACTAATCCATCCTTAAGTGATGTTCCTGTTGGTAGTAATGTGACAGCCTCACTGACAACTAGTCAGGATCTCATTGCAGTATTGAAAGTAAAGACCGTTCTTCAGGTTGAAGCAGCAACTGTTAATTCTGGAACCAACCGTGTAAGCATTAAGTGGAACGGGGGGACCAGTGAAATTAATACTGCGGCGCTTCCAATAACTAATGAAGCCGGTGAGAGCATTAAGATAACCGCTTTGAAATCAGGAGATTATCTGAATGTGACTTTTGATGGAAGCGCACCGCTCTCTATTCAGGCCGTCAAGCTTACAACGGGTCAGATTAGTTCAGTAGGAGCTGCAACGAATAGCTTAATTGTGAAGGAGTATGCTGGAGCAGCACAAAACTTTACTGTAAGCGGTGGGGTTAGAATCATACGTGATGGCGCCACAACAACTGCTCTTAGTAACTTAACAACAGCGGACAGAGTGGAGATTCGTAAAGACACGGATGGAGCGACAGTCATTCGTGTGTTACCACAGTTAACTCGTTCATTCTCTCGCTATGACAGTACGACGAACTCATTGGTGACTAAGAGAGCTAATCTGAACGATAAGTATCAGTTCACTCTTGCTTCAAATGTATATATTCATCAAGGAGATACGACATTGTCCGTGCAATCTCTGAAAGAAAATGATAATATTATAATGTATTTCAATAATGATATCGTGGTTGAAATTGTGAAACAATAGTAGCAATGGTGGATTTCTGAGTGAATCACCGTCTTGACACAGGAGCTTTGCCTGCGTCAAGACGTTTTTTTTGAAATATAAGAAAGTATAAGAGTTGTATTTTCTTGAAATGTATGAAACCATACGTTATAATACAGACTTTGCTTATATTTCTTTACATTAGAGATGACACGCTCATGTGAGTTTTAATGAGCGTAATCGCTCCGTGGAGGGGACACTATGAAAGTTGCAGAGGTCCGCCACATTTTGGATACGATTGGAGACTTGTTCCCTGATGCTCATTGCGAGCTAAATCACAGTAACGCTTTTGAATTAACGATAGCGGTACTGTTATCAGCCCAATGTACGGATGCAACGGTGAACAAAGTGACCGTGGACCTGTTCCAAAAGTACAAAGCCCCCATCGATTATATTTCTGTACCGCTGGAGGAGTTGGAGGGGGATATCCGGCGCATCGGCCTATATCGTAACAAAGCTAAGCATATCCAAAGCCTATGCTCTATACTCATAGAACAGTATGGTGGCGAGGTGCCTGAGGCTCATGACTTGCTTGTAACTTTACCCGGTGTAGGTCGTAAAACTGCAAATGTAGTAGTATCCAATGCTTTTGGAGTTCCTGCCATTGCAGTGGACACGCATGTGGAGAGGGTTGCTAAACGACTTGCATTAGCAGGCTGGAAAGATTCTGTGCTGGAAGTGGAAAAGAAGCTGATGAAGGCTGTGCCACGTGACGAATGGACGATCACTCATCACCGGCTTATCTTTTTCGGACGATATCACTGCAAGGCACAGAACCCAAAATGTCAAGTTTGCCCGCTCCTTGATGTATGTCGAGAGGGCAAAAAACGTATGAAAACAGCTGTTGTCAGGAAAGCTAAAGATCATACGCCAAAAAGTTAGAGTTGAAGAAGAGGATGGGATAGAGATGAAATGCATTTCTGTATACACAGATAATTTTGAAGTGTTCTCGGATATTTTTGATCGCGTAGTGGAAAGCCCACTCGAAGAGAACGAAGAGCAAGAAGTAGAAGGTATCACGATCAGTCATTCCGGTGACGTTCCTGAACACTATTTTGATCGTATGTCAGTGAAACCTGAGGTTGTTGTAATGAGAGATAAATCTCGTGGTTTGACTATTCTGCAACACGGAAAAGTATTCGAAATTCTGTTGCCTGTTTCGGAAACTGCATAAATTTAGAAGTGATAAAAGGAGTCGGCCCTAGGGCTGGCTCCTTTTTTGTTTCTTACTTTTCTAGCGAAAAAGCAGAAAGATGTTTGAATAACCTCATTTCGTAAGAGATGATAGGTTATTTTGTAAGTAGTGTGTATTTAATTTGTGTCAAACTGGTGATAAACTGTAATTATTATTTATAAAAAAGGTTCTGCGTGACATCACAGAAATTACACCTGTATAAACATTGAATAAGCATAAACGTCTTCGGCGTCCTTATAAGGACGGTAAGCGTTTAAGCGAGAAATATAAGGATAATGTATCATGTGAAACTTTTACTTTCCTATATTTTAATAATGAGTCTGATTTCGTATTCTTGAATGGGTTATATTCAAAGCATGATTAGATGGTAACAGTGGAGGTGGAGAGTCAGTGAGAGCGGAACAGGTTAGAATCGAGAAAGAGACATTAAGTGAAACGGCATCGCTGCTTTTCCAGTTGCGTGGATTAATGCATCGCTGGGGTGATGAAGGCTCTGAACGTATATATGAAGATTTACAACATAAAGAGGGTGGGAATGAGCTGACCCTTGCTTTTTGCGGACATTTTTCGGCAGGAAAATCCAGTATGATCAATCTTCTTTGCGGCAGTTCGGTGCTGCCTTCTGGACCTGTGCCGACTAGTGCGAATATTGTCTCTATTCGCAGTGGAGTTCCACGAGTGCTTATTTATCCTAGAGTTGAAGGAAGTAAAAATGATGCTGCTCCTATAGAGACAACTCCAGAAAGATTACAAGAATACTGTCGAAATGGTGGTGAATATTCCGCAATTGAAGTGTGGAATGAGATACCACTGCTAGGTAAGGATGGCGTACTATTGGATACACCTGGTGTAGATTCGACGGATGATGGTCATCAGGCGGCCACCCGCTCTGCGCTGCATTTAGCTGATGTCGTATTTTATGTGATGGATTATAACCATGTACAGTCAGAGAATAATTTGGCCTTTGCTAAAAATCTTAGTGACTGGGGTAAACCTTTGTATCTGATTGTTAATCAGATCGACAAGCACAGGGAACAAGAGATTTCCATTGAGGAATATAAACGTCAACTTGAAAATGCTTTTGAACAATGGGGGATTCATTGTGCGGGAATTTTATTCACCTCTCTCAAAAAGAAAGAGCATCCTCTTAATCATTGGGATCAGCTACTCAGCCTTATAACCGAACTGTTGGAACAAAAGGAACAGCTACTTCAATATAGCTTGTCTCGTTCTATTCATCATACAGCGGATTCTTCTCTAACTGCATTCCGTGAAGATCAGCAGGAGGAAAGAGCGGCTCTTCTTGAAGAACTAGAAGGTACGAATGCAGAGACAGTGACGAATGAACTGAAGTCACTCGAAGAAGAGAAGGCACGACTTGAGGCGTTGCCTCAGCAGTCACGAGCGAGTTTGCGAACTGGCCTAGACACCTTACTTAATAATGCTAATCTAATGCCTGCAGATGTAAGAGAGGCGTCGGGAAGCTATATGGAAAGTGCTAGCCCTACGTTTCGATTAGGGTTATTCTCTACGGCTGCACGGCGGGAGAAGGAACAAAGTAAACGACTGGCAGTCTGGCAAGGACTGTTGACCCGAGAGGTTTCCGCTCAGCTGGAATGGCATTTGATTCAGCTGGTACGTGATTGGGCGGAGAATCTCGGGCTGTGGGAGGAGGAGGCGGAGACGACTCTGAAGCAAGGGTTCCCGGCGGTGAGCCAGGAGTGGCTGGCGGCTGCAGTTAAGCCGGGAACGGGGTATAGCGGCGAGGCGCTGCTCAATTTCTGCCGCACACTTGCGGCTGATATTAAGAGCCAGTTCCGCCGTGCCGCGTTAGCGGTGAGCGATGAGCTGTTAGCGAAGCTGCCGCCGCTCATGGAGGAGCAGCGTACAGTACTCCAGCGCCGCGAACTGGCTCTTGCGGCGCAGACGCGCGCCGTTGACGCGCTAGCCGCGCTGGACCGCGCGGCAGCTGCCCGCGCGCACGAGCTCGCGGCGCTGCTGCCGCCGCGCCGGCCCCTCACCCCCGGCATCCTGCCGGAGGTGAGGGTAACCCCGCGAGCGGCTGCGCAGAGCGCCGCACCGCGGGAGGTCCAGCCGCCGCAAAACGTCGCGGCTGGAAGTGCCGCCGCCGCAAATTGGGCGGCGGGAACGGCTTCGCCGGCGGGCGGACGCCGCCGGCTATCCGCAGCCGCTGACGCGCTGGCGGCTGCGGCAGAGCTGCTGCGCCGCGAGCCAGCGATGGCATCGGCGGCGCGGAGTCTGGCCGCACGGGCGGAGGATCTCGCCGGCGGCCGCTTTACCCTCGCGCTGTTTGGTGCATTCAGCGCGGGTAAGTCCTCCTTCGCCAACGCTTTGCTCGGCGAAGAAGTGCTGCCCGTGTCTCCACATCCTGCCACGGCTGCGGTCAACCGCATTTTGGCGCCGGAAGGTGACTTCCGCCATGCCAGCGCGGTTGTCACAATGAAGACGATGGCAGATTTCTGGGATGACATCTGCCATTCCTTCAGTGTGCTGCAACTAGGAGAACCACAGCAAAACTCATGGACAACAGTTCTAGCAAGCTTGCCTGCAAGGGGAATTCATCCTTCTGCGTTGCCACATGCTGGATTTCTAAGGGCAGCAGCGGCTGGCTGGGCAGAAGCTAAGCCCTTGCTGGGAACGGTGCGAATTGTTGATTTAGAAGAATACCGAGGCCTTGTAGCAGAGGAGACCCGAGCCTGTTTTGTGCAGGGGATTGATCTGTATTATGCCTGTCCATTGACCGAAAGCGGAATTGTACTCGTGGATACACCAGGAGCCGACTCATTGCATGCTCGTCATACCGGCGTAACCTTTAATTACATGAAAAACGCAGACGCGATTTGTTTTGTTACCTATTACAACCACGCCTTTTCAAAAGCAGATCGAGGTCTGCTTGCGCAGCTAGGCCGAATTAAAGATAGCTTTGCACTTGATAAAATGTTCTTTATTATCAACGCTTCTGATCTTGCTTCAGGCGAAGATGAATTGGAAGAGGTACGAGAACATGTTGCTCAAAATTTACGTGCAGGCGGCTTACGCTCGCCGAGAATTTATGCACTATCTAGCTTGCTTGCTCTGGAAGGCAAAACCCAGCATGATTATGCACGCTATGAGGCTTCCCGTTTCCATCATTTTGAGCAAGCCTTATCAAGCTTTGCGGGAGACGAACTTCCTCAGCTTTCACTTAACGCAGCTGCAGAGAGCATCGCATCTGTTCGCCGCAGGGCGGAAGAGTGGCAGAATCTCGCTTCCATGGCGGCAAACGAGCGTGAAGCAGGATTAAAAGAAATGCAAGAACGTCGTCAGCTGGCTATGAAGAGACTTTCCCTATTGGAGACCGAAGAACGTCCTAGCAGAGATCTTGTTCATGAAGGTGAGGAACTGATCTATCATGTCTGTCAACGAATTAGCTTCTCCTTCACCAGAAATTTTCAGGAATCTTTCCACCCCTCATTATTACGTGAGGACGCAGGAAATTTAAAAGCTATCTTCGCTGCGTGTGGTGCAGAGCTGATGCGTACCACAAAGCGTGAATTGGAGCAAGAGCTATGGGCGACAACGCTGCGACTAGAAAGTACCGGGCGTAGACTTGTTCATGAAGCGGCTGAAGCGGCTGCTACTGAGCTGTTTTTCTCTACTCAAGAGTTTCATCTGATGGAGAATGAAGAAGCAGCATGGCCTTCTCCTAGTGAGCTGGAATGCCAGCTTCAGTCCGTGGAATGGCCAACCTTATGGGGACATTTCAAATCCCCTCGCTATTTCTTTGAAGGCGCTGGCCGGGAGCAAGTCAAAGGTGCGGCTGAGCCTCTTGTGAAAGAAGCTGTTAATGTTGCGGCGGCAGAGCAGAAGAAAAAATTGCTTGCGCATTATGTCGATTGCATAGCCAGAGAATTAAAGGTTGCTGCAGAACGCCTACAAGAAGGGTTAGCGGAGCAAGAGAAAGCGATGTTAGATCTCCTTAAAGGGGGTGAATCCGCAGATCATTGGGGTCAATTAGGTCACCAATTATCTCTCTTGGAACAATCTTTCGTTGATAGATTAGACAAAAATCTTTGAAATTTGTAGGAAATTGTCGAAGAACACTTGCAATCTGGCGTATGATGGATGAAAATAAAGAAGCCTGAAAATATACAATGAAACTGTTTTGTTTTCAGAAATTTATGGAAACGAGATAGTCAATTTGCCGAAAGAGGTTGAAATCGACAATGTGGGGAGCTCCTTTTTCAGCTCAAAGCCGCAAGCTGCTGCTACTGGGCAGCGGGGAACTGGGTAAGGAAGTCATAATCGAAGCTCAACGTCTTGGCGTAGAGACCGTAGCTGTAGACCGTTATAGCGATGCACCAGCGATGGGTGTAGCTCATCGTTCACATGTTATTGATATGCTGGATGCAGAGGCGCTTAAAACGCTTATTCGCTCAGAAAAACCGGATGTTATTGTTCCGGAGATTGAAGCAATCGCTACTCATGCTCTTCAAGAGCTTGAAGAGGAAGGTTTCTTCGTTGTTCCGACCGCACGAGCGGCTCGTCTGACCATGGACAGAGAAGGCATTCGCCGACTTGCTGCTGAAGAACTTGGATTGCCAACAGCGGATTATCGTTTTGCAGATAGTCTGGAAGAACTGCATCAAGCCGTTGCAGAACTAGGCACTCCTTGTGTCATCAAGCCGATTATGAGTTCTTCCGGCAAAGGTCAGAGTGTTTGCAAAAGACCGGAGGATGCGGAAGAATGCTGGAACACTGCTTTGGATGGAGCGAGAGCTAAAGGCACTCGTGTTATCGTAGAGGCATTCGTTACCTTTGAAAGCGAGATTACACTTTTAACGGTGCGGTCCGTGTCTGGCACGATATTTTGTCCACCTATTGGGCATATTCAGAAGGACGGGGATTATGTCGAATCATGGCAGCCTCACTTTATGAAGGCGGAACTTCTGGATGAAGCTCAGTCTATTGCCAAGGCAGTTACCGATCAGCTCGGAGGTTTTGGTATTTTTGGAGTGGAGCTTTTCTTGACGGATCGAGGCGTATTGTTTAGTGAAGTATCCCCTAGACCTCATGATACGGGGATGGTAACGATGGCAACGCAGGATTTATCTCAATTTGCAGTGCATGTCAGAGCTATTCTTGGTTTTCCAGTCCAGTCAGTACAATTACTGACACCAGGTGCCTCAGCTACGCTGAAGGCTGAAGGAGAAGGACGAGCTTTTGTTGTGACCGGAATTGGTGAAGCTTTGGATCTACCTAGGACTCAGGTTCGGGTGTTTGGTAAACCAGAAGTCCGTCCAGGGCGGCGGATGGCTGTAGCGTTAAGTGCGGCGGAAAATGTGGAAATCGCGCGGACGGTAGCCAAGCAGGCAGCGTCTATGCTAAAAGTGGAGGTAAATGAGGATGAACAGTAGTACCATGGCACCTGTACTGGAAATTCGCAAATGCGGCTTGAATGATCTGGAGAGAGTGACAGCGCTTCTGCGTGAATTCGGCTATCCAACAACGCTTAGCGTGATGAAAGAGAGACTGGAAAGCATGGAGAATAACCATCTCCAATGCACGCTTGTTGCAGAACTAAACAATGAAGTTGTGGGAATGGTCGGTCTTAGACAGGTAATCTCGTATTACAAACAGACAGATTGTATCACTGAGATTACTGCACTTATCGTATCAGAAGAACTCAGAGGAAACGGACTCGGTAAAAGACTTGTGGCCGCAGCTGAAGAATGGGCACGTGAGCAAGGTTGCTGTCAGCTCTTCTTGAGAAGTGGTAACCGCGTAGAACGCGCACCGGCACATGCTTTTTATCGTCATCTAGGTTTCGAAAAGACAGCAGGCTATCGCTTTAACAAAGCGTTGCTATAATACTTATAGGTTCCGATCATCCCCATCCCAGCTACGGCGGGATGGTTTTTTTTGCTCAAAATCTATTTAAATAACTTAACCATAGATGGAATAGTTTGAATCATATAGAATGAATTTTATGACAGCTAAATAAATCGTGTCCAAAGAGGGATGAGAAATGTACAAGTTAATTCTTGCTGAAGATGAAGAAGATGTAAGGGAAGGGGTCATCAGTCAGATTGATTGGGAGCACTATGGCTTCGAAATTGTAGAACAGGCGGAGAATGGACGAGAGGCAGCGGATGCGATAGATCGTTTACTCCCGGATGTAGTTGTGACTGATATTCAAATGCCTTTTATGAACGGGCTGCAGCTGGCGGAATGGATTCGCGAGCGGCATCCTAATACCAAGATCATTATTCTGACAGGGTATGATGAATTTGAATATGCACAGAAGGCGATTAAACTGCAAATCGATGAGTATATTTTGAAACCGTTTTCTTCACAGGAGCTGATTGATGTTCTGCTAAAGGTCAGAGCCACTATAGAGGCTGAAATCGCAGAGAAGGAGAATGTTTTTGTACTCAGTGAGCATTATCGGAAAAGTCTGCCTGTGCTGCGTGAGCAGTTTTTATCTTCACTAGTTTCACGCAAGTTACGAATGAATGAAATAGACGAGAAAAGTTCGGAATACGGAATAGATCTACATGGAAAATGGTTCCAAGCCTCGGTAATTAGTGTGGATTATATTCGTCCAGAGCGGGAAACGGTTAGCCTTACCGCAGGTAAGCAAATTTCTTTGCGAGATACGGGAGAGAGAAATTTACAGCTCTTCGCTGTGCTGAATATTGCAGAAGAATTATGTAATAAGCATAATTTTGGCAGGGTGTTTATCCATCGTGATGAGGTAGTGCTTCTTTCCATTTGTGATGCAGGAGAAGAAACTGAAATTACGGGGAAGACTTTTGAAATTCTAGAAGAAATCCGCCACAATGTGCAGCGGTTTCTTAAGCTAACGGTAACCGCTGGTTCTGGAACGGTTTGTCACTCGCCTGCTATGCTATTTAACTCCTTTGGAGATGCCATGCAAGCGTTAGATTATCGTCTCATTCTTGGCAATAACAGAGTCATTTGGATCGAGGATGTGGAGTCACGTTCGAATACACTCTTGGCCTATGATGAATTGACCCAGCAGTCCTTAATCCGAACGATTAAGATGGGAACCGTACAGGAGCTTAAGGAGGTCGTGGAGGAGTTATTTGGCGGATTGAATGCTGAGCAGGTATCTACTCAGGATTATCAAATTTTTTTGCTGGAGATTATTACATCCATCCTGCGTGTAGCCAAAGAGTCCGGTAGTGATGCTGCTAAGTTCGTTGGATCTGGCATTTCCTCATTAAGTGAGATGAATAAATTCAATAGTATGAGTGAAGCCAAGCAATGGATTATTACGATCTGCAGCCGGCTAATGGACTCTATTGCCTTAGAACGCCAATCTAGCTATAAGCTGCTCATTGATGAAGCTAAAGATTACATCCGTAGCCATTATGAGGAATCGGATATTTCTATCGGAAAGGTCTGTCAGCATTTACATATCAGTACGGGTTATTTTAGCAGTATTTTTAAGAAGGAAATGAAGATGACTTTCGTTAGTTATCTCTTGCAAATCCGATTAGAGGCAGCGAAGGAACTTTTACGCTCCACGGAACTGAAGGCTTTTGAAATCGCCGAGAAAATTGGCTTTGCTGATCCTAACTATTTCAGCTTTTGCTTCCGTAAAAAATATGGTCAGTCTCCCAAAGAGTATAAAAATAGCTCCAGAGGAGGGTAGTTATGCGGCAAGAAAAGCCATATTCTTTTCGACTGCGGCCGCAGCATCCAACAGGGGGGAAACGCCGGTTGTCCTCTAAGCTGCGTAGTATTCAAGTAACGATTACGCTCACTTTTACATCCGTTGCCGTTCTTGTAGCCGTCGTTGTCAGCCTTATGCTGTATAACAAGTTTGCGAAGACAGCAGAAGAGAATGCCAATATGAATATGCAGCAGATTATTGAGCAAGTGAACTACAATTTGGAGCTTTATGTAAAAGGAATGCGAAATATTTTTGAAACTGCAGAAGATCAAATTACGAATAGTCCCTCCGTGGACTCTGCTTTACTGATGGAAAGAATGGCCATGTTAATGGGAAGTAGAGAGGATCTGGTTTCTGCTGCGGTTTTTACACCACAGGGGAAATACGTCGTGGGTACAGCAGGACAGAAGTTGCGCAGCAACACACAGTTAGAAACCCAGAGCTGGTTTACAACGGCCAAAAGAACATCTGAGATCTCCTATTCAGCGCCCCATATTCAGAACTTGTTTAAAGGTCAATATATTTGGGTTGTGTCGATCAGTAAACTCATTCAATATCAGGAAAATGGAGTCCTAAAAACGGGTATCCTCCTGATGGATTTTAACTTTCGCACCATAGATGAGCTGAGTAAGCAGGTTAAGCTTGGTAAAAGAGGATACGCTTACATCCTCGATCAGTTAGGCAACATCGTGTATCATCCGCAGCAGCAGCTTATTTATGCTGGTTTAAAGTATGAGAATGTGGAGCCGGTATTGGAATATGCTTATCGTAGCTATTTGGATGAGTCTACAGGTGAAAAACGATTTATTACAGTACGTACGTTAGAACAAACCGGGTGGAAAATAGTAGGTGTTGCTTATTATGACGAGATCGTGACCACCAAGCGTGATCTGAACAACTTTTTATCCTGGTTCTTAGCGGTAGTTATTTTATGTGTAATTATCGTATCTGTCTTTTTGTCTGCGCGAATTGCCCGCCCGATCCGTAAGCTGGAACGGACACTTCAGCAGGTAGGAGAAGGGGATCTTAATACTCGAATCGATGTGAGTGGCGCCTATGAGGTAGAACAGTTGTCTAAACGCTTTAACCTCATGCTACAGCGTATCCGTCAATTGATGGATCAAATTATTTATGAACAAGAGACGAAACGTAAGGGTGAGCTTGAAGTTCTGCAATCCCAGATTAATCCACACTTTTTGTACAATACTTTGAACTCTGTGATCCGGCTTGCTGAGCGTGGTAAGACGGAGGAGGTCGTTACAATGATTCAATCTTTATCTAAGTTTTTCCGAATTAGTCTAAGCAAAGGGAATAATATGATTACCGTGCAGGAAGAGCTTGATCATATTCGTCATTATCTCGTCATTCAGAGCTTTCGTTTTAAAAATAAATTCCGCTACGAGATCATTGCACAAGATGAAGTACTGCAGTGTCAGACGATTAAGCTGATTTTGCAGCCGATTGTAGAGAATGCCTTGTATCACGGAATAGAAATGATGCCTGATGAAGGTTTTATCTCTATCCAAGCAGAACTGAAGGACAATCTTGTCATTATAAGGATTAGTGATAATGGATTAGGAATGTCCAAGGAGACTATGAAGGTTATTTTGACAGGCGGCAGTAAGAGTATGAGTGGTTCCGGGGTAGGCGTAAGAAATGTGAACGAGCGTATTGAGTTGTA
This sequence comes from Paenibacillus sp. FSL H7-0737, assembly GCF_000758545.1. Taxonomy (NCBI): domain Bacteria; kingdom Bacillati; phylum Bacillota; class Bacilli; order Caryophanales; family Paenibacillaceae; genus Paenibacillus; species Paenibacillus sp. FSL H7-0737. The sequence continues at coordinate 4,606,535 of NZ_CP009279.1, read as the reverse complement.
CTATGGCCGTGAATATGGACTTTCTTTTGAAAGTGAAATTGAAGAAGGCACTACGGTTACCCTTATCTTCCCGGCACTAGCAAAAGGCGAAGGCAATGAAGGGCTTAAGGAGGATGAGACATCGTCATGAAAACCTTTCGTTTTTGGCTAACCTTGTTAATGTGTGCGGTGTTATGGACTACAGTTACCTCTTGTTTTAATTCAGCGCCCAATTACATCAATACAAATAAGACCCGTAATATTCATCTTATTGTGAAAATGAACAGGGGCGATTACTGGAATACGGTTAAATTGGGAGCAGAAGCTGCAGCGCAAGAATTCAACGTCAAACTAACCTTCAAAGCTCCGGACTCCGAGAGTGACATCACAGAACAGGTGAAAATGGTGCAGGACTCCATAAAAGAAAAAGCAGACGTGATTATTTTAGCTGCAAGTAGTTACATGGGGCTTGCTCAGGTTGTAGATCAGGCGGCTTATTCCAAAATTCCTGTCATATCCGTAGATGCGGAAGTAGGTTCAGCAAGAGTAAGGACATATATTGGCTCGAACGGCTATGAGGCGGGTCAAAAATCTGCTGAACGATTGATCAAGCTGTTAAAAGGATACGGCGAGGTTGGTATTATTAACTTCACCAATTCAACGCAGAGTGAGAAGCAGGAGTCTTCTAACGGCATTGAGTATGGTGCAAGAGATGCGGAGGAGCGGGAGAAGGGATTTTTAAATTACACTGCACGTTATCCGAATATACAAGTGGTTGAGATTTCATACACGACCTCCAGTATTAAGGATGCAGAAGATCTTACACAACTGATGCTGCTGAAGCATCCGAATCTTCGAGGAATCGCGAGCCTGAATGAGACTGCTTCACAGGGGGCGGCAATGGCTATCCAAAGTCGGGGGCTGCAAAATATAAAAATGGTAGCCTTTGATAGCTCCCCCTCGATGATGGAATTGCTGCAGGACGGTACTGTTCAAGCAACAGTGATCCAAAATCCTTTTAGCAACGGGTATTTGGCAGTAAAACATGCCGTAGAAGTGATCGAAGGAATCGATGTACCAGAACGTGTCGATACAGGAACAAAGCTAATTGATTTGGACAATATGCTGTGGCCAGAGAATCAAAAGCTGTTATTTCCGTTTGTTAGATAGGAGCTGTTTTAAAATAGGCGCCGAAGGCGTTTATGCTTATACGTTTCGTGTAACGGATACCATCCTTGAATGGGGCGGTATTCGTTTTTTATTTTAGAATATAAGAAAGTATAAATTTTTAATGAAAATCATCCTTATATTTCTTCTTGGGTTCATTAGAATTTTTATAGTAATGAGTAGGATTTTATATTCGCAAGCGTTTTCAGGTGAGGCATAATATGGATGTACCCGAGACGATCAGGGGCAAACAAAAAAAGAAGTATAAATAGGAGGTCAATGAATAATGAAAAAAATCACTTCCGTTCTATTAGCTAGTGCTTTGCTGGGTGCTGCTCTGACAGGCTGTGGTGGCAACAACAAAACTACAGATAGTGCTACAGACAAGGCAACTAACGCTCCAAAGACTGAGAACTCGGGCACTACAACAGAAACGCCTAAAGTTGGGGTCGCCATTTACAAATTTGACGATACTTTTATGACAGGTGTTCGTAACGCTATCGATAGTGCTGCTAAAGGCATCGCTACAGTAGATATCGTAGATAGCCAAAATTCGCAACCAACACAAAATGACAAGGTTGACTTATTCATCACTAAAAAATATAACGGGATGCTGATTAACCCAGTTGACCGTACAGCTGCTGGCGTCATTATCGAAAAAGCAAAAACAGCAAACATTCCAGTGGTATTCCTTAACCGCGAACCGCTTCCTGAAGATATGAAGAAATGGGATAAAGTTTATTATGTAGGTGCGAAAGCAGAAGAGTCCGGTACAATGTCCGGCCAACTGATTGTTGACTACTGGAAAGCACATCCTGAAGCGGACAAGAACGGCGACGGAGTTCTCCAATATGTAATGCTGAAAGGTGAACCAGGCCACCAAGATGCTGAGCTTCGTACTACTTACTCTATTCAAGCTATCGAAGATGCAGGAATCAAGGTAGAGAAACTGGCTGAAGATACAGCAATGTGGGATCGCGTAAAAGGACAAGAAAAAATGGCGGCATTCCTTGGCTCCCACGGCGACAAAATTGAAGCTGTTCTTGCTAACAACGATGATATGGCCCTCGGTGCAATCGAAGCTCTGAAAGCTTCTGGCTACTTTACGGGTGACAAATTCATGCCGGTAGTAGGTGTGGATGCAACTGCTCCTGCGATTCAAGCGCTGGAAGATGGAACAATGCTCGGTACGGTGCTGAATGATGCGAACAACCAAGGTAAGGCTGCCATCACAGTTGCTGCTCTGCTTGCTAAAGGCGAAACGCCTTCGAAAGACAATGTAGGCTTTGATATCACTGACAACCAATACGTATGGATTTCCTACAAAAAGATTACGAAAGACAACATAGCTGACGCTAAGTAATTAACATCGGCTACAGAGTTACTCATGATCATATGACAGCACGGGGAGCGGATAACCGCTCCTCGGTATTTCTTTTAGGCAGGGAACAGGATGGAACCGCTGTGCCTCTCATAAAAAAGAAAAAAAGCGTAGGGGGCGTAACAACATGGAAAAAGCTGAGTTTTTGCTGGAAATGAACAACATTACTAAAGAATTCCCCGGCGTCAAAGCGCTGGATGATGTTAGTTTAAAGGTCAGACCGGGTTCGGTGCATGCCCTTATGGGCGAGAATGGTGCAGGTAAGTCCACACTTATGAAATGTCTTTTTGGTATTTATTCACCGGATGCCGGTGAGATCTTTTTGGATGGCGAGAAGGCTTCCATCAGCAGTTCAAATGATGCGTTAAAAAGTGGTATTTCGATGATTCACCAGGAGCTGCATCCCGTGCCGTTCCGAAGTGTTATGGAGAATATCTGGCTAGGACGTTTTCCAACGAAGGGAATCGGACCGATTCAGTTTATTGACCATAAGAAAATGTTCACTGACACGGAAAATTTGTTTAAAGATCTGGATATCGACCTGAATCCCGAAACATTAGTGGGTAAGCTTTCCGTATCCAAAATCCAATCCATTGAAATTGCGAAGGCTGTCTCTTTTCACTCCCGAGTTATTGTAATGGATGAACCCACTTCTTCCCTAACCAGTGTGGAGGTGGAACATTTATTCCGGATCATACGGGATCTCAGAAGTAGAGGCGTAGCTATTATCTATATATCTCACAAAATGGAAGAGATTCTTGCAATCTCTGACGAAGTTACTATTATGCGTGACGGTAAAAAAATCGGAACTTGGCCAGCGGCAGAATTAACTACAGATCTTATCATTTCCAAAATGGTGGGCCGAGAATTGACCAGCCGTTTCCCTGAACGCTTCAACGTACCTGGTGAAGTATACATGAAAGTGGAAGGCTTAACCTCTCCGGAGGAAAGATCTTTTAAAGATGTGTCTTTCGAATTAAGACGTGGAGAGGTCCTTGGTATTGGGGGTCTGGTAGGTGCCCAGAGAACTGAAGTAATTGAGGCGTTGTTCGGTCTGCGAGCCTTGAAATCCGGAACGATCTCTATTAAAGGCAAGGATGTTACTATTAATTCTCCGAAAGATGCTAAGAAACACGGAATGGCTTTGCTTACCGAAGAGCGTCGTGTAACAGGCATATTTCCAGTCTTGTCTGTTCATGAGAATGGTGCGATTGCTAATCTACATCGTTATCAAAAACCGTACTTCCTGCTGAATAGCAAGAAGAAAAAAGTTGAAGTCGATAAAATGATTGAAAAATTACGAACTAAAACACCTACAACCAAAACGCTAATCATGAATCTTTCTGGTGGTAATCAGCAAAAGGTCTTGCTTGCTAGATGGCTGCTTACTGAGCCCGAAATCCTGCTTCTGGACGAGCCGACCCGTGGTATCGACGTAGGGGCTAAATTCGAGATTTACTCCATAATTGCCGACTTGGCGCAGCAAGGGAAGAGTATCATTATGATCTCCTCTGAAATGCCGGAGCTGCTCGGAATGTCTGACCGTGTAATGGTCATGTCGGAAGGACGGCTTACAGGAATATTAGAAGGCGAGCAAGCTACGGAAACCGAAGTTATGCGTCTCGCTGCACAGCATTAAGGAGTACGGATAGGAGAATATGTTTGCGTAATTTTAAGGGGGATCACTACTAATGAACGTTAAAAAAGCTCAATCCTTTGTGACTCAAAACGCAATTTACATTGTGCTGGTACTGCTGATTATGGGGATCATCATATATGATCCAAACTTTATGTCCATCAACACCCTGCGTGACGTACTGATTCAGTCGTCTACACGCGTTATCATCGCGCTTGGGGTTGCCTTTATCCTTATTACGGCAGGTACTGACTTGTCAGCTGGACGGGTGGTTGGTTTTACGGCGGTTATCTCCGCTTCCATGCTGCAAATCCCAGACTATTCCCGTCGTTTTTTTCCAGATCTTCCGCAAGTGGAAGTAATCCTTCCTATAGCAATTGCTATCGTTGCTGGTCTTCTCTGTGGACTTATAAATGGTATTGTCGTTTCCAAGCTTCATGTTCCGCCATTTATCGCTACCTTGGGTACAATGCTAATCGTGTACGGGCTGAACTCCCTGTACTTTGATATGGACCCGAACCAATCCCAGCCAATCGGCGGTCTGCGTCCTGATTTCACCAAGATCGGCTCGGGCTTTATCGGGAGCGGCCAATATTCAATCCCGTATATCGTGCTGATAGCCTTGGGTGTCGCTGCCATTGTGTGGGTGGTATTCAATAAAACCAAGCTGGGTAAGAATATGTATGCTATTGGCGGAAATATGCAGGCAGCTAAAGTATCCGGTATCGATGTATCCAAGAACCTGATTTACATCTATGCCATTGCTGGTGCGCTTTATGGTCTGGCAGGCGTTCTGGAAGCTGCTAGAACAGGTGGAGCAACTAATAACTACGGTAACATGTATGAGCTTGATGCCATTGCAGCTTGTGTAGTTGGTGGTGTATCTACAACCGGGGGTATCGGTACTGTGCCGGGTGTTCTAGTGGGGGTTATCATCTTTACTCTCATTAACTATGGTCTGACCTTTATCGGCATTAGCCCGTACTATCAGTTGATTATCAAAGGTTTGATTATTATAGCCGCTGTCGCATTTGATATGCGGAAGTACTCTTCGAAGAAGTAGCAGCGTGGTCGCGTGGTGATTAAGGGCTAACTCCGGGGAATATTGGGCTTACGATCGCTGTTGTTCTCAGATTCCTTGATTGATACCGCGTTAGCGGTTGGAATCTGAGAACAAAGGCGACCACTTCGTTTCTACAGCTCCAAAATTCCCCTCCGTTATCCTTATCACCTCGCTGGGGTAGGGCAGAAGAAGCGTTTGCTAGTTATCGCAAACGCTTTTTGGCATGCCTGTTTCGATGGCTTCGCTTCGAAAAAGTAGCAGGTAAAAACAAACAACTAACACTGTCACAAATAAAATTGCGACAACCAAAACTGCTATAACTAAAACTGGCGCAACAACACTGCTGCAACTAACACCGTCACAACCAACATTGCTACATCCAATACCGCTACAACAACACTGCTGCAACAACACTGCTGCAACTAACACCGTCACAACCAACATCACTATACCCAATACCGCTACAACAACATCGTGCCAACACCTTCGTGCGAACACCTTCGCCTACTGCCGCCAGTAATCCTATAGCGACTTAGCCACGTCTAAGACCAACTTATATTACATGCAGAAACTTCACTTGTTTTTGTTTGAAATGTGGCAAATGAACGGTAAAAATCCCGTAGAATCGACGAAAACGAGCTACAAGTGGTAAAAGAACGGTAATAATCCCGTAGAATCGCCTGAATTGAGCTACAAGTTGCAAAAGAACGGTAAAAATCCCGTAGAATCGGCTGAAATGAGCTAGAAGTGGTAAAAGAACGGTATTAATCCCGTAGAATCGGCTGAAATGAGCTACAGGTGGCAAATGAACGGTAAAAATCCCTTAGAATCGACGAAAATGAGCTATATGAAGCGGATGCATGAAGAAACAAGGGCATAAATACCCCAGAAATAGCGGAAAAGAGCCCTAGTGGAAGAATAAGGGGTATAAATGCCCCAGAAATAGCGGAAAAGAGCCAAAGTGGAAGAATAAAGGGTATAAATGCCCCAGAAATAGCGGAAAAGAGCCATAATGGAAGAATTAGGGGTATAAATGCTCCAGAAATACCGAAACGAGCTACTTTGGAAGAACAGGAGGTGTAACTGCCTTGAATCGATAGAAACGAGCTACATAGTGAGATAGTGTTGACGAAACACGCTGATAGCAGCGGAGAGAACGGAATGATTGCGTACAAGCAGTAGCGTTCGCCTTTGTTTCCGAATTTCATCCGAAACTGAGGTGCAAATCAAGAAATTTGGAGACAGCAGCGATGGGAGTAACATTCCGTTCGTGGAGCGACTGCTCAGCACATACCGCATCATCACATCCATCGCACTTCCGTGCTCACTCAACACATCTCGCATAAAATCAAACCCACCCACATACTTACTCTGCTCATCCTACGTTACTCCTCGCTCCAGGCGTGCTACATCCCAGTCCCTCCGCCCGTTAGTGTCCGCTCACGCAAGCCCCGCCTCACCACTTGCACAGCTTTCAGTCTCGCCGTCACGTTCTCCCTCACGCAACACCTATTACACACCCTAACCCTTCTCCCACACCTCAAAGATCAAAATCACATAAACCAACATTCTCCCATATTCTATAGGCAAATGCCTTTGTTAAAGGGGAGCGACTCGATGTTAAGGATTAGATTGAATGAGCTGGGGAAAGGGAATGACAATGGTCCATTGCAAGCGGATGTATGGAGATGGGACGGCATTGGCTGGAACGAATATATTACGCAGCAAGAAGAAGATTTCATACGCACAGAAGAGGAGCTGTTCGTTACGATCCCGGCAGAGGCGGGATTATATCGTGTAGACTACTCAAATAAGCCTTATGAGACGCCGTATGTATTACCGGAGTGGGTTGATGACGAATTAAGGAATACTGGGCTACATCCGGCGCCTTTTAATCTTAAAGAGGGTATGCTCTGGGGATATATTAACGACGAAGGTCGTGCTCAGATTGAACCTAGATACGAATATGCTGAGGATTTTCAGAAGAACGGGCTAGCAATTGTACAACGAAAAAACAGTAGCGGACTGATCGACAGCTCTGGAAGGGAGCGGGTAAAGCCCATTTACTCGTTCATTGCCCCTTTTTCGGAAGGACGCGCAGTAGTATCAGATGCGAAAGGGTACACATTTATCGATGAAAAAGGTAAAGAGGTGACTCCAGCCCGTTATGATTATCTAAACTCATTGCATGAGGGACTTGCATTATTTTCGAAACAAAATACAACGGGTGGTCCATCACTATATGGGTATGTAGATGCGCAAGGCAAAGAGGTTTTGCCTGCAATTTATGTGGACGCCAATGATTTCATGAATGGTGTGGCTTTAGTCAAGATTAAAGAGGGGGAGTACGCACTCATTGATCCTGAAGGGAAGGTTCTCTATACGTACAATCATCCATTCGTAGGGAGTCCGGGTGATGGGCTGCTCTCCTATCAAGAGACTGAGAACGGTAAGTACGGCTATTTAAACACGGATGGAACAGTAGCTATTCAGCCACAATTTACTTCTGCCTTACCTTTCTCTGAGGGGCGTGCAGTGGTGAATACCGCTGAGAACTATGGCAACGCCTACGGGCTGATTGATAAACAAGGAAAAATGATTATCCCCGCGAAATATTATGAAGTCCTGCAGCTTGGTGAAGGTAGAGCAGCTATAGGAACACCAATATTCCCTAGTCAACCTTATCGAGGCTCACGTTACATTATCGCTGATGCAGAGACAGGAGCAATTCTGAGCAATCATACCCTGCTTGGTGTGAATAATTATCAGGACGGACTGGCATCTGTATATGATGCTAAGGAGACTTTTTTTATAGATCGAACTGGAAAAAGAGCAGCTCAGCCTCCAGTTATTCAAGGGACGGGAACACTTACCCTCAGTGGACGCCTAATTAGAGCAGATATAGATCAACGTACAGCATATTATGATCGTCAAGGGAAGCAGATTTGGAGGCAAAATGGAGTCATCCCACTGAGACCTCCATATTCCGTAGTCGAGAAGAAGTACAAACCGAACAGGGATTATCTGGTTTACTATCCGGTTGTTGAAGGAATTGCAAGCGCGGAAGTTTCTAGAGAGGTTAATGATAAATTACGGAAGCTTTCACTAGTCGAAGACCCAGGTAGTAACGGAGCAACACAGGATTTCAGTTATAATGGTGATTTTTCAGTGTCCTTTTTCCGCAAAAACCTTCTAGTGCTGGAGTTAACGGGATACCGTTATCCTTTTGGAGCAGCCCACGGCATGCCTACCAAAATCTATACACATACTAACGTACGTAACGGAAGGTTCTATAAGCTAGGTGATTTGTTCAAGCCAGGAAGTAGATACGTGGAGAAGCTCAGTAAAATCGTAGGTAAGCAGATTGAGAATGATCCTGAGTACTCCTATGTTTTTCCGGATACGTATAAAGGAATTACCTCAGATCAGCCTTTCTTTGTAGATAATGAAGCGTTATATCTTTATTTCGCACCTTATGAGATTGCTCCTTATTCTGCGGGTTTTCCTACTTTCCGTATTCCTTATGCAGAAATTATGGGACTTATCTCTACTGAGGGAGAATTTTGGCAGTCGTTTCACTAGTTACTTTTTATCTATTAGCACATAGAAGTTGCTATTCTTTCGAGAATGGCGACTTTTTTTGCTTTTTAACGCCAATATCGAATGCAATTCATGCTCAGGAAACTTACAATCAAGACTAGTAAATGTTAAAAATTAGAAGAGCACAGCTGATAGATTTATGCTACAATGACTGAGGAACAAATTACAACTTTGTAACATTTGTAGCTGGTCACTCTAAGCAGAAGCATATAGTACACACAAGAAAGAGGAGATGGCAGAATGAAGAACAAGAGATTAAGAGCAATTATTGGTGGTAGTGTAGCAGCTGTTATGGCACTTAGTATTTCTCTTCCACTCGAAGCGAATGCGGCCTCAACTGAGGTAACAGTAATTAAATCAGGTACTAGCTATGAGCAAGTTTTACAATATTTAAAACAAGCTAACCTACAGGGATTCCCTATTTTTAATAGCACAATCGTGGTGTCCAAGCCTCAAACAGGAACGGTTCCAAATAAAGATACATCTACCGGAACTCCGGTTACTAAGCCTTCGGATACAACTACTGTAACCAAGCCTGTAACTAAGCCTTCGGATACGACTACTGTAACTAAACCTGTAACTAAACCTACAGAAACTACACCTACTACAGGTGCTGCGAGCAATAAAGGAACTTATGTTCAACAGATCGTAACGCTGGTAAATAAAGAGCGTGCAGCAGCTGGTTTGAAGCCTGTTTCTGGGTTGGACAGCCTTCATAAAGTAGCAGCTACAAAAGCTACGGATATGCGTACTAATAACTATTTTTCACATACTTCACCTACGTATGGTTCACCATTCGATATGATGAAATCCTTTGGGATCACTTATAACGCTGCAGGCGAGAACATCGCCATGGGTCAAAAAACACCAGAAGAAGTAATGAAAGCATGGATGAATAGTCCTGGTCACAAGGCTAATATTTTGAATGCTAACTTCAATTATATCGGTGTAGGGTATGACAATAACTATTGGGTTCAAGAATTTATTGGTAAATAATTGAAAAAAGTTGCTGGAATCAAACGTTCTCCGATGAAAATCGGGGAACGTTTTTTTGTACCAAAACTTTAATCGCTAAATTTTTTTGAGAATTTTCGTATTCAGATTCGGGTTAAATAAGCGGATTAGCTGGATTTATTTCTATTTTAGACATTTGCAAAACCGGTATGGAAGATTTATGTTTATGTACATAGTTAAGATCTTTGTAAAATGTGGAACAATACATAATAGAACGGCACACGGAGGGATGGCTTTGAATGATTCAAAGTGGACATGGCGCACGGTCAGCCTGATTTCCATAGTAACAACAATAATTCTAATTGTAGGTTTAGTTTATGCGGTCAGAGACATCATCTATCCGGTTGGAGAAGCGTCAGGGACCAACTTACCTCAGCAAACAGCCGCTCCAGTGACGGAGACGGTTAAGAAGCTCAAAGTTGTTGCTCTCGGAGATTCGCTAGCCAAGGGAACTGGTGATAACACCGGAGAAGGATTTGTTAAGCGTACGGTTAGTGGTTTATCCGCTAAAGGTGTCGAAGTTGATTTACTGGGTAATATGGGAATTAATGGTTTAACAACTGCAGGACTGCAAAGCAAGCTGGATGAAGATGGTATAGATTACGCGCTGCATATGGCGAATGTCATTCTGCTCTCGATCGGAGGGAATGATTTATTCAAGGACTCCAATATTTTGCAGAATAGTGGCGCACTTCAAAGTGAATCCACGACTGATCAAGAGCTGACTCCAGAGTCTTTGCTAGCAGCCCTTCCGGAAGCAGTAGAAAGATTAGGTAAGATTCTGGAGAAAATCACGGAAATCAATCCAAACGCTCAAATTTATTATATGGGGTTATACAATCCCTTTGGTGATATACCAGATCTACTTGTACCAGGTAATCAGGCGGTTGCGAAGTGGAATAATGCGGCAATGGATATTATTAATAAGCACAGCAATATGACATTGGTTCCAACCTTCGACTTGTTTAACAAGCATTTGGACAAATACTTATCAACGGATCATTTTCATCCGAATGGGGATGGCTATCAACGAATTGGAGAGCGATTCATTCAGGCTATACACTAGAAAAAGAAGTGAGAGCCAGCTTTCTAAGAATGATGATTTGTATTAGATAAAATATCCTTTGAGCAAGTACTAGCCAAGGAAATGACAGTAACAAGGAGCTAAGGAGAATATGACAAAAGCGAACAGTGGAGAATCCAGCCCGGTCGTCTTGTCTGTAGACGGGGTACGGAAAAAAATAGGGCGAAAGTGGATTATAGATGATGTTACGTTTGATGTGAGAGAAGGAGAAATTTTTGGCTTCCTCGGACCCAATGGAGCTGGGAAGACAACTACGATTAGAATGCTTGTCGATTTGATTCGTCCAAGCGAGGGCAAGATTACGGTATGTGGTTACAATGTGAACCGAAATCCGGAAAAAGCGTTGCAATTTGTCGGCTCTATCGTTGAGAATCCTGAGGTATATACCTATTTGACGGGATGGGAGAATTTACAGCATTTTGCCCGTATGCAGCCAGGTATAGATAATGCACGTATTAGTGAAGTCGTAGATATCGTTCGGTTGGATCAACGAATCCATGATAAGGTAAGTACATATTCGCTTGGGATGAGACAACGACTTGGTATAGCGCAGGCTCTTCTGGGACGTCCGCGTCTGCTTATTCTGGACGAGCCTACAAATGGCTTAGATCCAAAGGGAATTAAGGAGCTGCGAGAATTTATACGCAAACTAGCAGATGAGGGTTTAGCGGTATTTGTATCGAGTCATTTACTTAGTGAAATCCAGCTTCTCTGCGACCGTGTTGCGATTATTAGTAAAGGGCGAGTACTTGCAGTGGGTGCGGTAGATGAGCTGATCGCTCGAAATTCTCCGTATGTACTTTGGGAGCTGGAGCCTTTTTCTGAAGCTAGGGCATTACTGGCTGATCGCCCGGATATTCAGATTCAGAATCTGGAAGACGTTACCTTGGATGATTCAATAATTGCTGGTATGGGCCCGAATTCTTTAATCACAATTATGGAGCAGGATTTGATCCCCGAGATTGTGGCTGTTATGGTGACTGCTGAAATCGAAGTTAGGGCTGTGCATAAAATCAATCCGACACTGGAACAGCTATTCTTGAAACTAACGGAGGGTGAGAACGTTGAATAATATGCTTCCGCTAATCCGTAATGAATGTTTAAAAATCATAAAAAAGAAACGGTTTTATGTTATACTGCTGATTCTGATTGTACTGGTGCCTATGTTCACCTACGCTCAAATGCGCTCAGCTGAGCGTAGCCGAGATAAATTCAACTCCGATTGGCGCCTGGAGATCCAGCAGCAGATCATTGATAATCAAAATTCTTTGGGTAGCGACCGAATTCCAGAGGAATGGAAGACTTATCGGCGAATATTTGTACAGCAGCTTCAGTACTACCTTCACCATGATGTGAATCCGAACGAGCCAAGTGGCGTTACCTTTACCCGTGAGTTTATGGATAATTCCGTTACTTTATTTATTCCGCTGCTCATTATGGCGGTAGCCTCGGATTTAGTTTCTGCGGAGCGAACTACAGGGACGATCAAAATGCTGCTGACAAGGCCAGTTAAGCGTTGGAAAGTTTTGTTTAGCAAATTAGCGGCTCTGCTTATGTTTGTCTCGCTTATTGTGCTCTCCACCTTTGTGATCAGCTACCTTATCTCTGGTCTTGCTTTTGGATATAAGGGCTTTAATATCCCTGTCTTTACAGGCTTTAAGATCAGTGGAGACTCGGTGGATATGTCTACTGTGCATGCAGTACCACAATGGAAATATATGCTTATGCAAGGTGGATTGGTCTGGTTCGTAAGTGTCGTAGTTGCCCTGCTTGCTTTTATGATCTCTGTACTTGTAAGGAGCACTGCTGCTAGTATAGTGGTCATGATGGCAGCGCTGATCGCTGGAAATATTCTGACTAATATGGCTTCAGCCTGGACAACAGCGAAATATTTATTTATGGTAAATCTTGGACTGACCGGTTATTTGTCAGGAACTCCCGCACCCATAGAGGGGATGTCCTTGTCATTTTCCATGGCTGTACTGGCCGTGTGGGGGGCTGCTTCGGTGATCATTTCATTCGCCGTCTTTACGAAAAGGGATATTTTGAATTAGAATGTACAAAGTGACGAAAACGTTTGTTTGCATTTCTAGAGATATAAGAAAGTATAAGTTTTGCATTTATACTGTATGTCTTATATTTCTCGCTTAAAGGCTTACCGTCTTTATAAGGACGCCGAAGGCGTTAATGCTTGAGTATAGAGAAAAGAAGGAGGAGCATGAATGCTCGAACAGATCGATATGTTTGCTGAAGTTTCTAATAACGGCGAGAATAGCCGTACTGGATACGATGCTGACGACATTCAAGTGCTCGAAGGTCTGGTTGCAGTACGCAAACGACCTGGCATGTATATCGGCAGTACAAGTTCTTCGGGACTACATCATCTAGTATGGGAAATTGTAGATAATGCTGTGGATGAGCATTTAGCCAAGTATTGTACGAAGATTGACTTACTGCTTCGCAAAGATGGCTCAGTAACGGTGACGGACAACGGTCGTGGGATTCCAACTGGAATGCATAAGACAGGAGTGCCAACGCCGCAAGTTGTATTTACAATTTTGCATGCAGGCGGTAAATTCGGTGGATCTGGTTACAAGAAATCAGGCGGTTTGCATGGCGTAGGGGCTTCAGTAACGAATGCTTTGTCTGAATGGCTTGAAGTAGAGATTTATCGTGAAGGCAAAATCCATCGTCAACGGTTTGAATATTGGGTGGACAAGAAGGGGAAAGAGCATGTTGGCGAACCTGTAACGGGCCTTGAAATTCTGGGCAACACCAACAAAACCGGTTCGAAAATTACTTTTAAACCGGATATTCGCGTCTTTCCAAATGGAATTGCCCTGAATTATGATACGCTGGCAGAGCGAGTACAGGAGATTGCCTTTCTGAATTCCGGTCTGCGTATTACGCTGCATGATGAGCGGAGCAATCGTCAGGATGAGTTCTTTTACGAGGGTGGAGCAAGCCAATTCGTACAGTTCCTGAATGAGGGCAAGGATGTTCTACATGATGTTATTCACTTCAGCGCTGAAAAGGACGATATCGAAGTGGAAGTAGCCCTTCAGTACAATGGAGGCTATACAGAAACCTTGGCTTCCTTCGTTAACTCCATTCCTACTCGTAGCGGCGGTACTCATGAGACAGGCTTTAAGACCGCGTATACTCGTGTGTTGAATGATTATGCCCGACGTACACAGCTGCTTAAAGAAAAGGATAAGAATTTAGAAGGAAATGATTTGCGCGAAGGTATGATGGCTGTCATTAGTGTCAAAATGTCCGAGGTTGAATTTGTTGGACAGACGAAGGATCAGCTTGGTAGTGCTTCTGCTCGTAGTGCAGTAGACTATATCGTATCTGAGAATATGGCTCGTTTTCTGGAAGAAAACCCGCAGGTAGCACAGAGCCTTCTGAAAAAATCAATTCAGGCCTCGAAGGCTCGGGAAGCGGCTCGCAAAGCCCGCGATGAGATCCGTACAGGTAAGAAACGTAGCGAGAGCTCGAATCTTGGCGGAAAATTATCACCTGCGCAGTCTAAGGACGTTACACGAACTGAGCTGTTTATCGTAGAAGGTGATTCAGCTGGTGGCTCAGCGAAGCAAGGCCGTGATTCAAAGATTCAGGCGATCTTGCCGCTAAAAGGGAAACCGATGAATCCGGAAAAAGCCAAGCTGCTGGATATCCTGAAGAACGATGAATATAAAGCGATCATTTCCACGATTGGTGCAGGAATTGGTCCGGATTTTACCGTCGAAGACAGCAATTATTCCAAAATTATCATTATGACCGATGCGGATACAGATGGAGCGCATATTCAGGTGCTGCTGCTGACATTTTTCTATCGTTATATGAAGCCGTTAATAGATGCAGGAAAGGTTTTTATTGCTCAGCCTCCGCTTTATAAGCTGACCCGCAAAACGGGCAAGCTGGAAACCGTTAGGTATGCATGGAGTGATGAAGAACTGCAAAATTACTTAAAGGAATTCGGCAAAAACTTCGAGCTTCAGCGTTATAAAGGATTGGGTGAGATGAACCCTGATCAGCTGTGGGAAACAACGATGAATCCAGAATCGCGTACACTGCTTCAGGTGCAGATTGAGGATGCTGCTAAGGCTGAGCGTCGTGTTTCTACACTGATGGGTGATAAAGTCGATCCACGTAAACGCTGGATTGTTGAAAATGTCGATTTCACTGAAATTGTAGAGTAGTTGCAGTTAGTAGTGCTGCAAGTGACGATAATCCCGATTTTCAAAAAGCTTGGTGATTCTTGGAACGTTGGGGAATTTTGGAACTGTAGGAGCGATAGCGCCCGCCTTTGTCTCCGGATTTTATCCGCATTAGCGGTGTAATCAAAGAAATCTGGAGACAACAGCGGCCGGAAGTCCAAAAATCCCTGGAGTGTTCATGAGAATTACCACACTATTTTAAAACGGGCAGTTTGAGGAACAGAAGGTGAGCCAAGTGAGTAGTTTATCAGAACAATTTTTGCCGGCTTTTCTGGAAGAGGTCGTCGGTGACCGCTTTGGTCGGTATTCCAAATATATTATTCAGGACCGGGCGATTCCCGATGTACGCGATGGACTTAAGCCTGTACAACGCCGTATTCTTTATGCGATGTACGATTCTGGCAACACGCCTGACAAGCCGTACCGCAAATCGGCCAAAACCGTCGGGGATGTAATGGGTAATTACCATCCACATGGTGACTCCTCGATTTACGACGGTATGGTTCGAATGGCACAGCCATGGAAGATGGGGCATGTTCTCGTTGACGGTCATGGCAACTGGGGCTCGATGGACGATGACCCAGCTGCGGCAATGCGTTATACAGAAGCACGCTTATCTCCGATTGCAATGGAGATGATGCGTGATATCGAGAAGCGGACGGTGCTGTTTAAGGACAACTTTGACAATACAGCCAAAGAGCCTGTGGTTGTTCCTTCCCGGTATCCGAATCTACTCGTAAACGGCACGAGTGGGATTTCCGCAGGCTTTGCCACTGAGATTCCGCCACATAACCTACGTGAGGTTATTGATGCTTGTATCGCAGTGATGCAGAAGCCGGATATTGAACTTGAAGATATCATGACCTTTATGAAAGGTCCGGATTTCCCTACAGGCGGCACTATTATGGGCGGAGACGGCATCATGGATGCTTACCGCACTGGTAAAGGCCGTATTTATTTACGCTCCAAGACTGAGATTGAAAATATGCGTGGCGGCAAGCAACAAATCGTGATTACGGAAGTTCCATTCCAGATTGTAAAATCACGACTAGTTACCTCCATGGAGAATATTCGATTAGAGAAGAAAATCGATGGCATTGCTGAAGTTCGTGATGAGAGTGGACGAGAAGGACTTCGGATTGTGGTTGAACTCAAGAAAGAAGCGGATGCCCAAGGCGTTTTGGCGTATCTGCTCAAAAAAACCGATCTACAAATCACCTATAATTTCAATATGGTGGCGATTGTCAACAAGGCTCCGCAACAGCTTGGTCTTAAAGCCATCCTGGAGGCTTATATTGCGCATCAGCGTGAAGTAGTGACTCATCGCACCCAATTTGATCTGGAACGCGCAGAAGACCGTGCTCATGTCTTAGAGGGCTTGGTTAAGGCGCTGAATATTCTGGATGAGGTCATCGCTGCCATCAAAGCATCGAAGAACCGTCAGGATGCTCAGAACAATCTCGTGTGGATGTTCGGGTTCAGTGAACGTCAAGCGGATTCTATTCTTACCTTACAATTGTATCGTCTGACGAATTTGGAGATTACTTCACTCCAAAAAGAATTGGATGAAATGATGGCAAAGATTACACATCTGCGTGGCATTTTGGAAAGTGACAAGAAGCTCGTAGCTGTAATCCGTAAGGAATTGCTGGAGATCCGCGACAAATACGGGATCGATCGCCGTTCGCTGATCCAAGGCGAAGTTGAGGAGCTTAAGGTTAGCCTTGAAGCGCTGGTCAACGCAGAGGATGTGCTAGTAGCACTTTCCGCAGACGGTTATATTAAGCGTACAAGTATGCTTTCCTTTACTCGCTCTGGTGGGGAACGTCATACATCAGGCGTTAAAGAAGGCGATCATATCGTTAAGCTGCTCGATGTGAATACCCGTGACAGTCTGCTGGTCTTTACGCGCAAGGGGCAGTACTTCTTACTTCCGGTTCACCAGATTCCAGAGTTTAAATGGAAAGAACCAGGTACTGCGATTGTTAACGTTATCGGATTGTCTAAAGGGGATGGAATCATTAGCGTGATTCCGGTCAATAATCTTGATGATCCGCAGCAAAGCCTGGTGTTTATCACCCGCAGAGGTCAGGTTAAGCGTACAGAGCTCAAGGAATACTCTACAAGCCGCTCTGGAGCCGTAGCAGCCTGTAAGGTAGCAGACGGTGATGAGATCATTACAGTGGCTACTAGTACGAATGACAAGGATATTGTACTCGTGACTCGTGAAGGAATGAGTATTAGATTCCATGAGAATGAAGTTAATCCTATGGGCCGTGTTGCATCCGGTGTAAGAGGCATTCAGCTTCGTGAGGGCGATGAGGTGATTTCTTGCTTCTGGGTCAGTGAAGATGAAGGTGAGATCCTTTCTATCTCCGATATCGGATATGCGAAACGTTCATTACTAGTGGATTATCCATCTCAAAGCCGCGGTGGCAAAGGGATGCCAACCTTTGAATTTAAGGAAGGCAAGCGAGTACGACCAAATGGCAGTAAATTGGCAGGGGCTTTCTATTGCAGAGAACCGTTGGAACTTAATGCAATTACACGGGAGAATGCACATCATACATTCTCTTCTGAATCTGCACCACTTGGAGAGCGTCGTTCTACAGGCAAACAGATTGTTCCTGTGGAGAAAAAGGATGAGATTGTTAATCTTTTCCCGGCAGTTAAGTAAAATAAACTAGTAATAAACAGATTTGTTAAAATAACTTATCAAGGTGCTTAGTCAATTCTTCTTGAGAACTGACTAAGTGCCTTTTTTTAATTTTCCCGCTTATCAGTTTAGAAGATTTATTTTTCTTCTTTTGCAGGAAATGGAATTTGTTTCGCGAAAATGTAGTTATACCGGATAGAACCGCAAGGAAAGGAAGGAATCAGTGTGCACGCTTCTGAATTCAGTAAAATTTGGCATAAAATTTTAAAAGATTACAAACTACATATGGACAGTAATCTTGCCCCATCGCTAACGGATGCCCAACTCACAGTACTTGAACTGCTTCAAGAACGTGATGCCATGAAGCCTTCTGATCTGGCTCCACATCTGGCGACCAGTCCTGCAGCGGTTACTATGTTACTTGATCGGATGGAGAAAAATGGGCTTATCATTCGGGAGAGAGATGCTGCGGATCGCCGTATTGTATGGGTGAGTATAACGGAAATTGGAACGCAGGAGACTGCACGTGGTTTGAAGATCCGCAGTGATTTTTTTGCAGAAGCGCTTGATCCGATATCCTCTCATAACCAACAGCTACTACTCTATTTAATGGGCAAAATGGTTGTTACAACTGCACCGGAAGGTTCTACACCATGAATATATACAACAACACTTTATTTCAAAAAAAAGAAGGCCATCCATTAACGGATAGCCTTCTTTTGTAATTCCTTGGACCATAAATCCCAAGGATGGGTTTGCGGAGGCAGGGAAATAAGTTCTACTTCTTCTTTAGTAACAGGGTGGGGAAAACCTACAAGTGCAGACCACAGTGCAATTTGCTGTCCAGGTCTGTTCACCGAAGCTCCATACTTCTGATCACCGTATAAGGGGCAGCCGATGGAGCTAAGCTGCACTCGAATTTGATGTGAACGACCGGTAAGTAAATCGATCTTGAGCAGGCTGTAACCCTCAGCGCTGCCAAGTACTGTGTAATCCAGAATGGCTTCCTTACCGCCGGGTGTTCCTTTCCGGACTACAGTGACGGTATTGCTCTTGGCGTCTTTAAGCAGCGTATCGGTAAGACGGCCATGAGATGCTGGTGGTTTTCCGTGCACGACCGTTAAGTACACCTTATGAAAGCTGTGAGTTCTGACACACTCGGATAGTCTTGAGGCTGCTTTTGATGTCTTGGCAAAGATCATTGCACCCCCAACCGGACGATCCAGGCGGTGGACTAGCCCCATATAGACGTTGCCAGGCTTGTTAAAGCGTTCCTTCACATCTTCTTTGAGCAGGTTGAGCAGATCAGGATCTCCAGTAGCATCCTCCTGAACAGGAATATTCACGGGCTTCACTATGCCTAGAAGATGATTATCTTCGTATAACACTTCAAAGCGCTTCGACATTCCGTCCAGCGGCTCGTTGCTGCCAGATAAATGCTGTGTCATGGCTTACGCCTCCCAGCGTCCCAGAATACCGCATGGCAGGTTCATGCCGGAGGAAGTGATCGGAAGACCGATTTCACCGGAGGTGAGCTTCCCGCCATAACGTTTACCCATGGTCATCGACAACATATTACGTAGGACAGTTGGAGAAATCCCAGTGGTGTATGAATTGATTAGCATAAACAAAGGTTTGTCGCTCATTATTTGCATACAGCTCTCAAGGAAAGGATATAAGCTGGATTCCAGCTTCCACATTTCTCCGCCAGGTCCTCTTCCATAGGAAGGCGGGTCCATTATAATCGCATCATACTTACTACCACGACGTTGTTCACGTTGTACGAATTTGAATACGTCATCCGTGATGTAGCGAACTGGACGCTCGCCCAGACCGGACAGCTGGACATTTTCTTTTGCCCATTGCACCATTCCTTTGGCTGCATCCACGTGAACAACAGAAGCGCCGGCACTTGCGGCGGCTACAGTAGCTCCACCAGTGTAAGCAAATAGATTCAGTACTGAGATCGGACGGTTAGCAGCCGCAATCTTGTCCATCATCCAGCTCCAGTTGGCCGCTTGTTCAGGGAATAACCCTGTATGCTTAAAATTTGTAGGACGTAAATGGAATTTTAATTTTCCGTAACTAATTTTCCAATCATCCGGAATTGTTTTTTTCATTTCCCATTGTCCACCACCGGCTGAGGAACGGTGATAATGACCGTGTACATCACGCCATTTCGCTGTCTCATTGGAGAGTGGCCAAATAATTTGTGGATCCGGACGGCGCAGGATAATGTCACCCCAACGTTCAAGCTTCTCTCCACCGCCAGTGTCAATTACTTCATAGTCTTTCCAGTCGCTAGCTATATACATTTTTTAATCCATCCTTCAAAAATTCATTTAGCCTTTATTGTACATCATTTCACCATATAGCTACAAACAAAATACGCACAAGCTCAACACTCTACTTATTTTATCCAATGAAGATTATGTGTATAATATTTCCATGCTCACAGCTATTATTCTGGTAGATCAAGCAATGATTGTGTATGATCAGATATCAGAGTCTTTACAATATTTATGATCGGAGAATAGCAGCTTATGTTCAATCTTGCGCCTCTATATTTCCCGATAACTGCAAATCCAGCACAAACTAGTGAATTTCTACCCAGTCAAGCTTTGCAGCCATATATTCGCTGTTTCTGGGGGGCTGTTACACCGCGTATTCCTACAGAGGCATCCGTTCACGTAGTGGACAAGGCATCTGGTTACGAACCTCGAATGGAAACAATTATTCCAGATACATGCATGGACATTATTTGGAATCTGAATGAGTTGACAGGCTTAACAACTACCGTTTTTTCCGGCATCAATGATGCTCCTTTTGAAGTCCCTTCAGACAGAGGGGAAGGTATGATCTCAACCTTTGGTATCCGATTTCATTTCTGGGCCGTTCATTTTTTTGCAGATGACCATCTGCGGGATGTCCTGAATGCATTTGTAGATGTGGACCAATACTTTTGTACTTTTAAAAAAGAGCTAGGACTTCTGCTGGAACAAGCAAATTCTATGAATGATAGGATAGTGGCAGCTGAGGCTTATCTTTTTCAGCGTCTTGAGCGTGGTGGACGGACTAATGATCGGATGATGAATGCAATTTATACCCTAATTAAACAAAAGGGTGTGGTAACAGCTGAGGATTTGGAAACCAGCTCTAATCTAAGCCGACGCCAACTCGAAAGACTTTTTCAAGAATACATAGGTGTATCACCTAAAAAAACAGCTGACCTTGTGCGATTTCAGAATGTATGGCGGGAAATGTATCAACTGCCTGTGCAGACGAAGAATATGCAGGATCTTATTTTTACGTATGGATTCAGCCACCAGCCTCATTTTATAAACAGTTTCAAGAAATATGCAGGAAGAACACCACTTGAGGCTTTAGTCTATGCGGGCAGATAAATGTCGCAATTTTGCAATACAAAGGGTGCTAGCCTTGTTAAACTCAAGTAAGAAATGGGCACTATGATGATGAGAATGAAAGGGGACAAATTATGATTTCGTCTTTTGAAGGTACTAACATCTACACTAAGGATACTGCTGCGTTGGCTGCATTTTATTCGGAGGTGCTAGGGATTCCAATTCCGTTCGAAGGCTACGGCAATTTTGATGGCGCAAAGATTGGATTCGACAAGAAGCAGCCTGGAATCATCATTTGGGATGAGACGAAATGGGAAAAGCTCACGACTGGCTTTGTTAATTTAGTATTCAGCTGCGATAATCTCGATGAGACGTACGAGCAGTTAAAGGCTAAGGGACTGGATTGTCAGCCACCGGTTACGATGGCGTATGGCGGGAAAGAAATGAATTTCCGCGATCCAGATGGTAATCACATTACCTTGCTCGAAGGAGCATACTAAATAATTTTGAACAAAAAAGGGATTGAACGCAAACATCAACCGTGTGAATAAACGGGAGTTTGCGTTTTTTTTATTTTATTCATTTGACAATGATAATCATTATCAAATAGAATGAGGGTGAAGCACACATCATTTAAATTTTATGTTTAGTAATGGGAGGAACAGAAAGATGACTAAAGTGCTAGTGGCATACGCCAGTCTAACTGGAAACACTGAGGAAATGGCTGAATTGATTGTAGAGGGAATACGCCAAGCAGGCGGTGAAGCCGTTTTGAAATCGGTCACTGAATGTAACGCGGTTGAGATAAATTCATATGAAGGCGTTCTGTTAGGAGCATACACTTGGGGAGATGGTGAGCTACCTGATGAAGCTCTTGATTTCTATGAGGAGATGGATGAGCTTGATTTGACCGCTATGAAATCAGCAGTTTTTGGCAGTGGAGACACAGGTTACGCGATTTATTGTGGAGCCGTGGACTTATTCGTGGAGAAGTTAAAGGAACGTGGAGCTGTGATATTACAGGATAGTCTTAAGATTGAATATGGCCCGAACGCTGCTGAAAAAGAAGCTTGCCGTCAATTCGGTCGTCAATTTATCGAAGCTTGTATGGTGGCATCATAGGATGGGCGGGCCAGCGGGAAGTTGGATGAAGAAACAAGTGAATTTACATACGCCTCCATATAAACGACTGCATGATTATCGAGTGGAGCACATTATGCTTGGAGGGGCCGAGAATTTATCAAGCGGAGCTCCAGCGACCGGGCTCCCACGCTGGCGCCAGCAGGTTCAATATGCTGTAGGGCATACACTTAACGACTTTTATAGTTTGCTGCCTGAAGTTCGAAGGGAGACACCGATACAATTTCTGTTAGAGCGTCGTTGGCCACCTAGGGGGGATGCTTTTCCTTCATTACTGCAATATTGGGATATCAAGACGAGTATAGCGGATGAACTAATGCGTATCGTTTCGACCAATCATTTACTGGAAATTCCGGTAATGCTATACGAGCAGTGGTATGTGCCAGTCCCGGAGCTGAGCTTGGAGCTTTCGATGATTACTCAATTAGCTTGGAATTCTACTCAGAATGGTCGAAGCCTAAACATTCAGAAATTTATGGTGAATGGCAATGAGGATACTATTGCGGGCTTTTTGCATATGACTAACGTCTTTTGTTATGCGGCTTACGGTGAACCTGCGGAGACCGTGGAAATCTACTCCTTGCTAGAGGGTCGTAAATACTCTTACAAGGGAAATGCAGTCCCGTATAAGGAGTCTTTGGATTATGTTCGATTGTTATCTGTATTTCTGGAGCAGGAAGTGCACGCTGATGGCTCATTAAACTGTAGCGACCGTAGAAATGATAGAGGCGAAGCTAATGTTGGAGGCTTTGGGCTCATGTGATTACTCCTAATAATAAAATAAGGCCTCCTGCTCTACAGGCGAGAACGCCCATTAGACAGGAGGCTTTAATTCTATGGATTAGCCGATATAACGGTAATAATCCTGTTTATTCTGAATGATAAAGCCACAGCTTTCATATAGCTTAAGCGCATTGGGATTATCTAGAGCGACCTCGAGATTAATTCCATTATAGTTTTTACGTTCTCGTTCGATCGTTTGAAGAAGTGCACTTCGTCCAATGCCTAGCCCCCGTAGCTTCTTGCTGACAGTAAATCCATAAATCCAGGTTTCATTATCTTCGGTCCACAGCCGCATTTTACCAACAGGTTGTCCGTCCATTTCGATCATAATATGTTCTTGCAGGCCTTCCTGTTTCTGCAGGTCATAGAGTTCGGCAGCATCTTCAGTCTTTATGTCAAAGCCTCCACAATCCAGCTCAACGAGAATTGGGGCTTCGTCTTCACGAGCAGGGCGTAAGATCACAGTCCCTGTGGCTGAGCTTGCTTCAGAAGAAGCAACCGAATTTTCGCCCCATTTCATTTGGTATTCCGCGTGATTAAACTCTAGTGGTAGCGTTTGAAGGAATGCTACACCAGATGATGAGGCAGCAGGAGCGTTTAGAAGTAGGGTAGCAACATTGCCCCGTTTGATAATAGTTTGCGCTCGGTTCCACAGTGAGGTGAAGATGCCCCGTCGGCGGTAGCCTGGTCGAACCATGCCACAGACCTCCATATCGCTTCCGAATCCATAAAGTCCTAAGAAGCCGACGAGTAAATCATCTTCATATGTCACGAGCCATTCCGTATCTCCTACGCTTGATGGCTGGCGAAGCATATCCCAATTCAATTTCAGTGAAATTCCATCATATTGCTCACAGCGTTCTTGTAATTCTTCTATATTTCTCAAAGTATCAGTAGTAGTCAAACCCGTTTCCTCCTAAAGTGTATTTGAACTAAGTGTATTAGTTCGAATAGGTCAATAAAGCTTCACGGAAACGGGAACGGAGATCAGTCTCGCTCGCCTGTGTTCCCGCTCAGCACGTCCTTATACTCCGGATGCTTCTCAAATTGATGAGCTGCATAGGAGCACACAGGAACAATTTTCAAATTTTCATTTCGAGCCTTATCTACAACAGCCCGTACAAGTTCTTCACCGGTACCTTGACCGCGCAGTTCCTCAGAGACACGAGTGTGGTCAATGACCAATTCCCCAGCATCTTTATCCAAACTGTATGTGATCTCGGCAAGGTCCTTACCGTCATTCGCAACAAAAAAACGTCCTGTTCCAGTTTGAATTTGCATCTTATGGCTTCACTCCTAAATTGTTATTGCCTATATTTTACTACCACGATTTGCAAAAAGCGAGGAACGAAGCAGAATGATTGCTCGCCCTGGACGTTTGATGGCGTTCCATAGATGGATTTATCGAGGAAGTTAGGATTATTGGTGTGAATGATGCGCTCATGTTACTAAAGGCAGTTGCTTTGTAATGTTTGTTCTGCAAGGAGTTTGGCTTTGCGGAATGGGGATAGGAGGCAGACGTGATGGGTGACTTTTGGCGAGCCGAGAAGGTGGAAGGGGTAGAATTTCTGGACAACCTAGTGTGCTGGATACGCAAGCCGGCCCAGACATTCCTGGCACTCTAACGCAGGAATATCCAGGACAGCCGGACTCATGGGAATTCTTGAGACCTCAGCGTGCCAAAAACTCCTGTTATCATAATCATCCACTGGAGCTTTCGGACTCAGATGACGTTATTAGCAAATTTTTAGCCGTTTGAGTAAAGTTTCGGACTCCATTGCAGCTATTCCTTAGGAAAAAGCATAAATTAGGCGATTTCTATGCCAATAGCGCCTATGGAGTCTGATAGAACCCCAAATTGGGGGGAATACTGCTTATAAGGCCCACTATGCCCGATAGCAACTTCGTACGGGGACGTGTTCACCGTTGAAATCGCACTTTAATGTCCTGCTGCATATGAGTAGCAATTCCCTTGCTTAGACTCTCGCAATCTCAAAATCAAAGAGAGATGCAAATAAATTCTGCATTCAAACAGTAGTCAAGCAGCAGTCAATGAATTTTTATACACTCCCGTTTATAAAGTAGCTTGCGTATTCTCAGGATAATACAATAAGATTAAGAGAATATCTCACTACTGAAAAGAACCGCTAGCAGGAGGAATCATTGTGGAATACAAAGTTGAGGTTGAATTTGGATCGATTTATGAGTTATTGAATAGCTTACATACTTATCTCTGCAAAAAATCCTATAAGAAGATTGACCTAGGGGTAGCGTGGGTTACTGAAATTGAAAGCACCCTAAGTGAGGAACTATTATCCCGTCTGAAGGAAACCGAACTAAACAATGAATGGAAAATGTTGAATCTGCTCATTTACTGTTGTCCATTCAAGGATGATGTAGACAGTGTGCTGAACTGGATTGAAGGGTTAACAGTTGGCGAGTTATATGAGACCTTATCAAAATATGTAATGGTATTTCCAAGCCATATGGAGGATTACCGTAATCGCGTAGTATTTTTACTCTCCGAATGGAACCGCCAGTACTTTAGTCAATGCAATCCTGCGATTCTAAGCAAATTACAGCAGCATACGGATTTGAAGAACATGGAGCTTAATGAACTGGATACTGCTGATTTTGTGAACAAAACGACCAACGGATTCTATTTCATGCCTACGGATGGGCTTAAGAAGCTTGTATTAATTCCACAGTATCATTTTCAGCCTGCTAATATTATCTATTGCTACGGTGAATTAACAATCTGTCATTATGCGGCCTGGATTTCGATGGAGAACGAGGAAATTTCACCTTTTATGTATAGAGCCATTCGTAGTCTGGGTGAAAAAAGCCGCCTGAAAATTCTCCATGCTCTTAGCGGTGGTCGCAAAACATTCACCGAAATTGTTAAGCATGCGGGGATCTCGAAGGGAATTGTTCACGATCATATTTTTAATCTTCGTTGTGCGGGTTTGCTTCATGCCTATATTGAAGGGGAGAATGTCACCGGATATAGTCTACGCCTGGAAGGCATTCATCGGATGAATGAGCAGCTATTCGATTATTTGAAATAATCATTTCACAAAAAAATATAACGATCTAAAAGTCAGAATTCTCTTATACAGAGAGGGTTTTGGCTTTTTTTATGTGTCTTAATTTTCTTGTGATTCTGTTTATAGAGAATTTTTTTAAAGTTCTCTCTTTACAGAACTCGAAAACCTTTCTATAATGAACATCAGAAGTTATTCATACTTAACAGGTAGGAATTATAGTTATTATTCTATTAGAGAGAAAAGGGAGATAGGTACATGAGAAAAAATGCGATTGTAATCACTTCATTACTGCTTACGGGTTCACTGTTACTTTCTGCTTGCGCTAACAACAGTAATAACGAATCCTCGTCCGCGAACAATGCGGCTGCAGGGTCCAATTCAACCAATGTGGAAGCAACAACTACACCAGAGACTGTTCCTGCGGGTGCGCTAAGCGAGCCTTTTACCGCAACCGATTTGTCCAAACTTCCAGCAGTTGCACAGAAACGTACAGACACCATTATCGTAGGGTTAACGGACCCAAGCGGAGCTTTTACTCCGTATTTTCAGCAAAGTGGTTATGATGGCAATGTATCTTCACTGCTATACGCTTCTCTCGTAACTGTAGACGATAAAGGCGTTCCAACACCGGAGCTTGCAGAGAGCTGGGATGTTTCGGATGATCAGCTTACATATACGTTCCACTTGAGAAAAGATCTAAAATTCAGCGACGGTTCACCATTGACAGCGGATGACGTAGCGTTTACTTGGACGATCCAATACGACAAATCGTATGACGGTAGCTCACAGCTCCCATCACTAAATGTTAAAGGCGGCAAAGCCTATAAAGAAGGTACTTCTACAGCGATAGAAGGGATTAAAGTGATTGATCCACAGACGATCTCAGTGACGCTTGAGCAACCAAACGCAACAGCGCTGGTACAGCTCGGCTCGAATGTTCTGTCGAAAGCTTACTATGGCAAGGACTATAAATTTGGAGATCTTGAATACATCAAGAAGCTGCATGAGAAGCCACTTGGAGATGGACCTTACAAGCTGGAGAAATTTATTCCGGGGCAAGAAGTACGTTTTGTGGCGAATGAGAATTATTTCAAAGGTAAACCAAAAACGGAACATTTCATTTATAAAACTACGGAAGGCGATGTATGGCAGTTCGTAGAAACAGGTGAGGTAGACTACGCTTCTTTTAGTGCGACAGACGAGAATATCGAGAAGCTGAAAGCGCTCGGTTTTGTGAATATTATTCCTTACACTCCAAGCACCTATGGTTATTTGCAAGTCAATCTGAAGCATGAACAGCTCAAGGATAAGCTTGTACGTCAAGCCATTGTGTACGGTCTGGATCGTCAGAGTATTTATGTAGATGCAGCGCAAGGTGCAGGCTCAATTGCCAACATCCCGGCATCCCCTATCTCTTGGTCTTACACGGAGGAAGGCATTAATCCTTACAAATATGATCCGGAAAAAGCAAAACAATTGCTGGATGAAGCAGGCTGGACAGTAGGCGCGGGTGGTATCCGTGAAAAAGATGGCAAACCGCTTACCATTCACTACCTCGGCTCTAAGAGCAAAAATACAGATATTTTCATTGCTGTAGCTAAAGAGAATTTTGAAGCACTGGGTATCGATTTCCAGCCTGAGGTTTTTGCAGACTTTAACTCTTTGGTATCTAAGGTAGAAGGCGGGGACTACGATCTTGTATCCTTCTCCACAAGTATGTTAACTGATCCGGCTGACGGGTTTATGCAATTCTTCGATGGAGAAATCACGGATTATGACAATCCGAAATTCCTGGAGCTATACAATAAAGCCTTAGCTACTACTGATATTGAAGCACGCAAAGCGGTGTACAAAGAGCTGTATCAGCTCTTCAATGATGAACTGCCTATTATTTTCACAAGTTACAAAAAGACTGTATACGCCTATAACGGACGTATTGAGAATCTATCGGTCAGCCCGTTCATCGGTCTTGCTGGCAGTCTGCCAACTTGGAGCCTGAAATAAATAAAACAGTGTCCCCTGCTCTGATGAGCAGGGGACAAATCATAAGGAGTCTGTCATGAGCGCTTATTTATCGAAAAGACTGTTGTACATGGTCATTATCTTATTTGCGGCATCATTATTGATCTTCTGCCTGTATGCATCAACCCCCGGCGATTTCATAACTGGAAATATCAAATTGACTGCAGAACGTAAAGCTGAGCTGCGTGAGATCTACGGCTTGAACAAGCCGATGCTTGAGCGGTATGGAATCTGGATGAAGAATGCGCTGCATGGCGATTTCGGGTATTCCTTAGCCCAACAAAAGCCTGTGCTGCAGCTTTTTAATGATTATATTTGGAATTCCTTTCTACTGGCTGCCGTTTCCACGTTTCTGACGTGGGTGATTGCAGTTATTATTGGTGTGATTTCAGCCTATAAGCAATATTCATGGTTCGATACTCTCGTGATGATCGCTATATTCGCAGCAATGTCACTGCCGTCATTTTTTATAGGCTTATTCCTGATCAAAATCCTGGCCGTCGATCTCAAGTGGCTCCCTCCGGGTGGAATAATCACGACAGGTAGTAATGCTACGGGTCTGGCGTATTTTAAGGAGATTGTAACGCATATGACCCTTCCGGTTGTTGTTATGACCCTCCTTGGATTGGGCTCACTCACCCGTTATTTCCGCAGTAATATGATCGATGTCTTAAAACAGGATTATATCCGCACCGCCCGTGCTAAAGGCCTAAGGGAGCGAAAGGTGCTCTTTACACATGCTCTGCGAAATGCTTTATTGCCTGCGATTACTCTGGTTGGTTTCGAGCTTCCAGCACTATTTGGCGGATCACTTATTATAGAAAAAATATTCAATTGGCCTGGGATTGGCCAGCTGTATATGCAGTCCTTCGGACTTAGGGATTATCCTTTGCTGATGGGCTTTACGATGTTTATTGCCATACTTACCGTCATAGGAACGTTGCTTTCGGATGTTTTGTACCGGATTGCCGATCCTAGAGTTCGGCTATAGAGAGGAGGAAGCTGACGTGGCAGTTCAAAGTAATGTAGCGGGTATCTCGAAACCCCAGACCACCAAAGGAAAATCCTCTTTATTCCGGCAATCCCTTCGGAGGTTGCTGAAGAACAAGCTGGCGGTATCCGGGTTTGTGGTAGTGATCTTTATGTTTGCGCTTTGTTTTATTGGCCCGCTGTTCTCACCCTATACGGATAACAAAATAAATATGGCACTGATGAACAAGGCCCCTGATATGAAGCATTGGCTTGGCACTGACGCGCTGGGCAGAGATATTTTGACCCGGGTGATGCAGGCAGGACGCATTTCACTAACAGTAGGACTGGCATCAATGGTTCTTTCAGTGTTTATCGGGGCTCTTTTGGGAGCCATAGCTGGGTATTACCGCGGAATCGCCGATCAAATCATAATGCGGATTGCGGATCTTTTATTGACGGTTCCGAGTTTGCCGCTGCTTTTTATTTTTGGAGCATTATTATCAGAGTGGAAGATTCCAACGGACTACCGGATGTATATCGTTATGCTTATGCTCAGCATTGTGAGCTGGCCAGGTATGGCGCGTATGGTACGGGGGCAAATGCTTAGTCTGCGAGAACGTGAGTTTATGCAAGCAGCTGTAGTATTAGGCCTTCGGGATCGGCGTAAATTATTTAACCATTTGCTGCCGAACATTATCCCGCTACTGATCGTTATGGCAACGCTCAACATCGGTGGCGCTATTCTGAGTGAATCGGTTCTTAGCTTTTTTGGGCTAGGTGTTATGCCGCCAACGCCAACCTGGGGCAATATGATTGACGCAGCGAATAATATGATCGACTTCAAGGATCGGCCGTGGCTGTGGATTCCACCTGGGCTATCCATCTTCGCGACAGTAATCGCGATCAATATTTTTGGTGACGGACTCCGGGACGTACTTGATCCTAAACAGAAGAGGTAGGTGACCCTCACATGAGTGATTTAATGAATATAGACGGTCTAAGTACATACTTCTTCACGGAAGAAGGAAAAGTGAAAGCCGTTGATGATGTAAGCTTCCGTGTCCGTGAAGGAGAGACGGTCTGTATCGTCGGAGAATCGGGCTGCGGCAAAAGTGTAACTGCGATGTCCATCATGGGTCTTGTTGAAGAGCCAGGGGGCAAGGTAACCCATGGCAAAATTGATTTTCAGGGTGAAGATTTGTTGCAAATGGACAAAAACACACTGCGAGCCATCCGTGGCAACGAGATCGCGATGATATTCCAGGAGCCCATGTCCTCTCTTAATCCTGTAATCAAGATCGGTGAACAAATTATGGAGCCGTTGATCGTGCATTTGAAGATGAATAAGAAGCAGGCGCGTATCCGGGCGATTGAACTAATAAAACAGGTAGGCATATCACGACCTGAGCAAATTGCTGATAGTTATCCACATGAATTAAGTGGAGGGATGCTGCAGCGGATAATGATCGCTATTGCTATCGCATGCAGTCCAAAGTTATTGATTGCAGATGAACCGACAACGGCGCTGGATGTAACGATTCAAGCACAAATTCTGGATATGCTTCGTGAAATTAAAGACAACTCCGGCATGTCTATTCTATTAATCACCCATGATCTGGGTGTAGTCGCGGAGATGGCTGATTACGTGATTGTTATGTACTCCGGAAAGATTGTGGAGGAGGGGGAGGTTGTTGAATTGTTCAACAATCCCAAACACCCTTATACGAAAGGGCTGCTCAAATCGAAGCCAGTTATCAATCAGCGGCAGGATGAGCTGTATTCCATACCAGGTCAAGTGCCAAATCCGCTAGAGCTGGTACCCTCTTGTTATTTTCATGACCGCTGTGAGCATTGCATGCCTGTATGTGTCAGCCAGCAGCCCCAGCTTAAAGAAGTGGCCAGCAGACAAAAGGTAGCTTGCTGGTTGTATGAGGAGGCGGTTGTTCATGCCTGAGGCACTGCTTGAGGTCAATCATCTGAAGAAATATTTCCCTGTCACTAAGGGATTGCTTAACCGGACGGTTGGGCATGTAAAGGCTGTTGATGATATTAGCATCACGCTTCAGCCAGGGGAGACGTTTGGGCTTGTAGGAGAATCCGGGAGCGGAAAGAGTACGGTCGGACGGACGATTTTACGGCTAACGGATAAAACGGCAGGCGAGATCAAATTCAAAGGGATAGACATTCATTCTTTGTCTCCCGCTGAATTGCGAAATATCAGACCCCAAATGCAGCTAATCTTTCAAGACCCGTATAGCTCACTTAACCCTCGGGTCCGCATAGGAGATGCTATCGGAGAAGCTTTACTGGATCATGGCTTATGCTCAAAATCAGAGGTTCGTGATCGGGTGCTTGAGGCGCTTGAGGCATGTGGTTTATCCTCTTATCATATTGATCGCTTTCCGCATGAATTCTCAGGAGGACAGCGACAACGGATCGGAATCGCGCGTGCGCTTGTGCTGAATCCTGAGCTAATCATTGCAGACGAGCCAGTCTCGGCCTTGGATGTGTCCATCCAAGCACAGATTATTAATTTATTTAGTAAGCTGCAGCAGAGCCGTGGGCTCACCTATTTGTTTATCTCCCATGATTTGAGTGTGGTTGAGCATTTATGTTCAAGAATCGGTGTTATGTATCTGGGATCTATGATGGAGACGGCTTCTAGAGATGAATTATTTAAGAATCCGCTTCACCCGTATACCAAGGCATTGCTATCAGCTGTTCCAATACCTATTCCCAAGCTGAAAAGGGAAAGAATTGTCCTTAAGGGGGATATTCCAAGTCCGGTGAACCCTCCTTCTGGCTGTAAATTCCATACACGGTGTCCCTATGCTCAAGAGGTTTGCAGATCTGAAATTCCGGAATTCCGGGATGCTGGCAATAACCACTTTGTAGCTTGTCATTTGGTCTGATAGCTGTCAAAGATATAATGACGATTCGCTCCTAAGTCTTGAATAATTAATGTTGAATTGTATAATAATACAATTTGACCTTATTTTTGCCTGAGCACAAAAAGTCTTAGAGGGTTTCGAAGCCAGGTTAATGGGGTAATAGAGAGTGGTTAGGTTAGACGTACATATCTAATCGGTCTAGTATAAAATCCCTACTTAGGAGGAATCATCGTGAATACAACAGTACGTTTGACAGAAAGATCCGGCTCGACTTCTTCACAGCGCAGAAAAGGCTTTGTACCGGTAGTCGTGTACGGTGCAGGTTCAGATAGCCAGTCCTTTACAGCGGATGCTAAGACAATTACCGGGATTTTGGCTAATAACCCTCGGGCAGTATTAACCTTGGAATTACCAGACTCGGGTAAAAAGAACGTTGTCATCCAAGAAATCCAGCGCCAGCCAGTATCCAAACAACTGCTGCATATTGATTTTCAACAAATTGATATGAAGGCTAAATTGGATACAAAAGTGGCATTCCACTTTACAGGTGATCCAGTAGGTGTGAAGAGTGGCGGCGTGCAGCAAATTGAATTGCATGAGCTGGATATTCGCACACTTCCAGATAAATTAACGGCATCCTTTGAGGTGGATCTCAGTGGACTAGATATTGGTGATCAATTGCTGGTGTCTGATCTTCCGAAGCATGAAGGCTGGGAAGTATTGACGCCTGAGGACACTTTGATTGTCCGAATTGCGCCTCCAGCTGCTCAAGAACCAACCGATGAAGATGCTGCTGAACCAGCTGCAGTCGAAGCTTCTGGTGAAGATAAAGCTGAATAGAATAGTGAATAAATCATAAAGAGCAGATAGATTCCTACCATAGGAGCTTTCTGCTCTTTTTGTTTTGTCTTCGTAAACACGAATTAATAAAATAAGTGCGGTCTTTCGTATAGTTTCTTAAATGGGATTTATGGTTGTTTCGCCTCATTTAGTTAAAATTTTACAGAAAATCGTTGACGAATAGGCCGCGAAGGCTGAAAATGAGGACAATTACCATGGTAAAGAATTCAAAAGTTCCTGTTGTCGCTGTTTGAAAACGCTTTAGTATTATGCTTCAAAGATCTCTCATTACCCAGTTCATCATGATTATGAGGAGGAAAGTTATGAAGATGAGGAAGCTGTTTTCGATCTTAATGACAAGTCTGTTGGTGCTTGGGGTAGCTCTACCTTTTGGTGGAAAAGCGAGTGCAGATGCCACAAGTGATGCTTCAAATCGTGCTTTAGTTTGGCTGAAGGCCCAGCAGGATGCAACGGTGGGATATGCTTTTGAAGGCTTGGTAGATAGCTTTGAGGATTTCTGGGGACCTAACAACCCCAAACAGATTGTATATACGTATGATCAAGCTGTTGCAGCTATTGCCTTTATTGTAAAAGGTGAACGGACACGGGCAGAGCAAGTGTTGAACAAAATGCGAGACATTCAGGACCCTTCAGGTTTCTGGCTGAATTCTTATTGGTATAACAATGGCTTCGGAGAAGAAATTCGTAAACATGTGGGGCCGGTTGTATGGATGGCAATGGCAGCTATGGCTTATGAAAAGCAATATAATGACACGCGATATCGTCCGATGGCGCTCAAAGCGCTCGATTGGAGCTTACAGTATAAAAAAGCAAATGGCAGTATCGCAGGAGGATGGAGTGCTTGGAGTAACTCCGATGAGCCTTGGAGCTCAACCGAGCACAATATCGATATTTACCGGGTGCTACAGTATTATGCTTCAGTGGATTCCTCAAAGGCTGCCACATACAATAGCGCAGCTACTGGAGTCAAAACCTTCCTGGATAATTATGTGTGGGATGACAGTGTCAAACGCTTCAAGGGAGGCTGGAAAAACGATACGAATCTGATTGATCCTAAAATTCCTTTAGATGTGAATCCATGGGGAGTACTGGCTTTAGGAGTATCTGGAACGCATAACTATGGAGCAAGCTTAGCCTATGTTGAAAATGCCTCCGGCACCCCGGGGACCCTTGCAAATCCGCGTTACAAGCAGACGCTTACTTACAATGATGCTGGGAATACGCTGACCGGCTATGATTTTGACTGGACGGATGAAGTTTTACCCGCATATGACGATAACGGGAATCAAATCGGTAACACGGGTGCTGATGTATGGTTTGAAGGAAGCGCATTCATGTCGCTCGCCTACTTTATGCAAGGCAATGTATCCAAAGCGGATGCCATTAACACTGAAATTATTAAAAAACAAGGCACAAGCGGCGCTTCGCTTGGGGGAATCCCGTACTCACTGAAAGGGACCAGCAACAGCTATTGGGTGATGGCGCAGCAAAACTGCGTGTCCAGCACGGGTTGGTTAATTCTATCCCTGCATCGATTTAACCCATTCACCGGGCAATACTTGACGGGTGGTGGTAATACTGGAGACACGATAGCACCTACTACACCTGCTAATCTGACAGTAACCAGCAAGACGGATACAGCAGTTAACCTGAGCTGGTTTGCTTCAACTGATAATGTTGGTGTAACGGGATATCTCGTTTATCGCGGAACACAGCAGGTAGCCTCTGTGGCGGGAACTACAGCAACTGTTAGTGGACTTACTCCGAGCACAGCCTATACGTTTACAGTAAAAGCTACGGACGCAGCAGGTAATTTATCATCCGCTAGTAATACCGCAACAGTTACTACTAATCCCACTGGAGGCAGCGGAGGCGGTGATCATGTGACGGCTGACTTTACAGCAGGGGTAACGAGACTTTCTTCAACAGAAGCGAGCATTTATATTACACCTGTAACCAGTGCTCTTTATGTAGATGTGCATTATAAGGTTAACGGGGGGCCACAGCTTAATTACCGGATGACCAACAGCTCAGGTACATGGAAACAGACTGTGAGTGGGTTAAGTGCTGGCAGCAGCATTGAGTACTGGTTCACTTACGAGAAATCCGGCCCACAATATGATTCAGCTCATTATACTTTTGTTCAGTAGTGAGATTATGAAAGACTTGAACAATAAAATTCGTAGATAGAGCAAGTAAAATAAAGAAGGCTGTCCCAGATGCCATAGTATTGGCTCGGGAGGGCTTTCTTTTCTTTGTTTTAAATGAAGAGTGAAGCAACAGCCTAGCTTAAATCAAAGAATACAGTGCGGGTAAAAGAGCGAAGATCCTCCTCTAGACGGAGGTACGCTCTTTTTTTATGCCGTAAAATCTTGGAGGGAAACTTTAATGCAATGATTTGTTTCAGTAGGAGATTTAAGGGGGAGTGTTTTATTTACAACGTAACAGTGTTATGTTACGATGTTTTCGAGGAGTGATCGAAATGGAAGATGATTTGATTTCGAAGAAGCAACTGCTGGATTTAACCGGTATTTCATATGGGCAATTGTATCGCTGGAAAAGGAAGCAGTTAATCCCCGAGGAATGGTTTATTCGCAAATCTACCTTTACTGGACAAGAGACTTTTTTTCCTAAAGAGATGATCTTGTCGCGAATTCACAACATTGTGAATATGAAAGATGGGCTTTCTTTGGATGAAATGGCTGATAAGCTATCGGATAAGGCATCCTTTGAGAAGGTGAGTGTAACTGCTAAGGAAATTATAGAACGTAACATTGTTTCGACAACAACGCTGAGGAAATTTGGAGAAAGTCTCGGTGATGAAAGTAAATATACTTTTGAGGAGCTCGTTCATTTATTCGCCGTAGACCGCCTGCTTAGTGCTGGGGAAATGAGTATGGAGGAGGCGGAGCTTCTGTTTCGCACTTTGCAGGAGAAAGTTTCAAGGCTCGAGAGTGGAAGCTGGGAGTTGTTTTTTGTCCGGAAAATGGGGGTTTCATCCTTCATTCTGGCACAAGCACCTGCGGAGTTATGGTTTGATGAAGGGGTTAGATTAGTCAGTAAAATGACATATTCAGATTTGATCGAACAATTGAAAGGTAAGCTTGCCTACAAGCTTGTTGAATAGGAGGAAGAGTAATGGACAAACATCAGCTGCCTGATTTGATAATAAACGGGGTTAGTGGTGGGGCCGGAGGTACTTACAACAACGTAAACATGGATGGTGTAGGTAAAGTAGTCGGACCGATTGTGGCGCGAATGTTTAAAGGAAATGGGCATATGAATTTGAATGATGATCTCGCAGCAGAAGAAGCAGAATGCAACGGGGTCATCAAAGTGATGGGTAATATGCGTTTTGGCACCCTAAAGGTGGATGGGGTTCTTAATGTAGGTAAGAGTTTTCGAGGTGAAAGCTGTACCCTTAACGGAATGGTGAGTGTCAAAGGGGATTGTGAACTTGAGGATTTTGTAGGTGAAGGTAGCTTTAGTGTTGGTGGTTTACTAAGTGCCGGTCATGTGGATTTCAAACTGCAGAGTCAAGGGAAGGCTAATGAAATTGGTGTGGAAAGCCTCGTGATACGGCAAGTGAATAATGGGTTTTGGAGTAAGATGTTTAGCGGAATCATCCCTAAACTTCGGCCTGAGCTATGTGCTCGAACAATCGAGGGAGATTTTATAGATGTAGAATATACAACTGCGGATATCATCAGAGGAAATATTGTCATTATTGGCCCAGGCTGTACACTCGGACGGGTAGAGTATCGCGAACAAATTACAGTGCATCCAGAGGCTAAGGTTGGAAAGGTGGAGAAGGCCCTGTGAATGATAATCTGAAAATAATTGGAACAACATCTTCAGCCGGTGGTTCTTTTAAAGATGTTAAGATCACTGGAGAATGCAAATTCGCTGGAGATGTGAATTGCGAAAAGATGAATCTGACTGGAAATGCAAATATAGCTGGAAATCTGCATATGAAGCAAATGAAAATCACTGGCGAAATTGCACTCGAGGGTAATCTTGAAGGGGATTCCTTACGTGGACAGGGTGAAATAAAAGCAGCCTCCGTAAAAATCGATGAGCTTCATCTCTACGGAAATTTGGATGTGAAGGGTGATTGTGAAGGGGAAAAATTGCAAATTTCCGGTGCCTTAAGCGTAGCTGGATTACTTAGCGCTGAGCATTTGGAGATTAAATTGTTTGGTCCAAGTAGTGCGAAGGAGGTTGGGGGCAGTATCTTAACCATTAAGAAGAGTAAAACGGGGAGACTGCTGCATATGATGAAGCCAACTTCGAAAATACTGTTTGAAGCGGGGCTAATCGAAGGCGATGCTATTGATCTGGTCAATACAAAGGCTAGTATGGTGAGGGGAGAACGTGTAATCATTGGTCCGGATTGTGAAATAGAAACGGTGGAATTCCGCGATACACTAGAAGTTCATAAGCACGCAACAGTGAAGCATCAAGTGAAGATATAAAGACAATATTATAGTTATTTTTTGAGAAAAAGAGGAGTGGAACATATGAGTGCTGCCAAATCGCCCAATCTGGGTATTGTTATCGCAGGTCTCCTATTAGGAATTCTTATGGCCTCCATGGACAGCACCATCGTTGCAACTGCAATGGGTAATATTGTTGGGGAGCTTGGCGGAATGGACAAATTTGTCTGGGTGACATCAGCCTATCTCGTAGCCGAGATGGCGGGTATGCCCATTTTCGGCAAGCTGTCTGATATGTATGGTCGTAAGAAGTTTTTTATTTTTGGAATTATCGTATTCATGGCGGGTTCGGCTCTCTGTGGAACGGCTGATACAATAACTCAGTTAGCTGCGTACCGGGCCATTCAGGGCATTGGTGGCGGGGCGCTGGTGCCAATCGCTTTTGCCATCATGTTCGATGCTGTTCCGCTGGAGACGCGGGGCAAGCTCGGCGGGGCATTCGGAGCAGTATTTGGGTTGTCGAGTATATTTGGTCCATTACTGGGTGCGTATATTACCGATCATATTGCTTGGCAGTGGATATTTTACATTAACTTACCCCTTGGACTGTTGGCTTTTGCGATGGTCGTATTCTTTTATAAAGAATCGCATGAGCATTCTAAACAGCCCATTGACTGGTTGGGAGCGGGTACGCTGCTTGGTTCAGTCATTTGCTTAATGTTTGCGCTGGAGCTAGGCGGGAAAGAGTATGCTTGGAATTCTTCCATGATTCTTGGTTTATTTGCAGCCTTTGCCATCCTTGCAGCAGTGTTTCTTGTTGTAGAGACTAGAGCGAAAGAACCGATTATTTCCTTTGCTTTGTTTAAAAAAAGATTATACGCGGTGAGCATTATCTGTGCACTATTTAGCGGTGCAGCCTTTATTGTGGCTTCTGTGTATATTCCGATCTTTATTCAAGGGGTATTGGGCGGATCAGCTACAAATTCAGGACTTGTATTGCTGCCAATGATGGTTGGCTCAGTGGTTACAGCTACAATGGGCGGATTTCTGATGTCAAAAACCAGTTACCGCAGCCTGCTGATTCCTACATTCGCACTTTTGGTGATCGGTACTGGACTTGTAGCGACACTCACGCCGGAGGCTTCACGACTGCTTGTTACTTTATATATGATTTTAATTGGGCTAGGGATTGGTGCTTCATTCTCAGTGCTAAGTACGGCATCTATTCATGGATTGACGGCACAGCAACGTGGCTCTGCCAGCGCAACGCTGAATTTCATTCGTTCAATGGGCATGACCATAGGCATTACCACCTTCGGTATCATTCAAAGTCACTATTTCTCAGGCAGTCTTACCAAGCTACTCTCGGCTAATGGTGGAGGAGCGGCTCCGGCGGGAGCTATGGATTTTAAAGATCCGCATGCTTTGCTCTCACCTGAGACTAGGGCGCTCATTCCACCTGAAATTCTGAGTAAGATTACAGCTGGGTTATCTTCTTCCATAGTAAACACCTTTGCTTGGGCGGTGATTCCTGCAGCTTTAGCGTTATTGGCTTCGTTCTATATGGGACGTCAGAAGATGGATGCCTCTGCGGAGGGGGATGTTCAAGCGTCTGGGCATTAACATGTAGTCTAGATAATATTCGTTTGGTTATGTTTCAGTGAAAATAGACATATAAAAAAATGACCACCACTTCGGGTACTTCCTAAGTGGTGGTCGTTTTTTGTCTAAAGTCATATATGCCCTCCATCTCTAGTCCCACAAACAGGTAGAAAATGGTCGATTGTACTGCGAATTTGGTTCACAAGTATCTGACGGTTTCCCTGATAAGACGTTCTGCTCTCTATCTCGCCAGAAGCTAAGATTCTGATACTCTGAAAACGTAATCAAAATCTGGGTATAGGAGATTCCGATATGGGGGTACCTGCTGGCGAACTGCTTCCCAGCGTCGATCCGGTTCATCGATCCCGCTGGAAGATGAAGAACAAACATAAGTTGTTCTTCATGGCTTTTCCATTTCTTGTTGTCACCTTTATTTTCTATTATCTGCCGATCAGCGGATGGATTTATGCCTTTTATGATTTCATTCCCGGAATACCGTTGTCAGACACGCCTTACGTTGGTTTGAAATGGTTCAAGACGATTGTATCTAATCCGACGCAGACCGCAGAGGTTCTGCGGGTGCTGAAGAACACGCTTGCCATGAGTTCACTCGGATTAATTACATCCATCTTTCCAGTGATCTTTGCCATTATGTTGACTGAGATTAAGTCAGGCTGGTATCGCAAGTTGGTGCAGACACTAACCACGATTCCAAACTTTATCAGCTGGATTCTGGTATATGCATTGGCATTCTCGTTGTTCTCTGTAGATAACGGTGTCATCACTCACATTTTAGTGCAGCTTGGAGTGGTAGATGAAGGGTATAACTTCTTAGCCTCCAGCTCAAATATTTGGGTCACGATGATCGTTTGGTACTGGTGGAAATCGTTAGGCTGGGGTGCCATTCTCTATCTTGCTGCAATCGCAGGCATTGATCAGGAATTGTACGAAGCTGTTGAGGTGGATGGTGCAAGTCGGTTCCGCAAAATTTGGCATATCACCATTCCAGGTCTGATTCCAACCTTTTTTGTACTGCTTCTGCTCTCCATAGGTAATCTAGTCAATAACGGGATGGAGCAGTACTTTGCCTTTCAAAATGCGATGAATAAGGATTCTATTGAGGTGCTGGATCTTTATGTATACAACATCGCCTTCGCGAACAACTTTCCTTTTGCCACGGCCGTCAGCATGTTGAAATCGGTTGTCAGTGTAATTCTACTATTCGCAGCGAACACGTTGTCTAAGATGGTGCGTGACGAATCTATCATTTAAGTCAGGGGTGATCCCACTTGAGAAAGAAAAAACTAACGGCTGGAGAACTTATCTTCCAGATTATGATCTATACGCTCTTTGGATTGTTCACCCTGTCATGCATCTACCCATTCTATTATTTGTTCATCAATACGATTAGCTCGAATGATCTTAGCGCAGCGGGGGATATCAAATTTTATCCAAGACAGATCCATTTTGATAACTATAGTAAGGTGCTAAGAATCAGTGGTCTAGGACATGCGGCAACAGTCTCCGTGTATAGAACGGTTGTCGGGACGTTGCTTACTGTGGGGTCTTCAGCTTTTTTAGGATATTTGTTCACCAAAAAGGAAATGTGGGGCCGGAGTATTTGGTACCGGAGTGTCGTGGTTACGATGTATTTTAGCGCAGGTCTGATCCCTTGGTATATTACAATGCACAATTTGCATCTGACCAATAATTATCTGGCTTATATTTTGCCTACGATTATTACGCCATTCAATATCATTCTGGTCAAAACCTTCGTTGAGGCCATTCCTCCATCCCTTGAGGAGTCAGCGTCTATGGATGGTGCTGGTTACATGCGGGTGTTCTGGAGCATTATTGTACCGCTTACTACGCCAATTTTGGCTACGATTACGATTTTTTCCGCAGTGAATCAGTGGAACTCATTTATTGATACGGCGTTTCTGATGACAGATACGAAGTACTTTACGCTCCAATTCTTGTTATGGCGTTATTTGAACGAGTCCAGCTCACTCGCAGCTTTAATTCGTAATTCACCAGATATGGCCGCTAGTGTAGCGAATATGCAGACTCCAACCTCTGTACGGATGACCGTAACGATGATCGTCGTATTGCCGATTCTAATCGTTTACCCATTCTTCCAGCGCTTTTTCGTCAAAGGGATTATGATCGGTGCGGTTAAGGGCTAATGAGCTACCGGATCGGTAACGAAATGGGGTTTTCCTCTGCTAGGAGCAGAGCTGAACTATATGTGAAGATACGAAAGGGAGGGTATAAAGCAATGAGACTAAGAAGAGCATCGCTTGTCATGCTATCCGTAATCCTGGTCTTTGTTCTGGCAGCATGTGGCGGGGGGAATAATACGGCTAACTCGGGTAAAAACACGAGCACAGAGAAGCCTACTTCCGCTGCAACGAATGCGCCGGCGGAAGAAACAGCAGCACCGGATGACGGAGCACTTGATCATTCCAAGCCGCTGAAGCTGACCGTATTCTCTACAACAGCTAACTATGCGGGTCCACAAACCGGGTGGTTTGCCAAAATCATCAAAGATAAGTTCAATATTGAGATGGACATTGTAGCTTCAAACCTGACAGGTGGAGATACCAAAATCTCTGCAATGATGGCATCGGGTGATCTTGGAGATATCATTATTTTCGGTGATGATAAGAACCATTATCCAAATGCGATCAAAGGAAAGCTTCTTTTAGACTGGACACAAGACGGACTTCTGGATAAATACGGAAAAGACATTGGG
This sequence comes from Paenibacillus sp. FSL H7-0737, assembly GCF_000758545.1. Lineage (NCBI taxonomy): Bacteria > Bacillati > Bacillota > Bacilli > Caryophanales > Paenibacillaceae > Paenibacillus > Paenibacillus sp. FSL H7-0737. Next base: position 4,564,861 of record NZ_CP009279.1, on the reverse strand, counting down.
AGTACGTTCCCAAAAGCGATTGAGAAAGCAAAGGTTGCTTTTGGTGGTGGATCATCCGTTTTTGGCATCGGAAACAGCGTAGCTTCTAATCCATCTGGACCTTCTGAAGGGAGAGATATGACTTGGGGGCCAGACCTGCGATGGGATCTTTATCAACAAATCGGAGCACCTGAAATTTCAAAGATTGAAGATTATTTGCCCGTGCTGAAAAAAATGCAAGAGCTTGAGCCCAAAAATGAGCAAGGAAAGAAAACCTATGCTTTCTCGATGTGGTCTGACTGGGACGGCAACTATAAAATGACACTGGCGAAACAGTTCGCCAACATGATGGGCTATGACGAAATTCCTGATACCGCTGTATATGTTAAAGCAGACGAAGAGAAATATTATGACTTCTTATCCGAAGACAGCTGGTATATGAAGTCGCTCAAACTGTATTTTGAAGCTAACCAAATGGGTCTGGTGGATCCAGATTCTATGACACAAAAATTCGACGATGTTGTAGCGAAATACAAGGATGGTCGTCTGTTGTTCTCTTGGTTCCCGTGGCTAGGGGCAGCAAACTACAATACACCGGAAAGAACAGCAGAAGGTAAAGGTTTTGCATTAGTTCCGTTCAAGGATGAGCTGATGTATTCCACTGGCTTCAATGTATACGGTGGTAACGGTATTATAGCAATCGGTGCAAAAGCTAAAGAACCTGCTAGAATTATGGAATTTATTAACTGGATGTATACTCCGGAAGGTGCAATGATCTCTGCAGGAAGCGGAACAGCGGTGCCTAACGGACCTAAAGGTCTAACCTGGGATATGGATGCAAGCGGTAAACCTGTCGTGACTGACTTTGGTTGGAAGGCTTATGCCGATCAACAGAATACACAAGTGCCTGCAGAATATGGTGGTGGTGACTACTATTACGGCTCTAATCAAATGAACTTCTCTTTTGTAGTTCCGGCGATGGTGAATCCAGACAACAAAGAGCCATACGATCACAATCTATGGACGACAACCCTAGAGCGTAATCCGTCTAAGCTTGATAGTGACTGGAGAGCGAAGATGGGCGTTCTGACGCCTAAGGAGTATTTTGAGAAAAATAATCTATTGGCCGTAGCACCACAAGGCTTCACTGGAAAAGAACCATTGATGATGGACAAAACACTGGAGCAAAAGAACAAACAAATTGGTACGGTCATTCAACAAATTTCTTGGAAAATGGTTTTTGCTAAAGATCAAGCGGAATATGACAAATTGAATAAAGAAATGCATGATAAGGTGAATGGTCTCGGCTATGCCGAAGTTATGGATTTCTCGATTAAAAAGGCAGAGGAATTGTTCGAGGCTCGTAAAAGCGTGAAATAAGGTGTGATTAGAAAAATACAAATAGGGCGGGGCGGCGTGGAGGCTGTTCTGCCCTATTCTATTCAATTAAGGATAAATGTGGTATTCTCACATTGATATATATATAGAACGCTTACAGGAAGAAGGAAGAGGATCATTCGGATGGTAAGAGTACTTAAGCGTAATCATACCCCAGTTGTCAAATCCTTACGGAATACCTTATTCATCTATCTAGTTATCGGAACACTTCTTCCGCTTCTCTTAGTAGGATTCGTAACCTACACCTCTATTTACTCTATTCTTTCAGGGAAAATTGGCAATGGTATAAGTGCAAGCTTGAAACAGGAAGCCTCTAGCTTGGAGAATGCCATCGACAATATGGATTTTGCCTCTAAACAGTTTGCGCTGGATGGTCAGATTGTGGAAGAAATGTCCTCATTTATTCAGGAAAAGCAAATTTATCGCAAATCGCAAATGATGAACTCCATCAACCAGAAGATCAACCTCGTTAATTTCACGAATCCCTACATTGGACTTACAGCCTACATTATGCCAAGCAGTGATGATCCGGTTCTGTTCACGAATATGAGTGCGCGCAGAAATTTCGATATCAGTACGTTACCTTCTTTTATGCGATATAACGGAGCTGATTATTATGGACCTCATTCTACGATGTATGCCGTCGGCGATAATCTCGTGTTCTCAGAGCAGCGCATTGTACGCGTACCAGGTGAGCATAAGCTATATATTTATTTAGAGACGAATTATAGCCTGCTTCGCAAAATATTTAATCAGGAATCTTACGGGATGAAGGTTAACCACCTGCTTGTGAATCAACAGGGCTCTAGCACTTATGTCATTGATGGTAAATTGCCTCAAGGAATTATCAAAGCTGCTGGAAGCAACTCTAATCTATCACATGAAACACTTACCGGATATCATCTGTTTCGATACGCTAGCCCACAGGGATGGAAGCTTATTGCAGTAGTTAAAAAGTCCGAATTCAACAGTGAAATTTATTCTTGGTTCTATAAAATGATCCTGCTCGCGTTCTCGACACTACTCTTTGCTGGAGTTCTGGCTTTGATGATCTGGAAAAAGATTTATGGTCCTTTGCGCAAGGTTAACCTTGAAATTAATCGAATGGCGGAAAATGTTACCTCTCCGGTTGCCTACACGAATGTGGAAGAGTTTGATTTTGTGCTCAGTAACTTCCAGCAGATGAAGAAACAGGTGAATGAGCTGATTGTTGCGGTAGCCCATAATGAGAAGCAGAAAAGCCAATTCGAGATTGAAAAGCTACTTAGCCAGATTAACCCTCATTTTTTGCATAATACATTGAACACGGTGCAGTGGATGGCAAGGCTTAACGGTCAGAAGGAGATCGACAAGCTGGTTACCCTTCTTGTTAAGGTGCTGCATTATAATCTGGGCAAGCAAAGCATCATTGTTACCCTTGGAGAGGAAATTGAAGCGATCCGAAATTATATGGAACTGCAGCGCATCCGTTATGACTATGAATTCGAATTTAACGTGGAGGCTGATGAGGATGTATTGTCTGTGGCTGTCCCCAGATTCTTACTTCAACCTCTTGTTGAGAACTCGATTTATCATGGACTAAGCGATAATGGCAGGGTGGACGTCTTGATTACAGAGCATGGTGAAGGAGAAGTTCAGCTGTGTGTAAGAGACAATGGGGCTGGAATGGATGCGGATACGTTAGATCAACTGCTGTCAGAGAATGGCGCCAAGAAACGGGGGCTCGGAATCGGATTCTCGTACGTGAACCGGATGCTCAGAACCTACTATGAAGAACAAATGAAGCTAGAGATGTACAGCAAGCTAGGGGAAGGTACGGTTGTATCTATCGTGATTCCGAGGAAAGGTAAGGAGGACTTCGATGATTAAGGCTGTAGTGGTTGATGACGAGAGACTTGTGCGGAAAGGCTTCATATCTCTAATTGATTGGTCATCCTTAGGGGTTGTGATTGTCGGTGAGGCGGGAGATGGCAAATCGGCCTTGGAGCTACTTCAACAACAGGATGTGGATCTGTTATTTGTAGATTTGACCATGCCCGGCATTTCTGGGTTCGAGCTAATTAAACTAGTAAGGCAGCGTTTCGCAGGTATTCGCTGTGTTGTGCTTACTTGCCATCATGAGTTTGACTATGTGCAGGAGGCCATGCGTTTAGGAGCCGTTGATTATATTGTCAAAACTCTATTGGAGATGGAAAATGCGGACGAGACTATACGTCGCCTGGTCGATCGCATCAAATGGGAGGACAATACAAGGGATGCACTGGTTCATGGTGAAGGTAAAAGGATAGCTGCAGACAAGGCACTGCTCTATTTACCATTAAGCAGCCACTGTAATGAAGAAGAGTTATTTCACCTATCCTTCGTGAAGAATAATCCGCTGATTACCTTTCATGAGATGTGGATGTCGCCCTTGCTTCACCGGTTCTCGGAAGAGGAGGGGAAGCGTGAGCTTAAGAACCAGCTTTCTGGGAGATGGCAGACCGCGCTCATCAGTGGGTTAAGAGATCAGTCACTACAGGAATTGGAGGAGCAGCTCACCACGAAGCTTCGGCATATGCTATTTTATCATTCTAGTGCTGAAGAACTGACCTTTCTGAATTATGAGGAACTAAAGAAGGAAATAGCGGTTCCCCATTTAAAACCGGATGAAGCTGATCTATTCGTGCAAGCTCAAAATCTCAAGTGGACGATTGATGGAAACGAATGGGAGAATTTTGTAACGAACATACTCCTGCAGAAGCCAAGGCAAGATAGATTTCTAACGTTCGCCCATTCCCTTTTGCAAAGCTGGAGTTCTTTACTTTTGAAGTCAGAGGATGCTGTTCAACTGGAACGGGATATTTCTTTTAATTTGAACTGGTGCCATTGGAAGACCTGGCTGCGCCGATTTTCTGATCATGTGGGAAGGAGAATGCTCGAGCTAGGATTGACTAAAGAGGTGATGTCTTGCCTTATTCGCGCAGTTCGTTACATGAAGAGCCATGCAGGTGACAAAATCAATCAGAGCGACGTAGCGGCGGAAATTAATATGAGCCGTGGTTATTTCAGTCAATGTTTCGCTCGTTTTGCCGGGGAGACATTCGGTGAATGTTTACGGGGAATGCGGCTTGAGTTGGCTAAATCATTATTACGGGAGACTTCATTACCCGTCTGTGAGATTGCTTCAAGGTCTGGCTTTGAAGATGACCGTTACTTCAGTAGACTGTTCAAAGAACGTATTGGTCAACTCCCGAGTGAATATCGTGCGGAGGGGAAGGACCAATGATGAGATTGTATAGATCCATCCTCTTACTTGTAATGATGATCGGACTTACATCATGCCGTGACCAGAACAAAACAGTAGATTCTACTCGAAGTCCTCAGGGTGAGGTCGAAGATGCTTCTTTAGCGTATAGCAAATACGAAGATCCGATCGTGATTCGTGTAGGATTTAAGGTTCCCGATTCCAGGCTAAATACAGGTGACAGCAACGACAACAATCCAATCACCCGTTATTTGGAGAGCATTACGAATATCAAGGTAGTTCACTCTTGGGAAGCGAAGGGTGAAGATGCTTTTAATCAAAAAGCACAGCTTGCGATCGATAGCAATGATTTGCCGGATGCGATGGTTGTTGATCGAGATCAATTGAAGAAACTCATTGATAATGACATGATAGAGGATCTTACAGAGACCTACAATGTATATGGCTCTGATTTAATTAAGGATATGTACAATTCTACTCAGGGTGAGGCATTATCCGATGCTTCTCGATACGGCAAATTATACGGATTGCCTAATGTAGCCATTGATGCGGATTCGCCTGTTCTGCTCTGGGTGCGTCAGGATTGGCTGGATAAACTGGAGCTGCAGGCACCGCAAACCTTTGAAGATATTGAGAACATAGCGAAGGCTTTTATTGAGAAGGACCCCGATGGCAATGGCAAAAGAGATACGGTCGGACTTAGCGGCTACAAAAATATCATCTATGGGACAAAGCCATTAGTAAATGGTCTGGATGCTGTGTTTAGTGCATTGCATGCTTTTCCCACCAATTGGATCAAGGATAACGCTGGGAATATCGTATATGGATCCATTGCACCTGAGACCAAACAAGCGCTAGCCAAACTGGCTGATTGGTATAAAAGAGGGTTGCTGGACCCTAATTTTGCACTTTATAAAGAAACGCAAGAGCCTATTATTACAGGGAAATCAGGCATGTTCTTTGGCCCGTGGTGGATGCCGTATTATCCTTTGTCAGAGGCGGTTGCTCTCGATACGAAGGCAGAATGGAGAGCGTATGCTGCTCCACTTGATGAGTCTGGTAAATTTGTTGCTCATTTGGCTCCGGTAACAGACCGTTACCTTGTTGTGCGTAAAGGTTTCGAGCATCCAGAGGCGATTATGAAGCAGTTGAACGTGTTTACAAGACTTGAGAGAAGACAAGACCCTAATTCGGAGGAAGTTAAGAAGCTGGATGATTTCTCTGCGCAAACAGGAATTCAGCTGCGTGCTTATTATCCGTTTGACCTTTTAATTGATTATTCGGATGCGATAGAGAAACATTATGCAGATATCCAGCAAGCTTTACATGGCAAAATAGACCCGGAAACATTAAATCCAGATACCCGTCTCATTTATGATCAATGGGTGGAGGACACTGAACAACCAAAGAAAGATCTGGAAGGCTGGAAAGCAGCGAATGCATATAAATATGGAGTTGCCGTCTTAACCTCAACTGCAATTGAGGGAGTGCGGGGAGTATTTTACGGAAACACCCAACTAATGAAGAGTAAGTGGACGGAGCTGCAAAATCTGGAGAGCGAGACATTTTTGAATATCATTGTGGGCGATTCACCGCTTAGTGACTTTGATGTTTTTGTAGCGAAATGGAAGAGCCTCGGCGGGGAGGCGATTACTAAAGAAGTTGCTGAAACTGTAAAGGTGAAGTAAGTACGGGATGATATAGATTTTTTCTCTAAAAGTAGCGGAGTGAATGGACTGATTGTGGAAAAGTGGAGTGTCCTCACCAAGGAAACGGGAGCACAGATCGATAATTAGGGAATTTCTCCCTATAATTTCGCTGATTTGTTGGCAAATACCGATATTACTCTGATTTTTAGGGAGGATTTCCCTAATAATTCTCAAAAAAAAGAAGCTGTCCTTTAAGTAGCCTTTACTACTTTTGAGACAGTTTCTTTTTTTGTCCTATTCTTCGTCAGTGCTGATTTTTTGAAGTAAGTAGCGAAGCTGCTCTACTTCCTCGCTGGTTAATTTACCAACTAGGTTCTTGTTATAATCATCTAAAATAGACTGAAGAATTGGCGAGAAATCGATTGCTTTAGGCGTTGGATATAGTAGTTGAGAGCGTCGATCATTAGGATCTGGTTTACGTTCAATATAACCCGAATTCTCTAATTGCTTCACGGAGCGTGCGGTGGTGGCTTTATCGAATTTTAGTTCAGAAGTTAGTTGATCTTGTGTAATCCCTGGTCTGGAAGTAATCAGTTTTAGAAAACTATGTTGCCCACCACTACCTATTCCATAGGGCATGAATTTTTTTACCAATTGCTTTTGATTTTGACGATGAAAATAGGAAATCAACTTTCCTATAGGCTCTTTTTCCAAGATATAGACACCTCTTTGGGTTTATAGTTCGCGTATTTGCTACTCTGAGACAAAGTGTACAATAAAGTCGTTGCGCGCGCAACTAAATTGATGTACACTGGGTAAGTGAGTTTTGTTGCGTGCGCAACTAAACGTTGATTTTATATTCAATGAGGTGTTAGTTTATGAGTTCTATTAGCGCAACCTATCAGGAAGACAAGGAAATTCAGAAGAAACGCTGGATGATTTTAATTGTTCTGAATATTTTCACCTTCATGTCCACACTTGATGGTAGTATTGTCAACATCGCTCTGCCAGAATTATCGAAACAATTGAAGCTGCCTATGGCACAAATCGAATGGGTAACCACAGGATATTTGATGGCAATTTGTGCTGCGATTCTTTTCTTCGGGAAGCTTGGAGATATTGTCGGGAAGATTCGAATCTTTAAGATTGGTACGATAGTTTTTGTTATTGGTTCTATGCTGTGTGGATTTAGTATAAGTTTACCTGCTTTACTTGCTTCGCGTGTCATTCAGGCTATCGGAGCTTCGATGACAATGGCGAACAGCCAGGGAATCGTTACGGATATCTTTCCTGCCAATGAGCGGGGGAAAGCGCTTGGTTTCATAGGTACATTCGTGTCTCTGGGAAGTATAGCTGGCCCTAGCTTAGGTGGGATTATGGTTTCGACATTAGGCTGGGAGTATATTTTTTGGGTGAACATTCCTATTGGAGTGATCGCTATCCTGTTAGGCTGGAAGGTACTGCCTAAGGATTTAACTAGGACGAAATCTACAATAGACGTTCCAGGTAGTTTACTCTTCGCTATTTTTATCATAAGTTTGTTCGCAGGGCTATTATTGGGACAGCAGCTCGGTTATGGGGATAGCTTAATTGTGACGTCTTTAATCGTAGCTATAGTCAGCTTCATTGCTTTCTTATGGACGGAGCTTCGCCGGAAAGAACCGCTACTGCAATTGTCATTATTTAAGAATCCGTTGTTTTCATTAAGTATTTTATGTGGGTTTCTCGTGTTTACAGCGAACTTCTGCTTTAATATCATCGCGCCGTTTTATGCACAGAATATGCTGAATCTATCGCCCTTTGAAGCGGGATTCCTGTTGATGTTATTACCGATATGTATGGTAGTCGTAGCACCAATAAGCGGTGCTTTATCGGATAAAATCGGGTCTGAATTCCTAACTTTTGCAGGGCTGGTAGTTATGGTTATTGCTCAGTTTGGATTAGCTGAGCTTCATGAAGGAAGCTCTGTTGTGCTGGTAGGCGTGTGGATCGCTATGTTAGGAATAGGGAGTGGTCTGTTTCAGTCGCCAAATAATTCGCTTGTGATGTCAAAGGTGCCTAGAACTCAGCTTGGTTCTGCGGGCAGCGTCAACTCGCTTGTTCGTAATGTGGGGATGGTCGTCGGTATTACGATAGCTACGACGATTCTCTTTCATGTGATGAGCAGTGAAGCTGGTTATCGGGTAACAGGTCTAGTTCCAGGCCGACCAGAGTTATTTATCAGTGGGATGCATGTAGTGTTCATGACTTCGGCATCCATATGCTTTGTGGCTGCACTGCTAACGGGTTGGAGAATGATTAGTGCAAGAAGCGCCAGAGTGCAGACTTCGGAAAGACCATAAGGAGTAAAAGAAGAAGATCCTTCTGACGCTACGGCGTGGAAGGATCTTCTTTGTGATGATATTGAAGGGCTTTCTTAATGGCTTGCAAGTATTGATACCGATAATGATCATCCGGTTCTAAATAGGCACCCTCAGCCCATTCGTTCCAAGCGTTAATATAAATAAAATCACTTTTGAACATCTTCTTGGTCCTCTCAATTTGTCGTGACAGGTATTGACCGAATTTGTGAGGATTTGCACCTAAAGTACTTTGTCCGGCAGCACCTTTGCGTGGTGTATTATCCCAGTTAACAAATGCTCCCGGATATATAATTTCCCCATCCCTATGAGGTGTCCGTTCTAACATAGATTCCCATAATTCATCGTAATCAATGACAATATGCTTTTGATCCTCCACCTGCTTGGAACTCCATAAGTGCTTTACACCGCCATGTGCGAATGTGTAGTGAGGCTCGAATTCTAGACTGGCGTCGAACCCGTGCTCTGTATATAGGGGGAATCCGCCCAGTGTCCGGACAAGATGAAGGCCCTTAAGTCCGTTTTGCTGAGCCAAATCACGCCAACATTGAAGCATCTCATCACACCGAGGGATGCTGGAGGATCTATAGATAATGAATACTGGTTTGCCGTCTACGCAAATATATCGTTCATCTTTGAAGACCTCCAACAAAGCATAAAAATGCATTCGCCAATCCCGTTCTTCTCCATATTCTTGTGGCATCAAGACATCTTCTTCAGTGCCATCCCAGCTTCGTGTCCAAGGTTCGTTAGCCCAAGACAGACAAAAGGGGAAGTCAGGCTCTTTGCTGGCAAGAATCTGCTGAACCGGTTGTTCCAGAAGTCGCCTGCCATTGAACCAATAGTGATAATAACAAAAACCGTAAATGCCATGAGCTTTTGCAGTTTCTGCCTGCCATTGTTTCACATTAGGGTCCGTTAAATCGTAGTAGTTATTATTTAACGGTTTTTTCGGTTGATCATGTCCAGGATAAAGGGCTGTAGCCTTCCTGACATTTGTCCATTCTGTAAATCCCTCTCCCCACCAGGAATCGTTCTCTGCTATCTGATGAAACTGAGGCAATACAAAAGCGATGCATTTCAAGTCAAGTCACCCCCTATGGTTCCGTGAATATTTTTTTGAGAAGCAGCTTTCCCTGCTGAAGATAAGAATGATTGTACTTCACTTCCTTTAGAGCAAGAGAGGCCGAACTTCTCCTTGCATCACTATGAGCAATATAGTACTTGAAGCTCTCAGAGAGCTCTTTAAAGTTCTGGAAACGAATAAGGCCTTCTTCTGTGATGGGGTAACTTTGAAAATGGGGATGATCTTCCACGAACTGAAATACACCGCAAGCAGCGACCTCCATAATTTGCTGCACAGATCCTGTGCAATTGATGATGATCCTTGCTCCATTATAATAGTTAGATATTTCTGCTTTATCGTAGGTGATGTCTATGAAATTTTTGGTGGGCTCCCACCCGCTACCAATGGTCAATATCTTGAGGCCATGAAGTAGTTCTGAATGAGCTAGGGTGTCCAGAACACTATTCATTTGAAAATGGCCGAGAATGAGTACGTCACTGTGGTAACGGTTCTCGACACGTCTTGGATAATAGAGTTCTGTATCTGGAGCATAAGGGAGGTAGCACGAATGTTTCTCACGTAAACCTTGATAATAGATTAGATTAGCTATGTTCTGTGTGAAAATATAATCGAATAACAGCGCTAGATTACGTTCTGTTCGGGTAAGGCAGGTCGCGTCTGCCATCCATACAGCCTTAGGAGCGTTATAAGCTTTGAGGGCAGGAATATTCTCCTCAGGGAACAGGGATTCTGATCCCAAGGCTAGTATCATATCAGGCTGATACTGGGCTAAATATTCTTCTAGATTATGATGTAACTTAATGGCAAGCACTTCTTTGACCAGATGCCTTAGCTGATCTTTAAAAAGTCGTACATTAGGCATTTTATCACTTATCTCTGAGGGGACCAGAAGCAATACTCTTAATTGCTTTAGTTCCCGTATTATGGTTTCCGCTCTGTAAGAGTTCTCGAGAATGAGATTATGGTGTTGCGATTGATGAACTTGGCTGATGGAGACTTCGTGAGTTGAGATCCTTTGAGGAGTGAGCCTAGTAGCTGTCTTCTTCATAATTCCTCCTGTATTCATTGGAGCCAGTCGTTCGCTCTAGCACCTAGTCTTGCTAATCATTATATGTGTAGGGGGTTCATTTGACTTTAGGTATAAGACCATTAATCTGAATCTTGAAGGAAAAAGCGGATTTAGTAAAAGATGTATATCTATCTATGACCGGATTGTCTTGTCTAACATAAGATATACTATAAAACCTGAAAGGGATGATCGTCTTGCCAACCTTCGATAATATTCTTGTTACAGGAAGTCAGACCATTCAAAATGATCTGCATGTCAACGGGAATGAGACTATCGATTCAAACTTGCAATTAAATGGTAGTCAGACTATTATGGGAAGCCTTCAGGTGAACGGCAGTCAGTCCCTGCTCGGTCATTTGGGGGTTACCGGTGAGATTAGCGGTGCAGGCACCATCAAAACTGCGACCCGTTTGATCGCGGTGAATCAGGCATTGTCACCAGTTTCAGCACCTACGAGCCTTCAGCAAGTCAGATATTTCGCTGTGGGAGTTTCAAGTCAGACAGGACTCGTGCTGAAGGGCACGGATGGAAATGACTATGTATTATTTATCGATTTGACCGGGGGAACACCTAATATTGGGATCCAGAGAGCTTAAATCTGATAACATTAACATCTTCAAGCTCTGAACAATAAAAAAACAGCAAGTCGCCTAGGTACAAATAGGGACTTGCTGTTTGAGGTTTCTATTAGTTCTTAAAGCTGTGAATTGGAGCAGGAATTCGTCCGCCTCGGTTGATAAAGTTGGCACAATTGAAGCCGTTAACAGCCATGACAGGCGCATATCCAAGTAGGCCGCCAAATTCTACAATTTCGCCTACATCCTTACCAATGACAGGAATGACGCGAACAGCGGTTGTTTTGTTGTTGACCATTCCGATAGCAGCTTCATCGGCGATGATGCCAGAGATCGTCTCTTTGGTGGTACTTCCCGGAATAGCAATCATGTCCAGTCCCACAGAACATACACAGGTCATGGCTTCTAGCTTCTCAAGTGTAAGAGCACCACGTTGTACGGCTTGAATCATTCCGTGATCTTCACTAACTGGAATAAAGGCTCCACTGAGTCCGCCAACATAGGAGGAGGCCATCACGCCACCTTTTTTAACATTGTCATTTAGAATCGCCAGAGCTGCTGTTGTTCCTGGTGCGCCAGCTTCTTCCAGACCCATGACTTGAAAGATCTCCGCAATGGAATCCCCAATTTCTGGTGTTGGAGCCAGAGATAAATCGATAATCCCAAAAGGCACGTTCATCCGTTTCGATGCTTCCTGCGCAACTAGTTGTCCCACACGCGTAACTTTAAACGCAGTTCGTTTGATCGTTTCACACAGGGTTTCGAAGTCCTGACCTTTTACTTCCTCTAATGCACGCTTGATTACACCCGGGCCACTGACGCCAACGTTGATGACACATTCCCGTTCACCGACCCCATGAAAGGCTCCAGCCATAAAAGGATTGTCCTCGACAGCATTACAGAAGACAACCAGCTTAGCACAGCCGATGGAATCCCGATCCTTGGTGCGTTCTGCAGTTTGAATAATGATATCACCCATTAATTTCACAGCATCCATATTGATTCCACTTCTGGAGGAGCCGACGTTGACGGAAGAACAAACTCTTTCAGTGACTGCAAGTGCTTCTGGGATACTGTCGATTAGAATACGATCACCTTTGGTGCACCCTTTTTGCACAAGCGCAGAGAAGCCGCCAATAAAGTTAACGCCGACTTCTTTGGCAGCCTTGTCCAAAATTTCCGCTACAGGCACATACGTATCCGTCTTTACGGCGCCAGCAGCAATAGCAATAGGAGTCACAGAAATCCGTTTATTAACAATGGGTACACCGAATTGTCTTTCCAGATCTTCACCTGTTTTGACGAGCTTCTCGGCGGATCTAGTGATTTTGTCGTATACGTTTTGGTTAAAAGTTCTCATATCTGTATGTGCACAATCCATGAGGCTGATCCCCATCGTTATAGTACGTACATCCAGATTCATTTCACGGATCATCTTATTCGTTTCTTGTACTTCCACCAGTGATATCATGGTCATCCTCCTAAATGCGGTGCATAATATTAAAAATATCCTCATGCTGAAGCTTGATTTCCACGCCGATCGCTTCTCCGATCAAATGTAAATCTTCAACAATATCCTCAAATGCTTTAGTCGCGCCAGAAATGTCTACAATCATCATCATGTTAAAATAATCTTGTACAATCGTCTGAGAAATATCCAGAATGTTCAAATTGTGCTCGGCAAGATATGTACATACCTTGGCAATAATCCCTACTTTGTCTTTTCCTAATACAGTAATAATCCCCTTCATAAATACAGCCTCCCTTTGTATATGGTGATTACGCCGTGTAAACGGAATGAACCATTCCAATCATTATTACAAATGCTGAAGCAAGCTTCAACCAAAGGTTTTTTGTCCGTTTGATCATTTTTATATAAAGTCCTATGAATTTAAAGAAAATTCGATTGACAGTATATGAAAAATATGATGAAGTGAGAGATTGATACGATACTCTGAAGGAGTAAATATGACTACACAAAAATATAAAAATATGGTTGAAGAGCGGACCAAACAAACCCTCCAGGAATGGTCGGAACTGTCGGAAGTTAACGAGAAGGACATTTATCGTTTTTTGCATAATTTGAAAGGTACGGCAGGAACAGTGGGGTTACAAGAAGTTGAACAGTTTGCCGATGCAACGTTGCCCTATTTCATGGAAAGTAGCCTTAAGAGCTGGTCTATTGAAGAGTGGGGCGATTATTTGTATCCGCTTATTCCACTGTTTAACCAAGATTCATCGGTTTCTCTAGGTTCAGTTAAGCCGTTAGACAAAAAAGGAAATGATGTTGCACTCCCACATAATGATATTTTGCTTATTGATGATGATGTAGAATTAGTGGCTTATTTAAAAGAATCATTGGAGAAGCAGAACTATTATGTAAGCATAGCCTTATCCGCTGAACGGGGTCTCAAGATTTTTTATGAAACCAAACCGGATCTAATTCTTCTGGATATTCTTTTGCCTGATATCAGCGGAATTGAGGTCTTGAATCAAATTATCGGCAAAGCCAAAAAAGAACGTATTCCAATCATCATTATAAGTGGGGAGTACTCCAAAGCGACTCAACTGCATGCGTATAGGCTGGGCGTGATGGATTTTTTATCGAAGCCTGTAGATATTGATTTATTTCTGGCTTTGATTAAAAACCGCTTTGAGTTAAAGCGGGAGTGGCAGGAATCCATCATTGTGGATGAATTGACGGGTGCGTTTAATCGAAAACACTTTAATCAAGTGATGAAGCAGCTGATTTGCGATTTTAAGCGCACGGAACGGGTGTTTTCTTTAGCACTGATTGATCTGGACTATTTCAAAAAGATTAATGATACATATGGTCATCTAATCGGAGATGAGGTATTACAGTCCTTGTCTGAGCTTGTAAAGGGTTCGATTCGTATGGAAGATACCTTTTGCCGCTTCGGTGGAGAAGAGTTTGCTGTGTTCCTACCAAATACGGATGCGAGTTCTGCATTGACAGTAATAAACCGTATTCAGGAGCAATTTGCTGCCACTGACTTTTTTGCGAAGAATGAAGTCTTTCATGTGACCTTCTCGAGTGGGATATCAGAGGTAACAGAAGCTGAGAATATTGCCGATAAAATTGTAGAAGAAGCAGACCAAGCTCTCTATGCCAGCAAAGATGCCGGAAGGAATCAGACTACACTCTACACGGACCATTTATCGTCGACTAAAAAGCATTCGGTTCTAAATGTAATTGTTGTGGATGATGATGCGTTGATTCGAAAAATAGTGACTCATCAGATTGATACTTGGGAGCCGGAGGATATTGCTGAGGTGAATATCAGCAGTTATGCGAACGGGCTGGATTTCTTGCAATCGGATTGGTATTCCATAGATGAGAAATATATCATTCTACTAGATGGAGTGATGCCGGATCTTGATGGCGTTGAAGTCCTGGAAAGAATTCGCAAGACGTATCCGGAAGTGAATATATTAGTGATCATGCTGACAGGGAGAAATAATCAGGCGGATATTGTACATGCCCTGCAGATGGGTGCCGATGATTATGTAGTAAAACCTGTCCATATGCCTGAGCTGTTGTCCCGAATGGAACGGTTGGCTCATAGATTCTTGTTCTAACATGAAGGGAATTGTGTGAATATGCAAAAAATAATGGTAGTGGATGATGAAGAAGTATTACGGATGTTAATCGAGGATACATTGGAAGATTTGGAGAATGTTGAGATTCACACAGCGGAGAATGGGTTGGAAGCTCTAACTAAGCTGTCTACGGATCCTTATGATTTGGTGATTCTGGATTATATGATGCCGGAAATGACAGGGATTGAAGTGCTTCAGCAGCTGGATGAGGAGAAGAAGAAAAGTACAGCTATATTAATGTTAACGGCCAAAGCTCAAGATGTAGATCGAATTCGAGCAGTTGAAGCAGGTGCGCGTTACTTCATGCCGAAACCATTTAGTCCGATGGAACTCTTGCAGATTGTGGAGGGGATCCTGAGTGGTGAAGAAAAGTAACGCTAATCACAGCATCAAAAATAAATATTTCCGCATCATTGTATTAGTGTTTTCTTTAATCTTTCTTATGGGAACTGTTTTTTTTATTTTCATAAACTATGAGCAAGATGAATTAAGTAGAGAACGTGAAAGTTTGCAGTATAAAGCAGACACGATCAGCGAGATGGCGAGCACGTTAAATGAGGTGTTTTTCCGAGCTAGGGGATTCACTTTGCTTAAGGACGAGAATGAATTAAAGCTCTTAAATGCAGCCTTAGTAAAATTTGATCAAATACTGGATACGTATTCTAATCTTAATTTATCCGCCGAAGAAGCCTTGTTTAGAGATGGTTTAAAATCATTTTATGTCCAGTATAAAAATAAAACCTTACCGGAAGCAATTCGGCTTGTCGAGGCTGATGATTATGCTGCTTTAAGAGTACTATCCGGAGATGGTATTACTAAATCAGTGAATGATTTTCTAACGTATACGAAAGAGTACAGACAGCGATCCGATGCAGCATTAAATACCATGGCTATGGATTATATTAAACGAGCTAACGAATTCACCTTTATCGCCTTCTTTTTTAGCACGATTATTCTACTGTTCTTTACCTTTATGATCTGGCGGATTCTTAAGAATTTGATTAATCCTATTTTGAAGCTGGAAGGGGCCACTCATTCCTTGGCTGCCGGTGAGGAAATTCTTCTCGGCAAGCTTAAGCATCAAGATGAGATTGGTCGGCTTTATAATGCATTTCTAAATATGGCCAGAAGTATTCAGGACAAAGAAGAAGAATTGATGATGCAGAATGAAGAGCTGCACGCGCAGCAAGATGAACTTCAGGATCAGCAGTATAGACTGCAACGTTCGCTTAGTGAAATAGAGAGTATGATGAAGGCACTCGATCAATCCTCAGCGGTGGGGATCCTTACAGATAAAGGCGTATTTACCTACGCGAATGATAATTTAAGTAAATATACCGGCTATAAAAATTCTGAAATTATCGGTTTTACCTATAAGTTATTTGAACTCTATAATATTTCTAGAGAACAAATGCAGAAGATCTTCAACAAATTATATACGGGCGGGGTATGGAGCAATGAACTCCAGATTCTGACTAAAGACGGATCGCCAATCTGGATGCATCTGACTGTCGTGCCGTATCTGAACAATGAGGGTGTGATTTATCAGTACATTTTTATCGCGTATGATGTCACCTCTATGAAGAGTGTACAGCTGGAGCTAGCGGAAACGCTGAAGAATACGGAACAGACAAAAAAAATGCTTGAGCTTAATAATCAGTTGAATCATGACATTACTTACACCTTAGATAAACATGAATTTGCAGATAAGTTTATTCAGTTCATGCATCACCTGTATTCATTTGATTCGAGTTTCTTCCTTCTTGTAAAAGATAAGATCGCGGCTGTTAAAGGGATTCCTCAGGAAAATGTAGAGCGTTATCTCGATAATGAGAACAATGAAATGTTATATCGTTTGAAGACGGAAAAAACCTATCTGATTAAGCGTCTAGCTACGCAATCGGAACAGGGGATTTCTGCGGATGAGGTCTACTGTTATGATTTCTATACCACTGTTGTAAATGCAGAAGATGAGATTCTAGCTGTATTTTGCGGGACCCGGATTGGACATTCTTTCAGTAAAGAAGAGATTAATGAGGTTCAAGGAATGATGAATCGCGTAGCTCTGGCGATTGAACGTTTGTTCATGTACGAAGAGATTGAACATGGGCGAAAGCTGAACCGCGATATCGTGAATAACGTAAACGAAGGCATTCAGTTCGTGAGTACAGAAGGCGTGATGCTTCAGATGAATAAGGCGCTGTGCAACATCGTTAACTATGACTGGATCGAAGGTACACTGACTCCTAGAAAAGAATGGATGGATTATTTCATCGAACGCTCGAATGAGAACCATGAACTTCGGTCGTTTTTTGAACAGGCAATCTCTGAGGATGCTCTGGAGTCTAGCAGTATGCAATACTCCATTGGAACGGAATCCAAGAAGCATATTGATGTTTATGCGATTCCTGTTTTCCGTCGGGAGCTTAGAATTGGTACATTGTTTGTATATAGAGATATCACTAGGGAGTACGAGCTGGATCTTATGAAATCTGATCTTGTCAGTACGGTAAGTCATGAGCTGAGAACGCCATTGTCGAGTGTATTAGGATTCACGGAACTGCTATTGTCCAAAACCATGAAGCCTGAGAAGCAGCTGAAGTATTTGGAGACGATTCATAAGGAAGCGAAGCGGTTGACTGAGCTTATTAATGATTTTCTGGATCTGCAGAGAATGGAGTCAGGGAAGCAGCAGTATATCACGGAGCATGTAAATCTTAGTGAAATTGTCCTTGGGGTTATCGATCAATATAAACTTAGTAGCACACATCATGTGCTATTGGTGGATGAGGCTCTGAATGCGGAGGTAGATGTGGACAAGGATAAGATCGTCCAAGTTCTAACAAATTTGTTAAGTAATGCGATCAAGTTCTCACCCTCTAACAATGAAGTGAAGGTACTGCTGCATAATGAGCCGGATCATATTATTGTGCGTATCCAGGATAATGGTCTGGGCATTCCAAAGGATCAAATCGGACAGCTATTCCAAAAATTCAGACGAGTGGACAACAGCGCCTCCAAAAGAATTGGTGGAACAGGTCTCGGTCTTGCCATCTGTAAAGAAATTATTGAGAAACAAAAGGGAACCATCGGTATTGATTCGGTAGAGGGTGAAGGGACAACCGTTTGGTTTAGCCTTCCAATCCTTAATGCAGAAGCAAGCCGGCAGCAAGATGAGCTGAATAAATGGAATGCCGATAAAGAGCTCAAACCTAATGTAATGATTGTTGAAGATGATTATAGTCTTTCGTTGCTTTTATCAGAAGAGCTAAAAGGGAAGGGGTTCCGTGTTACCCATCACTATCATCCACAGCAAGCTTTTGATCAGGCCTTGAAAACACCATTTGTTGCGATCGTGGTTGATTTGATGCTTGGTGAAGAACTGGACGGCTGGGATTTGATCCGAATGCTAAAAGAGGATTCGAGAACAGAGAATATTCCGATTGTTATCTCTTCTGCTCTGGATCAATCAGATAAGAACCAATTGAATGATGTGATACAGAAGTATTTGACGAAGCCTTATCCGCCAGGTGAGTTATCAAATACGCTTGAAGAGATTGTGAAGATAAAGACAGGGGTAGGCGAGGTATTATTTCCCGAAAGTAAGAAGGATTTATAGTTTTTATTTATCACAATATTTTATAAATAGTATCATTTTTTATAATGAAACCGATCAAAACAGAGCAAATCATACTGTTTTGATCGGTTTTTACGTACTTTATTGATACTTTTTCAATAATTAACAATTTTTAGGTGAAAATGACTTCATTGATCGTTTACAAATATTGTGATAGCCTGATTTTATGAGGTTCTAAAAAAGGCTCAGATAAATTCAATTGAGGCACGGATCATAACCAGATTTCATGTTTAGGAGAGATGGATATTGTTGCAACTACAGGTAACGAACAGTCCTTTTAACGAGAACCAAGTCGAGCTTCTCAATCGTCTTCTACCAACCTTAACGGAGACGCAGCAAATATGGCTTAGTGGATTTTTGTCCGCGATTGGACGTACTACGGCGGCAGCGCCAGCAGGTGCTGAACTTCAAGTGCCATCGAATACGATTGGAAACACAGAGGTTGGCGCTTCCGTAACGAGCCAACCAGCAGCCTCACGGGAAGTGACCATATTATTTGGTTCGCAAACGGGGAATTGCCAGCGACTTGCGGGGAGCTTGTCCCGCAAGCTGGAAGAGCAAGGATTTCAGGTCACACTCTCCGCGATGAACAATTTCAAACCTACAGCGCTTAAAAAGGTTGAGAATCTACTTCTATTGGTGAGTACTCATGGAGAAGGTGAACCACCTGATAATGCAAGGATTTTTCATGAATTTATTTACAGTAAAAGAGCTCCTCAATTAGAGAACCTACGGTTTTCAGTTCTGGCTCTGGGAGACACCTCTTATGAATTTTTCTGTCAGACGGGTAAAGAGTTCGATCAGAGGTTAGAGGAGCTTGGTGGTAAGCCTCTAAGTCCACGTGTAGATTGTGATCTCGATTATGACGATTCCGTTGCCGAATGGTTTGAAGGTGTAATTGGTGCATTAAATGCAAATTTAAATGCTCCAGCCATTGCTGCAAAAGCGGTTCAAGCCGCGGAGGACGCAGAGTCACAAGAACCTCTATATACTCGTAATAATCCTTTTAAGGCAGAGGTACTGGAGAATCTGAATTTGAACGGACGCGGTTCGGACAGGGAGACTCGCCATTTGGAACTATCGCTTGAAGGCTCTAATATACAGTTTGAACCTGGGGATGCACTGGGAGTTTACCCAGAGAATCATCCTGAACTGGTGGACGCTATTATTCATACTATGGGCTGGAATCCTAATGATAAGGTTCCGTTTAATAAGAAAGGTGATGAAGGAGCCTTACGTGAGGCACTTTTGCATCATTATGAAATCACTGTATTGACCAGACCTTTGCTGGAGCAAGCGGCAAAGCTGTCTGCTTCAAACAAGCTGAGTGAGTTATTAGCTCCAGACCGTGCTTCGGAGCTTAAAGCGTATATTCAAGGACGCGATCTACTCGATTTGATCCAGGACTTCTCACCGTGGGAAGGTCCAGCCAGCAGTTTTGTGACGATTTTGCGGAAGCTTCCTGCACGCCTATATTCTATCGCCAGCAGTTATAAAGCTAACCCGGATGAGGTTCATCTAACCGTCAGAGCTGTACGTTATGAGGCTCACGGTAGGGAACGTTACGGTGTCTGCTCAGTGCATTGCGCAGAAAGAGTAGAGCCGGGAGATACATTGCCTATTTACATTCAGCATAATCCTAACTTTAAGCTGCCGACTAATCCGGATGCGCCGATCATCATGATCGGACCAGGCACAGGTGTTGCACCATTCCGCTCTTTCCTAGAGGAACGTGGAGAACTGGGAGCGGAAGGGAAATCTTGGCTGTTCTATGGGGATCGGCATTTTGTAACAGATTTCCTGTATCAGACTGATTGGCAGAGAATGCTAAAGGATGGCGTTCTAAGTAAGCTGGATGTCGCCTTCTCACGTGATACCGAAGAGAAAGTATATGTACAACATCGCATTTTACAAAAAAGTCGTGAGGTTTATGAATGGCTGCAAGAAGGTGCTCATATCTACGTTTGCGGTGACGAGAAGTACATGGCGCATGATGTTCATTCTGCACTGCTTACGGTGATTCAGAGTGAGGGCGGACTGAGCCCTGAAGCGGCAGCGGCTTATCTGGAAGATATGCAACAGACGCAGCGTTACCAGCGTGATGTCTATTAATGGATAGATGGAGTTATCGAATGACTTCGGGGGGAGATAACAACAATGGCAAACAATGAGAAGGTTAAGCCGATCGGCGGGCCTCCAAGTGATGTTGAGCATATTAAATCGGAGAGTAACTATCTGCGGGGTGCATTAGTTGAGACACTAAGCAATCCGATTACGGGTGGTCTACCTGAAGATGATAATCGGCTGCTTAAATTTCACGGAAGCTATATGCAGGATGACAGAGATTTGCGCAATGAACGGGAACGTCAGAAGCTGGAGCCAGCATTCCAGTTTATGCTCCGCGTAGTTGCCCCAGGTGGTGTAGCTACACCGGAACAATGGCTGGTGATGGATGATCTGGCACAGAAGTATGGTAACGGAACCTTACGTCTGACTACAAGACAGGCATTTCAAATGCATGGCGTTCTCAAATGGAACTTAAAAAAAACCATTCGAAGCATCAATGATACGCTAATGACAACCCTTGCAGCTTGTGGGGATGTCAACCGTAACGTAATGAGCAATCCGAATCCTTATCAATCTGAGGTGCATGCAGAAGTCTATGAATGGGCGCGCAAAGTTAGTGATCATCTATCCCCACGTACTCCCGCTTACCATGAAATTTGGCTAGACGGTGAAAAGGTAGTGGATAGTTTAGGAGATCGGGCAGAAGTTGAACCGATCTATGGTCCGGTATATTTACCGCGTAAATTCAAGATTGGTCTTGCGGTGCCTCCTTCAAATGACGTAGATGTGTTCTCGCAGGATCTAGGCTTCATCGCTATTCTTGAGAATGATAAGCTGGTAGGGTTCAACGTTTCTGTAGGCGGTGGTATGGGAATGACGCATGGCGATACCAGCACGTATCCTCAGCTTGGCCGTATCATTGGTTTTTGCCGTCCTGATCAATTAATCGATGTAGCGGAGAAGACAGTAACGATTCAGCGGGACTATGGAAATCGTTCTGTCCGCAAAAATGCACGGTTCAAGTATACGATTGACCGCCACGGTCTGGAATGGTTTGTCGATGAGCTGCATGAAAGACTCGGATGGCAGCTTGAGGCGGCACGTGAGTACCATTTCGACCATAATGGAGACCGCTATGGCTGGGTGAAGGGTACGAATGGAAAATGGAATTTGACGCTTTATATCCAAAGCGGACGGATTCATGACCAAGAAGGGTACACGTTGATGACTGGACTGCGGGAAATTGCCAAGATTCATACCGGGGATTTCCGGCTTACGCCGAATCAGAATTTAACGATTGCTAACGTAACCACTGCCAAAAAGCGAAAAGTGGCTGAGCTGGCTAAACAGCATGGACTTACGGACGGAGCTCATCTGTCTGCGCTACGACGCAGTTCGATGTCTTGTGTGGCGCTACCAACCTGCGGACTTGCAATGGCTGAAGCAGAACGTTATTTGCCTTCGTTGATTGATAAGCTAGAACTTGTCCTTGATGAAGCTGGTCTACGCGATGAGGAAATCGTGATCCGGATGACAGGCTGTCCTAATGGGTGTGCAAGACCGGCACTAGGCGAAATCTCGTTTATTGGTAAAGGTCCAGGCAGATATAATATGTACTTGGGAGCAGGGTTTACAGGAGATCGCTTGAACAAAATGTATAAAGAAAACATAGATGAAAAAGAAATTCTGGAGACGCTGGAGCCAATTCTTCATCGTTATTCAAAAGAACGTCTGCATAGCGAGCATTTTGGAGATTTCGTGATCCGTGCAGGTTATGTCAAAGTGGTTTCGTCAGGTCTTAATTTTCATGACTAATCTAATTTAGACTGAAATGGGTGTCCCAGAGCCTGCATTATGGCTGCTGGGACACCTCTTTGTTGGTTGGCCTTACCCTAACCACATTTTCATAAGAATAAGGGGAGTTTTTTAGTTTCAGACAGGAATAAATATTTTTTTTTGCTTAATGATTTGGATTTCTCGTGTTTTTCTTTCATAATATAAAGGGGAAACTAAATACAAAAGAAGAGCCATTGCCCGAGAGTGATGTGTTCTGTACAGAAGAGGCGATATTATGATTATCATGAAAACGATGGAAGAGATCGAAAAAATGCGTGCGGCGGGAAAAATTCTCGCTGAATGTCATCGTCAAATTGCGCAAATTCTACAGCCGGGAATTACTACCTGGGAGATTGATGAATTTGCAGAAAAATTTATACTGTCTCAAGGAGCGACTCCTGAGCAAAAGGGATATAACGGATATCCGTATGCAACCTGTGCATCTGTAAATGATGTAATCTGCCACGGATTTCCGAAGAAGGAACCACTTAAAGATGGAGATATAGTAACCATAGACATGGTAGTTAACTTAGATGGCTGGTTGGCAGATTCCGCTTGGTCATATGGGATTGGCAACATTAGTGAGCAGGCGACTAAATTGCTAGACACCACAAAAGAATCTTTATTCCGTGGTATCGAGCAGGCAGTTGCAGGCAACCGTATCGGGGATGTCGCTCATGCTATTCAAGTTTACGCAGAGTCTAATGGTTTTTCAGTTGTGCGTGATTTTATTGGCCATGGGATTGGTTCAGAAATGCATGAAGCACCAGAAGTACCTCACTATGGTCCGGCTGGCAGAGGACCTCGTCTTAAAGAGGGGATGGTATTTACCATTGAACCGATGCTGAACACAGGCAGCTACAGGACAAAGATTGATGCGGATGGTTGGACTGCACGTACCATTGACGGCGGTCTGTCAGCACAGTATGAACATACATTAGCTATCACCCCTCAAGGAACCATTATCCTGACTGAACTATAATTTAGGGTAGAAAATAGACCTGATTAGCTTCATCTTCTCATGATGTTGCTGATCAGGTCTTTTTGTTGTTCAACTAATCAGTTAATCAGTAATGTTGCGAGTATAATATTCAATGATATCTTTTCGACGAATAATTCCGACAAACACGCCTTCTTTATCAATCACAGGAACAAAATTCTGATCTGCGGCGAGCGTCAGCATATCCTCCATTTCGGCATTTATGAGAACGCTCTCGTTATGAACATGCTTCTGGATATCGCTTACTGGAACTTCTCCTATATTGTCAAAAGTTAGACCTGCTGTGTTTTTCAGCTTCCACAATAGATCACCTTCCGAAAGTGTTCCTACATATTTTCCTTCATTATCAATAATAGGGATAGCCGTATAATGGTGCTGCTCTAATTGTTCTAAGGCTTCCAGCATGGATAGTGAGTTAGTGATATAGGCAACTTGATCTTTAGGCAACAAAAAAGAGGATATTTCCATCGGCATGAACTCCTTTGTATTGAGATTTTTTTAGTTAGGCTACTTTTATTTAAACATACTTTTTGAAGGGATAGGTGTTTTAAATTTTATTATTTAATTATAGGTGAAAAGACCTATTTAGTGATAGTCGTATTTTGTCGATTAAAGATAAGGTATATTATCCTAGAGTGGAGTTGTTCAGATGGCGTTATATCGTAGGCTTTCTTTAACGGTTAAATTTGTTCTGGTAGTAAGTTTAGTTATCATTGTTATCTTTTTCTTTAGTCTAATCGCGAATCTGCTTAATCTTCGAAGTGTGAGCATATCGAATGGTGAACTAGAGGCGGAAGTTGCTGGACGAAGTTATGCGGAAACTATTCAGAATAGTATGGTAGACATAGAGTCGGCAGCAAAGGTATTCACAGAAGTACTGGTTGAATCAAGAGAACATCAAACTTTGAGTCGTGAAGAAGTTATTTCAACAATGAAATCGATGCTTGAGAATAGACCCGAGCTTTTTGCAATTAGTACAGTGTGGGAACCGAATGCCTTCGATCAAAACGATCAGGCTAATATCAATAAGATGCCGTATGATGATGGTACGGGGCGTTTTATTCCTTATGTTCTTAGGAATCAAGGTTCAATAACGGTTGAACCCTTAAAGAATTACGATGTAGAAGGTGCGGGTGATTATTACCTTTTACCTAAAAAAGAGAAAAAACCGATCTACATTGAACCCTATTCCTATGAGACGACTGGTGGGGCTATAGAGATGATTTCGGTTATGCTGCCCATTTTGGACAAATCGGGCACTTTTCTTGGGACGGTAGGATTTGATGTTTCGTTATCAAAGCTCCAGGAGGATGCTGATAAATATAAACCTATGGGTGGATACGTTTCTCTAGTCACGGGTAATGGCAAATATGCAGCTAATCCTAATGATCCAGAAAGTGTACTTAAAGATTTCGGTGATACGGAAGAGAAAGCTGCACTGTGGAGACAAGTGAAGAATGGGAAGTCGGTTCAGGGGTACACCAATAATTCGAAAGGAGAAAATGTACTTCGTATTTTTGTTCCGATTCCACTGCCAGAAAGCGATCAGGTATGGTATACGCAGACTGCGATTCCTAAAGCCACAATCATGGCTGATTACGAACAAACGAAAACAGAATCATTTATTATCATGATTGTTGGGATGCTGATTCTAGGAATAGTTATAGTCTTACAATTATGGTTAATGGTGATCAAACCGCTTCGAGTATTATCTGAGAAATTGCAGCTTATGGCTCAAGGGGACTTAACACAAACATTGCAGGTTCGAAATGATGATGAATTCGGTAAGATGTCTTCACATTTTAATCAGATGACATATAAGCTTCGAGAAATGTTTGGAATTGTGGCTGATTTATCGATGTCAGTGGGTGCTACTTCTGAAGAGTTGACAGCGAACGCGGAACAGACAGGGAAAGCTGCTGAACAGATTGCTGTGGCTATTGGACGAGTCGCCGAGGGAGCGCAACTGCAGAATGGTTATGCAGGAGAATCTTCTCTGGCCATGAGCGATCTTAGCATTGGAGTGCAACGTATCGCTGACTCTTCATCAGCGGTGTCTGCATCTGCAGACGAAGTAACCGATCAAACGAAGAGAGGCAGTGCACAGCTTCAAATGGCGGTGAACCAGATGACAGAGCTTAAGCAATCCGTGGACGAGACCAGTCTGGCGATTGAACGACTAGGTGAAAGATCTGTACAGATTAGTGGGATTATTGGTCTGATCTCAAATATTAGTAAGCAGACTAATCTATTGGCATTAAACGCAGCAATTGAAGCATCCAGAGTGGGTGAACAAGGTCGTGGATTTGCTGTAGTAGCTTCGGAAATACGCATGTTGGCGGATCAAACGAAACAAGCTGCCGAACAAGTTACTGAATTAGTCGAACATGTGGTCCAAGATACTAATCAAGCCTCACAGGCTATGGCTGTTGGTAATGAGCAAGTACGTATCGGTGTGCAGGGTGTATCTGACAGTGATCTTTTGTTTACATCGATTCTTGCTGAAATGACACAGGTTACAGATCAGATTCAGGAAGTATCTGCAGCTGCACAGCAGATGACTGCTGGTACAGAGCAAATTTCAGCTAGTGTAAAAGTATTAGCCGAACTTGCATCAGAAGCGTCCGCAGATTCACAAAGTGTTGCAGCAGCCTCAGAGGAGCAGCTTGCTTCTATGGAAGAAATCTCAGCTTCGACGGAATCCCTCAGCTCAATGGTGCAAGATTTGCTGGACAAATTGTCTTATTTTAAAATTTAAACTGATGTGATATCGTGATTACAGGTGGGAAACCCTGTCCTTTTCTAAAGGATCAGGGTTTTTTCCATTTATTACATAATCTAAAAGGTATCTACATGCCATCGGATGTGCTATAATCAATATATCGAAAGTAGTTACCTGCTAATTCACATAGCGTAGAGGGTTATTCTTAAGATGACAATAACCTTGTACCATATGTGAATTTTTATTTTTTTAGAGATTTTGTAAGAGATTTTTTTGGGATAAGAATAACATGTAAATTAAAAAAGGTGGTAATTATATTATGCAAACAGGAACAGTGAAATGGTTTAACGCAGACAAAGGCTTTGGTTTTATCGAGGTTGAAGGCGGAGAAGACGTATTCGTACATTTCAGCGCAATCACTGGTGACGGATTCAAGTCTTTGGATGAAGGACAACGTGTAGAATTTAACGTAGTTCAAGGCAATCGTGGTCAACAAGCTGAGAATGTTGTAAAACTCTAAAGTTGTGAAAAAAATCCCCAAACTTATAGTTTGGGGATTTTTTTAAATATAAGAAATTATAAGTTTCACACAATACTTTATGTCTTATATTTCTCGCTTAGTAGAAAGGTGGCGGATGTAAGTGCAGGTGTTTGAAGACTGGAATTTAAAAGTGAAGAAAACCTTTAACGCTACAAGCAACAAAGAAGTATTGACTGTGTCTGAAGCCGGTAGCTTGCTTGGTCTGTCTAAAGATCAAATGAAAAGCTATGTAGACCAGCATAAGTTAACCAAAGTCCCAATTATGAGAAGTGTTGTCAGGTATCTTTTACTGAAAAGTGAAATCGATACGATCCTGAACAAAACCTAATGTAACCTCAATAAACTTAGCAGACCCATCCTTGATAGGATGTGGTCTTTTTTTTGCCTCAAAAATTTCTTATAAAAAGAAACTTATCGATCCAATGATCGTCTATAATAATGGGATATTTAGGTAATGGAGGGTAGGCACAAATAAAAAGTGATGTTCATTAATGGTGAGAAGTCGCATAAACAGAAAGGGTAATTCATTCAAATGAAAAATAAACAGAGCACTCATCCACCTGCTTCATTTGCTTTAAGTAGAATCGAGAAAAAGAAAGTGAAAAAGAATAAAATCAGCAAGAAAATGAAGATTTGGTATTTTTCGATCGCTACCTTACTTCTTGTTGGGCTAGGATCCTTTATTTTCCGTAAAGAACTAATGATTTTTGGGTTTAATAATGTTGTAGCACCCACTATTGAACACACCCTTGAAGAGTCCTATGTGCCGTTGGAAGACACTGAAGAATCTGGAATACAAGCAACGACGGAAAATAAAGACCGTCCTTTCTCTATCCTTCTACTAGGCACCGATCAGCGTGGCAAAGAAAACGGACTATCTGATTCTATTATTTATACAGTTATTCGACCTGTAGACCATAAAGCACTGCTCGTCTCCATTCCCCGTGATTCATATACTGAAATTATTGGAGCAGAAAATATCAAAGGAGCACGAAAAGAAACCAAGATTAATGCAGCGCATTCCTACGGTGGTCCTCAGATGAGTGTGGATACCGTTAAGAATCTACTGAACACACCTATTGATTACTATGCTACTATTAATTTTAATGGGCTTGTGGGTGTTACAGATGCTCTTGGAGGAGTGGTGCTTCCAATCACCAAGGTGATAGAGAATAAGAGCCCCGATCATGAGAAACTAAGAATTGAGCCGAACAAAGCGATCTATTCCGGTAAGGAAGCTTTAATGTATGTAAGATATCGGGAAGATTCTGATTTTAAGCGAACAGAGAGACAACGGATTTTCCTAAAAGCAGCGCTTGATCGGATGAAAAGAATAGATAATATTCTTAATATACAGAACATTATTGAAATTGCTGGCAGTAACTTTAAAACCAATATGAAGTCAGATTTTATTTTGGATTTGGCTAAGAAGGTAATTCTTGAAGGTGGAACCCCTGAAATAACGAGTCATATGCTCCAAGGGGAAGGAAAACATACGGATCAATGGTATTATATACTCGATGAAAATGATGTAAAGCGTACCCATGATATGATTGAGATTTGGCTGAATCCAGAATCTACTGAGGCTGATCTAATAACTGCTTCTAAGGATGATGCTGCATAATATTTTTGCTATTCTATTTTATATTCACACGGAGGTTAGCTTCTATGGCAGTAAAATCAAAGGAGCAAATGATACTCGAATTTAAGTCTCTTATTCCATTCGTGAAATCATTAGAAGAGGTGCCAGATAAACATTGGGATAAGCCCATAGCTACTGGTAAATGGACCGTGAAGGATATTCTCTGTCACCTCATGCTCTGGGATAAATATTTCTATGAAGGTGCTATTAAGAAGATTATTTTGAAAGAACCACTAACAACGAAACATTTGGATTTTAACGAATTTAATGCTAACGCGATTGAGTATGCCAAATTGTTATCCAAGCAAACCTTGATTGAACAATTTGTGCTCTACAGATCTAGAATTTTAGATGCAGTCTCTGGATTATCGGATGAAGAATGTGATTTGGAATATAAGGATGGAGACCGCAAGAAGTTCAGTGTTCGCAAGTATATGAGAAGTTTTATACCACATGATAAGCATCATAAAAAACAGATTGAACAATTTCTAAAATACATACAGCAAGGTTGAAAGCTTGCCTTTTATGGTTTAAGCTTTAGCGCGATTCTGAACCAATTTCATGGATTGGCGAATAAGTATTGGGCCGAACATGCTGCCGGCTGAGGCGGCTATAAAGGAATGTAAGGGAAACCTAATGGCAAAGTAAATGACCGTTCCAGCTACAAAGTCAATAAGAATGAATTTCTTGATCTCGGATAGTGGGATTGTGACGAATACAAATGATTCTTTATTTTTCAAGTGGTTGACCTCCTATTTGATAACGCAGCATATAAATCCACTGTTCATTCTATTTTGAGAACAAGATGTCCCATTCGAAATATTTAGACTAACGGCATAGAAGAGTAAAGGGTGAAGACTCGAATGGATAATCAGGATCATCAAAAAGAGCGGAAACCGCTATTATATATACAGACAGCAAATCATGTTATGGAAGAAATAAGGAAGAGAAGGCTTCAGTCACATGATCTTGTCCCATCTGAAGGGGAAATTGCGAAGTTGTACGGTGTCAGTCGCATGACGGCGAAGCTTGCTCTGCAGATCTTGGAGAAAAAAGGGATCGTTTATCGCCATGCCCGTCGTGGGACATTCATATCCGCTGATTACCAGCATACACATTCCGGTGAACAGATGCTGGAGAAGGTGATCGAGGAGAAGAAACCGATACGAAGGATTGCATTGGTGATTCCTAATATGGATGATTATATTGGTAGAATAATTACTTCCGTCGAAAAAGAAGCGCGTGAAGCGAATTGTCATTTACTCATTCGAATGACTGGGGACAAAGAAGACGAAAGCATATGCTTGCAAGAGCTGTACGATGATCAAGTGGAGGGTATTATTTTATATCCGCGTGGGAGTACGCAGTGCAGTGAGAAAGTATTGGAGCTTAGTCTATTAAACTACCCTCTAGTTATCATTGATCGTATCTTTCGAGAGTTGCAGATTGACTGTGTCTACCATGATCATTACCAAGGGGCTTATAAAACCACCCAGTATTTGATTGAGAAAGGCCATCAGGAAATCGGATATCTTTCAATGGCATTTGATGGTGTGACGAGCAGGGAAGACCGGTATAGAGGTTATCTTCAAGCTATGCTGGATCATGATCTGCCGGTAAACAGCCGTAAAATTTACTTGAGCTGCTCAGAAGATTATATGCATCAGTTGAATGCTCCGAATGTGCAGTTGGCGTCGTTTTTAGGTAATAATTCCGCTTTAACGGCAGTCGTATGTGCAGACGACTATATCGCTGCATCATGCTTGTATACGGCAATCTCCATGCAAATATTGGTTCCGGATCATTTGTCTATCATAGGGTTTACCGACATTCAATTGGCAAGCTTGCTGCCGGTTCCATTAACTACAGCAAGACAAGCTACAGAGAAACTCGGACAAGCAGCTGTCCAGCGAGTTGTTAAACGGATGGATAATTCACGTGAAGGGGCGCTAACGATTAAGATTGATACCACCATCGTCGAGCGAAGCTCCGTTAGACCCAACGTTATTAAATAATTCGCTTGTAAATTAACTTTTGAGGCTCTTTCCCCACATTTTTGTGGAGGGAAGAGTTTTTTTTATATCAGTGATATAAAATTGCGACATTGTATTTTTCATATTATTTAATGTTATTATTTCGGACTATTTGGTTGTATAGATCAGTGACATATAATAATCTGAAAATAGATCGTTGGAAATTCCAGTTTTCTATAAGCCATAATCTAACGGAAGCAGGTCGGGAAAATGAATAACACTAAGAAGGTCCATGTTGTATTTAAAACGCATTTGGATATTGGGTTCACGAATTTGGCTGCGCATGTATTAAGACAATACATGGAAGAGTATATTCCGAAAGCGATCGCTTTGGCCGATACATTAGAGGCTGAAGGAGGCCGCGCGCAATTTGTATGGACGACTGGATCCTGGCTAATTCGTTATTATTTGGATCGCGCACCTGCTTCGGAAAGAGAAGCGATGGAGAAGGCAATTCGTAAAGGACATATAGTGTGGCATGGGTTACCGTTCACTACACATACAGAGCTTATGGATAAGGAGCTTTTCCAATACGGGCTAACGATCAGCCAAGAGCTTGATAAACAATTTGGAAAACAAACGATAGCCGCCAAAATGACGGATGTGCCAGGTCATACCCTGTCCATGGTTCCGTATATGCAGAAAGCAGGCATTCAGTATATGCATCTCGGAGTTAACCCAGCATCTATGCGTCCTGATGTACCAAAGCTGTTTCGCTGGCAGGTAGAGGATGGCAGCGAATTAATTGTGAACTATGCCGGAAGCTACGGAGAGCCGGTTGAGATTGAAGGGATCGACGATATATTGCTATTTGCGCATACAGGTGACAATTGTGGGCCGCCAAGTGCTGAGGAAATCGAAGAGCAGTTCCGTGAAATCCAAGAACGATACCCTGACGCTGAGATTATAGCGTCTTCACTAGATGCATTTGCAAGAAGTCTTATGCAAGTTCGCGAGCAGCTTCCTGTGGTTAGTGAAGAAATCGGTGATACTTGGATTCATGGTGCAGGGACAGATCCATTAAAACTTGCCAAGCTTCGCGAGCTTCAACGTTTGAGAAGCAAATGGCTGTCCGAAGGAAGCTTAGACGAGCATAGTACTGCCTATAAAGGGATGAGCGATGCTATGTTGATGGTAGCAGAGCATACATGGGGTTTAGACGTAAAGAAATGGCTTCCTGACTTTCGAAACTATGCGAAAAAAGATTTCAATGATGCTAGAATCAAGGACGAGATTGATGTAGACGATATTCCTGCGAAATTCAATTATATTGGTGCATTCGCTATGGATGAATTCGATAAACATTCTAGTGGTTTATTTGCCTCAGAACAGAGCGTCCGAAAGTATTCGATGATCGAACGTTCTTGGGCGGAGCAACGAGGCTATCTGGATCAGGCAGTCGTATGCCTGGATAAAGATAAACAAGCGGAGGCAAAGGAAGCGTTCGGTAGGCTAGAGCCTACGAGGAAAGATTGTTCCGCTGATGCTGAGCAGGTTAGTGTCCAAGAGGTGTACGCGGTTGAAGGTTACAAACTGACCTTTGGCGTGAATGGCTCACTTGTTCATTTATCGGACGCTAATGAGAAAGTATGGGTAGACGAAAGCCATCCGTTCGGCGTTTACGCCTATGAGACGTTTGGAACGGAGGACTACGCCAGATACTTCCGTACCTATATGCAAAATTTAAGCTTCACCCATCCATGGTCTGATGCCGACTTTAATAAGCCTGGCTTTGAATTCGTTCGACCATTACCTAGCCATCAGCTATATGAGCCCATCGTGACTGATATGAAGCGAGTAAACGGCAAACGGTTCTTGCTACGTTTACGCATGCCGGTACAAGCCTATGAATTATATGGTGCGCCGAAGGAACTTGAATTAGTGTATGATTTTGAGCATGAAGGTACGGTTGACGTATCACTGCAATGGTTCGGAAAAGAAGCGAACCGCCTTCCAGAAGCAAGCTGGTTCGGTTGTGCATTGAATGTCGATAATCCAAATCTTTGGATGATGGATAAGATGGGCTTGCCAGTCTCACCTTTGCGTGTAGTGAAGGACGGGAATCGTAATCTTCATGCCATTGGACGTGGCGTTAGTTATCAGGGGGCAGATGGGAGCGCCTTTATCGAAACCATGGATGCTGCTTTGGCTGCACCGGGTCAAAAAAGACTGCTACAATTTGATAATTCTTTTGTTTCTCTAGATAAAGGATGGCATTTTAATTTGCACAACAATATCTGGGGTACCAATTTCCCTATGTGGTACGGTGAAGATGCAGTATTTCGTTTTCGTCTAAATTTACAATCGAACCGTAAGTAAAATAATAGATGTACTTGTGACTGAAATGCACCCCTTAGAATAAACATTGGAAAACCCTCTGGGTCCGATGTCTTTCTATGAGGTGCATTTTTGCTCAGTTTCTGCAACTGATAAGATCTCAATGTTAAAAAGACAAATTTCCACTTGGAAAATT
This sequence comes from Paenibacillus sp. FSL H7-0737, assembly GCF_000758545.1. Lineage (NCBI taxonomy): Bacteria > Bacillati > Bacillota > Bacilli > Caryophanales > Paenibacillaceae > Paenibacillus > Paenibacillus sp. FSL H7-0737. Next base: position 4,531,928 of record NZ_CP009279.1, on the reverse strand, counting down.
TGGTTTTCATAGATGATATCCCATATTCCGCCGATTTCTTCTACCGCATTCTTTACGCTTTTTAGACCGATACCATGAAAATGCTTGTCTCGTTTTGTTGTGGCTAATTCCCCGAAATGATTCATACGTATTGAATGCTGATATGGATTCTGTATTCTGATAAATAAAGTACCCTTATGATAATGAAGTTGGAATTTAATATAGGGCTGAGTCACACCTGGATGCTTGCATGCTTCTATGGCATTATCAAGGGTGTTCCCTAGAATAATGCTAAATGCATAAGCATCAAGGTCAAGCTGAGGTGGAATCTTAATATCCGTTTGAAAGGAAATACCCAGCTTTTTGGCAAATTGCGACTTGTAATTAATGATAGAGTCGATTAGGATGGAGCCGGTATTACTTTCACCTGAAGAGAGTTCTATTACTCCAAGAAGCTTATCCACATCATTCAGTCCGGCTTCTTTTTCCCCAGCTTGTAATTGAGACCTCAGGCCGAGCAAGATATTCCTGAAATCATGTTGAAACGTAAAGACTTCTTGCTGCCTTTCTTTCGTGAGCAGATACTGGTTCATATAGTAGGTGTTCTGCTGTTCCAACAAGTAGTTTTTATTCTGTGCCGATTGTATGGTTAATACACGATCACACAAAAGAATGATCAGGAAGTTGATTAACAGCAATCCTCCGGACAAAGTCGGATACAACGCCGGATATTCCCGCAATGACAGCTCGCCCGATAATTTTGCAATACTGAGGATGCTGATAAACGGAAAGCAGAACAGCCCGATCCAATACCAACTGCTTAGACTACCCTCGCCAAAAGCTTTGGTAAACCGAAGCGTGATCTGTACCAGTATAAACATCAGAATCTTCGACAAAAACAAGGTAAAGATGTATCCGCTTGTCGTATACACAGGTGCAGTAGCTGCATCTGAAAGAATAATCAGTGCGACTATAAATAAAGCAGCACCAATTCGCCATTGTATTTTTCCTTTATACAAAAAGGACAAGAGAACGATCCCCACTATATTAAGCCCTAGCATCCATAAGCCGGGGAGTGGGCTGTAATGAAGGAGGAGTACGAAAATATAATAAGCAGTGTATACGGAATAAAGGATTACTTTGGATTCCCAAAGCCGTGGGAAACAATGATCATAGAAATAATGAATGATAAATGGGAGAGCTGCCAGTGTGAGGGCATAGAACAGTTCATCCAGTAGAATATTATTCAAGCAGACTCCCCCTGAATTGCAAATAACTCTTTTTCACTACGGTGCTTTGCTTATCGCTAATCGGAAGTTCTTCCCCACTCGTTAATACAATTTTTTTGCCCTGAATTTGTTTTATGTAATCGAAATTCACAAGATACGATTGATGAATCCGCACAAACTGCTTCGAAGGTAGCTTTCCTTCTTCTATAGATAAAGTACTGTAATATTCCGTTTGATCTTCCGTTGTTTGCAAAATGATTTTTCGGCGATCACTTGCCAAGTACATAATATTACGGATTGGAATAAGTAGTTTAGTTCCACTTTGGTGTACAGGCAGTAATTTTGGTTGATTTTGCTGACGCTTGACCTTTATTTGCTGAATCATAGAGATTAGTTTTTTTTCAAAAGACTCGTTATGTATAGGCTTCTTTATAAAACCAGAAGGTTGAACGTCAAATAGTTGAACATGATACTCTTCGTGGCTCGATACGTAAATCAACCGAACCCTATCATTATCACAATCTCTCCGTAATATATGACCCGCTGTTATTCCGCTTATTCCCTTCATTTCTATATCCATAAAAATAAGATCAAATGGACAACCATGTTGAATGGCTTTCGTGAAGCTTTCACCAGAATAGAATATGGATACCTCTATCTTTACGGTCTGCTGAATGGGATGGTTAAGGATCAATCTCTCAATATATTCTGTTGCCTTGAAATCATCATCACAAATAGCAATATGTATCATGTGAAATTCCCCTCCTGTGTTATAAATAATAATACATTATATGGGAGTATAATCAACCTTTATCCTTTTAGGGATCACTTGGAAGCGGCGAAAGTTACATTTATTCCCGTGTTTTTTACCATTGCGATTAGTAATTCTAGTAAACATGCTAATTTAATATCAATTAGTAGCAAACGGTATGGAGGAGTTGAAAAATGAATACAACAATCTTTGAAGCTGAGGGATTAACTAAACAGTACGGCAGTGCAAATGCGCTTCATAATATAAATATGCAGATTAAACAGGGTGATATCTATGGCTTTGTAGGTGAGAATGGAGCAGGTAAAACCACACTCATGAAAATAATTAGTGGATTAGTTTACCCTACAAAAGGGACTTTCCAATTGATGGGTAAAAGTAGTGAGAAGGACATCGCACGAGTCAGAAAAAAAATGGGGGTTTTAATAGAGCTACCTGCCCTCTACCCCCATATGAATGCTGAAGAGAATTTAAGCTTTTATTGTAAGATTCATGGTATTTCGGATTTCAAGAGAATTAAAGATGTGCTGAATTTAGTGGGACTAACGGATGTTGAAAACAAAAATACAACGGAATATTCTCTGGGCATGCGTCAACGCTTAGGGCTGGCGATTTCCCTTCTCAATGAACCGGAATTTTTAGTGTTGGATGAACCGATTAATGGACTTGATCCTACAGGAATTGTAGAGATGAGAAAATTATTGGCTAAGCTGGCACATGAAAAAGGGGTTACCATCTTGATTTCCAGCCATATCTTGAGTGAGCTCCAATTGTTAGCTACCAAATTCGGGTTTATTCATAAAGGGCAGTTCATTAAGGAAGTCTCTGTGGAAGAACTCTTGCAATCAGCCGAAGCACAAATTTGTATTAAGACCGTTGAAATAGCTGCAGCAATAAACGTGCTTAAGAACGATCTTAATATTCATTCGATCACATTGTCAGAAGCCGGAGAAATATTGGTTCCCAAGGATTTGACAGATCTTGAACAGTTAATGTCAACGTTAATTAGAAATGGAATTCCACTTGAAGGAATCAACCTTTCCACAGCAAATCTTGAGCATTATTATATGGATCTGATAGGAGAATGAGCAATGAGGGATTTTCTGAAAGCTGAGTCTTACTTTATAAGAAGGGATATCATGTTTAAGGGAATTTCTCTTCTGTTCCTTATAGCAAGTCTGGTACTAGCAATCTGGATTGGCGGTAAAGGTGGTTTTGAAATCGGTAATCTCGCGGAACCCTTAACGATTGTGACACCTTTATCTTTATTTTTTTATTTTATTATTCCAGTTTACGTATGTTTTTTTGCAACCGAAGGATTTGAATATGGATCTATCAAAGTTATCCTGGCTTCCGGACAAAGTAGGTTTATCTATATCACGGGGAAATACCTTTCTGTTTTTAAAATTATTATATGGTGGATTTTACAATTTACAGTAGTGTTTTATCTCGCTTATATGATAGCTGCTTTGATAATTGGGACTGACATCGGTAATCGTAATTTTTCTGCTGACTTGATTCAAGTTTCCCGTGTACTGGGATTAAATATCCTTTATTTATCAGCTTATGCTGCTCTAATCATTATGGTAGGTATTCTTATTAAAAGAACGGCTTCAGCGGTGGTTGTAACTTTTCTAATTATATTCGGAGACTTCATGATATCCGGTTATTTCCGTGATGCTTCCTCCGCATTGTTAAGGGCGATTTCAGACCATGCTTTAACGACTCAGGTTATGAAGTTTTCCGGAATCTACGTCGTTAATTCACAACATATAGTCCTAACCGGAGCAAAGAGCTTTATGGAAGTGGTGTTGATTCCTGTGATTATCATAGCTATTAGTTTGTCTGTCACCTATATTTCGTTTGGAAAAAGAGATATACACGCGTAGATAAAGGAGGAATTGAAATGGACAGGGGTAATAGATCACCAAAAACGATCGTTATTGTAGGTGCGTTGCTAGCTATTGTAGTTTTTGTTGTTCTTTTTGTTGGTATTGAGATGGGATGAGGCTAGTCTCAGTATATGTCGCGGGGAGTTATGTGAAATGAAATACAATGTAGTATGGATCAGCATTAAAGAGTTATTTCATCCTTACCGTAAAAACATTTGGATAATCAGTATTGTTATGTTGGTGACTTCTATAGGGAGCTTTTTGACTCCTTGGTTTACCAAGCAACTTATTGACATTGGTATTCTAGGTTTGGATTTTTATCGAGTTATTCAATACGTAGGACTAATTTTTTTAATATTCCTTATCCAACAATTACTTGGTATTTTTCAATTCTATTACTATAAGGAAATAAGTGTGAGAATACCATATGACTTGAATAAGAAAGCTTGTAAACATGTGTTATCCGTACGCACGAAATTTTTTAAAGACAGAAATTTCTCAGTAGTGATGTCTGAGCTTTTTCAAGATATCGCCAACATATCGTCTTTGACAGACACGCAATTTTTAACATCTTTCGTTAATCTATTTAAAGTTTTCGCCGGCTTAACAGCATTGTTTTATATTAACTGGAAATTAACTCTAGTTATGCTCGCTACAATTCCAGTCAAAATGCTAATTAGCAGTTTTTTATATAAAAAGCAAGTAAAGGTATATGAAATCATTATGCACTTGCAATCAAATTTCTCAGAATGGTTAGGGGATGCAATTAGTGGCATTGAAGCGATAAAAGTATGGGGGATTACTGGAAAACGACTAGCGAAACTGAAAGTGAATCTGGATGGAAGTAAAAATGCTAAATCCAAGTTAATGCGTTATGGATTTATTGATAGTATATCGGGTTCGTTTATGACGACATTGTTTACTTGTGGTCTTTACTTGTACGGTGCTTGGTTAATCCAAAAAGATGAAATCACCATTGGCGGTCTGGTATCCTTCATTTCGTACTCATCATTGGTATTTGAACCAATTACTATCATATCGTATTTGATTACGCAATTATCCAGCGTGAAGCCAGCTTTTGAGCGGTTTTTAAAATTTCTAAATACCGATGCTGAAATTGATAAACCGGAAGCGAAGGAATTATTAGAATCAATATCTATCAATGATCTGAAATTCGAAAACGTATCCTTGGTATATGAGAATGAAAAAGCTCTGGATCAAGTAAATTTCACCATTCAAAAAGGTGAGAAAGTAGCGATTATTGGTTTGAACGGCAGCGGCAAATCATCCGTTGTAAATCTGCTGCTAAGATTCTATGAGCCTACTGAAGGCAGCATCAAAATAAACGATAAAGATGTGAAAGAGTATACTTTTGAATCCTATCGCTCAATATGGAGCTTGATGGCTCAAAACAATTATCTTTTCAATGATACTGTGGCGAACAATATCAACATTTCTGAAGAGCTTACACTTACTGAGATATTGGAAAGCTGCAAACAGTCAGGGGCATATTCATTTATCCAAGACCTACCCGAAAAAATGGACACTCGAATTGGTTATAATGGCGCTAAACTATCGGGTGGACAAAAACAAAAAATAGCACTTGCCCGAACATTAGCACGTAAGGATACAAAAATTCTGCTATTGGATGAAGCAACCTCAAGCTATGACTATTATTCGGAGCAGGTTTTTAACGAGGAACTGTTATCTTCAGATCGTTATATGATGACTATCATTATCACGCATCGACCGGAAGTGTTAAAGAGATTAGATAAGATCATTTATTTAAATGGTGGCAAGGTTCTTGGGATAGGTACTTTTGATGAGTTGTATACATCTCAGGAGAGTTTTAGAGATATGATTACTAGTACGCAAAGGGAGGAAACCCCGGATGCCTTTTATTCCTTTTCAAACGAGAGCGAATCTACATTACGTCTATGACATGAATAGAAACAGTATTTATAAAATCAAACAGAATCAGTATGAAGCGTTAAGTCATATTTCTGAAGGCAGTTATGAGGAAGCTGATGTAAATGTGCTTAAAGATTTTCAAAAGAGAGGGCTTTTAGCTGAATCTCCGATTCTACAAATTGAGCATCCGGCAAGTCAAATGTTGGAGTACCAGTTAGAGCGCTGTGTTAACTCAATCACTTTTCAAATGTCTCAAAATTGCAACTTGCGTTGTGGTTACTGTCCTTACTCAAGCAATGAAATTTATAATAATCGTTCACATTCTGCTCTGAATATAACCTGGGATACTCTGCAGCAAGGGATTGATTTCCTTGTAGCCCATTCTAAAGACGTGGACCACTTGCATGTAGCTTTTTATGGTGGGGAGCCTTTGATTGAAAAAAAACTCATCATAGATACTATGAAATATACACAGGAAAAAGTCAGCGGCAAAGAAATTTCCTTTGGTATGACTACTAATGGCACACTTCTGGATGATAGTTTTGCAAGGGAAGTTCGTGATTTTAACATATCCATTATGATTAGCCTGGATGGACCGAAGGATGTTCATAATGAAAATAGGACGTTTGTAAATGGACGTGGTTCCTATGAGATTGTATATCGTAATGTTGTACATATTCGAGATAACTATCCTGATCTATATCAAAAACTGAAGTTCAATACAGTTATTAGTCCAGATGGTAAGTTTGAAGAGATCTTTGATTATTTTAGAGCGGGAGAAGGAGTTAGTGACCTCTCTAAAGTTAACTTTAATACACTATCCATGAACTATACAGAGACGGAATTCGTATATGGTGAGGCTTATTTTGAAGAACGGAATTACGAAGCTTTGAAGGCATATCTATTGCTGCTAGGAAAAGTAAAAGAAGAGCCTGTGGCCTATCATAAACGTGATATTGAAACCATTTATAGCTACAAAGAGTTTCTTTCGCCAATCAATGAGACCCCGAAAATTGCTCATCCTAGCGGGACTTGTATACCAGGCTTGAAAAAACTTTTTGTAGATGTAAACGGTAACTTATTTCCTTGTGAGCGTATAGATGAAAATTCTTCACTAATGAAAATGGGAAATCTTCAGGATGGTTTTGATATTAAAAAGGTTCGAGAAATTTTGAATGTTGGAGCAGTTACGGAACAACACTGTAAAGAATGCTGGGCCTTTCATTGCTGCTCTATATGCCCCGCTGCAGCGGATAATGGAAAGGATGAACATTATTCAGAAAGCTATAAGCTTAGCAAATGCAACAGGGTTAAAGCGTCGGCATTAGAGAATTTGAAGAACTTTACGATGATGAGGGAATTTAAATATCAGTTTAAAAGAGAGGATATTTCACTGTGAAGAAAAAACTGGCGGTTTACCCTTTTCACAAAGGTCTGATACCTTTATTGCTAACAGAAAGTGAGCTTCAGAATTTCGAGCTGATGTATGCCGTAGTTCCAAAAGGCTGGGAGTCATTCGATGAAGTGGACGACACTAAAAAGGCTTTAATATGTGATGAAGAGAGCTTTTATTTAAATGATCTGATTAACTCAGTTGATGTACTGTTATTATGTAAGCCTCAATTTCAAGTTGATGAATCAGGTTACTGCCGGTTAACTTCTCTTGCAGAAGAGAAGGGAAAGCATATTATGTACGTGTCTGAATTAAAAACTGTATTAAACCAATCAACCATAGAGGGTTGGGAGTGTCTGGATCTAGAGCATCCTTCTATATCGAAACAGAATGCATTAGCGAGTATCGACGTCCCAGTTATTTTAATTATGGGGATGGGGGAAAACTGCGGAAAATGGAATTTGCAGCTTAAACTAAGTGAAAACTTTCGCAATTCGGGATATAAGATGAGTTTGATTTCCAGCAATGCACTATCTAGATTATGGGGATACCATACAATCCCAGACATTATAGACGGCAATGATCTAACGTTTTCAGAACAGGTCGAGAGTATTAATGCCTATATTAAATATATAGAACAAGCTGAGAATCCAGATGTCATTATTATTGGAGTTCCAGGAAGCATTCTTAAGTATAGCACTTCAGTTCCCAATGGATATGGGTATATACCTTTCCTAATCAGTAATGCAGTCACACCAGATATCACAATATTAAGTTTGTATAACGGAAATTACGAAGAATCCCATTTGAAAGAAATGAAGTCCACTTGTTTATATAAATATGGCGTTAATATTGATTACTATCATATTTCTGAGAATGTTTGTTTATATAATCCAGAAGCAAGACAACTAGAATACTATTCTGTAGATTATCGAGACTCAATGGAAAACAATTCCTATTCTCAAGAGGGGATGTATACTTTTAATCTTTCTAATTCTACAAGTCAGGAAGAGGCTTTTAGAAGAATTATAAGTGAGCTGCAAAATAATATTCCGATGATTTAAAGGAGGGGAAGGAGTTGTTGTATCTAAACGAACAGGTTATAGAAGAAACAGTCAAAAATTATGTCAAAGAATTCGATAGAACGACCAATCTATTAGGTGTAACTTCTGTTAGAAATATCATTTATATTTTAACAGATCTCGAGAACGAACTTGGATTCCAAATCAATGATTCTTTTGTCCGTGAAATCAAAGACTTAACTGTAGAAAAACTTATTGAAGTTATACCGAAACATCTAAAGTAGTGGCATAGAAATTTCGCTCTATCATTCTCAATGCTGACATAAGAGATGTATTCAAAACAGACCCTATGACAAACTGAAAGGAGGGGACTAAACAATGGAACTGAATAAAAATGCTTCTCAACAAGTAGCTCCTATGGTCTCTACATTTGCAGCTTGCTGGTGTATGTGCCTATGCCTTATTTTTACAGAAAAAAGACATAGTGACCAATTAGATGCTTTGAATGCAGTTAAAAATTAGTGGATTTATGCATCATTAATGAGATCCTGTTTTTGATGAAGTTTTATTAGAAAATTGGCTGTTTTGGATACATCCTTTATGTCAGCATTTAAACTCTAATCTAAAATCTCCGGCAACCATATTGCCAGGAGATTTTTTTTGTTCAGGGCTTGTTTTTGATTGGGCTGATATCGGAAGAGTACTGAAAGTCACAGAGGATTATTTTAATTATCGATATAATGAAAGCGTTATCTTTTTATTGCGGTTTACTTAAATTAAAAGGAGATAAGCTATGAGAGTGAGCAAAGTTTCTTTTAACCAGCTTGTGTTTATTTGTTTAGGGATTCAATACATGTTAATGCATTTGTTCTCTGCAGGCGAGGCGATTATCATCACATCCATAGAGCTTGTTATATACATGATTTTTACCGTTGTTGGCCTTGTAGGATTTTTTATGCGGAGCAGAAAAGTGGATAGTGAGGCTATTTCCGGATTGGTCGCATTATTCTTCAGTGTATTATGGATGGTATCTTTATTCTCGCAATTTAAGAAAGAAAGCTACCCAGATGCTTTAACGGTAATTAATTCGCTTGGCGTAGCTACTGCCTTACTTGTGCTTCTGGCTGAGTTCATCATTATAGCTAAGGCCTAGCGTAAACACGAACAAAAAAACAAGACAGGTCTATTAAGACTTGTCTTGTTTTTTATGCATTCCCAGAAATGAAAGCTCACCCTGTACATTCCGCTTAAATTCATATTCTGAATCATGCTTCGTATGATGGAATCTTGTTTCCGAGATTGGATAAAAGGGAGTGACTTCTACATCATTCCAGACAAAATAGTAAGCTTGCCCACTACGCTCCACGCTCGCTTTGCAGCCATATCCCTCATAGGTTCCCATATAAGAAGCATAAATACTATCATCAAGCGGGTAGGCTTGCGGAGAGATCGGCACCCTTACAGGTTCACCGAAGACTAATCCAGCTAGCGATTCCGTTAACTTAGTGACGGGTACGCAATCATAATTAGTCAACATGATTACGCTTGTTTGATCTTCAGGGTATCTATGCAGTTCACTTCGGAAGCCGCGATAGGCACCGCCGTGATACATTCTTTTTCGATCAAAACGTTCGTCCAAGAACCAACCAAATCGATATTTGAGGTTACTGGAATGAAAAGCCATCTCTAGGGTGTTATGAGACACTAATTGATCGGAGTATAAGGCTTGATCCCACAGGAAAAGATCGGCAGCGGTCGAATACATCCCGCCAGCAGATAAGATAGAACTCATATCTATGTATTCCCCCTGAGTATACTCTCCCCAAGAAGAATGATAAGGTGAGGCTAATTTTTGAATAATCTGCTGATTGTTATAAACTCCTGTATTTACCATGCCCAGAGGCTGTAATATAAAAGTAGTGATATAATCTTCAAATGTCATCCCTGTAATCTTCTCAATAATCATCCCTAGCAAATAATAACCTGAGTTGTTATAGGCAAATGAAGTGCCAGGCATAAATGCAGGGGGTTGACTCACAAATAGCTTTACCATCTCCTGTGGAGTCAGCTTTAGCTTATTTAATTTTTGATTATATTCGGGTATGGAAGTGTAGTTGGCTATACCAGAGGTATGTCCCAGCAGGTGAAGGATGGTAATCCCTTCTAGTGCATGTGCATCCTGCTGAGGGAGATATTTTAGGATTGTATCTTCCAGTCTGAGACGTTTTTGTTCTTTTAGCATCAGGATAGCCATGCCAGTGAATGATTTGGTAAGTGACCAGATCCGGAATTTGGTATCTAAAGTGTTCGGGACCTGATGTTCAAGATTCGCATATCCGTACGCTTTATGTAACTTGATTTCTCCACGCTGAGCTATTAAGACTGTGCCACTTAATGGCCAGCTTTGTTCGTATTTATCTAAATAGTGCTCCAGACGCTGGAATTGTGTATCCACAGGTAACCCCTCCTTAAAGGCATATTCTAACATAATAATAAATTCAGTTGAAGCGGAGAGAAATCGATGAGATATGATTGTTTGATTATTGATGATGAAATTGAACTTGCGGAGACCACCTGCGAATATTTTAATTTGTTTGATGTTCAAACCGCATTTGTTACGAGCGCCGATGCCTGTCGGAGCTTTTTGAGTGAGCATCAGGTGTCGATGTTACTCCTAGATATTAATTTAGGTGGTGAATCCGGCTTCCAGTTATGCAAAGAACTGCGTCAGACGACCGGGATTCCCATCCTGTTTATTAGTGCCCGCTCCAGTGAGGATGATGTATTAATTGCGCTAGATATCGGGGGAGATGATTATATTCATAAGCCGTATACCCTGAGAGTGCTGCTGGCAAAAGTAAAGGCGGTGCTTAAACGGTACAACAACGAAGTTGTAGCCGAGTCCTCCCTTCTTGAATCCGGACCCATACAGATTGATCCCGAACTCAGAAGGGCAAGTCTTAACGGCGTACCCCTCAAGCTGAAAACAATGGAATATAAATTGCTAAAGTTTTTGATCCAGCATAAAAATCGGGTAATCCCTAAAGAGGAGCTATTTGCAGGGGTATGGGGAGATGTTTTTGCGGGAGATGGCACCTTAAATGTACATATCCGTCATCTTCGTGAGAAGATTGAGCAGAATCCTAACGATCCACAGTACATCCGCACCGTATGGGGCATCGGTTATGCTTTTGAGGATAAATAGTGATGACTAAAAAATTGCTACTGGCGCTAATGCTCACTATACTCGCTGCAAGTATAACTCTCTTATTGCTGATATTTAATTTGAAAGTGGAGACCTCAACAGACCGAGTGGCGATCAATACCATTGTTAAGCTTACAGAGCAGCATTGGGATAAGCTTGAGCCGAAACTGTACAAGGAAAGTCCTTATGATTTCGCCATTATTGATACTTCTGGTGAACTTAAATATCAGACTGAAAATGCGATTTCCGTTAGCGTTAACGAAGCTATCAATAATCGGGATACCTTAGTTGATGTTGTTGTTCGGGATCAGCTGGTGGGTAAAGTAATTATTAATAATGATTACCGTACGATTTTTATACATATGAAACAACAATTTATACAAGTTTCTGTTGCGATGCTGCTTTTGCTTACAATTCTAGGCATCCTCTATATTTGGTTCCTGAATAGATCCATTCTTCGTCCGTTTCGCAAAATGCAGCTATTCGCAAACCATATCGCAAGAGGCGATCTTGAAGTGCCTCTGGAGATGGATCGTAATCATCTATTTGGTGCTTTTACCGAAAGCTTCGATATGATGCGGGAAGAGCTAGCGGCGGCTAGGCACAGTGAATATTTAGCGAACAAGAGTAAGAAGGAGCTGGTTGCTAGTCTCAGTCATGATATTAAGACACCCGTCGCTTCGATGAAGGCGATTACGGAACTGATGTTATTAAGCGCAAGAGATGAGAAGACAAGCAGACAGCTAAATACCTTGTATTCCAAAGCGGATCAGATTGATCGTCTGGTCACAGACATGTTCCATTCCACCTTGGAGGAACTGAATGAACTAAACGTCAGCTTAACGGAGGAGAATAGTCACCTCCTGACCCAAATTATAAATAATGTGAACTTCTACGAACGGATTTCAGCTGCATCTGTGCCAGACTGCATCATTATGGTGGATCCCTTACGGCTGCAGCAGGTCATCGATAATGTGGTGAACAATTCCTATAAGTATGCCTACGCCGGTACACCCATCGATATTCAATTCGAGATTAGGGATCATTATCTGGAGATTGATGTTCTGGATTATGGTCCGGGTATCCCTGAGGAGGAATTGCCTTTAATATTCAATAAATTCTTTAGGGGCAGTCTGGCCGTGAGCCAGAACGGTGCAGGTCTAGGTCTGTACATTTCTCGTTATATGATGCAAAAAATGCAGGGCGACATTGTATGCTCCAATCGGGAGGATGGATTTACTGTAAAGCTGCTGATTCCTTTAGCAGGATAGAATTAAGAATTCGCTAAGGATTGCACAAAGACATGTTAAGAACATTTAACGTACGATTAGGTTGCAATTACGAATGAGTCTGTAATTGCAGCCATTATATTGTGCGTAGAGCTAGGGTTACTATTAGCGTAATTAATGAGCATGAACGTAAATGGAGTGTTCAACATGAACGAAGTGAATAATAAAGTATTGATGCAGACCCATAAGCTTGGAAAAACCTTTTCCCATGGAGGAACTCAGCAGCATGTATTAAAAAATCTAGATCTGACCTTATATCATGGTGATTTCACGATTATCATGGGCAGCTCTGGTTCTGGTAAATCAACACTGCTGTATGCCATTTCGGGAATGGATAAACCAACGCTTGGAGAGGTCTTGTTTGAAGGTCAAGATATTACGGCGATGAGTAATGATCAGCTGGCGATATTCCGGCGGAAGAATTGTGGATTTGTGTTTCAGCAGATCCATCTGCTCGATTCAATGAGTGTGCTCGACAATGTATTATCAAGTGCTTTTCTTGTCCAAAAGGATAGAGCTGGGGCTGTGGAAAAAGCCAAAAAGCTGCTCTTAGATGTAGGCCTGGATGACACAATCTGGGGTAAGTTTCCAGCGCAAATCTCAGGAGGAGAAGCTCAGCGTGCCGGAATTATCCGGGCCCTGATCAACAGTCCAAAAGCGGTCTTTGCGGATGAGCCGACTGGAGCGTTAAATAGCTCAGCAGGAATAGGGGTACTGCGTGTCCTAACCGAGGTAAATAAGCAGGGGCAAAGCATAATTATGGTAACCCATGATCTCAAAACTGCGCTGCGTGGTAATCGGATCTTGTATCTGCAGGATGGGGTAGTCATCGGAGATTTGCGCCTTTCCCCTTATAGCGAAGATAGTGGACCTGAACGGCAGCAGCAATTACAGTCCTTTCTGACCGAATTGGGGTGGTAGGGATGAGAAGCTTAATAGGAAAGCTTGCTTGGTCCAATATTCGTAAAAGAAAAAGTGCAACGATTACGCTCTTCGTATTGATTATGATTGCTGCGCTGCTGCTGAACATTGGCCTCACGGTCAGCTTGAAGCTTAATTCTTTTCAGCAAGAAAAAATATCGAAGCTAAATACACCTGATATCACCGCTTATTTTCCTTTAAATGAGAATGTGAAGAATTATGAATCTCTGGTGGATAGCTATCCTTATACTGAAACATGGGAGAATGAGGCGGCGCTTCTGCTACCTGATGTAAAGATAAACTACGGGGGAAACAATACAGCTATTGCTTTCTTGATTCTTAATAAGGATTCGCAGCGCTCTATGGGACTATTTAATACCACTTCTCGGTTGGAACCTGCGGATCAAAATACAATTTATTTGCCGTATATCTTTCACGGAGGCTCAGGGTATAACCTTGGGGATACGATCTCGTTTGAATACGATAACAACAAATTTACTTATACCATCGGTGGATTTACTGAGGAACCCCTTTTTGGGACATTGACGAATGGGGCTTTGAAAATATTTTTAAACGATGAAGGTTATAAGCAATTAGAGGAACGGCTTGGGAAAGAAGTTCAATTTAATTTTTTATCTGTACAATTAAACGAACGGGCGAAAGAAGTCAAGCTGGAGCAAAAGTTGAGTGAACAGATTTTTGGATCTGGAAATACAAGTTCATTTTTAGTCATGCGAACTGATGTGGGGCTCGAAGGTAACCGCGTTTTTGTGAATATTTTAGCCGCTATTCTGATTGTATTTGCATTGATTATGGTTGTAATCTCGTTGATTGTGATCAGGTTTCAGATCTTCGGGAATATTGAGGATAATCTAACCAACATCGGTGTTTTGAAAGCGAACGGTTATACGTCAAGGCAGATCATATCCTCATTTCTGTTACAGTTCGTCTCAGTGTCTATAATGGCCTCCATACCGGGAAGTTTGATTTCTGTTCTAGTCATGCCCTTAGTAGGTAATATGATTTCGTCTTCGGTTGGACTGTTGTGGCCGACAACTTTTGAATTATTAAGTGCTTTGTTGAGTTTGCTTATCGTTACGGTGCTGATTCTCTTAGTTGCCTACCTGTCTAGTAGAAAGATTCGAAGGATTACTCCGATAGCAGCTCTTCAGAGCGGGCTTCTTACCCACAATTTTAAGAAAAATCATTTTCCGCTAGCGAGCACTTCATTGAATTTGCAATTCGCCTTAAGTCTGAAGTCTTTATTTAGACAGACCAAGCAGAATTTTATGATCGTGCTGATCGTTGCAGGGTTGACCTTTTCGAGTATATTTTGCTCCATCCTTAATTTTAACTTTAAAGGGGATACTTCAGCCGTTTTAGATTTAGTGGGTCTAGAACGTACCAATTTGCAACTTGATCTAAAAAAAGCTGATCATGATCCAATGATATTTGCAGAAGTAGAGGCCATGCCTGAGGTTCAGAAGATCTCCATATTGGAAGGTAGAGTAGCTTCTATAGATGATTCCAGTTTTATGATCCGTGTATCTGATGATTATGCCAAGCTGGAGACGCAGACGGTCTATAAAGGTAGGCAGCCCATTTTTGATAATGAAATTGCGATATCCGGTGTAATTGCAAAAATGAAAAATAAATCGATTGGGGACGAGATTCCAGTTACGTTTAATGGGTTAACCCAAAATTATTTGGTGACTGGTCTTAGCCAGCAGATTAATCAGTTAGGTATGGTTGCTACCATAACAGAAGATGGAATGAGAAAATTGCAGCCGAATTATTCCGTCCAGTCCATTAATGTATACTTAAAGGAAGGGGAAGATCCTCAAGTCTTCATTCAAAAGCTTGAAGAACGTCTCCCTGGACAATGGGTCGTAACGAACATTTTAGACATGTTAGAAAGCACGCTTAGTACATTCACTTCAGCAGTAACTTCTATGACAGCAGTCATTACCGCGGTCACAATTATAGTGGTTAGTTTAATTTTGTATTTGGTGATTAAGACGTTGATTATGAAACGTAAGCGGGAATTCGGTATTCTTAAAGGTATCGGATATACAACCTTTAATCTGATGACACAGATTACGTTCAGTCTTTTTCCGGTGATTGTAGTTGGAGTATTATTGGGGAGTTTAGCAGGTTATTTTTTCTCGGATTCAGCGTTTGTATTATTGCTTTCAAGTCTAGGCATTTATAACGTTCAGCTGGCGGTTAGTCTGCCTCAAGTGCTTCTACTCTGTGCTGTCATTCTAGTGGTTGCTTATGTGGTATCCATGTTAGTTGCAAGACGGATTCGGAAGGTCAGTGTATATGATTTAATTATGGACTAAGCGCTTGAACAAGAAACAACGAGCTGGAGGTAGGCCATACCTGTATTAATAGGTTTCGCAGCCACTCCATACTCGTTGTTATTTTTATTACATATTCATTCGTCCGTCATCATAATTGAATTGCCAATCGATGCCGAATTTATCTTTTAGACTACCATAACACGAGCTCCAGAAGGTTTCTTGTAATTCCATACCTACTTTGCCGCCTTCTTTAAGCTTATGGAAATATTTTTTTATGCCATCCAAATCCTTACTAACTACCGAAAGACTAATGTTATTTCCTTCCACAAAAGGCATGCCCGGAAAAACATCAGAGAACATTACATTACTGCCTTCGATATTCAAGCGAGTGTGCATAACTAAATCTTTGGCTTCTTCAGGAAGAGTGAAATTGGGATCAGGTGGTGTTTCGCCAAAGGTCATGATTTGTGGACGTTCAACGCCAAACACCTCCGCGTAAAATTCTGCGGCTTGACGACAATTCCCGTTGAAATTCAGATAAACATCGATAGACATTTACTTCACTCCTTAAAAGTTTTATTGGCATCGAAAGCATAGTTTAAAGTTAAAATTTAAGATATCTCGCGACTTCCATATTGTATCATTTACCAGTGTATAAACAAATATACTTATAGTCTCATTTGGTATGAACTTAAATATGACTAATCAAAAAAAGCCGCTGGAATATGATCCAGCGGCTTTTTTCCTATGATTTAATTCGTTTACCGAGCAGAACTAGTAGCCAAATGATACCAGCACCTACTATGGCATGACCGAGACCCGCAATATGCGGTAAGAAGCTGATATCAGTCCCGTTAATTTGCAGCATCCCGCGAGTGGCCATAGTACCGATCGTGATCAGGAGACCAATGTTATATACAATGTACCATGCGCCAAAGGATTTAGCTTCATGGATATTAAATAACTTGGCTAGGATCAATGCGATTATAAAGAAGAAGAAGCCCAGTACAAGGATATGAGTATGAAGTGCAACTAAGATGGTGTTTCCTTCGAAATCATTCATTTTGGTAATTTCACGATAAGCAACACCTGCTATCAAACCAAGAATGGCATAGAAAAAAGACGTGTAATACAATTTTTTCATGATCATGACTCCTTTATGTTTATTGTTATATTGAAATCATATCTTTCAAATAAGAACGCAGTATGAACAAATGATTATATAGTGATTAATTTCACGGAATTGACAAAAATTAACCTCTTAAGCATGTCCCACATAGTTTCCACACAATATTCATCTATAATCATTAATATTATTGAACCCCACTATTCGTTAGATTCAGGGTGTTCGATGGCACGGGAGGATGAATATGAAAAAAGCGGATTGGATCATAGCCATTCTAGTTATGGGAATGGGTCTGATGTGCATGTTGGTTTCAGCAAATTTTTTTCGTATTGATTTTTTCCGTATTATAAAGTAGGAGATGGTTTTTTTGAAAAGAGGAGTATTTGCAGTAATCTGTGTTGTTATTTTGTCATTTGGAATTGGAACAGCAGCTTATGCTGCCGGGTTTGCTCCAAGCACTTTTAAAGAGATGTTGCCCTTTATGAAAGAAAGACATCCTAACTTAGGTGATTCCGAACTAGAACAAATGTATAAGAGCTGTCATCAACAAGATGGCATTTCTAATACTCGTGGAATGATGTAAGGCTATGCTGATATAGAGTCAACTATAAACAACGCCTTTTAAAAAGAACCCTTTGTTGCATACAACAAAGGGTTCTTTTTTTAACTTTATCATCCCATAAGTATCCTATTACAATCTTAAGTTACCGGGTTCAATGCTCCCTGATACTCATACATTAAATTGTCAATAATCTGCTGTACGGACAATATCTCTTTAATCTCATGAACTCTGGACCCGGCAAACACTAATCCGTTCTTAACATCTCCTCTAAGCGAAGTTAGCAGGGATTCCATGGTACAGAAGCGATGCGAACATACCTTTAGACAATTAGAGCATTTTGCTATTTTTAATTTGGCATCATCACTAATACGTTCTGTGAATTCATTACGAATCGCTCTGCCATCTAGCCCAACTGTAGACTTAATTAGAATAGTATCACCTTGCTGAGCATCTACATATTTTTGTTTAAAGGCCAAAGGAGCATCACATTCATGGCTCGCCACGAAACGAGTCCCCATCTGAACACCAGAAGCGCCAATCCGAAGGGCTTTTGCGATATCATCTCCTGTAAGAATCCCACCAGCAGCAATAACCGGAATTGAAACGGCTTCTACAACCTCAGGAAGAATTTCGAACATGGATCTCTCTGTGCCCAAATGGCCCCCAGCTTCAAATCCTTCCACTACGACTGCAGAAGCACCAAGTCTTTCGGATATTCTGGCTAATTTGGCGGAGGAAACAATAGACACCACAGGAGTACCGTACTCTTTACCCCAAGCATAAATATCTCTGGAAATCCCGGCTCCAGAAATAATAAAGTCCACTTTTTCTTCCAAAGCGACCTTCATTTTATCAGCAAAATCCTTCATCGCGAATAGAACATTCACACCGATATATCCAATCCCTTTTGAGAGCTCTCTTGTTTTGCGAATATGCATTCTCAGTTCATCAGTGGTGATTCCTGTACCGGAAATGGTGCCGATCCCGCCTGCATTGGCTACAGCAGCAGCTAAGCCACTTAAGGATATGCCTACGCCCATACCCCCTTGAATTACAGGAACCTTGGATTTAATATGCCCAAATTGGATTGTTGGCAGTTTCATAAACGCACCTCTTTCACTAGTTGTAGACCGTTATAAAATGTCTACTGGAGTAACAGTTATAAAGGTATCACAGTTAAATCTTTGCAGATGTGACTGTGCGCATGCTCAAACTATGTTAAATATCATGTTCATATTATAGGAGGGAGAAATATAGAAATCCGTTTATGATACAATAAATAGCAATATTATAAGGAGAGAAGGACTATGTATGGAGTTTGAATATTTGCTTCGTGTAGTTGGAGCTGGAATTTGTGGTGTTTTAGTTGGCTTTGAACGAAAAAGTCGGATGAAAGAAGCGGGAGTTAGAACGCATTTTATTGTTGCTTTAGGTGCTGCACTTATGATGATCATTTCAAAATATGGATTTCAGGATCAAGCTGATTGGTCCTATGTTAAGCTCGATCCCGCACGTATAGCTGCCCAGGTAGTAAGTGGAGTGGGATTTCTTGGTGCAGGAATGATTTTCATGCATAGACACACTGTGAAGGGCCTGACAACTGCAGCGGGGATTTGGGCAACGGCGGGACTAGGGCTGGCGATTGGATCGGGCCTATATATTCTTGGTGGAGGAGCAACAATTATTATCTTACTTGGACAAAAGATTTTGCATGGCCGCTACAGTTGGCTGGCCTCACCGAAAACGCAACAGATTGTGATCTGTCTGACTAATTCAGAAGGAGCCGTGAGTAGAATTCAACAGCTCCTTGAAGAAAAAAATATTACCATTTTAAGCTTTCACGCTGAAAATAATAGTCTTGCCTCCGAATTGAATTTAGAAATTATCGTAAAATTTCCTGAATCGTTTAATGCTGTGAAATTGTTGTCATTGATACAAGAGGACGCGTCTGTTAAGGCAGTAGAGTTTCAATAATTTTTTTAACACTACGCATCAAAAGTTGGTTTCTATATGAAGAACTTGCTTTTGATGCGGGTGCAATCTCCATTTCACTATCAATCCGCGCACGATTCTACCTTTTTTCCAATATTCAGATTCACAAAACTTCTGCATCGACCCCAAACCTCTTTTATTTTTAAGATATTTCCTCCACCTCTAAATTAAGTTTTTCCTATTTATAGTTTCCGCCCGGTCTATTATGAGAGCGGTTTTGGTCTTTGATGTTATGTTTGTGTTATGTATTTATTGGAGATTGTTATAAAAATCACATATTAAACGCTTTCATTTATTTCGAATAAAAAAATATGTCATTTATATTGACATACAATCAATGAGCCTTTATTATTAATCCCATCACTGGAGAAACTAAACTGAAATTTAATCAAATAATACATTAGCGTAGCTTAATTGGCAAATTTTTTCTTATTTTTATAGTTTTATTAGTTTGATTAATGCACTGAAGAAAATAATTAGGAGAATGTCTGTGAAAAAGCACGATCAGGATTTTATGAAGCGGCAAAATCGTTTGACGGTCTTCGAAATCATAAAAAATCTACAACCAATTTCTCGCGCTTCCATCGCCAAACAAACGGGTATGAGTCCTACAACTGTAAGTCGAATTGTTGGGGAATTAACTGAACAGGGCTATCTACTGGATTCGGATCAGGTATCGTCAGGATTAGGTCGGAAATCAACGTTGCTAGCTATGGTTGACGCTTCTGTATTGTCGGTTGGGGTTGAGCTGGATCGCAGTCTTATGATTGTAGGTATCGTAGATTTGCAAGGTAAGCTTCTCTGCAGCAGGCAATACCCGCGTACTCCGGACGAGAGTCCAGACAAGACACTGGAACGAATCAATGAAGCGATTGAACAACTGACGCAGCAGCATGTGATTGACAGAACGCGTATCGTCGGTATTGGCGTTGGACTTCCTGGAATTGTGAATAACGAAGAAGGTATTGTTGTCTTCTCTGTTCAGCTTGGATGGAAGAATGTTGCCTTAGCAAAACGCCTAAAGGAACTAACCGGTTTTGAAATTGCTGTAGATAATGAGTTGAAAGTTAGAGCTCTTGCTGAACACCTCAAAGGCGCTGCTGTTGGATCTGTCCGTACCGCACTATTGGGCTTCGGGCAAGGCGTTGGCTCCGCGATGATCCTTGAGGGAGAGATTTATCGCGGGGTGATGAACAGTGCTGGTGAAATAGGGCATACGACAGTGGATCCTAACGGAATGATGTGCGAGTGCGGTAAGGCGGGTTGCTTACAGACCTATATAAATATCAGTTCATTGTTGTCGGAAGCCAATCGGATTCGTCCGATTCGCACGATCGAGGAGTTATTTGAAGCAAAGGATGCAGGAGAGCATTGGGCGGTTCATTTGATCGAGCGTGCGCTCATGTATATGGCGATTACAATCAACAATGTCGTATGCATGTATAACCCCGATAGTGTGATCCTGAGTGGAGAACTCGTAGACAAATTTCCGGATATTTATGAAGCAGTCGAGAAGCTATATCTTTCACGCTTCACATGGGAACCCCTTCGTGGGTCTTTCTCCATTCATCGTTCGATGTTGAACGAGAATGGTGTAATTATCGGATCTGGACTACTATCGCAAAATCGTTTTTTCGCATTGGATTAAAATAATTACATCGAAGGAGGTTGTACAGATGGGGTTTACAACATTAGTAGAAGAATATCGCGGTGGCTTACTGGAGAATGTCCATTATGGTGCAGTTAGCGTGGTCGATGAGAAAGGTAATATTTTGTATAAAGCAGGTAATCCGGAGCATATGACCTATCTTCGTTCAGCTGCTAAACCATTCCAAGCTTTACCGGTTATGAAGCGTCGGATCGATGAAGTTTACGGTTTGACAAGTAAGGAAGCCTCACTCTTTACTGCTTCGCATCGGGGAGAGGCCTTTCATATTGAAGCACTTGAATCTCTTTTTCAGAAAATGGGATTAAAAGAAGAGGGACTTCATTGTTGTTCTACATACCCACTGAATGAGGAAGCCAAGGCAGAACGCCATCGGGCGAATGAGCCCACTCGCAAAATCTTTCATAATTGCTCAGGTAAACATGCAGGGTTAATGGGCCTTAGCAAATATATGGGTTGGGATATAGATACTTATTATGATCCTAACCATCCCGTGCAACAGGAGATCATTGATATCATGGCTTATATCGCAGAAGTATCGAAGGAATCCATTCCTCAAGGGATTGATGGTTGTGGTCTTCCTATCATCGCACTCCCTCTTCATAAAATCGCTTATTCATATTTAAAGCTAGCCTGTCCTGATTTGATTGAGAATACGGAAATACGTAACGCAGCTGCTGCGACTGCAAAGCTTATGAACGATAATCCGGTGATGATTGCAGATACGAAATTCGTCTGCTCAGAGCTACTGAAGGATGATAATCTGACGGCAAAGGGCGGCGCTAAAGGTGTATATGGGATTGGACTCCGAAAGGAGCGAATCGGTATCTCACTAAAAGTATCCGATGGTTCTGAGCAAGTCTGGCCTTGTATCATCGCATCGATTCTGGAACGTTTAGGCTATAGCAATCAAGATACGATTGATCGTTTATATGCACTCGTGCCGAACACTATTGTTAATGATGGCGGCACAGTTGTAGGCGAACGCCGTGCTGTATTCCAATGGGAAGTCTGATTATAAGGATCGAGAATAATCTTCAAGTCTCATGAATAATTGGACTGGGAGCTTTTCTAATACATCGTTTCTAAAGGGGAGTGTATAACATGAAAGCAAAAGGAAAAGTATGGTCAATGTTCATGCTGCTGCTTATTACAGTAGTAGTGACTGCAGGGTGCGGCAACAAAGCGAACAACGAGGGACAAAGCGGCAATACCGCTGGTGGAACTGAAACTAGCACCCCAACTACAAAAAATGATAAAGACATTGTAATTGCCATCAATGCTAACTTTATTACGCTGGACCCTCATAACGCAAGCGATACACATTCAATCAGCGCTGCCAGAACGATGTACGAAGGTCTAATGGGTTTTGATGAGAATATGAACGTAGTTCCTGTCCTTGCTGCTAGCCATTCCATAAGTGAAGACGGGTTGGTCTACACGTTCAACTTACAAGAGAACGTTAAATTCCAAGACGGTACTGACTTCAATGCTGAAGCGGTTAAAGTAAACATCGCCCGTATTCAAGATGAGAAGAACAATCTGAGACTGCGCAAAAGCTTTGCAAAGGTAGCAAAAGTGGAGACTCCTGATGCCAAAACCGTGGTTATTACACTCAGCGAGCCATACAACGCATTTTTAAATAAAGTTGCTATGGCACCTATTATTAGCCCGAAAGCTTTAGAAGAAAACGGAGCTGATATTTCGAAAAAACCTGTAGGAACGGGTCCGTTTAAGTTCAAAGAATGGGTGCAAGGTGATCGTCTAGTTGTTGAGAAGAATACGGATTACTGGCAAAAGGACTTGCCGAAAGTGGATAGTATAACCTTTAGACCCGTACCAGAGAATGGATCACGGATTGCGATGCTGAAGACTGGAGAGGCTGATTTCATTTATCCAATGCCTACCGAGCAAGTATCCGAGGTTGAAGGCATTGAAGGAATTACTATAGATACCATCGATTCAACCATTGTTCGTTATGTTACTTTGAATACGATGAAGAAACCTTTCGATGATGTAAAGGTACGTCAAGCCATTAACTTTGCTATCAACAAAGATGCGTATACCAAGGTGGTGAAATCGGGTCTTGGCGCTAAGCTTGATTCCACGATGTCATCCAAAACACAATATTATTCCCCACAAACAGGTTATGACTATGACATTGAAAAAGCTAAGCAACTGCTTGCGGAAGCGGGTTATCCAGACGGATTCGAAACCGAAATTTGGGGTGAGAATGAATCCGAAACTATGAAGGGTATGCAATTTATCCAACAACAGCTAGCGCTTGTAGGCATTAAAGTAGAAGTGAAGTCTATGGAAGGCGGTACTTTATCCGACCAAATTAACGATGCTAAAACACCTGAAGAAGCAAAAATTCAAATGTGGTATGTCAGCTGGTCTCCATCCTCCGGTGATGCAGATGGTGCTACTAGAGGGTTGTTCAGTAGTGAAATGTTCCCACCTGCTGGCTCGAATACAGCTTATTATAAAAATGAAAATGTAGATAAATGGATTGCTGAAGCAAACAAATCTGTTGATCCAGAAGCGGCTAAATCCATTTATGCAAATATTCAAAAAACAGTATGGGAAGATGCTCCGTGGGCATTCATGGGCGTTGACCAAATCATCTCAGGCAAAAGATCGAATCTGGAAGGTGTCAAAGTTTTCCCGGATGGTTCCATTAATGTCCTAAATGCAGAAGTGAAATAATTCAAGTCAAACGCAAGATTTAATTTCCCAAGAATTGAACGAGGCCGCTTCTTAAGAATGGTAGGAAGCGGCCTTAACTAAATCATTTGTCGATACTGAAGGGGGCTTATGAGTTGGGTAGATATGCTTTACAAAGACTCCTCGGGGTTATTCCGTTGCTATTCATTGTATCGGTATTAGTCTTTCTGTTTATTCACTTAATTCCGGGCGATCCGGCCCGGCTTATTGCGGGTAAAGACGCCACACTTGAAGAGATTCATGGCATTCAAGAGCAACTAGGTCTCAATCTGCCGCTGTGGAATCAATACATAAACTACATGAGCGATCTACTAAGTGGTAATCTGGGCAACTCGATTCGATCAGGGATTCCAGTAACCGATATGCTAGAAAGTAGAATAATGCCTACCTTGTGGTTAACGTTTCTCAGCATGGCTTGGGCGCTTGTCATTGGTCTTCTAATTGGTGTTATTTCAGCGGTTTATCGTAATAGATGGCCTGATCACTTAGGCACATTGACAGCCATTTCGGGGATGTCGATTCCTGGATTCTGGTTAGGTTTGGTACTCATTCAAATTTTCTCGGTAGAGCTTGGATGGTTTCCGACCGGTGGTGTAGATTCCTGGAAGTCGTATATTCTTCCTTCCATTACACTTGGAATGGGAATTATGTCGATGCTGGCTCGTTACTCACGGTCATCGATGCTAGAAACGTTACGGGAGGATTATATCCGTACTGGACGTGCGAAAGGCTTACGCGAGTATGTTGTTATTAGCAGGCATGCACTGCGCAATTCTCTTATACAGGTCGTTACTGTAGCTGGACTTCAATTTGGGTTCTTGCTTGGTGGATCGGTAATGGTTGAGACAGTGTTCAGTATTCCTGGCCTGGGTAGACTGCTGGTGGATTCCATTTTGTTCCGGGATTATACAGTTATTCAAGCTTTGCTGCTGCTGTTTTCAACACAATTTATCCTTATCAATTTAATTGTAGATTTATTGTATGGCGTACTCAATCCGAAAATCAGGTTTTCTCAGTAAGCTAGAGTAACTGAGAGGCAGAATTACGATAGTTTTCTATAGGGTGAATATAGGATTAGGAGGGATATCATGAGCGACAATTCGGCGGTAATGGGAACTAATTCTCCTATACCCGGAGAGGTAATAGCCCCGGAGAAAACAAAAGGCCGCGCGGGTGTTTTTATTCGCAAGTTCAGCAAACAAAAGATGCCCCTTGTGGCTGCATTTTTTATCATATTGCTTTTTTTAATTGCCATTTTCGGGCCATTTCTGACCCCTTATAATCCTGATGAACCGAACTATGATGCGCTAATGCAGGGTCCGTCTGCCAAGCATTGGGCGGGAACGGATGAATACGGCCGTGATATTCTAAGTCGCTTAATTGATGGTACAAGGTTGACTTTGGCGGTCAGTCTGAGCTCCGTATTGATTGCAGGTGTACTTGGAACCATCCTTGGTCTTGTCAGTGGATATTATGGCGGTTGGCTGGATCGGATTATTATGCGTGGCAGTGACGTATTGTTCTCATTCCCTGATTTACTGCTTGCCATTGGGATCGTCGCTATACTTGGGCCTGGTTTATCCAACGTTGTGATTGCCGTTGCAGTCTTCGGTACACCCTCGTTCGCCCGCATTATTCGGAGCGTAACATTGTCTGCGAAGGAAACATTGTTTGTTGAAGCTGCCCGTTCAATGGGTGCAAAGAATCGTCGAATCATTTGGCGACATATTTTTCCTGAAACAGTCCCTAGTATCATCGTTAATCTATCTATGAAAATTGGCGGGGCAATCTTAGCCGCTGCGTCACTGAGCTTTCTTGGAATGGGTGCGAAGCCAACGGAGCCCGATTGGGGGGCAATGTTAAGTATGGGGCGCGATTATTTAAGTATAGCTCCACATATCGTTTATTTTCCGGGTTTAGCTATATTTTTGACAGTACTTGCATTTAACCTGGTCGGGGACGGACTGCGCGATGCTCTTGATCCCAAAATGAAAAACTAAGGAGGGACAAGACATGACTCAAAATTTGCTGGAAGTACAAGGGCTGAAAACGGAGTTCAAACGCGGCGATGGAAGTATAACGGCAGTTGCAGGTGTTGACTTTGTGATTAAGAAAGGTGAAGTGCTGGGTCTAGTTGGAGAATCCGGCTGTGGCAAAAGCGTTACCTCACTGTCGATTATGCGGCTCCTTAAGGATACGCCAGGCAGAATTTCTGGCGGTTCTGTTCGTTTCGAGGGAACGGATCTGACAAAGGTTACGGACAAAGAGATGCGCCAGATACGGGGAAATGAAATGGCGATGATTTTTCAGGAGCCGATGACTTCGCTTAATCCTGTGCTGAAGATTGGTTTGCAATTGATGGAGCCGATCATGTTGCATTTGGGTTATGGTCGGAAGAAGGCTCGTGAACATGCCATTCATATGTTGCGGTTAGTTGGTATACCACGTGCGGAAGACTTGGTGGATGAATATCCGCATCAGCTCTCTGGCGGTATGAGGCAGCGTGTAATGATTGCGATGGCGATGTCTTGCCACCCGAAACTGCTGATTGCAGATGAACCAACGACGGCGCTTGATGTAACGATTCAAGCTCAAATCCTTGATCTAATGAAGCACCTGAAAGAAGAACAGGATATGGGAATGCTGCTCATAACCCATGACCTTGGTGTAGTAGCAGAACTATGCGACCGTGTAGTCGTTATGTATGCTGGTCGTGTAGTGGAGGAAGCTTCCGTTCATGAACTATTTGCAAGACCGCAGCATCCATATACGAAGGGATTAATTCAATCCGTTCCTAAGCTGCGTCAAAACGTACGTCGCTTGGATTCCATTAAAGGGAATGTACCTGATCTATCACAAATGCCAGCAGGTTGTAAGTTTGCGCCACGCTGCGATTATGTCACAGAGCGTTGTCTCTCGCAGGAGCCAGAGTTACTCCCGATTGAGGGACTAGAGCGAAAGAGTCGTTGTTGGCTTACACAGCAGGAGAACACGGAAGGAGGGGAACGTTTGTGAAGGAGACTCCACTCATTGAAGTTAAAAGTCTGAAGAAGTTTTTTTCGGTGAAAAAGGGCTTTTTCGGAACTACTAGATATTTGCACGCAGTTGATGGGATCTCATTCGCTATACGTAAAGGAGAAACGTTCAGCCTTGTGGGTGAAAGTGGCTGTGGTAAATCTACTACGGGTAGATTAGTGACTCGCTTGCTGGAGCCGAATGACGGTGAAGTGTGGTTTAAGGGTCAAAATATTAGCCATATCTCAGACAATCAAATGCGGCCTATTCGTAAAGATATACAAATGGTGTTCCAAGACCCCTATGCTTCGCTTAATCCACGGATGAAGGTGAAGGATCTTGTGGCTGAACCTCTGCTCATTCATACAAAGCTCTCTTCCAAAGAACGGGATAAACTAGCATGCGAGTTACTAGAGACAGTGGGATTGAATAGTATCCACGCCGAGCGCTACGCTTTTGAGTTCAGCGGTGGGCAGCGACAACGGATTGGAATTGCCCGGGCGTTATCTGTTCGCCCAAGCTTAATCGTGGCGGATGAGCCTGTGTCAGCACTGGATGTATCGATTCAGTCACAAGTGCTAAATCTGTTGCAGGATCTGCAGGAAGAGTATGGCCTGACATATTTATTCATTTCACATGATCTGAGTGTTGTTGAGCATATTAGTGATCGAATTGGAGTTATGTATCTTGGTTCGCTCGTAGAGACGGCGGATAAGGATACCTTGTATGATCGTCCAATGCATCCATACACACAAGCACTGCTATCTTCTGTACCTGTACCCGATCCTACCTTAAAGAAGGAGCGCATTATTCTGAAGGGAGATCTTCCAAGTCCGGTTGACCCACCGTCGGGATGCCGTTTTCATACAAGATGTCCCTCCTGCATGGAAATCTGTAAGCAGCATGTACCGATATTCCGAGAAGTCGAACCAGGTCATGAGGTTGCGTGTCATTTATTTGATGAAGAAATGCTGAAATTAGAGCGGTAGCTGAAATTGTGAGATAACTTTACGGAAAAGAAGGGACAGCGATGAATATCTTATTCGATTCCGCTAATGTGGCGGATACTATTGTCTATTTAGCTTATGACGAGGAGTCTTTTCCTTTTAAGCTGGGATCGCCCCACAAACAGTGCAGCAGTGTGACTTGGTTACATGCTCGCACTGAGGAAGAGTCTGATGTGTTAGCGGTAGGAATGGGAAAGCGCAAGGATATTACGCTTGAGAGGATTCGCCGAGCGGGTGGAGCTGCTGCTCGTGCAATTCTGAAGGAAGGATGCAGTAGTGCTTCACTTGTTCGCTTAGCATCCGAGGCTATAAATAGGAATAGGGATATTTCTGCTGCTGATGAATTACAAGCTTGGATGGAAGGCTGGATTCTCGGCTTGTACCGTTTCCAAACTTATCGGGGAACTACCAAGGTGGAAGGCTCTGTTGATTTACAGCTTCAATCGATAGATTGGCCTGAGCTGTCATCGATTGAATTGGAAGCTGTACGGGTTTCTGCGCAGATACGCGCTGAAGGAGCCGTAGTTGCTCGCGATCTTGTGAATGAAGTACCTGGGACACTGAACCCTGATCGTTTTGCGGAATGGATGGCAGAATTTTTCGACCGTGATGATGCTGCTTTGAAAGTCCATATCTATCGAGGACAGGAGCTTGTGGAACTTCAGATGAATGGGTTGCTCGCAGTTGGAGCGGGGAGTAAGCACGCTCCAGCCCTAGTTGAAATTCGTTACAAGAGTAACCCTGAATTACCGATGTTAGCACTGGTAGGTAAAGGTGTAACCTTTGACTTAGGTGGCATGAATGTGAAGACGGCTAGCGATATCAGCGATGCACGCATGGATATGGGTGGTGCGGCTGCTGTAATTGGGGCTATGGATATTTTGATACGGAAGCGTGCCAATGTAAATGTGACCGCACTTATTCCAGTTGTTGATAATGTGCCAGATGCTGAGGCGATGTTACCTTCGTCTGTTATCCGCTACCCTAACGGGCTAACCGTTCAGGTTGCGAATACGGATGGCGAGGGTCGACTTATCATAGCGGATGCGCTTATTCATGCCGCGAATATCGGAGCAACCCAAGCTATTGATATCGCTACCTTAACTGGAAATGTCGGTGCGGCGCTCGGATTAGGCATCGCGGGCATATGGGGCGATGCAGATATAACGCAGAGTCTAGTTGAGATTGGTGAGCGCAATGGAGAACGACTGTGGCCCATGCCGTTAATGGATGAATATGAAGCAGATCTCCAGAGTAATTACGCCGATCTCCGCAATGTTAGTACTTCCCCTTTTGCAGGTGCGATTACAGCAGCCCTATTTATTCGGCGCTTTGTAGCAGAATCTATGAGCTGGGTTCATATTGATATGGCTGGGACGGTACAGTACAAACAGGATGTGGGGTACTCTGAAGCTGGAGCGACGGGATATGGTGCACGTCTGCTCGCCGATTATGTCATGAAGCAAGTGCATCATTAACAACTGGAAGAGTGGGTGAAAGTTATGAGATTGGAAATCATCGCTACTTGTATAGATGATGCTCTGACGGCTGAGGCGAATGGCGCAGATCGTCTTGAGCTTATTACTGCCATTACGGAAGGTGGATTAACACCAGGAATAGGGTTGGTGGAGCAGGTAGCCAAATCGGTTAGCATTCCTGTCTTTGTTATGGTCCGTCCGCACAGTCGATCATTTAACTATTCCAAGGATGATATTTTGACCATGGCTGCAGAGATCAGGCAGATTGCAGCCAGTGGTGCTTCGGGAGTTGTTCTTGGCGCATTAACACCGGAAAAAAAGATCGATGAGCATGCGCTTGAAATATTATTGCCGTTGACAGATGGCTTACAAGTAACCTTCCATCGTGCTTTTGACGAGCTGGAGGACCAAATTGCAGGTTATCGGACGCTTTGTAATTACCCGCAAATCACTCGTATACTTACCTCTGCTGGACCAGGTCCGGCACCTGAAGCCATTCCCGCTATGCGTAGGCTAGTAGAGGAATCAAGAGGTAGTTCGATAAGTATTTTGGCTGGAAGTGGTTTGAAGCCAGAAGGTATTACATCGTTTATTCAACAGACCGGAGTCACAGAAGTACATTTTGGATCGGCTGTTCGTCATGGCAAAGATGCTTTGTCGCCAATCGATCCAGTAGCCCTGCGGGCGTTAGCTAAGAATATTCATTCGAACGGCTAATAATAGATAGTGAAAAGGTGAATGGTTATGCATAAGGCTGAGAGCTATGTAGTAGGAATTGATTTAGGCGGAACAAAAATTGCCGCAGCATTATTCGATTCAAAGGGTACCATGTTGAATCGGGAATTAATGGAGACAGCTGGCGCGCGCACCGCTGAAGAGGTGGTGCAGCGAATGATCGGAATGATCCGCTCTGTATCCGAAGGGCGACCGCTGATTGGAGTCGGACTGGCTTCTCCTGGAGCTGTGAATAGCCAGGATGGAATCGTAATTCACGGTACCAATCTTCCTGAATGGGATAATGTTCCACTGAAACATTGGATGGAGTCAGAACTTGGCATAGAAGTGAAGGTGGTAAACGATGCGAACGCTGCGGCTTGGGGCGAGTATGTAAGAGGGGCTGGTAAAGGCTCGAACAACATGGTGTATGTTACCTTCAGCACAGGAATTGGAGCTGGAATTGTTATGGATGGTGAGCTACTGCTCGGAACGAACTCATTTGCAGGAGAACTCGGTCATAATATTATTGACCCGAACGGAACGGAATGTAGCTGTGGAAGATATGGATGCTGGGAAGTATTTGCTTCGGGTACAGCGATTCGGGATATGGCACTGCGGAGTATGGAGAGCAGAACGTCGATGATTACAGAGCTGGCTAGTAGAAGTGGTGAAAAGATTAATTCTCGACACGTCTTCGAAGCGATGGCACTAAAAGATCCGGTGGCTGTCGAGGTGATTGAGCGAACGATTCATTATATGGCGATTGGATTAGCTAACGCGGTACATACATTTAATCCTGATCGCATTGTAATTGGTGGAGGCGTAAGCAAAGCTGGTGAACTACTGTTTCCAGCGCTGAGAGAGAAAACAGAGGAACTTGTCATGAAGCCGTATAAAGGAACTTATACTATTGAATCAGCAGGTCTGAGGGATGATGTAGGTCTTATAGGCGCTGCAGCATTATTTCATACCGTCTAGACTATCTGAACTATTTATCAAAGCTAGCAAACGGAGGGGCTGAAGAGATGGGTACAAGAGAAGAAAGAACGAGATGGTTCTTACAGGATAGATTCGGTATGTTCATTCATTGGGGATTATATTCCATTCCAGCACGAGGTGAGTGGATTCGTGGAAACGAGCGAATGAGTAGAGAGCATTATATGACGTATTTCGATGAATTTGACGCATCTCGATATGACCCGAAGAAGTGGGCCAGCGCAGCAAAAGCAGCGGGGCAGAAGTATGCGGTTCTTACGACCAAGCACCACGACGGATTCTGCTTGTTTGATAGCAAGCTAACAGATTTTAAAGCGACTAACACGCCTGCTGGACGTGATCTCGTTCGAGAATATGTAGACGCTTTCCGGGCGGAAGGTATTGCTGTAGGTCTGTATTACTCTATTATTGATTGGCATAATGATGACTACCCTGGATATGGTGATAAAGCGCATCCTGATCGGGATAACGAAGCGGCTAAAGACAAGCCGATTGATTTTGATCGATACTTGGAGTATATGCATGGACAAGTGAAGGAACTGTTGACGAATTACGGCAAAATCGACATCATGTGGTTTGACTTCTCCTACGACAATATGACCGGAGAGAAATGGAAAGCAACGGAGCTAATCCGTATGATTCGCTCTATCCAGCCGGATATTATTATCGACAATCGTTTGGGTGGGAATATCCGCGCGGCCGAGCCAGAAGAATATGCAGGAGATTTCTTTTCTCCAGAGCAGATCATTCCTCCCGGTGGCATTGTTGACGTGAATGGTCAATCCATTCCATGGGAAGCATGCATTACGCTTAATGATAACTGGGGCTACCATTCCGAAGATAAAAATTATAAATCAACCCAGCAGGTCATTCGCTCAATGGTCGAATGTATCAGTAAGAATGGTAACCTCCTCCTTAATGTTGGACCAGATGCTAAGGGTGAAATGACACGGGAATCACTGGTTATCCTTGACGAAGTTGGGGAGTGGATGCGCCTTAATGGCGAAAGTATTTATGGATGCGGGAAGTCTTCGCTGCCTAAGCCAGAGTGGGGACGTTATACGCAAAAGGGCAACAAGTTGTATGCGCACGTCTACGACCGTGGAATTGGCCCGATCTATTTCCAAGGCTTGAAAGGGAAGATTAAAAAGGCTAGATTACTACGTGATGGTACCGAGCTAAAGGTGGAGGTGCCGTGGATGGCTGAGGAATATTCGGATGTTGACGGTGGAGCGTTTATTACATTAAAAGGGGCTAAGCTTCCCGACGAGATGGATACGGTTATTGAGCTTGAGCTTCTTTAATTAAACCAGATAGAGTGTCCCATAAGTCATGAATGGCTACTGGGGCACTCTATTGTCCGAAACTCTGTTTTAAAGGCTGGAAATTCGCAAATAACGTCCTCTGGGTCCGTAACACTTAGAGGGTGCTGACTGACACTGTGAAAGCTGTTGAAGCAGGCAGCCAACGAATCAGAATACAAAGCGGCGATTCTCCAAATAACAGGAGAATCGCCGTTCTGTGAATACTAAAGGCGAGCCTTGCGGAAGCCTTCATATATATTGAGGACCGCAATTAAAATCAAGACCGCTATTCCTCCACCTACTAGCCCCGTTTCAAACTGGTTAGCTGTAGTGGTTAATAAATTAGACATGTAGTTAATGAATTCTTGGTTAAATACATTCGGATTTATAAGGATAATAGCGAATACAATAAGCACAATGAGCTCGAGAGCCGTATTACATAATGCTAATTCTCTAGTCCATTGTCTCTTGATTAATTTATATATAGTTAATGCGACTTCTAATCCGATCACAATAAGAATAATAGGCCAATAATCAAGTAACACATGCTGATTAAAAGCTGGGGCTACGAAGTTAAGTGCGCCTTCACCGCCTCTATAGACTCTGATCAGGTGTTCAGCATTAAAATAAACAGTAGCCCAAATGGCAGTCCACAGTAAACTTCCGAACACTTCGAAGCTTGTAATTGCTTTTTTCTTATGGACAAGCGCGATATCCTTCAAATCATCAGGAGTCCATTTCCTTAATTTTGTAGTAAGTGGATGACCTTCCTTTCCTTTATCCGCCCGTTCGATAATAGCGAACACAACAGTTATCCAAAAAAAGACTTGGATTCCTACTTCAAGGAAGGTTCCAATTCCTCTACTTATAACTGCAGTAACAATATCCGCAACTGTTTTATCTCCGCTATAGCCAATCAAGTAATCAGCAACCAGAGCGATTAAAGAAACAACTACAGCGATTGGTATAATCATTTTTAACAACGTAACATATAAATCGAAATAGCGTGGGCCGATGAGATACATGGGCTGATCGCGATACTCACTAGCTAAAATAGCGGGATTGCCCAATTTTGTAAGGACGGCTTTTACCTCTTTTTCGTCATAATCATCCGGTAACATATCCTCGATGGTAGATCGTAATTCGAGAGCGATATCCTCCCGATTTTGTTCCGGTAACCTCCGAGTCACTTCATGAATGTAAATCTCAATTAGATTCATGGTCATCCTCCCCTTGTAATAGGCCGTAGAGCTCTTTCGAATTCTTAAGCCATTCTTCCTTTAGCTGTAAAAAAATTTCTACGCCATAGTCACTTAGAACATAATACTTACGGGGTCTGCTCTCGGATGTGTCCCAGCTGCTCGTCACTAATTCCTGTTTCTCTAATCGGCGAAGTAATGGATATAGGGTGCTTTGATCGATGATGATGCTGGATTCCTCCAACAATTGAACGAGCGAATATCCATACTGGGGTGTTCGTAATTGACTTAAAACGGCTAGCGTTAACGTACCTCTTCTAAGCTCTGTGATTAAAGAATTTAATAAAGTACTCATTCACCCACCTCATTATTTAAAATATAAGGATTTATAATCTCTTATAAATTGTTCTTATATTTTAGGTTTAAACGCTTGCTGTCCTTGAGAGGACGTCGAAGCCGCTTATACTTACTATGTGTCATACAGTATTCGATCTATACTATGCATCATACACTATTGTTGTTCCAACATCAATTGAATAAAATAATCTTCTGAGAAATAAATAAGAAAATTTTTCTATTTTGTGAAGCAGTTTGATTAAAAGGAGGTTGTGAAATGATTCCATTTTTTAGTGACATCCCTAATGCTTCTAAAGGGGAGGTAGTTGAACCGGTTCATAGGGGGTGGTCAAAGGGAAGTTACTAATATGCTGAGCCGAGCGGAGAGTGTTCTGGAGTGGTATGATGATTTTCAAACCTATATTCCGAAGTGGTATTTGGCAAGCGTGTAGGATTTTTACTGAGCTTGACTCCTTGTCAGTTTACTAGTATACTCATATTAACAAATCAATTAACACATAAAATAAACAAACGATGGACGTGACCAAATGAGAAACAATGGATTCACTGAAGATAACCAATTAAGCTTATTGATCTGGTTGCGGCTGGTTAGGGTATATGAGAATAGTAACGATCTTTCCAATGAATTCTTGAAGCAATTTAATTTAACAGTTAATCAATTCGATACCTTGGTACAAATATTATTACATCAGCCTGTAACACAGATGGAAATTGCCGAGCATCTAACCATTACTAAAGGTGGGGTATCCCATATGCTTGGCAGATTAGAGAAAGAAGGATGGATTGAACGCAAACAGGATTGGAAAGTGAAGTACATTACTTTAACGGAAAAGGGCCAAACACTTATTGAGAAGGTACTGCCCTTGCAATCGGATTTCCAAGCCTCGTTATTCGATCCACTGACAGATGAGGAGAAGAAAGTGTTTTACAGCATGCTTAAAAAGATTCATCGCCATAGCCAAGATGAGAATCGACTCCCGCGAGGTGTTCAGTAGTATCGCAAAAGCTTTATTGATAATAAAGCTTACTTTTTTCCTCATCAGTATACTAGTAAACTTAAATTCGACAAAACTCATTAGGAGGTTTTTAAAATGAAACAACAACCCATAAACGGACAACATCATGTGTCTATGCTTACTAAGGACGCTAAACAAAACTTATGGTTTTATACAGAGGTCCTGGGACTGAGACTTGTAAAGAAAACGGTCAATCAAGATGATCCATCCATGTACCATCTATTTTATGGAAATCGTAATGGTGCTCCTGGAACCGAAGTATCTTTTTTTGAAATGCCAAATGCAGGTCAGACCCGCAAAGGGACGAACAGTATTAGTTCTTTCTCCCTTCTTGTTCCTAGCGATGAAGCCTTGTCATATTGGGCTAGTCGATTAGATTCTTTTGAAGTTCCTCATGAAGCGATTGTAAGTATCGGGGAACGTAAGTCGCTTACTTTTTATGATAGAGATGAATTGACGGTCCATTTAGTATCGGCTGAAAAAGATAACGGTATCGAGCTAGTTGAACCGTGGATTACAGAAGACATCCCTCCAAAGTATGCCATCGTTGGGTTAGGACCCGTTGAATTGACTGTAAGTGAGGCTGGCCGCACAAAGACGGTTTTGGAAGATATCTTGGGCTATACACAAGTTCGGACAGTACCCTCCATGGGTGATTCCAAGATTATGGTAGATATATATGAAACGGGGAAGGGTGGTTTATACACCGAGCTCCAGGTCAAAGAAGTAAATGACAAAGATCGGGAGAGACCGGGTAAAGGGAGCATCCATCATGTGGCTATAAGAGTTAAGGATGTCGAAGAACTAACCGAATGGGCCGCCAAGATCACTGCTGCAGGCTTTAAAAATACAGGGGTCATTGATCGTTATTACTTCCATTCCTTGTATTTCCGGGATCCGAACCATATTCTTTTTGAGCTTGCTACAGATGGCCCGGGATTTGAGATTGATGAAACTTTTGACGCGCTAGGAGAGAATTTGACCTTACCTTCATTTCTGGAAGAACGTCGTGAAGAGATTGAATCGAAGCTTCATCCTATCCGCTAAACCTAATACAACTATGAAAAGAGGACATAATCATGATGGAACAATATAGAATCGATGAGAAAAAAGGGTTGGAGCTAGGTTTATACACGTTAGGTGATCACACCACAGATGCCTTAACAGGAAAAGCAATTAGTGAACGACAACGGATTCAAGAGATCGTAGCGGCTGCCAAATTAGCTGAGGATGCTGGATTAGATGTATTTGGGGTAGGCGAGAGTCATCAACCGAAATTCATTACCTCAGCTGCCTCGGTTGTCCTTGGAGCCATTGCAAATGCAACCGAACGTATAAAGCTTGTCAGTTCAGCAACTGTACTAAGTACAGCAGATCCTGTACGTGTATATGAGGACTTTGCAACATTGGATTTGTTATCAGGCGGTAGAGCAGAGATTGTTGCTGGACGTGGATCGCGTCTCGGGGCCTATGAACTTTTTGGTTATGACGTAAGAGATTATGAAGAATTGTTCGAAGAGAAAATTGAATTGCTCATGAAAATAAATGAGTCCGATCGCATAACGTGGGAAGGGAAATTCCGCCCTGCATTAAATGATATGGAAATCTTCCCTAAGCCCTTAAATGGAAAGCTGCCAATTTGGCGAGCGGTTGGGGGACCTCCAGCAAGTGCAATTAAGGCGGGAAGAATGGGGATCCCGATGATGCTGACCACCCTTGGTGGACCATCATCTGCCTTTAAAGGTTCTGTAGACGCGTATCGTATGGTTGCTGCAGAGTCAGGGTTCAATCCAGCAGACCTTCCCATCAGCACAACTTCTTTAATGTATATTGATCCGGACTCACAAAAAGCATTCCGCGATTATTATCCATATATCAATCACTTGATGAAAGAGCTTCGTGGGTCTTACTATCCGAAAGAACAATTTGCGGAAGCGATGAGTGTGAGAAATGCACTGCTCGTGGGAAGCCCGCAACAAATTGTGGAGAAGATCCTCTATCAACATGAGATGTATGGCCATAATCGTTTTCTAGCTCAGATTGATGTCGGTGGGTTACCTTATGCTCAAGTGGAACAAATGATTGACCTGTTCGCATCTGAAGTAGCACCAGCCGTAAGACGTGCTACAGCTAAGAAATAAGAAAGAGGGGATAGTATGAAGATCATTGGGATTTCAGGATCCATTGTTGGATCGAAGACTAGAATTGCTGTACAGCAAGCACTTAACAACATCACAGAAAAGCATCCGGATTTCGACGTAGAACTAATTGATCTAGGAGATTATAAGCTGGAATTTAGTGATGGACGCAGCTACATGGATTATACAGGTGATACCAAAGTTGTTCTGGAGAAAATCATGGCCGCCGATGCATATATCATTGGCACCCCAGTTTTTCAAGCTTCGATTCCAGGAACACTTAAGAATCTATTTGATTTACTCCCGGTTAATGGGTTTAAGGATAAAGTTATCGGTATTGTAGTAACTGCAGGTTCTTCAAAACATTACTTAGTGGCAGAACAACAACTGAAACCGATCCTCTCTTATATGAGAGCGGTGGTGGTTCCTAAGTATGTTTTTATTGAAGAGAAACAATATGACCGGAAAGTAATTGTGGATGATGATATTATTTTTAGACTGAATCGACTAGCTAATGAATTGGTGAATACCACGAATGCGATGCAGCAAGTGAAGCAAGCGGAAGAAGCAGCGTTTTTCTTTTAAAAAGAAGGGCTCTGTTAAGAAAATACCTTCAGTCTGTAATATAAAAGGGTATTTTATCCCTAACGTTGTATTTCGTGCAACAGAATGGATCCAAAAGAAAGGGGATCTGAATTCTGTTGCATTTTTTACAATTAAGTATAGGTTAAAACTCTTTTTTGAAGGTTTTCAGCAAATTCTAATGTACGAAGTGCAACAGAAACCTTTTTTTGAGGTCTGTATATGACTTTCTATTGCACATTATGCAATGGAATGGAGTTCATATTCTAATTTAATCTCGTATTTCAATAGAATCAATAGTAATATCGACATAGACATGAGCAAGAACTTAACCATTTTGTTAAATAACTGGAAGTATATAATTTGAGGATTCATTTCTGAAAAGGGGGAGTAGTGTGACGAATAACCTTATTGCAAATAGTAGGTTGTATAATCAAATGATTGCAGGCTCTTTACATCACACACCAGAGCAGGTCGTGAAAAAAATGGGGGCTATGCAAGCGCAAGACTATATGCAGGCGGTTTGGGCCATCGGACTACGTTCTCCTGCTACGAAATTAGCTGATATAGAGCGTGCAATCTCTGACCGCAAGATTATTCTTACTTGGACGCTGCGAGGTACGCTTCATTTCGTCCCAGCAGAAGATGTAAAATGGATGCTACAGCTCTCTGCACCGCGTTTAGCATCACAAACGAAGCGGCGAATGGCTGAGCTTGGACTTGATGATCAGACACTGGAGCGCTGTAGAGAAATTATTGTGAATGCTCTAAAGGGCGGGAAGCATATGGATCGTTCGGTCCTACTTCAGCTAATAGAAGAGAAAGGTATCTACACGGGGAATCAACGCGGTTATCACATGCTCTGGAATAGTGCCTATCAAGGACTGATTTGTTTTGGTCCGATGAATGGTAAACAGCAAACGATTGTATTGTTAGAGGAATGGGTGCCAGATTGCCGAGAGCTATCTTACGAACAATCGTTGCAAGAACTCGCCTTGCGGTATTTTACAGCCCGTGGATTAGCGACCGTTCAGGACTTCGCTTGGTGGGCAGGCATAACCCTTACAGATGCCAGACGAGGGCTAGAATCTGTGAAAAAAGAACTTCAATCGACAGATATAAATGGCAATCAGCATTGGATGTCTAACCATCGAGTAGTTTCAGCGGATGAAGAGTCAGGTATCTATTTACTTCCAGGTTTCGATGAGTACATTCTTGGTTATAAAGACCGGAGTGCTGTACTTGAACCTGAGACGGCTCCTTTAATTGTTCCTGGCAACAACGGTGTTTTCCTGCCTATGATTGTTGTTGGTGGCCAAGTTATAGGTACATGGAAACGTTCGATTAAGAAAAAAGGAATTGAGATAGTCATTCATCCATTTAGAGAACTTGGAAATGCTGAAGAAGCTGTGTTTAAAGCTGCTGAAAGATATGCTGCTTTTATCGGGCTGCCGATACTCAATTTTAGCGTGTCTTCTACATTGACATGAGAATGAAAATATCGTTCAGGGGTGAAGATCAAGTTCATGAATGAGGGCGAGTTAAGGTGCTTTATAGAAGACGAATACATATGGAACAGGTGCAGGCACTAACGCACTTATTAGCCCCTGAAAGTTGATTTTTCAGATAGTTCTGATAAGAACGTAACCCGGCAGGTGCGACCTGCCGGGTTTATTCATAAATCTAATTGACTATATGAACTAAATTCGTCTAGCTAATTCTGCACCCTCCCAAATAGCATTAAGCGCTCTGCGAGCTTGTACTGCATCCCCAATTACATGATAAGGAATGGAGCTTTCCTCCAAGAAGTTCTGAAGGGGTTGCTTGTTTAGGGCGCGTGATCCTACTGCGATTACTACATAATCGGTTGGCAGGCTGAGAAGCTCCCCATCTTTTTCAACCATCACGCTATTCTTTTGGATCGTCATGCACTTGCTGTTGGTCATTAATCTAACACCGTGGCCATATAAGCTTTCCATTACACAGATTTTACGAAGGATACCCAGATCATTTGCTACATCGGCTTGCATTTCTACAACAGTGATTTGATTTCCGCGTTCGACCAGGAGCTCAGCGACCTCGAGACCGACCAAACCCCCTCCAATAATAACAACTCGACCTTCAGGATGAGCTGTTCCCCATAATACATCATGTGAATTTACTACATGACTACTCAAAACACCTTCTACTGGAGGAATAATCGGGGCTGATCCGATTGCAAGAATGACTTCATCAGGACTGATTTCTTGAATAAGCTCTGGAGTAACCTCCGTATTCATTCGGATTTCTACACCTTCACGTTTAGCCGTCTCACCCATATTCAGAGCAGCCGCGGCCATTTCTTCTTTACGCGGTGCGGCACCAGCGATATAAAGCTGTCCGCCTAGAATGTCATTTTTTTCGCATAAAATTGGAGAATGCCCACGACGTTTCAGTGTGATTGCTGCTTCTAATCCGGCTGGCCCACCACCGGCTATAAGTACTTTTTTTGGTGTGCTCGCTCGCTGTAATTCATATTCACTTTCTCTTCCGGTAGCAGGATTAAATACACAGCTGATGAAAGGCACCTTCGGATTTACGAATCCATCGAAGCAGCCTTGATCACAACCCACACATTTAACAATGGTGTCCGCGCGTCCAGCTAATGCTTTGTTACAGAATTCAGAATCTGCCAATTGAGCGCGGCCAATAGCTACGAAATCAGCCAGTCCTTCGGCAATAATTCGATTAGCAATAGCTGGATCATTAATACGACCTACAGCTATAACTGGAATGTTAACCACGGATTTAATTTGTGCTGCGTTATCTACATTGAAGCCCACAGGTAAATCGATAGGTGGTACTTCATATTTAATAGCTGCGCCTGCTGGAACTCCGCGCGATACATTAATCGCATCAATACCAGCATCCTCAGCGAGCTTCGAGAAGAGCTTCATATCTTCCAGTGTAAGTCCGCCGGGAAGATCCTCGATAGCAGAGATTCTCATCAAGATAGGGAACCTGGGTCCAACGGCTTCTCGAATGGCACGGATACAAGCGAGCGGAAAGCGACAACGATTCTCCCAGGAACCGCCGTACTCATCCTGACGGAAGTTCATCGCTGGGCTTAGAAATTGTTGTGGCAAATAACCATGACCAGCATGGAATTCTACACTGTCAAATCCAGCTTTTTTCGCACGTGAAGCAGCATCTGCGTAAGCTTGAACCATCTCACTAACTTCGTGATTCTCCAGCTCTCGGGGGATATGTGTTACACCCTCGAAAGGGACAGGGGAGGAGGAGACTTGAATCAGGTTGGGAGTTACTTTCCCTCCATGCCATAACTGAAGACAGCTTTTGCCGCCTGCATCACGAATAGCATGAGCCAATTGGGTCATACCAGGAATGAATTTATCATCAAAAATGGCTGGAGCATCCTCAGAAGCAGCCGTTGGGTGAACGGTTGTTACTTCAACTGTATTTAAGCCGTTACCTCCTTTTGCGCGTGCTACATGGTAATCAATCAAGCGCTCGCTGACATACCCACCCGGAGCATTCATTTTTGTTCCCATGGCAGGCAAAATGACCCGGTTCTTAAGCTCCATATTTCCTATCGTACCTTTGCTGAACAAATGTGCGAATTCCATGCTATAACTTCCTCTCTATATATAGGTTAAAAATAACTAGGTTATTTTAACCTATACTATCGAACGGAACGATAAAAGTATGTGCATAAAATCACGAAGTATTTGGCACAAATGCAGTCCTTGAGGTAAGATAAGAAAATGACCGGAAATGAAGTCCGGTAGTTCGGAGGATGAATATGGATATTGAAGTCTTGATTCTGGCTCAATTAATGAAAGGGTCAAAACATGGTTATGAGATTAAAAAAAATATCATTTTCGTAATGAGTAACGATAAAATCGTTAATAATAATTCGCTGTATCCGAAGCTGAAATTGTTTGAAAAGCGAGGTTGGGTGATTAAAAAAACGGAAATGCAGGAAAACCGGCCTAAACGGTATGTGTATTCCATCACAGCCGAGGGTGAGGAGCGGTTTCATATCTGCTTGAACGAATTTTCACTGGAGACTATTCGTATTGATAATGAATGGTCTATTCGTCTTGCTTATTATGAGCTACTGGATCAGGAGGCCCGCCGAAGATTACTTGATTACAGAGAGACTTACATGAAAGAGAAGCTGGAACATTTACAACAGTTATCCCTAGTGGTTGGGAACGGTGAAGATTTGGATTACTCTGAAGAGCTATATTTTTATACCCGAAGTATGGTATTACATGAGCTAGAGTTAATCCATGAGCTTTCCCATAAACTGGACGCCTTGGATATGCATTGATCCGTATCTCGCTGTCGATCATCATTGTAACTGAAATTAATCAAGAAGGGGGTTTTCCTTGAGAAAAGTATACTTATTAACCCTTGGTCTTGTACTCCTGTTTATTATTTCAGCCTGCGATCAAGAACAGGCAAGTGATTCTGTAATTAAGGAAGTAACGGTTACATCCAAGGGGAGAGTCATTCAATCTGTCTTAAAGCCACTTGAAAGGAACACTAATTCAGAAGAAGATAATGTATCTTTCCAAAGCCTTATGGCTGAACCGGATGTTTCAATTCCCTATGTGAAGCTTGGAGAAATCATAGAAATCGAATTTAGCAATACAGCCCCAAACAGCTACAAATTGACAGATTATATTTTGAAAGATAATGGTACTTTAAAGTATAAAAAAGAAACAGCAGAGCCGGTAAATGTTGAATGGGCGGATAAGACAGCTACTTTTAAGCTCGATTCGAATATGGCGGCTTTTCTTAGTTCAGATAGTAAGGATTATGAATCAGGGGCAACTATACGGGGATTTCGACTGACAGGCGAGTGGCTAGACCAGACTAAGGAAATCACGTTTGTTATTCGAACAGATGCTAAGTAGGTATGGAGATCATCATAGTGTATAAGGGAGAACCCGGGATTGCGATTCATCAATCAAAAAGACTAACCAGAAAGTCTGGTTAGTCTTTTATGTTGTTCGATCTTTTTATTTCACTTTAATGCCCATGGCTTGCGCAACCATAGTGAATACTTCGGTATTTTCGTATACTCCTGTAAACAACTGAGCGTTTTTGCCCATGGCCGTAATTGGAATATCCACTGCTGTATGACCTGAAGTCGTCCAGTCTACAACGAAATTCTGTTTGGAGTTAGCGATGGCAAACGGACCATCTTCTTTGGAAATGCCGTCACCTGATTCATCTTCAGCGTCTACGGCTTCAATAGAGAATCCACCTGTTTCATGGTCGGCGAGAACTAGGACAAGGGTATCCGGATTCTTTTTAGCGAAATCTTTGGCAATCTGTACGGACTTATCTAACTCTTGTCCCGCTTTAATCGTCATCTTGGCATTGTTTTGGTGTGCAAA
Organism: Paenibacillus sp. FSL H7-0737; assembly: GCF_000758545.1. Classification (NCBI taxonomy): domain Bacteria; kingdom Bacillati; phylum Bacillota; class Bacilli; order Caryophanales; family Paenibacillaceae; genus Paenibacillus; species Paenibacillus sp. FSL H7-0737. Next base: position 4,488,719 of record NZ_CP009279.1, on the reverse strand, counting down.
TTCGTCAGTACCCTCTTCTTCAACCATCAGGAAAAATCCTTTTTTATTTGCTGCAAGCGTGTCTATCGCTTTTTTCGTCATTTCAGGGAGGGATACAACCGGGTTGTAGATATCTCCTTCACCCTCTGGCTTTTGCTGGAACATTTCCTCATTTGCAAATAACCCGAGAAGCTTGCCGCTTTTCGCCTTTTGCATATCGGTTTTGTTCGTTACGTAGGAGTATCCAAGCTGTTTAGCTTTGTCTACAAGGTTCCCTTGCGTTCCTTTGCTCTTCTCTGAAGGATCTTCAGCTGGCTCATCTGCGAACTTACCTGGATTCCCAGCAGGATACCAGAAGTCTTCGCCTCCACCGAGAAGAACGTCAACTTTGCTCTTGGTCAGAAGCTGCAGAGCGATATCACTTTGTTTGGAGCGATCTTCAACATGAGCACCGAAGGCAGCGCCTGTAGCATCAGTAATTTGGCTGGTAGTTACAACGCCTGTAGATTTCCCTGCTGATTTTGCATATTCCATAATGGTTTGTACGGACTTTTTATCTGCATTCATCCCAATGGCACCGTTATAAGTCTTGACTCCGCTGGCATAGGCTGTGGCTGAAGCAGCTGAATCTGTAACAGGGACAGTGGAGCTTGTATGAATTAGTCCAGCATATGGCATAGAATCCATCGCTAGATTTCCTTTTTCACCTACTGTAGCTAGGCGGATGGCATTGCGCTGGGCAGTACCCATTCCGTCACCGACAAACAGAATCACATTTCTTGTGTTTGATGAAGCTGCATTGGCCTGATTTGGTGCTTGTGTAGTGACTACGTTGGAAACGAAGAGAGCAGTTGCTGCAGTCGCTACAATTGCCGTCTTAACGCCGTACTTTTTCGGTGATTTCATAATTTCCCTCCTAATGTATGTTTACAACCTCATACTATAGTAATTACATTAAGAGAATGTTTTCGGATATTGTAAAAAATGTAAATTGTAGCGTGCTTGAAAGCATAGGATTTACAGTAGGCAAGATTTCAAAATAAAATATATCTAGGTGTATTATTACAATATTGAATATATTCATCTCCGAATACAGATTTTAAATGCTGCTCTTCCTGAAGAATAAGTAAATGAATGGCTACAATGTTAAGAAAGAATATAATTAGTGTTAATGAATTTGGATACATAAGATACAATCCAAGAAACATGAGATCAAAACCGACAAATGCGGCGTTTCTACTAAATTTATATATACCGTGCGTGATGAGTTTTGTTACAGTAGACTTATCAATCCCAACTCTCCACGAAGTACGCATGGCAATCATTGCTTGTATGAAAATGGAACATCCGAGGGCTACTACACCAACACCGATAAAGTGAATCGCCGGATGATTAAAATGTTCTCCTACTAGTGTAACTATGTATGACTCCGCTAAGGAAAACGTAAACCACGCTGCTCCCCACACAAAAGTAGTAGTCTTAACGAACAGCTCGGTATAATGGATCATAGATCGTTTTTTTCCTTTAGCTAATACGTTTCCTTTAATGTGGTTCTTTTTGTAAAGTATAAGGAGCTTCAAAAGGTAAGAAATAAGGAATATGGAGAAAAGAATTAGGGATAGAATATTTTTTAGATTACTCATTGTAATTTCCTCCTCACCAATACATATGAATGATTGCTCATATGTTTGCTTATATCTTATTTCCTGATGCTGTGCATGTCAACTAAATATTGATTTAGGGGGATAATGTGAAGACGTCAACGTATAAAAGATGGTGGTTAGGGGTCCTGATTATTGCGGCTATTGCATTAGTAAGTACTGGAATCGGAATGCTGGTTAAGCCATCGGGGTTGTCAACATATACTTCAAAAGAGTATAAGGTCACTTTGAAGTATCCCTCCGAGTGGGAACTAAATCCAGAATATGCTGAGAGGTATCAGGGGAACGACGGATTTTTTCAATTATCCGCTATTTCTGGAGAGGGGTTATCCATCGATGAAGTAGCAAACAAGGATGCATTTCATCAACTGAAGCCTTATGGCTCTGATCCACAAATCATTGAACTGACACTAGAGGGGTTAAAAGCGGAAGAGAAAGCACGATTAATTGTGCCTTCTGCTGATCAGGAAGAGGAATGGAATCAACAGGCTGCTATTATTTTGAAATATCCAGAAGCGGTGAAAATAGGAGATTCTTTGTACAATTATTTTATTTTATGGGCGGATATAAAACATGTGGAGGACATAGGTCAGACTGTTCGATTTACTGGAAAACCGTAAAGTGTTTGCGCACGAAGAACGTCTGCTGGCTTAATTACCGGTATCTCTAAGAAATATTCCAACTGCCATTTTTGTGTTTTTTGAGCTTGACGACTCGTGGGATTATCCCATGGCGGGTACACTCGTAGTGCTCTTTTGCCACCCTCACCTTTATTGGATAATATATCTTGTTTACCTAACACAGCTTTTGGAAATACAAATTGACCAAAGTGATTTTCATTGCGCGTACTTATAACGAAGAGATCAGCAGGATCTGATATATCATAGGGTTGGATGGGGCCATCTCCAATTCTCTCCCATAACGTGACAAACTGCCCGATCTTTGTAGGTGTGATTTTTGCAACACGGAATCTAATGGATTGCGCGTTTATATATATATACGCCCCATAATCAGCATTATGTGGTTCATGAATGAGGTCAGAGCAATCAAGATTGCACGGGTTATATAGAAGCTCTTGGGTAGCAAGCAGATCACTATGAATGATACCTGAAAAGCTGTGATTCTTAAATTTCATCTGTTCAAATCTCCCGGTTGAGTTCCTTAGAAACTCCTAATGTTCTCTATCTTAATGCAAGAATAGGGAGTTCACAACCGTGAACAGAGCACCTTTCCCTTGAGATTGGAGGTAGTCGTATGAAATCCATACATAAATTAATTGAAATTTTTAAGCTGAGTGTTTTGAATATAGAGTCTGTTCCAGAGTCGTTTAGTTCTGAAGTGTATAAACTTACTCTTAATAATCTAGACAACGTATACGTGAAAATTCCATACAACAGGGATAAACTGGTTCGCGAATATGAGATGCTTGAAAGACTAAAGGGTGTTATACCTGTTCCAAAAGTATTGGATTTCTGGGACGGAGATAATAGAAGTGTCGGTGCATTGCTTCTCTCCGCTATAGATGGGGTGCCTTGTACGAGTAACATTGATCAGAGTCTGGCGTTTCAAATCGGTAATTATCATGCCATGCTTCATGAAGTTACCATGCCAGCGTATGGATGTTATGGATCCGATGGTTTTCAGATGGTAGAGAACAATAGCTGGAGATTATACCTGAAAAATAATTTTGAAAAGTGGAAAGAACCTTGTAAGGAACTCCTTCATCCTGATTTATTTGAGAAATGTATTACTCACTTTGATAGCGTATATTCGGTGTTACCTGAACCTGATGGGCCTTGTGTTGTTCATATGGATTTTCGACCAGGCAATATATTAATAAAAGATAATGAAGTCGTTGGTATAATTGATTACGAGAGCGCTCGTGGTGGTTCCTCCGAAATTGATTTTACAAAAATAAACCGATACGTCTGGGAAGTAAACCCGCTAACACGGCTCCCTTATGTGCAAGGCTACGAATCGGTTCATCCTTTACCTGATCTCGAAAATATTATACCGTTTTATAATTTTTATGATGCTTTTAGTGCGGTAGTTTGGTGTAAAACCAGAGGAATTGAGAACAATAAGGCATTTCTTCAGGAAAGTATAGAGGTATTGCAAAGATCTATAGAAGGAATGAAATGATTGGAAAAAATGTGAATGACTTTATTGCATGTTGGGAAAGTGCTGTGCATGCTTTATTGAATAATCCTATGCTTGGTAACTAAATAGAAGAGAAATGTTTAATCGTATGGGGGAGTAGAAGCTTTGGAAATAAAAAATAAACAAGTTGAACAACGGTATTGTCCTTTATGTAAAGAATTAAATCATTGTGGTGCTAATAGTGGTGATTGTTGGTGTTTTCATACGGAAATTCCTGCAGAACTACTAGAAAGGGTACCTTTGGAACTGAGTGGTAAAGCCTGTATCTGTCAAAGATGCGTAGAGGCGTTTAAAAAACATTAAATTGAAATTTAACTAACTCAAGACGAAAACAGTAATTATATTGTGTATACTTAAATAGTAATATAAAAAAACATATGGGGGACACAGATGAGAAAGCCTATAATTGCAGTTGATATGGATGACACGATATGCCATCTAGTCAAACGAGCTATATACCATAACAACAATGATTTCCCCACTCATGTACTGAAGTACGAGGAGATGCTTGATTGGAATACGGATCATTTACGTCATCCAGATTGTACACAAGATGTATTCTATGGGCGGCCTGGTTTATATGAGGAGCTTGAATTATTCGACGAGCATGTTGTAGGTGAAATGGAGAAGCTGCACAATGCTTATGATGTTATTATTGTTACGGCGGCTCAGCCCAATGCAGTTGTTGAAAAATGGAACTGGCTGCAGAAGCATATGCCGTTTATTCCCATCGAAAATTTCTTCCCATGCAAACGAAAGAATCTTATTAATTATGATCTTCTGATCGATGACGGGGTTCACAACTTGGTTCCTGCATTGCAGGACGGAAGGAAAGTACTCTGTATTCCGCATCCATGGAATTTGAGAGCCCGTGAACAATATGGATTTCCATTATTGACCTCCTGGGAAGGTGCGAAAGAGAAGATTGATCAGATTTTTGAAAATTCAAGAGACTAGCTGATTTGAGGAGAGTTGCTCACATAGAGCAATTCTCTTTTTTTATGCTTTTTAGATTTTTTTGCCTATTTTTTTGCAACTACTTCATCTGTCGTAGTAATTATGGTATACTGCAACTACTACGACAGATGAAGTAATCATAGGGGGTACCATTTTTGATCAGCAGTGATGTTATACGTGGTTACAATGATACGATGATCCTCTACATGCTGCTCGATGGGGAATCCTACGGGTACGAGATTTCTAAGAATATCAGGCAGCTGACTCAGGAGAAGTATGTCATGAAGGAGACAACGCTGTATTCCGCCTTTACCCGGCTGGAGAAGAACGGGTACATTGAATCCTTTTATCTGGATGAGAGTCTTGGCAAGCGGCGCACATATTACCGGATTACCCCGCTGGGTCTCGCCTATTACCGAGAAAAATGTGAGGAATGGAAGGTTACGCAGGAAGTTGTAAACCAATTTATCAAGGAGTGGTGATAGTGCATGGAGACGATCATAGTATATCTGGATAATATGTTTGCAGGTCTGCCGAAGACTCCGGAACTGGAGCGTTTGAAGCAGGAGCTGCTGTCCGGGATGGAAGATAAGTACCTGGAGCTGAAGCGGGATGGTAAGTCTGAGAATGAGGCGATCGGTATCGTTATTTCGGAATTCGGCAATATTGAGGAGCTGACTGCTGAGCTAGGCATCCATCCAGCCGGACAGGAGAAGACTGTGCCCATGCTGAGTGAAGAAGAGGTTTATGCTTATGCGGCTGCCAAACGTAGCTCCGGATTATGGACCGGTCTCGGTGTTTTTCTCTGCGCATGCGGGGTGGCGCTGTTGATTACTCTTAGTACATTGTTTGAAAATAATGCTGATATGGCTGATAAAGGTTCAATGCTGGGGATGGTCGGAATGTTCGTGCTGGTCGCTGTGGCCGTTGGGATGTTCATTCATAGCGGCATGAAACTCGAGCGCTTCGAAAGTCTAGAGCAAGGCTTTCAGCTACCTTATGCGCTCAAAACGGCGCTTCAGCGCAGTCAAGCCCTTTATGCTCCGACTTATCGCCTTGCTTTGATTGTGGGCGTCTGTCTTTGTGTGCTGTCGCCGACCTTTATCTTCGCAACTTCGTATTTCAACGATGATTTCGCTGCTTATGGAGTTTCTGCATTTCTGGTGATTGCAGCAACTGCGGTGTTCTTGTTCGTCTATTATGGAAATATCCAAGAAACTTATACGAAGCTACTGAATGAGCCACATATCGATGCAAAGTAGAAGGGAAAAGAACAATTTGTGAGAGGGCTGTGTTGTGGCCGTTGGCGACGGCGATTTTTCTGTTTACGGGCTTTGTCTATGGACGATGGGACGTCAACTGGGCTGTATTTCCAATTGCTGGCATCCTGTCCGGTATGTTCAGCAATGTGTATCATATTCTAAAGCGCAAAAAAGTCTCCTGATTATGCTGACTGCACATTAAGGTAACCTCATCCTTTGGAGGTTACCTTTTTCTTTTGTCCAATTTGCTGGAACATCATTGACATGATGTATTAAATGTATTTAAATGGTATAGACCGACGGTCGGTCTATAAAAGGAGGACTCAGAATAAATGAGAATTTCCAAAGAAGCGGAAGAACGCAGAAATGAAATATTAGATAAGGCAGAAATGCTTTTTTTTACGAAAGGTTATGCGAGAACTACAGTGAACGACATCTTGCAGGAGATCGGGATTGCCAAGGGCACGTTCTACTATTATTTCAAGTCGAAGGAGGAGGTTATGGAAGCAGTGGTCACACGATTTATCGATGCTGGAGTGGACATTGCGAAGATCATTGCTGCTGATTCGAAGCTCTCCGTACATGAAAAGCTACTACAAATCATAATGGCACAGAAACCTGATTCGGAGAGAAAAGGTCACATGATCGAACAGTTTCATCAAGCTGAGAATGCACTAATCCATCAGAAAAGCTTGGCTGAAACTATTTTGAAGCTAACACCTGTGTTGACAGAGGTGATTGAGCAGGGAATCGAGGAGAGCTTGTTCCACTGTCCTTATCCTAAAGAAACGATGGAATTTCTGTTGATCGCCTCACAATTTCTATTGGATGAAGGGATTTTCAAGTGGCAACCGGAAGAGATCATTCTCAAAATTCAGAGCTTTATTTATATTATGGAGACTACGTTGGGAGCTGAAAAAGGAAGCTTTTCCTACGTAACGCAAATGTTTGAGTAAGGTCCGGGCAGGGAGGATGAATGAGACGCAGGGGAGAGATCGTCAATGCTGCTACAAATTGTGAAAAAAGATTTTCAAAGAAATAAAATCATAACGATCGTCTTATTTATTTTTATGATGTTATCGGCGTTGCTTGCTGCTTGTGCTTCTCAAGTCATTATGGAATTGTCCGGTTCTTTAAGTCATTTGCTGGATAAATCAAAAGCTCCCCATTTTGTTCAAATGCATGCTGGTCCAATAGATAACGCAGGTATTCAAAAATTCGCCTCTGCAAATCCACTTGTTAAGAATCAACAGACGGTAGAAATGCTAAGGATAGATGGTTCGCAGATTGTCTTGGGTAACAGCAATAAGTCGGAAGAGAACAGCGTAATGGATATAGGTTTTGTTAAGCAGAACCCATCATTTGATTTGCTGCTGAATTTAGAGAATCAAGTGATTAGGGTAGCTGAAGGAGAAATCGCAGTTCCTATTTATTATATGAAGCAGAATGATCTGAACATTGGTGATCAGGTTACCCTTTCCAATGGACAGTTTGATCAAAAATTTATGGTTACAGATTTTGTTCGAGACATCCAAATGAACCCCGCAATTGTTAGCTCTAAGCGCTTTGTCGTAAATGACACGGATTATAATGTACTTAAGAAGAACCATGGAGAAGTTGAGTACTTAATTGAATTTCAAATCACCGATTTAAGTAGACTTAGCGAGTTCCGGAATACCTATCAATCCTCAGATATGCCCGCTAAAGGACCAATGATAGACTATCCTTTATTTAAGACGCTGAATGCGCTGACAGATGGGATTATTGCAGTTGTCATTATTTTGGTAAGTATCCTTCTGATGATTATTGCCGTCCTATGTTTAAGGTTCACGATGATCGCGACTTTAGAGGAGGATTACAGAGAGATTGGCGTCATGAAAGCAATTGGGATCTCACAGCGAGATATTAGAAGGATTTATTTGGCAAAATATATGGTGATGGCAGCATGCGCTTCACTGCTAGGATATTTATTATCTTTGGGTGTGGTGCGATTGTTTACAGCGAATATCACATTGTACTTGGGAACTGCTCCGAAAACGATCCTTCAGCCTATTGTTCCAGTCTTAGCGGTCGGTTTGATCTTCGGGATGATTGTGTTCTTTTGCAGAGTTATTCTTAGAAGGTTTAATCGTATAACAGTAGTAGACGCTTTAAGGTCAGGGACTGTGGGAGAGTTGAAAGGCAATAAAAGTAGAGTAGTGCTGAGTAAGCGCAGGCATATAAATGTGAATGTTTTTCTTGGCCTAAAGGATGTTTATGGACGCTTCACCATGTTCGGATTGCTATTCTTCGTATTTGTGATCTGTCTGTTTATCATTCTTGTGCCAGTGAATATATTGAATACCCTTCAGTCCCCTCGGTTTATTTCTTATATGGGTGTAGGTCAGAGTGACATGAGAATCGATTTGCAGCCATCTGATCAAATAGAGAAGCGATTTAATGAACTGATAACGACGCTAAATAAGGACTCCGATATAGCTAAATTCTCACCATTAATTACTTCTCGATTTAAAGTGCTAGGCAGCGATGGCGTATGGGAGAATATCAATGTTGAAACAGGAGATTTCTCTATTTTTCCGCTCACCTATGTTAACGGAGGAACCCCTGAAAGTGGGGAGGAGATTGCCCTTTCTGATCTGAATGCCAAGGAATGGAACAAAAGGGTAGGGGATAGCGTTCTTTTGGAGGTAGATGGCACTTCGAAAAAATTGACGGTTAGCGGGATCTACCAAGATATAACGAATGGAGGTCGAACTGCAAAAGCCCGATTACCGTATGACCCGAAGTCCGTGCTATGGTATATCGTAGCTTTAGATGTGAATCCGAATGTTTCCGTTCAGGAGAAAATGGATCAATATGCAAAGTTATTTTATCCAGCCAAAGTTACTCATCTAGAAAGCTATTTATCTCAGACGCTCGGGAATACGATTCGCCAATTAAAGCTGGTCACTGGCTTATCCATTGCCATCTCGATATCAATTTCAGTATTGATTACAGCTTTATTTCTAAAAATGCTGCTAGCGAAGGACGTCTCGCAAATTGCCATTTTGAGAAGCATTGGCTTTACGTTAGAAGATATTCGAAAGCAATATCAGGTAAGGCTACTACTGGTTTCTGGTCTCGGAATCATTCTCGGAACCTTTGCAGCGAATACCATCGGTCAAAAATTCACTCAATTACTCGGATCCTTTATGGGAGCATCCAAAATACAGTTTGTGGTTAATCCGGTAATAGCTTATCTTGTTCTCCCTCTTTTTTTCATGCTCATTGTAGCACTCACAACATTAGTAAGCACGATATCGATGAAGAAATCCAATTTATCTAAACTGATTGTCGAATGAGGGTGAGGTGGTAGTATGTTCATATTAGAGACGAAGGGTTTAAATAAAACCTTTGTAACCGGGCAAGGAACCCCGCAGACGGTATTAAAAGATGTTCATCTACAGGTATCAAAGGGGGAATTCGTAGCTATAATGGGGCCTTCTGGCTCAGGGAAATCAACATTGCTCTATACGATCAGCGGCATGGACCGGATGACTTCAGGAAGTGTTGTTTTTAAAGGGCAGGACATCAGTGGTCTTTCTGAGAGTGAATTAGCTGAACTGCGTTTAAATCAAATGGGATTTATTTTTCAGCAGATGCATCTTTTAAAAAACCTGACTATTCGGGACAATATCATCTTATCCGCTTATCGAGCTAAAATCGTTAGTCGTAGAACCATCAATAACAGAGCCGCTGAGTTAATGAAAAAAACCGGAATCTCCGCACTCGCTGAGCGTGATATTACACAAGTGTCGGGTGGACAACTGCAAAGAGCAGCGATCTGCAGGTCAATCATCAATGAGCCTGATATTCTATTTGGTGATGAGCCAACAGGTGCACTGAACTCTAAAGCTGCTAGTGAAATTATGGAGATATTAATAGATATTAATCAGACGGGTACAACGATTCTACTGGCTACACATGATGCGAAAGTCGCTGCTCAGGCAGAACGTGTCCTGTATATGCTGGATGGCAGCATAGCTTCTGAGCAATGGCTTGGTAAATTCAATCGCATAAATGGGGACTTAAAAGAGCGGGAAGAGAAGTTGTCGGCTTGGTTATTGAAGTTGGGATTCTGATTGATAGGAAAGGGATACATAACATGGGAAATCTGAATTATAACTTAAATTTCGAAATGCTATGTGCAAAATACGGGTTAGGTCATTTGAAAAATGAACCAGAACAGGTAACAGGTGGTCTTCTGCACAGAATGTATCGTCTACAAACGGACAAAGCGCTCTATGCAGTGAAAGCTTTAAATCCTCAAATTATGCAGCGGGATACTGCTATGTACAACTATATTCTTTCTGAAAAGGTTGCAAATATGGCTTATCAAAATGGAATAAATGCAGTACCGGCCATCGTATCCAAAGATAGTTTTATGCATGAATTCGAGGGTCAATTCTATTTATTATTTCCATGGGTCGAAGGTAAGGCATTGCCATCAGGAGGTATTAATATAGGGTGTTGTAAAAAGATTGGCGAAAACCTTGCTAAAATTCATAAGATCGATTTCGCTACACTTCTTAATCATCATCCTAATGGAAATCTTGAGGCAGTAAATACATCCACTGTTTGTTGGAATGAATATGCACTAAAAGCAAAACAGGATGGTTTGGAATGGTCTAGCTTGCTATTAGATAACCTGAACCAAATAAATCATTGGGAACAACTTGTAGATTCTTCAGCGGAACAATTATTGAATCATATGGTGATCAGCCATCGGGATTTAGATCAAAAAAATGTACTATGGGATGAGCATCAGATACCCATTATTATTGACTGGGAAGCAGCAGGACCTATCCATCCAACCCAAGAGTTAATAGATGTAGCCCTTTATTGGTCAGGCTTTGAATCGGGAAGTGTAAGCAAAGATGCTTTCTGCACGCTTATTAATGCATACCGCGATCATGGCGGCGAGATTTATGCTAACTGGTCCGATGTGCTCAACTATGGTTTTCATGGGAAGCTAGAATGGTTAGCTTATAATATCAGACGGTCACTTGGAATAGAGAGTACGGATGATACAGAGCGAGAGCTTGGAACCCGTGAAGTAATAAATACAATCACTGCTTTAAATGACTATGATAACTTTATTCCTCAGTGTATCGAATGGTGTAACCAAGACTACTAAAGGAGAACTTATATATGAATGTAGTAAAAGCTACTATGGAGGATATAAGAGGATGGCTGGAGCTGGCGGCAGAGGTGGAGTCCCTTTTTGGGCCGATGGTAGATGATCCGAATTTCACTCTAGCGTTAGAAAAAAATATCAGTCGACAAAGCGCTTTTTGTGTACGAGAAAACAATGGTTCGCCAGGTTCAAGATTACTTGGAGCTGTGTTATTCTCTTCATCCAATGCCCCTAATTACAAGATTGGTTGGTTATCTGTTTCAGCCATAGAGAGAAATAAGGGTGTAGCGACAGTACTTCTTAACTATATTATCGAAAGTATCGAAACCCCAGCAGAGATATTCGTTACTACATTTGGTGAGGATCATCCAGAGGGTCAACCTGCTAGAAGATTTTATCAGAAGTTTGGTTTCTTTCCTATGCAGGATGGGGTTCCAAATGGCCTCGAAGGTGGCTCAAGACAAAATTTCAAGCTGACGATCGCTCACAAGGATTCATTATGAAAAAAATAATTTATTTATCGGTGATTTCATTTTTCTTGCTAGCGATTTCTTTCAGCCCATTGTTCAACTATATCCGTGAGTATATGATTTCAGATCAGATCAATCAGCGTTATGAGATCAACCATGCTGAGAAAGGGTATAACACGTTAAACGTTCAAGAACTAACGGTTGATGATAAGCATATTAAGATCCAAGAAGAAAATACAGGCAGGAAAGCAGAATTGACCCTTTGGGATGAAGAGGAGAGTGTCCCGCCTGGAGATATTGTGAAAGTTCAGTTTTTATTAAATGGTCAAAAAATCTCAACTCCTGATGAAATATGGTTGTCTAATCGGGAACGAGGAAGCAGATATTTCTCATGGATAGATATCCTTACTGTTACGGATCGAAAGACTGGCGAGAAAGAAATTAATATAGTCCAAAGACTTACAGATGATAGTCAGCCGATGGAAAAGAGAAAATGGAAAATAATCACGATCTCACATGACGGCAGTATAGAAGAAAAGATGCTGAGTTATGCTCAAAGAAGTGACAATCATCTAGGGGTGAAGCTTATCGAGTTCTCGGGTACATCACTTATGGGTATGGGCTACCATTCGGATATTACTAAAAGTTATCCAAGTGTATTTTTCCCTCTAATTTATCCATTTTTAACAGGTGTCGTGGGAATCTTCTTGTTGATCATTATAGTTGTTCAATTACTGATTGAGCTTCATAGTAGACGCGTTATTAGGAAAAACGGGCGATAACGGTCATAAGATATGTTCTAAAATTACTTATAATTTCGAATCACCTTTAACTTGGTCAAAGTTAATAAAGCAAACAGTAGTATCAGGACTCCGATGGAACCCATGACAGGGGCTGGACTGAAGTGATCGGACAGGAATGAAACAGCTGTAAGACCAAGTGAGGGTGCTACACTCATAATGGAGCCAAGTACACCGAAGACTCTACCTTGTATATCCTCCGAAACTTCCAGTCTGAGGATGGTATTTATCAACAATGTACAGAATGAGAACATAAAGCCAATTAGAAGAATGATGGGAATGGCTAAGTTAGCAGTAGTGACGAACGATAACAGGAGGTACAGGGGACCCAGACACAGCAGTCCAGTCATGATAAAGAAGCCGCGATTCTTTAATTTGGAGCCGAGAAACAAGATCATGCTGGAACCAATCATATAACCTAGAGGAATGCAGGCTTCCATGAGTCCAAACTGAAAGGGACTAGAATTCCATACTTTGACGGCCATAACTTGCGTTAGCATCAGTGAAGGCATAAAGAACAAAGTGAGCGTAGGAAGCATGATGATTATTGCTCGGGCGAAGGGGTATTTCCAAATATAACGAACGCCATCCGCAAGATCCTGTGTGAATTTTCTTTCTTCTTTAGGTCCGGTATTCACTCGGTTTGGGAGTGGAAGGGAGCGGACAGCAAGAACTAGTAGAAAGGAAACGAAAAATGTAGCTCCATCAAATAATATGGCATCTGCCGCTCCAAAACTTGCTACAAAAATACCTCCAGCCGAATACCCAATCGTCCGACAGATGTTCTCCGACAGGTTCAGAATCCCGACTGCTTTTTGTACATGTTCTTTTCCAACTACAGTGGTAATTGAAGCTTGATACGCAGGGGATTGGAATAATGCTGAGACTGTCGTAAGTCCCGTTAATATGGCCACGATAATGAATGATGTAGAAGACATGGAAATGGCCAGAGCAAGCGTAACTGCTAGACCGCAGCTTATCAAATCAGTGATTAACATAATGGTTCTGCGATTGATCCTGTCTGCGAGTGTGCCTCCTATCGATCCGAGTAAAGAACTGAGCAATAAATTGATTATCGTAATAATGGCAATCATTTTAGCGCTTCCGGTCGTCTGAAGTACCCATAAACTTAAAGCAATGCTGTGAAAGGTATTTCCAAACAAGGAAATGGAATACGAGCTGAGTAGCAGCATAAATCTCCGGTTTCCCCAAAGGGTTGGATAGAATTGATCGGTGGTGGATGCATGTTTTGCTAATACAGGATCTGTCATTGGAAAATCTCCTCTCGACTTAAACGCTTAAGTGAATATCGAAAAAAAATTAATCAACAAAATAACGATTATTCTCTTGTTTGGAGTAGTCAGGACGATGTAATAACTCCTCCATTAGTTCAAAAGCAGTGGCTGATTTATCCCCAGTGAATATGAATTTCTGAACGTCTTCTCCAAGCATTTCTGGGCAATTACAGGTACATAGAACAGAAAGACGTGCGAATACCCCGGATCTTTCAACACAACTTCCGATAAACTCATTAATAACTATGGCCTCTTTGTAAATCCCCTCCGATAAGATTGTATTCAATTCCTCCATATTTTGAACTTTGAATATTGCTTTCTCAGGTAAAGGAAGATTGTCTTGGATAAAGCTAGTGAGTAGGGAGTTATTGAAGCTCTCCATAATTAAACAAACCTGTGAAAGATCCTCCGGCATTACCTTTTGTAGAGCTGAACGATAATTGTAAAGAACTTGCTTAAACAGCTTATCTTCAATCATGCTGTCGATCAAAATCAAAGGGATGCCTTCTACAAAATGTTTGGAAATCGAATAGAAGGATTCATCGTGTACATCGATCAGAAAGACGGCTTCGAGCTTTCTTTCGACGATGATATTCAGAGAAGGATGGTCAGTACCAAGAGAATATAACAGCGTATGATATCCGGCATCCGTTAAACGCTGTTCCAAAGCACGGATAAAGGTAAACTGGGCATAGAGTTTCCAAGGAGGCATATAAGCAGAATGATTGACAAGTATCCCTACTAATCCCGTTTTTTTATTGGCAAGCGAACGGGCTGCTAGATTAGGAATGTAATGAAGTTCTTCGGCAAGTGACAGAATTTGATTGCGGGTCTTCTCAGGAATGGTTTGGTTATCGACGCGGTTCAGAACATAGCTTACAGTCGCAACGGAGACATTAGCTTGTAGCGCGATGTCTTTCATTGTAGTCTTTTTCACCAGTAAACTTCTCCCTTGCTGAGATATTTATTTCCAAATATTATCATTAACACTTGAAAAGAGTCAACGATTGACTTTATACCAAGAAGCAAATGATGCTTGTGTTCATTTTTATAATTTGGGTAAATAGATATAAGAAGCTAAATCAGTCAGCGAGAAGAGGTGTGGCTCATGGGAACGAATCTTAATCGGGAAGAGAGCGCGCTGTGAAACCGCTTTAGATACTGACACAAATTTGTGAAATTATTCACTTAATTATTAAGAATTTTAATATATAATTAATTCATAATCAAAATTAGGGGGAATCGAAAATGAGACTATTTAAAATGATTTTAGTGGCTGGGGTTTCGGTAGCAGTATTGGCAGGTTGTGGAGCAAATGAGGATAAAGCAAACAATTCGGCGGCAACTTCAGCTCCGGCTGCTGAGCAGACAGATGCTGTCACTACAGCTTCGATTGTGAATCAAGCAGATGCATTTACTAAGGCTGTTAGCAAAGATGGAAACTGGATTGTTGCGATTCTAAATGATGTAACGATTCCTGATGAGGTTGTTGTAGCTGGAGAATTCCGTAATAAAGGAGCCGCAGATGGCGACATCTACCGTAAGATTGCCCTTTATTCGCAAGATGCTGATCACAAGATCACTGCTACTTATACACTAACCGTACCAAAGTTTACAGTACAAAGTGAGAATTTGAAAGTTGAAGGCGGAACGATTAAAGGCGATGTTTATGTAGAAGCGAAAGGCTTTACTCTGCCTGAAACCGCCACTATTGATGGTAACCTCTACTTCGCGAGCGAAGATCTGAAAACATCAGCTGTTATTGATGGAAAAGTGACTGGAACAACAGAAGTTAAATAATTTCGTAATCAACTTATACAGTAGAAGCCAATCCATAGACTATGGGTTGGCTTTTTTCTTTTTGTGATTATGTGATCTTCGGTTGATTTTCTTAATATTGAACTTATAATATTACTACCACTACTAGGAGGAACACATATGTCTAAGGAGTATTCACGCACATATATCGAAAGTGTAAAGCTTGAAATGTTAAATAGATTGGGACTTAAGCAAGTGTTCTTTAAGGAGCAAATAGGTGACGGCCTGATTTTTGAAGCAGTTGGTTTTGATAAAGGGAGCAAGCATCGTTTTTGTGTTAGACCGAAGACGAAAACAATTGACGAATTTATTTCAGGAAAATGGATGAAGGTCCGCAGCTTTACAATCAAAAGTGTGGAAATTTAAAATTGAAGTCTAAAAAGGGAACCCCATTTAAATCGGAGTTTCCTTTTTTATTTTTGAGAAGGATTTATTGATAATGTGAAGTATCGCCGTACAGATCGATAGTTGTATTGTTGTCAGTTAGGGTTACTTTACACAATGCTGTAGAGAGAATATCCGGTAGTTCCCCTAATTCCTGCAATGATTTATTGAGAAAATGAGCCATAATGACTTTCAGGGTCATCCGATGCGTGACAATAAGTACCTCATGTCCTTCATTATCGTTAATGATACGCTCAATAGTCGGCGTTACTCTTTGTTCAAGCTGACTATAGGTCTCACCTGGGGCTAGAGGAATAAAAAGATCAGGTCTGGTGAAAAAATGGGTGTACTGTAATGGATATTCTTGTTCAATCTGATCTGTGTTCATTCCTTCCCAAATGCCCATGTTAATTTCCATTAATGAAGCTTGCTGTTGAATCGGTAAACTCCGATTTCCTCGTAAAATCTGCGCAGTATGCAATGCTCTTGGACTAGTACTAGAATAAATGGCTCCTAAATTCTCACCTTCCAAACGTTCTCTCAACCATTCCGCTTGCTGTTCACCCAAGGTTGTTAACGCTGAATTTTGATGTCCTTGCATTCTTTTCTGCAAATTCCATTCGGTCTGCCCGTGACGGGTTAGAAATAATACTGTCTCCTTCATTAACGAAACCTCCCTTTTGAATAGTTGTAAGTATAAGATAAATAATTATAAATAAACAATATATAATAGTTAATATTCATAATGTATAGTTATAATAAGAAAGCCGAAGGTCCGTTAAATATGATTTTATTTTATATAGTTAGGAAGAAATCAGAATGAACTATCATGTATTAAAATTGTTTTATTATGTTGCGATAACAGGGAGTGTGACCAAAGCCTCCGAACGTTTGCACATTAGTCAACCCGCTATATCAGCGCAGATCCGCAAATTTGAACGGGAGAATAATATCGTATTATTAGAGGTCATAGGAAAGAGAATGGTGCTAACACCGATTGGGAGAAAACTGATCGAACCACTTGAAAAGTTATTTGCTATGGGTGAACAGGTACAGCAGATTATTGAGGATTATCATAAATTTCCTGCGGGCCATATTCGGATTGCAGGCAATTACCTGGCCACAAGCATACTCATCCCCCGGTGGGCATCATTATACAAACAATCTTTTCCGGAGGTTAAAATTCAGATCTCTACTGCAAATTCTCATGAAGTCATGGAACAATTAAATAACTTTGAAGCAGACGTGGCGATTTATAGTGATATGGCGTTTCCTTCTCATCATACAGGGGTGTTCGAACATCGTGAGTTGTACAAGGACGAGTATGTGTTCGTAGTTTCTTCAAATCATTCTTTAGCCAAGCAGGAGGTTAGCTTTGAGGAAGTGATGGCTGAGGCATTTATTATGAGGGAGGAAGGTAGTGCAGCCAGAGAGAGAATTGTACAATTATGTGAAGAAAGAAAGATACAACAACCGAAGATCGAACTGCAATTTAATGGAGTAAATGAGGTTATTCAAGCCGTGATTGCCGGTTATGGGATTAGCTTTGTATCTGCGTTGTTAGCAAAGCCTTATCTTGATCAGGGTATGTTAGCCAAGGTCGAAGTGGAAAATGTAGTCTCTAAGCATTCGATATGGATGAGCCACAGAAAGAAAGAGCTTCAAGAAAGCTATATCCAGTCATTTATTAAGCTCGTCATGAAACGATTAAAAGAAGAGGATAATTTATACTCGATTCCAACGCATACACCTTAATTAAAATAACTTATGAATTACGATGTATGCATTGAACTGAGATCAAAGGTTGGAATGTAATTGAAGCAACTCAGGTGCACTAATGTCTTCTGCTTCAGAAGATTTAAATTGAATGTTATATAATTGTGAGTATAGCCCATTCATTTCTAATAAGGAATCATGTGTACCTTCCTCAACAATCGAACCCTGATTTAACACGATAATTCTAGATGCTTCACGTATGGTGGATAGTCTGTGTGCAATAACCAATGTGGTTCGATTCTTCATTAACAAATCAAGCGATTGCTGAATCATTCGCTCAGATTCGTTATCGAGTGCGGAAGTTGCTTCATCTAGAAGAAGGAGTGGAGCATCACGAAGAAAAGCTCTGGCAATGGCTATGCGTTGTCTTTGTCCACCAGATAAAGTCGATCCATGTTCACCTAGGATAGTGTCATAACCATGGGGCATCTTCGTAATAAACTCTTCTGCACCTGCGAGCCGAGCGGCTTCTCGAATATCCTCTTCGCTAGCTGTACTAGAACTGAAGGCGATATTGTCTCGTATAGTTCCTGAGAACAAATAAGGGGTTTGGGGAACATAGGTAATCATTGCGCGTGCTTCTTCAAGCTTATCATGTACAGACTTTCCATAAACCGTGATGCTTCCTGCAGTAGGCTCATAAAGTCCATTACATAATCGAACGAGCGTCGTCTTCCCTGACCCGCTTGGCCCGACTACTGCGATAGTTTCTCCATGTTGTATATGAATATTAAGCCCTGTAAATAGGGAGGCTTCATTATCCGGTTTACCCGAATAGTTGTAGTGGACATCCTCTATTTGTAATGCAGCTACCTCTACGGAAGCAAATGTTGATGAGCTGGATTCTGGCAAAGGATGAGTAGCTCCTTCATCCGGTGCATCAAGTATAGCGAATACGCGGTCAGCTGCACCTAAAGCCTCCTGGACACCTCCCCATGTTTGAGACATATGGACAAAAGGCCATTGAACCCTACCCATCAAAATAATAAAAGCGAGTACTTCACCTGCTGATGTTCCGCCACTTAGAGCTGATAACGCAATTAAAGCGGCGCATGTCACCATTACGAGATTGTTGATAAAGGCAGAAGATTGCCATAAGAGACCATTTAGAAGCGATTTTCGCAGCTGCATTCTTCTTAACTTCTCACGTTCCAACGCATATTTATTTAAGAGAGTTTCTTCAAGCGAAAAGGCTCTGACGACCTTCATTCCTTGAAGCGTTTCTTGTAAGATTCCTCGCAATTCCGCCTCTTTTGCATATATTTGAGTAGATAATTTTCGTAATCTGCGATCAAAGAAACGTCCGGACAGAAAAACAAGGGGACCTGATCCAAGAGCTAACAGGGCGATCCAGACATCCATTTTAGCCAAATATAGAAAGGAAATGAAACAGAGAAGTAGATTATAGCCTAGATCGTATACGATGCTGTTTATCATCCCCATGGCCATCCCTGCATCCTTAGTGTTACGCGAAGTCAAATCACCTGAATGCATCGACTGAAGGTAACGGAATGGAAGTCGGTGACTTTTGTCAAACAGCTTCGCACGAATATCCCAAGCCATCCGACTTTGCATAACAAAACGGAAGTAATGCTGCACCATAAGACAGCAGATAATGATGACACAAGCAATGGCACAGATTACAGTTATACGTGTTAATGCATTCATATTGGCGTTGTTGATCGTATCAATAAATACTTGCTGAATGGCTGCAAATCCTATGTCCATTACAAGCTTAGCAGAGAGAAGGAGAACAGCCACAATAAATCCAATTCGATAAGGGCTAGCGTAAGAGATTAATCTACGCAGAACATACCCCAGTTTAAGATTCTTGGATTCCATCTCATTCATATCTCTACCTCCCTGACCAGAGCAGAAATATCAGCCTTCTTCATTGAGGTCTCAACCATATTGTAATACCGTCCTTGTAAAGTCATTAACTCCAGATGAGTCCCAGCTTCAACAATAGAACCCGCTTCCATATAATAAATGTGATCTGCATTTCTGATGGTAGATAATCTATGTGCGATAACAACCGTTGTACGATCATGCATGAGTTCTTGCAGGGCCTGGCCGACAATCTCCTCATTATGGCTATCAAGTGCAGCTGTGGGTTCATCAAGAAGGAGAAGCTTAGGCGCTCGGACAAACGCTCTGGCAATAGATAGCCGCTGCCTTTCACCGCCAGATAAGGTATGGCCCCGTTCCCCAATGGAAGTCTGATATTGAAGGGGGGTTCTCATAATAAATTCATGTATCCCCGCACTTTTTGCTGCTTTAATAATTTCTTCATAGGTTGCGTCAGGTCTTCCCCATGCAATATTTTCATATAGGGTTCCAGTGAACAGATAAGGCTCTTGAGAAACATAAGCCAAATGATTGCGCCAAGACCGAGGGGGAATGCTGCTTAACGGCAACTTACCAGATTGGATGACCCCTTCATTAGGTTCATAGGTTGCGAGTATTAATTGAAGGAGGGTGCTTTTTCCACTGCCACTAGGACCGGCAAACGCAGTTACTTTACCTGGTTCTATGGTTAGATTTACGTTAGTTAATACTTGATGATTACCATAAAGAAAACCTACATTCTCAAAGGTGATAGGGTACAAGCCACTAATTGCTTGGTTGTTATTCATCGGCGTTTCTTTATGAGAATCTTCCTGATTACATTCAAGGCTTGCGTCTTCTTCTGGTAAATCAAGGACTTCAAACAATCGTTTACCTTGCGCCAGCGAGGCTTGTAATTCTGTCCATAGATTAGCCAGCTTTGATACAGGGTTTGTAATTTGCTCGAAACAAATCAGAAATGCCGCCACTGCACCCACATCCAATCTCCCTTGGATAACTAGATATCCGCCGTAGGAGAGAACATATAGCAATCCACTAAGAATAACGGCAAAGGGCATATTATAGCCCACAGCTTCTAAGCGTGTGACAGGTAAATGAATGTTGAAATATTGCCTAACACGTTGTGTGAATTGATTATGCAGCTTAGGTGCAAGGGAGAAGGCACGCACAACCTCAGCACCCTGTATCGTATCTTGAATAAACATTTGTTGAGCGGTTTCAATTTGCTGTCTTTGCTCGTGCATGGAACGTAGGCGGGAAGTGAAGGGAATCATCACAAGTGGAACAAGCGAGCAAATCAATATAGTTCCGAGCGTTAAGACATATTGGAGTGAGAGCAGATAAGTTAGGAGAAATGTAATTTGCATCAGATTACTGAATAGTTCAATGGTCTTCTGATTGATACCTTGCTGAGCAGCTGGGGCAGAATCATTGATACGACTAATGAGATCACCAGAATGATAACGATCCAAATCCTTCATCTGTACGTTTAATAATCTAGCTAGCAGTGATACCTGAAGCTTGGAGGTCGACTTGAATTCAAGCACACCTGATAAGTAAGTCAAAAAGAAGCTGGCTAAAGCATCTACAATAACGATTATTAGAGCAAAGATAGCACCAGACATTAAAAAGGACATGTTCTGATTCGTAGCAGCGTTGATTATACGTCGTAAAGATTCGGCTATCCCAACTGTTGAAAGGGAAACGACGGCAGCTAAGAGACATAATATGAGGTACCAGCCTAAATAGGGTTTTCCAAGTTTCAGTAAACGCATAAAAGTGTTAGAAACTACTTTGGATTTTTTGATCGAGTCTGCTTCTATGTTTGTAGATCCATTCAATTTAGACCCTCCCCACTATGGTTTTAATTGCTCTGGTTCACTTAAAAGATAGGAGGTTCCTCATCGAGCATTACTTTTGTGGTGACGGCAAGTAATTCTCTCAATTTATCCATTCGAAGATGGTAATATAATCGATGGTCGGTTCTTTTTAGTTCGATAAGATCTAAAAAGAATAGGAAGTTGGCATGATAAGTTACTGCCGCGGGCGTTATGCCAAGTGCTGATGCAATTTCTTGTCCATAGTGAGGGCGATTCCTTAAGAGCAGCAAGAAGTCTAAACGTCGTTTATCCGAGAATGCTTTTAAAAAAAGTTCAGTTTTCTCTCGATCAGCAGCTGGTCCGAATACATGATCATTAAAAATGCCGAATATAACCCAAGCGATACGGGAACTTCCTGCGTAAAAGAAGAGAACATGATTCCCAACTTGTGAGAAAAAGCTGACATGAAAAGTAGTGGGAACATCATAAACTGCAGGTTCATTTTTGTTGATATCACGAATGAATCTTTCAGGATTCGCTAGGAACAAACCTTCATAACGCTGAGAGGCTTGTTCAGACTCCCTTTTTAACTCCTCTTTCCAAAGTGAAAAGACATCCTTGTAGAACTGGTTTAAGAGCTGCATATAACGTAGCTTAGTTTCTTCGGGATAAGCAAGACACTCTAGTAATGGCCCCTGCGCTTCAATCACATCCAGCTGTGGTTTTGTTCTTGCCACAAGCTCAGCCATTAAGCGGGTATCCTTCTTGACGATTTCCCAATCGTTTCCTTCTAGCAACTCATCTAATTTATCGTAATACACACCATATACCATTTCAGCGACTACCTTTTCTGCAGGACTCTTTTCCAGTCGATTTATCCATGCTTCAGCTGTTTGTGGTTCTGGACAGGTGCAAATGGATTCATAGAAAGCAAAATCGAGTGCTTTATGAAAAAAGTTGTACTGGAAAAAAAACTGAAGTTCTCGGTAGGAGTGAGGTGACAACCGTGCTCGTGCATCTTTATGATAAGACAACACTTGTGGGTCCATTTCAAGTTTGTAATCCTCTGCTGCCTTAAGCAACTGCTCTTCACAAGCAATCATTCCCATAGAAACAATGAATTCCAAAGCTTCGTTGTACGCAAATTTTATGTTCGATAGTAAGGTATCTTTCATGTTATCTTCCATCATAACCTCCGATATTTATTGCTATAGAATTTAAATGTTGGGATAATACGAGTAATATTTAATAATTACTTAATGTTAAAATAAACCATTCGTTTTCTTTTGTAAAGGGATATTTTACAATTCGTACTAACTGCTGGGATTCGGTTGTCGTGCATGGTAAACTATGGATAAAAAATAGGAGGGGCTATGATGGAGCAAATCGTGTTCAAACAAATTGAATTTGTACGTAGTGTTACTGTTCGTGCAGTTGAAGAACTTTCCGAGGAACTACTAGATATCATTCCACAGGGCCTTAATAACAACATTAGATGGAACTTGGGACATATTTATTTGGTGCAAGAGAAGTTCGCTTTTCATTCCGCTAGGGAGCTTATGCAATTGCCGGAAAGCTTTGAACGATTATTTGCAAAAGGTACTAAACCTGCAGAGTGGAGCGAGAAACCACCAACACTTGAAGTGTTAATTAAGATGCTTTCGGAGCAACCCAAACGTATTCAGGAAGCAATGCACAATCGCTTAAGTGAGCAAGCAACACCGCTTACAACCGGAAGTGGATTAACCTTAAATACAATCGGAGAATTCATAAATTTCACGCTTTACCATGAAGGGATGCATTTTAATACAATCAAACTATTAAATCGATTTGCTGATAAAAGTCTTTAGAGATCTTTAGTAGATAAAAGTCTAAGGTCAAGGAGGTATTGGATGGAGGTTGGAAGAATTTTAGGTATTGCATATAATGTGATCCCAGTAAAAGACTTGGAGAAATCTGCAGCTTGGTTTGTGAAACATTTTGGTTTTAATATTAGGGATCGAAGAGAAGGCAATCTAAGCTTATTTAGAGAGAATAGACCGATCCTATGTTTAACACAAAGTGATCATGATTCAAGAGCTGTGTTCGAGGTAAGGGATAAGAAAAGATGGGTGATCACTTTCTTTACTAATGATGTCGTATCACTTCATAACAATTTGAGTTGTGAAGATGTGAAAGTCGGAAACATTAGTGACGAAGGTGAGTATGGTAAGTTTTTTGTATTTGAAGATCTGGATGGTAATTTATTTGATGTTTGGGAACACCATGATTGTGAACTGGTTTATTAGCCTCACTAAGGATATCGAGTTCAATCGATATCTTTTGTTATATATTGGAACGAAAAAAGATTTGTAATGAAAACGGTTTTATGATAATCTAATTAATGTAATACATGTAACCGGTTACACATTGGGGGATGAAATGAATCATGATGACGATTAAAGATGTTGCAAAAATAGCTGGAGTGTCGGTAGCAACCGTTTCTAGGGTGTTAAATGAATCTGGTTATGTGAATATCGATACTCGAAAAAAAGTTGAGGCAGCTATCAAAGAAATGAATTATACCCCTAATGAGGTTGCAAGGTCATTGTATAAACGGAAATCCAAATTAATAGGACTTCTATTGCCTGACATTACGAACCCATTCTTCCCGCAATTAGCACGTGGGATAGAAGATCGGATGCAGGAGCATGGTTATCGAATAATCTTTGGTAATAGTGATGAGAACGAGGAAAAGGAATTGGATTATATTCAAACCTTTATCCAAAATAATGTCATTGGCATGATCTCATCAACCAATTTTCCCGAGAAAGATATTTATTCTAATTTGAAAATTCCGGTTGTATTTCTTGACCGTACTTCTAATGACAGTCCCTCCGTATATGCAGATGGCAGAAAAGGCGGACGCCTTGCTGCTCAAGAAATCATTGCACGGGGAAGCACCAAAATTACAGTTATGCAAGGACCGGCGCATATTAAACCGGCGCAAGATCGATTTCAAGGTGCGATTGAAGTACTTGATGAAATGGGAATCACTTATCAAGTGATCCAGACTTCATCCTTCTCCCACACGGAAGCGGAACAATGGGCTGTAGAGTTGTTTGATAAATATATAGATACAGATGGTGTAATTGCCAGTAATGATATCGTGGCGACAGCTGTTATTCATGAAGCACATCGCTTAGGTAAAAGAGTGCCACAGGATCTCCAAATCATTGGATTCGATGATATCCCACTCAGCAGCTTGTTGTCGCCTTCGTTATCCACTATCCGTCAGCCTGCACATGACATGGGCCGTGAAGCAGCTGGTTTACTTATTAAGTTAATTGAGCAAGATAAAGTAGAAGATAAAATCATTCAATTACCCGTTAGCTTTGTGGAGCGGGAAACAACAAGAAGAAAAGAATAGATGACAACATAAGAAAGGTTGATGGACATGGCTAAAATTTGTGTAATCGGAAGTTGTTCAATGGATTTGGTGGTGACCTCATCCAAGCGACCTCACGCAGGGGAAACTGTTCTTGGAGAGAGCTTCGCTACCGTTCCAGGAGGCAAGGGAGCGAATCAGGCTGTAGCTGCTTCACGTTTGGGCGCAGAAGTTACGATGGTTGGTTGTGTAGGTGAAGATTTCTATGGTACGGAAATCATGGAGAATCTTAAGAGACATCGGGTTCTTACAACCAATGTGGAACCGGTTACACATATCGAAAGCGGGACAGCTCACATCATTTTAGCAGAAGGTGATAACAGCATTATCGTTGTAAAAGGAGCTAATGATTTAGTCACTCCTGAGTTGGTTGAGCGAGCACTGGATGCTATAAAAGGGTCTGATATGGTGCTAATCCAACAAGAGATACCCGAAGAAACGGTGTCTTATGTAAGTGAGCTTTGCCATAAATTCAATGTACCTATGCTGCTTAATCCAGCTCCTGCTCGTCCCATCAGTGACACGATTATAGAAAATGCCGCCTATCTGACACCGAACGAACATGAATGTACGATTTTATTCCCTGGGATGAGTACTACAGATGCTTTACGGAAGTATCCCAACAAGCTGTTTATAACAGAAGGAAGCAATGGCGTTCGATTTTACGATGGAGAACAAGAAATTCTGGTTCCTACTTACAAAGTGAACGCTATAGATACGACTGGAGCTGGAGATACTTTTAATGCGGCATTTGCAGTTGCTTTAGCTGAAGGCAGCTCCATTCTGGATAGTGTAAAGTTTGCCAATCGAGCAGCATCTTTATCCGTTACTAAATTTGGTGCTCAAGGTGGTATGCCAACAAGAGCAGAGGTGGAGGCGAATCTGTAATTATGAAGAAACACGGAGTATTAAATAGTCATATTTCTAAAGTGCTTGCGGACTTAGGTCACACCGATACGATTGTCATCGCAGATGTTGGGCTTCCTGTTCCACCGGGTATTCCGAAGATTGATTTGGCGGTTAAACTAGGGGTCCCTAGCTTCCAAGATATCGTTGATATGATTTCAGAGGATATGGTCATCGAAAAGGTGATCGTTGCAGAGGAATTAGAGACTGATAATAAAGTCACCTCTCAATACTTGAATAATAAATTTAAGGGAATACCGATAGAAGCGTATTCACATGAGCAATTTAAGCAGCTGACCCAGCAGGCTAAGGTTATTATTCGCACGGGTGAAGCAAAGCCATATGCAAATTGTATTTTACAAGCTGGGGTCTATTTTGGATAAAAAGGGGGTTCTAAGTGTATGCACATTACGATGAAAGATATTCATAAGTCTTTTGGCGCTAACCGTGTATTGACCGGTGTGGATTTTGAACTTAAGGATGGTGAAGTTCATGCCCTGATGGGTGAGAATGGTGCAGGTAAGTCTACGCTGATGAATATTCTGATCGGTCTGCACCAACGTGACCAAGGGACCATTCGTATAGATGATCAGGAGAAATACTTTACGAATCCCAAAGAGGCAGAACAATATGGAATCGCATTTATCCATCAGGAGCTGAATGTATGGCCAGATATGACGGTTCTGGATAATCTGTTCATTGGCAAGGAACGAACATCCAAATTCGGCCTGTTAAATAGGAAAGAGATGAAAGCGTTAGCAAATGAACAGTTTGCTAAGCTCTCTGTGACCATCCCTTTGAACCAAGAGACGGGGGAATGTTCAGTAGGTGAAAAACAGATGATTGAGATCGCTAAAGCGCTTATGACTCATGCGAAAGTTATTGTTATGGACGAACCTACCGCTGCATTAACCGAGAGAGAAATACAGAAACTATTTGAAGTCATTGCCTCGCTAAAGAAAGAAGGCGTCTCTATCGTCTATATTTCGCATCGGATGGAAGAAATTTTTACGATATGTGATCGAATCACCGTGATGCGAGACGGAAAAACCGTAGACACGAAGCCCATTCCTGAAACTAATTTTGACGATGTAGTTCGGAAGATGGTAGGTCGTGAATTAACGGACCGGTTCCCTGAGCGGACTTCTAAACCCGGAGAAGTGGTTCTTGAAGTTAAGAATGCTTCAAAGAAAGGGCAATTTAAAAATGCTAATTTCTCTGTGCGAGCTGGCGAAATCATAGGATTCTCTGGATTAATGGGATCTGGACGTACAGAGATGATGAGAACCTTATTTGGATTAGAATCATTAGACCAAGGTGAGATTTGGGTGAAGGGACAGAAGATTACCATTCGGAATCCCAATGACGCTATGCAAGCTGGAATCGGCTTTGTTACAGAAGACCGTAAAGATGAGGGGTTAATCCTAGATTTCTCTATTCGAGATAATATGGTACTGACGAATTTATACGACTTTGCCCCTAAGGGTGTAATTAATGCTAAGAAGGAACAAGAATTCGTGGACATGCTTATTAAACGGCTACACATTAAGACACAATCATCATCCACTTTGGTCCGGAATTTATCTGGGGGTAATCAACAAAAAGTAGTTATCGCCAAATGGATTGGTATTGGCCTCAGTGTTCTTATCCTTGATGAGCCTACACGCGGCGTCGATGTTGGGGCAAAACGGGAAATTTATCAGCTTATGAACGAATTAACTGAACGAGGTGTCGCCATTATTATGGTATCCTCAGAACTTCCTGAAGTCTTAGGGATGAGTGACCGCATCGTAGTTGTTCATGAAGGGGAAATTAGTGGAGAACTTTCACAACAAGAAGCTACGCAAGAAAAAATCATGACGTTAGCTACAGGGGGGCAATAGTAATGACTACTATCAAAGATGAGAGTGTAAAGAAAGGTTTCCAAATTGGGCAAATCACGCAGAAATTAGGGCCATTACTAGGGCTAATCATTCTAATTATTATCGTAACCGTGCTGAACCCAAGCTTTATGGAACCCCTTAATATACTGAACTTGCTTAGACAAGTCGCAATTAATGCGCTTATCGCTTTTGGGATGACCTTTGTTATTCTAACGGGTGGTATCGATTTATCAGTAGGGTCTATTCTAGCTTTATCCAGTGCCTTCACAGCCAACTTGATGTTGTCAGGCTGGGATCCAATCTTAGCTATTGTTGTGGGTTGTTTAGCGGGTGGACTGATGGGGATGGTCAACGGACTGATGATTACGAAAGGCAGAATGGCACCTTTTATTGCTACACTGGCGACCATGACTATTTTCCGCGGATTAACGCTTGTATACACGGACGGTAATCCGATCACAGGTCTTGGTGACAGCATGACGTTCCAATTGTTTGGTCGTGGATATTTACTAGGAATACCTGTACCTGCTATCACGATGATTATCGTATTCGCTGTGTTGTGGATTGTACTGCATAAAACGCCATTTGGCCGTAAAACGTATGCTATTGGGGGTAATGAGAAAGCTTCCATTATTTCAGGGATCAAAGTAGACCGCATCAAAATAATGATCTATTCCTTAACGGGTATGTTATCAGCATTGGCTGGCGCCATCTTGACCTCTAGATTGAACTCAGCGCAACCAACAGCAGGTACATCCTATGAGTTGGATGCGATCGCGGCAGTAGTATTAGGGGGGACGAGCTTAACAGGTGGCCGTGGACGTATCGTAGGCACATTAATTGGTGCTCTTATTATCGGGATTCTGAACAATGGCTTGAACTTGCTCGGTGTATCATCATTTTACCAAATGGTAGTAAAAGGGATCGTTATTGCGATTGCTGTACTCATAGACCGTAAGAAAGCCGTATAAGGGGGATTCCACATGAAAAAGCTCACATTAATTTTTACTTCCTTACTCTTGATTCTTATGACGGGCTGTTCCTTAGAGCCTCCAGAGTGGGCAAAGCCGAACAGCGGCGGGGGCCCAGGGAATTTGAAGATTGGATTATCCATATCTACCTTGAACAATCCGTTCTTTGTATCTGTTAAAGATGGAGTTTTGGCAGAAGCTAAGAAGCTTGGTATGGAGGTTCTCGTTATCGATGCGCAGAATGATTCAGCCAAGCAAAGTAATGACGTTGAAGATTTAATGCAAAAAGGTGTAAATGCGCTGTTAATCAATCCAGTAGACTCTTCAGCGATCTCGACGGTTGTTCAGACAGCTAACAGTCTAGATATTCCAGTCGTTACTTTGGACCGTTCTGCAGATAAGGGAGACATTAAAGCCCTTGTTGCCTCTGATAATGTAAAAGGTGGATCAATGGCAGCTGAATATATTGTAGAGCAACTTGGAAAAGGTGCAAAGGTTATAGAACTAGAAGGATCACCGGGAGCATCAGCTACCCGTGAACGCGGGAAAGGATTCCATGAAATTGCCGACACGCAGCTTGAGGTGATTGCGAAGCAAACTGCTGATTTTGACCGTACGAAAGGGTTGACCGTTATGGAGAACCTTCTCCAAGGAAATCCAGATGTACAAGCGGTTTTCGCTCATAATGATGAAATGGCTCTTGGTGCTATAGAAGCGATTCAGAGTTCAGGTAAGAATATTCCTGTCATCGGTTTTGATGGAAATGAAGATGCACTTAAATCCATTGAGGCGGGTAAACTCACAGGAACCGTTGCTCAGCAGCCTGCATTAATTGGGCAGTTAGCGATTCAAGCAGCGAAAGACGTATTAGATGGCAAGACGGTTGAGAAACTGATTGCCGCACCTCTAAAACTGGTCGTAAAAGAATAAGTAAATGACTATAGAAAAACACTGCATTCGCCGATTTGGTGAGTGCAGTGTTTTTGATATATATAAGCTTATTTTTCCTCAATTACTCTATCCGGTAACTGTGTTACATAACTATCTGATAGATGGAGAAGCTCTAAAGCACGATCGAACTCATCCTCGGTCGTTTGTTGCGTGTGGTTACCATCGCCAGATAAGGTATAATGCTGACCATCCTCGAAGCCACTGCCAGATAGGAAGAGCTCTTCATTATTTACGAACGATCCTGTAGGCAAATAATAGCGCTGAGGAAGTAGGTTATAAGTCGATTGATTCAATAAATCTTGTCCGAAATGAATATGATCCGCAAGAGAAACACCCAATAAATTAGATACAGTAGGCAAAATATCCACTTGACCGCCCAACTGTTCTTTTACACTTGGCGTTGTAATCCCTGTCGCTGATAGGATCAATGGAATATTAATTAATTCGCGTTCCGTATATTCATGACCAAGGATTTCCTGTAATAAGACATGATCGTCCTCTTTTAGAGAGAAGATAGGAAGTCCGCGGTGATCTCCGTACAATGCAATCAAGCTGTTATCCCATACCCCATTTTGTTTGAGCTCATCAATAAAAAGTCCCAGTGCATAGTCAGCATAATTTTGAGCACGAATATAATCTCCGACTAATGTTCCTTCGAATCGTTCTGGAAGGGCCATTTTGTATTTATCCTCAGGGATCGAGAACGGATTATGTGCTGACATCGAAATAACATGGGAGTAGAAAGGCTGATCCTTCTGATCCATCCTTGCTAGCTCTGCAGCTGTTTTCTCATACAACACCTCATCAGAAGCTCCGTAAAATACCGTGTCCTCTTCACCATAATATTCCTTATCGTAATATCGATTAAATCCTAAGGCAGTATAAAGTTCGCCACGGTTCCAAAAGTCGACTTCATTGGTATGGAATGTTGCCGTATCATAACCTTGCGCTTGAAGCAGCTTAGGTAAGCTTGGAAGCTCTTTTGGCGCATACATTTGAGTGGCTGGACCATCAGGTGGAACATAGAAAGAAGTATTTACAATGAATTCGGCGTCAGAAGTATTTCCTTGTCCAACCTGCTGGTAGAAACGCGGAAAGTAATAACTGCTAGCCGCAAGCTTATTCATATTCGGCGTAATTTCTACTCCATCAATCTTTAGATTGATTAAGAAGTTCTGGAAAGACTCCATCTGAAGAATGACCAGGTTCTTTCCTTTGGCGGCTCCAAATTGAACCGGATTTGAGGTTGCTTGAATTCCTTTGGTCTCGTTAATCGCTGCTTGTGTAATCTTAGCGACGTCGATTTGTTCTTCTTCTTGATTGGCTAATAGAGAGTAAGCTTCATAATTGAGAATGCCCATTTGCTCGGCTTTAACGGTTTCGTTCATACTGGCTCGGTTTGGAAAAATATTCATTGCGCAAATGACGATGGAAACACAGAATAAGATCGCAACCGCTTTCCGGTTACTTTTACGCGACATGGCTTTTTTCCAATTAAGTGCCTTCTGTTTTCTCAACATGACCAAACCAATGACAATGATATCCACAAAAATAAGCATATATTGCGGACGCATGACCGAGAAAATACTTTTCTTAACGGCTCCAACTTGCTTGACCTGATCTAATACTTGTGAAGTAGCAATAATGCCAAAATGATTATGATATACAATGAGTGAGAAAAATAGTGTAGTGATCAACACATTGACCAGCATGTAGATGGCAATTTTTCGTTTCGTTGCGAACCATTCAATCAAGCAAAAGACTAGAAGCACAAAAGGGATTTCTTTAAGCCATGTGGTCCACGTAGGCCCATCTTCAAAGAGAAAATACCAAGCAAAATAACTTTTAACTAGCATAATGAGAGAGAAAAAAAATAGGGATCTTTTACTGAGTGTACGAGGTTCTTTAAACGGCATCTCTTATGCCCATCCTTTTCTTTTAGATTAGTTCATTCTATTACTTGAAGTGTTTAAAATCAACTAGATTGGGGTATAGTAGAGACTTATTTTCCTTAATATTACATTTAGGTGAATGAAACCATACATAGTATATAAAAATTATTTTATGGGAAATGAACTTTTTAAGTTACTCCTAACTCTTATAGGGGAGAGAGGTGAAGGCATGGATGTTGCTCGTTGGGTGAAAAAAGCCAAAAAGGGGAATAAAGAAGCATTGCTCCACTTAATCATGTCTGAAAAAGACGTTTATTATAGGCTAGCGTTCAGCTATATGGGGAATGCGCATGATGCCATGGATGCCATGGACGAAATGATCGTCACACTTTATGAAAAGATCGGTCAACTAAAGAAAGAGGAAGCATTTTATAGCTGGAGTAAGACGATTTTGGTGAATGGCTGTAAACGACTCCTTCATAAGCGCGGCAAGCTGGTGCTGTTAGAGGATTGGAGTAAGGTTGACGATAGGGAAATAAGCCAAGTAGTGAGTAGTAATGATCCTTATCGCAGAAGTGAGCAGCAAATGGATATGGAGACCTTGTTGTTACAAGTAAATGAACATCAGAGAGAAGCGATTCAATTAAAGTATTTTCATGATCTCGATTATCAAACGATAGCTGACATTACAAAGGTTTCGATAGGAACGGTTAAATCAAGAATTTACCATGGATTACAAACGCTCAAAAATCAGTACAGAGGTGATGTTGATGAACAATAATGTCGAGCAACAATTGGCTGATGAGAAGACGCGCATAGCATCCATTACCGCACCTGAAGAATTAGAAATGAGATTAAGAAAGGCTTTGAATTCGGCTCCCGCAAAAAGAACGAAAAGAATAGCACCGATTTGGAAGGTTGCGGCGGTTGTTTTATTGGTGACAGTGATCTCTGGACAAAACTACAATGCTTTTGCTTATTTTGGCAAACAGCTTTTTGGCTTTGATGAATTGCTTAATGGCACAACTTTACAACAGCTAAATGAAAAAGGGTTGGGACAAAACATCAACAAGAAAACTACGTTACTAGACGGAACAACTCTTACCATTAACGGAATTATGGCGGACGCCAATCAATTCATTATGTATTACACCTTAACTAACCCAAATGGACTAGAGGATATGTCTGTAGACGCTTTTAGACCCTCAAAAATAAGTGGTTTTTTAACCGATTCTAACGCAGTAAGTGGTACATCATTAATCAATGAAGAGCATACGGAGATTAAAGGACAGATGTCGTTTGACAGCGTAAATCCATTTTCAAAAAAACTAACGTTACACTTTTGGCAGCAGCTAGTAGAGAACGGCCAGATGAGCGAAGGAACAGTTACGTTCCCTTATAACCCTAATGAGGCCATGGAAACTCAGATTAAACAATCGATTAACAAGAAGGTTAAAGTCGACAAAGGGATGATTACCTTCAAATCAATTACAGCTACACCAATGATGACTGTAGTAAAAGGGAAGCTGGATGTCGATAATTTTGATCGAGTGAAGCTTGGATTATATGGGATACAATTAATTGTCGATGGAACACCTGTAGAGATCCTGGGTAGTGGTAATCAAACCTCATTAGGTGGAAGAACATTTGATATTCGCTTCGACACATTGCCTAAGGAGCTACATTCCATGCAGCTAGTCGTTAAAGAGTTTCCTGGATATCAAAAGCTGGACGAAAAGTATTCCCTGACTTCCCTTAGTGATAAGCCATTGATGTTGGGTGATAAAGAATTATGGTTAAAGGATGTCTCCAAAACCTCTCAAGGCATCGAAATAACAATCGCTTCTGACGATGATGTAATGCTGGATGGTGTGTCTATAGAGACGAACAACGAGAGTACACCTTTAAAAACAACGATCAATCAAAAAGAGACAAAGCAAGTGGACGGTAAACTAATGAAAGAACGAACTTTATTATTTGATACACAAGCAGAGCCTGGGTCACTACTAATAGAAGGAATACACTATTTGAAGGCATACAATAAGGTGATTGAGATTCCAGTAAAGTGAAGAAAAGTGCAATATCCATTTTTTATAACATATGGTAATCTATATGGACGTGAGAAAAGGAGGGGCACATGGATAATACAGAGGTTTATAGAGTGAGGCGTCCGTCGTTAATACCACTTCTGGTGTATATCAGTCTGCTAATGGGGATTCAATTATTTCAAATTTATAATCTAAACTATCGCTATACAAGTAGTGACAACTTAGTGCTATCTTGTTTACTTTATGGTCAGGCTATTTTGTGTTTCATTGTTGCAATTGTTTTAGTCTACAGGATATTTACGATCAGAAGGGTTGTTGAAATTCAGATTCAACCGGAATCTATATTAATAGAAGATCTAAGAATAGAAGCAGATCGGATTAATGATATTTATATAAAAGGATATTTTAGTCCTGTAGTTGGGATTAGACCTAAAGTGAATAAATTTGTTCCTTATAAATTATGTTTTAATTTTCTGTCACAAAAAGATGAAGATGAAGTGATGAAACAGTTAAAGGCTTGGGCCGAACGAAATCAGATCAATGTATCTCATAAAAGTTTTTCGAGATGGCTCTAAGCTCCTCAAAATTAATATACGAAATGAAAGACACTGACTCCTTGTTGGTGTCTTTTTTTTGATTAAATCGTTATGTCATATGACATGTAACGAAGCTAATTGGTGACAGAACGTTTCTAGCTAGAATGACAATCCGTTTGTGATACTCAGAACAGGTTTACTATTTACAACTAACCCTATAGAGGAGAATGGATTATGAAGAAAAAGACACGCAAGCTTAGCGTCATCGCACTATTATTATCAACAGCTGTATTTACAGCATGTTCAGCACCAGTCTCCACTAACGCAACCAGTTCGAAAGGATCTTTTAATGGAAAAGAAATCGAGGCTTTCGCGGACCCTATATTTGCGCAGAAAATGAAGGAATACAATGTGAACGGATCCAATTTTGTAGTGGTTAAAGACGGAAAGGTGCTCGTGAATAAAGGGTACGGATATGCGGACAAAGAAAAGAAAACCCTTGTCGATAAGAATACCGTCTTTCAGATCGCATCCGTGTCGAAGACATTTACCGCTCTAGCAGCTTTGCAGCTAGTGGAACAAGGAAAGATGAATCTTGATCACGATATCAATGCGTATCTTGGCGGAATGAAAGTACCAAATGAAACGGAAACTCCGTTAACCTTAAGAAATATGTTATCTTACACAACGGGCTTTGATTACCCGGATAAAGCTAACTTTGTTGCACCGGAATATGTAGATCAGGACATCCCCATGAAAAAGTTTATGACGGAGCATATGCCGACTGTCGTTCGGACGCCGGGTGAAGCGTATACCTATGATAATTTTGCCTTTTTACTTGCGGGTTATGCGATTGAGAACGTAAGTGGTACCCCGTTTTATAAGTATATGGAGAACCATGTGTTCAAACCGTTAGGAATGAACTCTACTAGTGCTCGATTTACCCCAGAGCTTTTAGCTAGAATGGCCACGCATTATGGACCAGATGGTAAACCTCATCCAACCTTTGGGCATGCGCCTACCGATGGGCCACAGGGCAGCATCCTTTCCACAGGAGAAGATATGGCTAAATATTTAACTCTTTTTCAACAACAAGGTAGCGTGAATGGGAAGCAAATCATTAGTAAAGAAACCACGAAGATGATGCAAACGTACTCTGTATTTGCGAATGAATCGCTTCCGATGACGACGGTTGGAGGATTTGAAGGGTATCGTAATGATCTGATGAATGGCTATCATGTGGTTCTCAAAGGTGGGAATATGCCTGGTCATCAATCACTGATCGTATTATTGCCAGAGGAGAATACCGCTTTCTACATGTCCTATAACAATGACACAATGATGAGCTTAGACATTTATGAAGCCTTGATGGATCACTATTTTCCTGAAAAGAAAGCACCAGAGGCGCCAACGTATCTCCCATTACCTGCATCAGAAGCTACTAAATATACTGGAACTTATTTGAACACCAGATTCTATTTCTTGAAATCGAACTTCACCTATGCAGATGGCAATCTGATTATGGAGACTGGAACAAGCGGTACACATACGTTACGAATGATTAATCCGCTATTGTTCGAAGATGAATTAGGTAACAAATTGGCCTTTAAAAAAGATCATAAAGATCAGATCGAATACTTTTATTATACGAATCCTAATAGCCCAGACTTTGTTTCAGATGCTCGTAAGGTTCACACGAAGCCAGCATTCGCTGATGTATCTGAGGAGAGCCCTTATAAATCTTACATCGACAACCTGTATTCGCTTGATGTGATAAGTGCTAAATCTGGCAACAATTTCGAATCACAGGGAACGATGACGCAAGGTGAGTTTATGGATGCTCTAATTCTTGCTCATGGTTGGTACGGCTTTCCTCATTTAATTGAGGGGAATAAAGAATTAACGAAAAAAGGTATCCCTGGTTTTGATCGTAATGCTGTTATTACAAGACAAGTAGCAGCCGTTATGATTCAAAATCTAAAACAAGCTAAGCAAGCTTCAGAGATTACGCTTAAAGGTGACACAGACTCATGGGCCACTGATTCGATCATAGCATTAGTGTCACAAGGCATTGTAGATCCTGATACAAAAGTGAATGATGACGGGACTGTCGATTTTCGTTCTAAAAAGCCTTTGCTTCGCCAAGAAGCGAGTGCATTACTTGATCTTGCTTTTGGATACTATACGTTGCCAATCAAACACTAAGAATTGGACACCTCAGAGAGACTCTTTGGGGTGTTTTTTTTAATGATAGGTTTAAGAGCTAAATGAAATTATCGGTAGTATAAGGTTGTTTTAGATGCTAAAATTACCCAAAAGTATACTCTAAACAGCAAGGAGGTATTTTTTTGGATTACAAAGGGTCATCGGTGTATGACAATGAAGATTTTTTCTATAACTATTTATTGAGAAGAAACAGAGCGGATAGCCCAAATAACATTATTGAAAAGCCGGTTATATATGATCTTATGGGCGATGTACTTGGGAAAAAGGTGCTCGATTTAGGATGCGGGGATGCTAAGTTCGGATATGAGTTGCTTGAGCAGGGATGTAACTTTTACGAAGGTGTGGAAGGTTCAAGTAATATGGTCAAAGCGGCAAAAGAACTGTTAAATACATCTAAAAGTGAGATTCACCATGCTACTATGGAGAGTTGGAATTACCCAAAAGAGAAATATGATTTGGTAATCTCTCGATTGGCTATTCATTATTTACAAGACCTAGAACCAATCTTTGATAGTATCCGTAGTGCGCTTATCCCTAATGGTCAGTTTATTTTTAGTGTACAGCATCCGGTTCTAACATCATCCATGAAAAGTGCAACAACTTCAGAAAGAAAGTCGGACTGGATCGTCGATAACTATTTTGAAATGGGTAAGAGAATGGAGCCTTGGATTGGAGAAAGTGTAGTTAAGCACCACAGAACTTTTGAAGAGTATTTTCAGTCACTGAAAAATGTAGGATTTAAAATAGAGGATATTAGAGAATGTAAACCAAATCCTCAGTTTTTTGATAGTGAAGGCGAGTATAAGAGAAGGATGAGAATCCCACTTTTTCTCGTGTTTAAATGTATAAAATAGTTTGTTGAAGTAACGCTAGTCTAATGAGCATATGAATGAAAAGAATTGCAATAAGGAGGACTAAGATGAAACGGATGCAGTTTATACGCCCAACCGAGCATTACGATCAAAGAATTACTGATATCGATGAGCAGATTTGTGCATTGATAAAACAACGTAAGGAACGCTCGGATAATAATCCAGGATTCCCATCTTTTGAGTATATTTCAGATTGGGCGGCGAGGTTTGAACTCTACGAGGATTTCTTGAAAGCGGTATTTGGGACTTTATTTAATGAAGAACATTTTAAGCCGATGGTCGAGCCAACGGATTTTAGAAAACATATTGCTGTTCTACAATCTATTGAGGCAGATGAGTTCTTCTATACACTGACCTCTATACGACAATACAGTAATGCAAGTGTTATCACGCTTAGTATGGATTGGGATATTACCTCTGAATTATATGCTAATAAACCTAACCACTTTGAGTTATATATAGATAAATCGTATGATTGTCGAATGACGAATGGTGGAAGTTCATCAGGACATGCAGCCTATAACTACGTAGTATCTCCGCCTCTCCCAGATGATAACTCCGGTATTACATTAGTGTTTAAGGAATTTAGTGTACCCTTAAAGAAGGACGGGACAGGTACTGAAATTGTGTTTAAGCTAGAATAACTATACAAAGTATTTTAACAATAGAATCTAGCAGGAAGAGGTACGTATCTATGAATCAAATGATCTGGCTAACTGGACTATCGGGTTCAGGTAAATCTACGCTTGCAGAGGAACTGAAAAATCACATTGAGAATTGCTACATTCTGGACGGTGACACATTGAGGAGAGGTATTAATCAGGATCTTCAATTTAGCGAAGAAGATCGACTGGAAGTTGGTAGAAGAATTGGTGAGATTGGTAAGATTCTGCTTGATGCGAACCTGAATGTGATCGTTGCCTCGATCTCTCCATACCGCTCTACACGCGATAAGGTCCGTTCTCTCATAGGGGATTCCTACAAGGAAGTTTATGTTCAATGTCCTTTGGAAGTATGTGAGGAGAGAGATCCGAAAGGTCTATATAAACAAGCAAGAGCCGGACAAATCAAGCATTTTACGGGTATTGATTCTCCATATGAGGAGCCCATTAGCCCGGATGTGATCGTAGAGACAGACAAGTTTTCCTTAGATGAATGTGTGTCGAAAATCCTTCAACACACATCAGCTATGGGGAGGAAATAAAACATTTATTAAATTTGATAGAAAAGACGAGCAAACCATCAACGGTTGCTCGTCTTTTTTACGTTCCATTGTCAGTAACACTGCTGGAAAATAGTTCTGCGAATATCATTGTAAATGATAATCATTATCATATATGATGGGGGTATAAATCTCTCAACATGGAGTGATAGAGAAGGGGGAGCGCAAGACAGTGACATTGAATGATCAAGCTTTGCTATGGAATCAGGCATTCATCAAGATCATAGATATACGACATACAAGAATGGAACAAGGCGAGGAGCTGCATGCGTACAGAATGCCCTCAAGCGTCTTCTTATATGTGACTAGAGGTAGCGCACATCTCCAACTGGACGGCATAGCACACCGCGTCAGCCGGTTTTCCTTGCTCCATGGGGGCAAGGGTCTCTACCTTGATATTACGGCAGATGAGCTGCTGGAATACTATATTATTTTGTATAAAGCGGTACTAGCACTACCATCCCGTCAAGAAACGATCAAGCTGATGGAGAAGCACAATCCGTTTCAAATGCAATATGTATTTAAGCCCCATTATCCGATTTCCGTTTTCCATCATGTCATCTCCATGAGCAAGGAGTGGCATCGTTCAGATCTACTCAATAAGCTTCAAGTTAAAGCGATATTTTATCAAATGGTTTATGAAATTTTAGAGCAGATGGAACGCCAGAATATCATAGCCGTTAAGCCTGACTTAGTGGCCCAAGCGGTTCGTTATATTCATGAACGCTATCGGGAGCCGATAACCCTAGAGACGCTGCTTGAACACCTTAGTTGCAGCTCCAGACAGCTACTGCACGCCTTTAAGAAGCAAGTGAGAACGAGCCCGATCGATTATTTGATTCAATTGCGGATGAGCAAAGCGAAGCAGTTGCTTCTATCCACAGATTTCACGCTGAAGGAAATTGCCGAGAGTGTAGGCTATACTGACAGCTATTATTTCAGCCGTATCTTCAAGAAATACGAGGGTGTTTCTCCCACCAGCTTTAAAGAAGCAGCGTTGCAACAGGAGCAGCGTCGAAATAATCCATCCTTCGTGTTCAGATCTCCCATTGTTGCTAGAAGGCAGCAACGTTATATTGGTAATGAGTTTGAGAATCATTATCAATATAAAAGAGAAGGGGAAATACCGATGTATCGTAAGTCAAGAACAACAATGGCAGCAACCTTATTATTTTGTTTCGTTCTCTTTTTGAGTGCATGCTCGACAGGGGGAACGAATGTCACACCGACAAGCAACAGCACTTCTACTAATAATGTTGCAACTTCCGCAAGTCCAGCTGCGAGTCCGTCGACGGATGTAAGCAATGACACAAGAGTGATTAAGCATGCGATGGGGGAAGAAACGCTTACCGGCGCCCCTGAACGTGTTGTCATATTGACCAATGAAGGAACAGAGGCACTTTTGGCACTGGGCATCAAACCGGTCGGAGCCGTTCAGTCTTGGATTGGTGACCCTTGGTACGACCATATCAAGAAAGACATGGAAGGCGTTACGGTTGTGGGAGACGAGCTTCAGCCGAATATTGAATTGATCGCGAGCCTCAAGCCGGATCTGATTATCGGTAATAAGGTCAGACAAGAGAAAATCTACGATCAATTAAAGCAGATAGCTCCGACGATATTCTCCGATGACCTGGCAGGAGATTGGAAGATTAATTTCAAGCTCTACTCCGAAGCTTTAAACAAGCAGGAAGAAGGAGCGCAGGCGATGGCGGACTTCGATAAACGAGTTGCGGAAGTCAAGGCGAAGCTCGGTAGCAAAGCAGACACGAAAGTGTCGGTGGTGCGCTTCTCCGCGAAACAAGTGCGTATTTATCAGAAGCAAACGTTCTCCGGCGTGCTCTTGAGCCAATTAGGAATTGCACGGCCTGAGTCGCAGGATAAAGACTCCTTTATCGAAGTTATGACCAAAGAGACGATTCCTAGCATGGATGGTGATGTGCTTTTCTATTTTGTGTCTGAGACTCCGGGCAAGGACGATGCATCGAAGGTCGTGGAGGAATGGAAAAAAGATCCGTTGTTCCAAAATTTGAGCGTTTCAAAGAACAACAAGGTGATTCAAGTCGATGAAGCGATCTGGAACTCAGCAGGCGGATATGAAGCAGCCAATCTGCTGCTGGACGAACTCGTTAAATACTTTGATGTGAAATAATAAAGGCGGATCGAATCAACAAGCTGGCGCTGTATTCGCGTCAGCTTGTTGACGATTCCGGCAGTTTAGTTGTTAAGACTGCCAATGAATAGGAGGCTCGGTGCAGACGTGAATGGTTCTTTCCTAAGCAAGCGAAAGCTCGCCGGCCTCGTTGTCGGCGCGATTCTGCTTCTAATTAGTATGTTATGCAGTGTATTGTACGGTCTTCATCAATTCAGCTTAAAAGATCTATGGCTGGCTTACAGTCAATTCAACGGTTCGAACGAACATCTTATTCTGACGAAGGTTCGTGTTCCCCGAACCCTGATTGCGGCACTGGTGGGGGCAAGTTTAGCAGTAGCCGGGGCAATTATGCAGGTTCTGACAAGAAATCCGCTGGCTTCACCCTCTGTCTTCGGTGTAAATGCGGGCGCTGTGCTATTTATTGTCATCGGGCTACTCGTATTCGGTTCCTCGTTAACGATGAGCGGCATGGTCTGGCTTGCTTTCGCAGGTGCGGTCGCAACATCGGCGGTTGTCTATACGCTTGGATTGCAAGGAGGCGGTTTCGAGCCGGTAAAGCTGACCTTGGCCGGCGCTTGTATGGCAGCTTTC
Organism: Paenibacillus sp. FSL H7-0737; assembly: GCF_000758545.1. Classification (NCBI taxonomy): domain Bacteria; kingdom Bacillati; phylum Bacillota; class Bacilli; order Caryophanales; family Paenibacillaceae; genus Paenibacillus; species Paenibacillus sp. FSL H7-0737. The sequence continues at coordinate 4,447,633 of NZ_CP009279.1, read as the reverse complement.
GCTTCCTCTATTACATCCGGCATTATTCTAATTAATAAGCAGTCGTTGGAATCTGCCCTATTCTGGATGATCGGCTCTGTAGAAGGAAGAAATCTGGAGCATTTATTGATGGTTCTGCCTTATATGGCAATAGGAATGACGATCTCACTATTACTCTCGGGCTCGTTAAATATTATGGCGATTGGAGACGATAGCGCGAAGAGCTTGGGACAGCGTCTAACGCTGGTCCGCGTGCTGTCAGCTACGGCAATTGTACTATTGGCGGGAAGCTCGGTAGCAGCAGCTGGTCCGATTGCTTTCATAGGACTTATTGTCCCTCACTTATGCAGATACATCGTTGGGCATGATTTTAGATGGCTGCTTCCATATACCGCATTAGTTGGGGCAATTCTTTTGGTGACTGCGGATTTAGCATCGCGCTTTATTCTGGAATCCAGAGAAGTTCCGGTTGGTGTCGCAACGGCGATTATCGGCGTTCCCTTTCTGATCCATGTGGCTAGGAGGAAACAGCATGCTTAAAGCGCGTATAGCGAAGCATTCGTTCTTGTTGTTTTTAGGTTTAACTTGTATCGTTGCCGCATTATCGCTCCTTAGTTTATCCGTTGGGGGAGTTAGCGTACCATTAAAAGAGGTACTTGCTTCTCTTACGGGGCGAAACGCAGAAGCCAGTAACCTTATCATTATGCAGTTCCGTTTGCCTCGAATAGCAGCCGCTATACTCATTGGCGCAGCATTGGCTGTAGCGGGTGCGCTATTACAGGGCGTCATCCGCAATCCTCTCGCTTCGCCCGATCTGCTGGGTGTAACCGGAGGGGCATCGGTAGCTGTAGTTGCCTTTATGACTTTCGTGACCGGCTACAGTATCCACTGGGTACCGTTCATTGCTATCGGCGGCGCGTTGGTTGCGACAACTATTAATTATGTATTTGCCTGGAAAAAAGGTGTGTCGCCGTTTCGGCTGGTGCTGATCGGTATTGGCATTTCTACCGCAATGGGCGCGCTTACTACGTTCCTGCTAATTAGCGGGCCGGCTTATTTGGCCGCACAAGTGCTGAATTGGATGACGGGAAGCATCTACGGCACCAATTGGAGTTATATTGAAGTGCTGTGGCCGTGGGTAGCGGTATTCATTCCTTTATCGCTACTGCTCGCGAAGGAATTAAATGTGCAATCCTTAGGTGAGGATGTCGCTCGCGGGCTTGGAAGCAGGCTTCAGTTAAGCCGAATGATTCTCTTATTTTATAGCGTTGCACTTGCCGGTGCTGCAGTTGGCGTAGCCGGGACGATATCGTTCATCGGATTGATGGCACCGCATATCGCCAGAATGCTAGTTGGAAATTCTTACAAGCTGATCATCCCGGTATCCGCATTAATAGGTGCAATCATTCTACTGTTGGCGGATTTGGCAGGAAGAATGCTTTTTCAACCGCTAGATGTTCCGGCAGGCGTGTTCACAGCAGGCATTGGAGCTCCTTTTTTCATGTATCTGCTGTTTAAGCGCAAGAAGATTTAGATCTTCTTTCAAGAGGATGAGAACAGAGGGAGGCAAAGAATGGGTCAGAAATTGGAGCTTTTTGACGTAACTATAATCGGTGGAGGACCGGCGGGGTTGTATGCTGCCTTTTACAGTGGAATGCGCGACATGAAGACGAAACTGATTGAGGCGAGAGAGGAACTCGGAGGAAGGACATTAATGTATCCGGAGAAGATCGTCTGGGATGTCGGCGGCATGGCCCCCGTTCGCGCAGCACAGCTGACAAAGGTCATGATCCAGCAAGCTCAAACTTTTGATCCGACCATTGTACTGGGTCAACAAATTACCGGGTTGGAGAGATTGGTTGATGGCACGATGCGTATAACATCTGCGACCGGAGAGCAGCATTGGAGCCGGACGCTGATTTTGGCCATAGGCCATGGTGCGCTAAAGCTTGCTAAGCTTAACCTGCCCGGAGCGGAAAATTACGAAAAGGATAATCTCCATTATAACGTTACGGATGTGGCAAGCTTTCGCGGTAAAAGAGTGCTAATCTCTGGAGGCGGTGATTCAGCTGTCGATTGGGCTAATGAACTAGTAGGAATCGCTTCATCGGTTACGCTCGTGCACAGGCGGGAACGATTCAGTGGTATGGAACGGAATGTGAGGCGGATGAAGGCATCGAGCGTTCAAGTTCTTACGCCATATGCCATTAAGGATTTATATGGGAATGGCAATCGCCTTGATGCTGTTTCAATCGCTCCATTAAATGCGGACGGGGAATGGACGGATGAAACAGAACAGGAGCGTCTTGCGGTGGATGCCGTCCTAATTAATCATGGGCTACGCGGGGATTTAGGCCCTATTGTAGATTGGGGGTTAGTGAGTGAGGATTGGAATTTTAATGCGGACGAGAAGCTGGCAACCAATCTTCCGGGAGTGTTCGTGGCTGGAGATACGGCAAATTACGGCAGCAAGCTTTATCTTATTGCCGGAGCTTTTACGGATGCAGCGTTAGCCGTGAACAGCGCCAAGTTGTATATCGAGCCGGATGCGTCAACAAGAGCGCAGGTCTCCTCACATAACAGTAAGTTTGATGAGAAGAACAGGGCGTTAGAGCTTGTAGAGGAACGACGCTGAAGGGATGACTTACAAGCGATGTAAATTCATTAATAGTTTTGGAAAGTTTATCTATGTTTGAAGCAGAATTTCAGCTACTATTGTTAAAGGATAGAACAGTAACTGTTCCTACACTAATGCACATAATTAATAAGACGGTACACTATCTCCCTTATAGATTAGTGATGCTGAATCTGCTTATGTCTATGGATCTCTACCTATCTATCCTTCTAATTTATGATCGGAGATGGTATAGATGAACTCATTGAAAAATAAAATTGCTATCGTTACTGGAGCAAGCAGATCCACAGGAATCGGAACAGCCATATGCCGTTCACTTGCAAGCCAGGGGGCAGATATTTTCTTTACGCATTGGCATCCTTTTGATGAATCAGAAGGGAATGGTGGAGAAAAGGAATGGCCGGAGCAACTTTGTGCAGAACTGAAAAGCTTGGGAGTCAGGGCGAGTCATATGGAAGCGGATTTTTCCAATCCTGAAATCTCAATAAAGATTATGGATCACGTAGAACAAACTTTAGGAAATGCTTCCATTTTGATTAACAATGCAGCATATTGCGTGCCCACGAATTATCAGAATCTGAGCATCATTTCGTTAGATCAACACTATGTAGTGAACAATCGTGGTACGGTTTTACTCAGTACTGAATTTGCCAGAAGATTCGAAAAGAATCATTCAAAGGGGACTCCAGGTAGAATTATTTTTATGGTTTCTAAAGGGCCTGACCCTGATAACCTGGCTTATATATTGACAAAAGGTGCATTAATTGGATTAATTGAACCTCTTTCTGTTGGTTTAGCTCCGCTTCATATCACAGTCAATGGTTTTGATCCGGGTCCTACGGATTCCGGGTGGATAACGGATGAGATGAAAACTCATTTTTTGCCTATGTTTCCAATGGGAAGAATCGGTTTGCCAGAAGATGCAGCTAGAGGCATTAGTTTCTTAGCGAGTGATGATTCGCAGTGGATTACGGGGCAAGTGATTAAGTCTGAAGGCGGATTTCTAGGAAAATAAAAGACATAAATGCTTTATCCTGGCTACCGATTGAACGGTAGCCTTTTTTAGCTAGTGGGCAGACTATCGCCACAAAACATGGAAAATGATGATATAATATCCAAACTCAATAATTCAGATATGAAGGGAGAAGCCCAGCATGATTACTCTCAGAAAGATCACACTAGAAAACCGACGTGCTATTTTCAATTTGGAGGTTTCAGACGATCAATGTCGCTTCGTAGCGTCCAATTTATCAAGCATGGCTTCGTGTTATGTCCTTGTAACTAATGGTGGTCATCCATTTCCGTTTGCGATTTACGCGGATGAAGAGCCGGTTGGTTTTGTGATGATGACTTATGGTATTACTGGATATGAAGTGCCATCCTTTGTAAATGATAGCTATTGTATCTTGCGACTAATGATTGATAAACGATACCAGAATCAGGGCTACGGCCGAGAAGCCATGACAAGAATTTTAGAATTTATCCGCACTTTACCGGCTGGCCCCGCACAATATTGTTGGATTTCTTATAAGGCTGATAACTTGCCCGCTAAAAGGCTCTATGAAAGTTTCGGTTTCCGTGACAGCGGCGAAATTATTGAAGAAGAGCTAACAACCGTATTGCGACTTTGATTTGCTTTTTACTTGGAGATTTCGAACCGCTTTGTGAAATCATCGTTACTTTGAAGCAGTATCAAATCACAATTCACGTATCGGAGATGGAACTGGCTCCCATGTATTGATCGATGTCTCATAGCAATGAGAGAAACTGCTACTCGAAAATGCTAGTAACGGTTTATACTAATTATCTATATTCCAACAGTTCAATTACATTGCCAAACGGATCTACAATGGCGCTATAGATGCCTGGAGGACACTCGCGAGGTTCATCGTATAGCACTTTGATACCAAGCAGCTTATATTGCTGAATAGAAGCGACTAGGTCCTCGACTTGGAGTCCAATTACAACTTGTGATTCTCTTGGATACTGAACTTGAGTATTGAGCTCCACTTGACAGAGTACAATCGGGATAGGTTCGTGCTTCAAGCTAATAAGGCAATCATCATATTGGGTGGAGATTTCGAATCCTAATTTATTACAATAGAAATCAATGGCTACAGTCATATCTGCTATGTTAATAGAAATAACACTGATATTAGGCATACAATTATTCCTCCAATAGGTTAGAATACGTGCACAAACAAGGGATAGGATCATTTATTGACAGCACAATATTCCTTGACCTGCCTCTAACTTGCTCTTAAGACTTGAAAGCATCTGTGCCCAAGCCTGCTCATGCCAGCTTCTAGCGGTTTGTGAGGGTTCAGATTCTGTCCATCCCGAATGACATATCGTAACAAGTGTACCATCGGAAAAAGCTTTCAATTTCACCTCCCTTCCTTCAATTCGACTAATACTTCTGGGGCAAACCATTCCGATAGAAGATCCGCTTCAGTCCATGCCTTCCATACCAATTCTAGATTACTGTTAACGACGATTTGTGATACTAGACTCATCTGGTCACCTCTTATCAGGAAGATTACTGTCAATTTGATTAAGTATATGTGATTAATCAGCTTGTAAAGTCTTCTAGTTTGCTCGCTTTCGGTTAAATTTCTCAAACAATAACAGCGGCAAATTAACGACGATTGGTGGATCATGCGGGAGAGGATCTCTTAAGAGGATGTTTACGTGCAACTTCGTTGTAATATTCACTTCAACAGGCTCATCAAATTTCCCTCGCAAACATGTATCTAACTTAAAATAGTCAACAGGATTACGACTCCATGGAATACCTGCTGCAAGTATGTAATACGTAGCAGGTGAGATATCGGTAAATATGCATTCGCGATTGCGCATATTGAGCGCAGTACCGACGATGGGTTTCTGATCGGGAATGGGGCGTGGAAATAAACCTACAAATAATAGACCGCGAAAATCCGGTGGTGTCTCTAGTTGACAGTGAATACACATTTGTGGTGAGGATGGCAATGTATCAGATGTTAAGGGTGTGTGTTCATATTGATTCATATGGGAGAATAACTCAGACGAAGTGGCTGCAAACTTCTTAGGTGATAGGCCGACGAATTGCTTGAACCGATGATGGAAGGAGCCGGCACTTCGGAAGCCTATCGAGAGCATAATCTTCGTTAGCAACGAAGGTTGTTTCAGCAGCGCTTGTTTACCAGATTCAATCCGCAAGGCGGACAAGTATTGGCGTGGTGAAATTCCTGTTGCCTTCTTAAATATTCTAGTGAAGTGATAGGCGCTATAACCGACTAGATGAGCGAGTTGCTCTGAAGTTACTTCTTCATCAAGATGCTCCTTCATGTATTGAATAGCTAGCTCCGTCGCGTGGATATAGCTATGATGTGGTAGAAGAGTAGGCTCTACGTTAACCATCTCCTTCATTATCATAGGGGGTTCATAGTGTGTAATATTAAAAAAACCTATATATGTAGTATTTTAGGTTTTATTTGAACGCAGTACAATGCTTAGTTGAAAATATGTAATAAGGAAAGCTCGAGGTGTGAAATGGACAGAGTAGCGAATATAAGAACTGAAGAGAAGAGATATCATGACTTGTGTTACGATAGTTATAATTTGTTCGAGCCAGGTTCCTGGCTACATAGACCCGTAAAAACGGTAATCGATCTATTAGAAGAATACAGAGATCAAGAATACTTAAGTGTATTAGATTTAGGAGCTGGGATTGGTAGGAATAGTATCCCCATAGCGGAATCCATGAAAAATAGAAATGGGAAGGTAGTTTGTGTTGATTTATTGGAGTCGGCCATAGAAAAATTGGAAGGTTATAGTCGAAAATTTGGAGTCGAACCATTTATTGTAACAAGACTATCTGACATTGAATATTTCATTATCGATCAAGAGGAATATGACATTATCTTAGCTGTATCTGCCTTGGAACATATAAGTTCGGAAAAAGCTCTGGAAAGTAAACTTAACGAAATGATTATTGGAACTAAAAGAAATGGAATCAATTGCATTATTATCGGATCGAACATACAAGAGGTAAACCTTGAAAATGGACAAGAACTAGACCCGATGTTTGAAGTGAATATACCTACAGAAAGAATGATTGATTTATTAGTTCAGCAGTACACTGGATGGGAAGTTAAACAACGATTTGTAAAACAAATAGAATATGAAATTGATAGAAAAGGCCACCCCGTAAAACTGACAACAGATTGTATAACCTTTGTTGCTAAAAAAATATAATAAACACTAGGAGATTGTTATGCCTTTCACTTTTGCTCATCCTATTTTTGCACTTCCTTTTAAATATGTGAACCCAAAATACTTTAGTGCTACCGGCTTGATTCTAGGAAGTATGTCACCTGATTTTGAATATTTTATTATGCTTGAGCCCCATCAAAGTATAGGGCATTCTATAACAGGATTATTTTTACAGGCAATTCCCCTATGTGTGATTATTGCACTAATTTTCCATTTTATAGTTAAGGAGATATTAATATTGCATCTTCCTTCGAACTATAATATAGATCAACGAGCGTACAATACCTTGAGCAAGTGGAGATTGACCTCTAAGGGCTGGGTAGTGTTCATCATATCTGTGATTATTGGTTTCTTTACTCACGTGTTCATCGATGGTTTTACACATTTCAATGGTTACTTTGTAGAACAATTTCCCCCATTAAGGGATATAGTGATTTATAATTTCACTCTTTATAAAATATTGCAGCATTCGTTTTCTATATTCGGATTACTCATGGTAACTTGGATCATAGTTAGGTCGTTGTATCGACATCGAGAAACGGTAACAATGATACCAACAGTTACAACAATACAAAAAAATATTTTCTGGACATCAGTAGTTGTTGTAGCGATAGCAGTAACTAGTATGAAGTTACTTTTTAGTTCGAGCAGGAATATAATTGGTATTCTTGTGGTTTCGCCTATTACAGGGGGATGTTTAGGAATATTGTTTGTATCGATCGTAATAAGAGGTTTACAAAAGACAAAATAATCATAATTCGATTCGTTAAATAAATTACGAGTAAGAATATCATCGCATCATTAAAGCATCTATTGAATGTTTTTTGAAATAATAGAATTTGTAAAATTTTGAGACTGCGGAGAAATGTGAAACAAATTCAATGGATGGTCCTATATTCAACTGTTGGGGATGGGGAGCCCTGTTTTTTATTAAGCACACGCCTCTATGGGATGTAGAACGGACAGAGTGGATCTTATATCCTCCGAAATGCATGTTTTAGTCGAGCTTACGGACAAATGTATGCGAAAAACCGAATACAATGTGCCGCCGGTAACGTAAACGATCTAAATGTATGCGAAAAATCGAATACAATGTGCCGCCAGTAACGTAAACGAGCCAAATGTATGCGAAAAACCGAATACAATGTGCCGCCGGTAACGTAACGAGCTAAATGTATGCGAAAAACCGAATACAATGTGCCGCCGGTAACGTAAACGAGCCAGCGCCGTTATTCGCCCTGATTCACCCGGAATGGGCTTGTTATTAGGGAATAAGTGCAATATGGTCCGTCCCTAATATATGTGCTTATTTCATCGAAATAAAGGCTATACGGTTGGTAAGCGGAACCTCACACGGATACGAGTATGGAATTACGGATGTACTCAGCTTGTAACTTTACCTCCAAGGACGCCGTCAGGTGCTTTTTTTATTATTTTAAAAATGGTTGAGAAATACATAGTTAATAAGGGGAACTTTACTTATAATATTATTTTAGCGTATTTTTCCAGTACGCTGTATTTTAAGCAACACTAGGCTGAAAGGAAGTTATCCCTTGTTTGAGACTTTGCTTTTAAATTTCTTGTTTTTATTGTTTCCAATCTTAATTTTTCTACTTTTCTTTGAGAATCGTGCTTTTGCTTATAATAGTAAGATTCTAGTTCTACTGTCGGCAGTGACCATGTGTCTCTGCATAGCGAAACCTTTTAAACTCGATATGGGCTTTATTTTTGATTTGAGATATATCCCGTTTATCATTGTGGCTCTTTTTGGTGGGTACAAGAACGTTCTACCGCTATATATCCTTTTAAATATCTATCGATTCTATGTGGGGGGAGAGGGTACGTTACAATCCTTTCTTTTCGCCACTTCAATCCTAATTCTGGTTCCTCTATATAGTAAAAAGTTCCTAAAACTAGATTCGAAAAGTCGCATCATCGCGGCAACAATAATTTCTTTTCTGACAATGGGATTTTACCTAATTATATTAGGTTTTACACAGGGGAGTTTAAATAGGGAATATTGGTTTCTCACCTTAAATGCCTTTACGACGCATGTCGGGGTGATGTGTATCAATATGATCTTAATAGAAAAGATTATTACTAATATTAAGAATCGCGACCGAATTATGCAATCTGAAAGATTAAATGTCGTGAGCGAGCTAGCGGCAAGTGTATCACATGAAATCAGAAACCCGCTTACAGTGACCAGCGGTTTTTTGCAGCTGTTGAATAAATCGAAGACGATCACAAGGGAGGAGAAACAGTACGTAGAGTTATCTCTATTAGAATTACAGAGGGCTGAAAAAATCGTGAGTGACTATCTTTCATTTGCTAAGCCGCAATCCGATAATATGGTTTATTCCAACATGCAGGAGGAGGCAGAATATACTAAGAATATCATCATGCCTTATGCCACTATGCACAAAGTAGAGGTCAAATTTAATTTTAATAATTCGCTATTCAAAAATTATGATCGGAACCAAATACAGCAATGTCTTATTAATCTGTATAAAAATGGAATCGAAGCCATGAAGGAAAAGGACGGTGGTACGCTGTTCATCGATATTTCGGAAAAAAAACAAAATATTATTATCAGTATTCGCGATACTGGCATTGGAATGACAAAGGAAGAAATATCGCGTCTCGGTAAACCGTATTATTCGACCAAAGCTGAAGGTACGGGACTGGGGATGCTTATGGTCTACAGTACCATTGATAAAGTGAAAGGCATTGTTGAAGTTGATAGTGAAAAAGGAAAAGGCACAACGTTCCTTATCACCATTCCAACATAAGGGCAAGCTGCAGAGCGTCTCGTTTGCTGTTTATCCCCCACTAGGAGTGTGTAATACCTTTCATGAATGGATTTCGTGTCATAAGGGCAACGACCCTGTGCGAAGTCCCATCTGGAGGTGCAGCAATGGAGATATTTGTAACTATAGGTGTCAAACTGATCATTAGTTTCTTTGGTTTGTGGATCATTACCTTTATTACTGGCCGCAAGACGCTTAGTCAATTGACGCCACTTGATTTCCTGTCATCATTGATTTTAAGTGAGATTGTAGGGAATACGATATATGATAATGAGGTGAAGATCTGGCATCTGCTGTTTGCGCTTTTCATCTGGACCGCTTTGTCTTATTTGTTTGAAAAGGCAACGACCCATTTTGTGAAGTTCGGGAACATGGCGGAAGGCCGGACGGTGTTGCTTATTGACGATGGCAAAGTGAATCAGGATTTGATGGAGAAATACGATATTGAGTTTACCCAACTGCTGTTTATGCTGCGGCAGCAAAATATTTTTTCTCTAAGTGAAGTGAAGTATGCTCTGCTCGAAACGAATGGCTCACTGTCGATTATGCGCAAGTCTGAAGAGGAGCAATCGGAGCAGTCTTCCTCTTTTTCCATTACAGTTATTGATAAAGGTAGGCTGCTGGAAGATTCGATGCGTGGCAGACCGATGAATAAGATACAGATCCAGGAATGGATCAGGGAGCATGGCTATCAATGCGTTGAGGACATTGCTTATGCTGAATACAAGGAAGACGGATCACTCTATATCATACCTAAAAACAAACCATAAACCTTGTTAATAGTAATATATTTTAATGGAGGTACATCTTTATGGGGATTTCTTTATGTAAAGCAGACGTAAGTGATGCGGAATTTATTCATCAAATGCAAGTCAAAGCCTTTATGCCATTACTGGAGAAATATAAGGATTATGAAACCAGCCCTGCCAATGAGTCCGTAGAAAAAATGATAGATCGAATTAATCAGTCTTTTACAGATTATTTTATGATTAAGAATTCTGATATTGTTGTGGGCGGTGTCCGAATCGTTAAAAAGGAAAACAATACTTACCGTGTCAGCCCTATATTTATTATGCCAGAATACCAGGGGATGGGGATCGCCCAGCAGGTTTTTGCAATCATTGAACAGAGATATAATGACGCGAAAAAATGGGAGCTGGATAGTATTGAGCAAGAGCAGAGGAACTGCTATTTATATGAAAAGGTAGGATATAAACGAACAGAAGAAACAAAGCAAATTAATGATAAGTTAACTTTAGTATTTTATGAAAAAACTATTGATTAAAATATAGACAGCGGACAGCTCGTGTCCACTGTCTTTTTTTGATTAAAATTAATAAACTCTAATACGCTTCACAAATAACGATAAAATTAATCCGATAACTGCAATTGCTGCGATAAATAAGTATGCATGTGTAATTCCTGCGGTTAAAATTTCAGGCTGTGCAGCAGTTGGATGTGTATTCGCGAATCGTGTTTGTCCGCTAGACATTAGTGTAACGGCGAACGTTGTACCAAGAGCACCTGCGATTTGTTGAAGTGTGTTCATAACAGCAGCCCCATCCGGATAGTATTTCACGGGTAACTGATTTAAGCCATTGGTTTGAGCGGGCATAATGACCATAGCTAATCCGATAAACATAGCGCAGTGTATTAAAATAAAGGTCAGGTTACTGGTTTCAGTAGAATTGCTTGTAAATAGAAAACCTGCAATGGTTGCGATGGAGAATCCAAGCGGCAGCAATAATTTTGGACCGAATTTATCAAATATTCTACCCGTAACTGGAGCCATAGCTCCGTTAATCACACTCCCTGGAAGGAGTAGAATTCCTGCAGCTGTAGCTGATAACAATAAACCTCCTTTTAAATATAACGGTAATAAAATGGCAGAGGATAAAATGATCATCATTCCTAAAAAGACCATTATCAGACCTATTGTAAACATAGGATATTTAAACACTCGTAAATTTAGCATCGGCGTTTCCAACTTAAACTGTCTTAATACAAACAGAATTAAGCTGATGACACCAACGATAAGAGGCAGATAGACAATGATTTCACTTAAAGCATGATCAGCGATGTTGCTAAATCCAAATACGATGCCACCAAATCCGAAAGTAGAAAGTAGAATGGATAAAATATCTATTTTAGGTTTAGAGATTTTGGCTACATTTTTGATAAATGTTAATCCGAATCCAAATGTAAATAATAATAAAGGTAAACTTGTCCAAAAGATAAACTCCCAGCCCAAATGATCCACGATCAAACCAGACAAAGTTGGCCCGATGGCCGGTGCGCACATAATAACAAGTCCCATCATCCCCATGACAGTTCCACGTTTATGTGCAGGGAAAATTATTAGAATAATGTTCGTCATTAGGGGCAGCAATAAACCAGTTCCCAAGGCTTGCACTAAACGCGCAATTAATAAGGAGGTGAAATTGGGGGAGAGGGCAGCAATTAAAGTACCAATGATAGATAATAACAAGGATGCTGTGAATAATTGTCTAGTGGTAAACCATTGCATTAATAGGGCGGATATCGGAACGAGGATACCTAATACAAGTAAATATCCTGTGGTTAGCCATTGAACCGTTGAGGCGTTGATTGAAAATTCATCCATTAAGTTGGTAAAAGCCATATTTAAGGCAGTTTCACTAAATAGTCCGACGAATGCTCCTAGCATAAGGGAGAAGGCCATTAGGGCGGGACGTTTAACTTGAACAGCTGCTGTTGATTCCATGATAGGGATAAACCTCTTTTCAGAAATGGATTCGTATTATTTTTGAAGAATAGATGATATGTCAACTATAGGGCAGAGGATATACATTTATGCCTCTCTTACATTATTCTGCACACGAGTTAACAAAGTTGTTAGCGCTGAGTACTCCGCAGGAGAGAATCCTGTCGCTATAATTTCGTTTAATTTGATCGTCACCTCATTGATTATAGTCTCTAATTTCCTGCCTTCGTCTGTGACAAAAACATTTACCGAACGACGGTCTTGCGTACTTGGTACTTTATGAATGTACCCCTTGTTCTCTAAGCTAGCGATCATTCGGGCAACACTGGCTTTATCCTTCCCAAGTTTATTAGCAATCTCGTTCTGAGATAGACCTTCTTTCTCAAGCAACAAAGCCATAAGTAAATGTTGTTCAGGCGCAAGCCGAACGGGTGCAAGCAATTTTGTTAAATAATTGGCTATTTCTAAGTGTAAATCTCGAATAACTAACCCTAGCGGGTCTTTGGAATCCATATGATCTCTCCTAATTAGAAAAATAGATGATATATCAACGTTTATGATTTGTTTATATTAACATAAAGTAACACATACATGTCAAGTCAAAGAGAAATCAAGTACATAGGATTAACAAAATTTATAGTAGAATTATAGACTTTGGTACAAGCGTGAAGACCTCTTCCACAATATATTGTTGTAAATACAGTGTAGGAGGGAAAATCATGAAGCAAAGAATATCTTCAATAAGAAGAGTCAAAAGTTCTTTGAGTAAAGGAATAAAAACGAAACGTAGTTCCGGAACGAAAAGAGTAGGGAAGTCAAGGATTCATATTAGACAAGCTAACGCATTTGAATTGCAAGTTTTTAGATTAGTCAACGAAGAACGGACGAGTAGAGGAATCGCTGCCTTAACTCTAAATACGCGGCTAACTGATCTTGCGGTTTTGAAATCAAGAGATATGAGGGATAATAACTATTTTAGTCATACCTCTCCAACTTATGGTACCCCCTCTCAAATGCTAGATCGATTTGGAGTGGAGTGGCGTGCTTATGCAGAAAATATCGCGGCGGGCCAAGCAACACCTGAAGCAGTAATGAGAACGTGGATGAATAGTACTGGTCATAGAGCTAATATTTTGGATCCTCGCTTTACGGATATTGGGGTTGGTTATGTAGGGGGAACTGCGACTAGTCAATATCAACATTATTGGACACAACTGTTTATTCAGAAACCATAAGAGATCACAGAGAAGCCACTCTATAATGAAATACGCCTCTGATTGTGTGTCTAACCATTGAGGTGAAGTTCATTTACGGGGTGGTTTGTTTTGTGTTTTTGAACTGCTTTACAGAAACCTTTCTGGAAGAATGTCGTCTAACAAGATATGGAATTTTGAGGAGGGGAACTATGCGTAAAAGATGGATACTTATAGGCGTCTTGCTGCTTATGGCAATCACTCCATTGATTGATGTCACAAAGGTACAAGCCGCAAAAGTATTGTTTGACGGAACTAGTAGTGCGGAGCAACTAAAAGCACTAGCTTCAATTAATAAAATTCGGCAACAAATGGGGTTGGATGAAGTGAAACTTGATCCTGCCCTCGTTAAGGCGGCGATTAATCATGCTCGCTATGCTAATGCTAATTTTACAATAAAGTCTGAAGGCGATTTATCTATAGAAGTGAAAGGTCGTGAGTTCTTTACCCAACAAACGCCTAAAGAGAGAGTGTTAACGTCGGGTTTAAGCGGAGAAGTAACGGAGATTATGGAAACCGTATATATGAAAGAGCGGGCCTATGATGAATTTGATATGGCTTCAGAGATTAACGAGCTAGCAGTTATGCATGATCGCAGGGAAGTGATGCTGACCCCGGCAGTTGCTTCTATTGGCATTGCACGAGTGGGTAAGTCTACCGTGATTGTTGGTGCTGTGAAGTCAGAAGGCGTAATGACTACACCAGCGACTGCGAGCTTATTTCCTTATGATGGAATGACGCGAGTGTGGTCAGGCAACATTTACAAAATGAATGCACAGCAGTTAATTCAAGGAGAAGCTACAACACTTACGGTCTTTAGTAGTCTACGGGATGTAGCGGACATAAAGGCTAAACTAAGCACACAGGCAGGCAACCGCCACATTAGTATCCCGCTTAGTGTGAAGAAACTCAATTCTGGTTACGGGTATGTATTAACAGCGCAGCGTCAGTTGAGGGGGGATCGGGAGTATACCGCGGAGGTTTCATTTCAATCTGGTGGCGAAACGCTAGTGAAAAAATGGACCTTTAAGACAAGCCCATTCCTGTATCAGTTGAATATTGATGATATGCCACTTCTATCAGCACCGCCGCTAAACATTGTGAATGGTATTTCAGAAGTGCCCATGCGTTATCTCTTTGAGTTATTTGGAGCCAGGGTAGAATGGAACAAGGCAACTCGCACGATTACCGCTGAAAAAAATGGACTTTCTCTGAAGATGACCATCGACGATCATACAGCCTACATTAATGGACAAGCTGTGCAGATGAATAGCCCACCTCATCTATACGGTTACTCGACCTATGTTCCCCTCCGATTCATATCCGAAACGTTCGGATATGACGTTGAATACGATCCGATCGAACGTTCGGTGGACATTTGGACAGGGCTTTTATGAATATAAATAATCTATTTTTCCACATACTATATTGTAATTACAGATACTTCAACGACCCCAAGAGAAATTGGAGCAAGCTCGTTAGAACCCTTCAGCATCATGAACTTCTCTTAGTGACTGGAGGGAAGGGCAGCTTTATGATGGAGCGAAAACGACATTCGTTTAAAGCTGGTATGTTATTCTATATTTCTCCAGATGTTAAGCATTCAATAGAGATAGATGCTGAAGATCCCTTATGCTTTCTGTCCGTTCATTTCAACTATGCGAAGGTGAGCATGAACGAGGAGAACTGGGGAATTAGTGGTGATGTGGATTCACTCCATTTGCAAGCTGTATCCGAATTGAAGGATTATTATCAAGTGGAAGATATCTTCGGACAAATGATTCAGAGCTGGAATACTAAGCTGCCAGGGTATGAATTTGTAGCGAAGACTTTGTTACAGCAGCTTATCATTGCAATTGCTCAAAATACACAAAAACAAAGTCAAAATTACTCCACTTCATTAAAGGTGGAAAAAATTATTAATTATATGCATCAAAAGATCAATGAGAAAGTTAGCTTGAGCGAATTGTCAGATTTGGTACAGCTTTCACCTGCTTATTTATCGAGAGCATTCAAAGAGATTACAGGTTATTCGATCATTGAGTTTTTTAATAAAATGAAAATTGATAAAGCGAAAGAGCTGATTCTTGAAGGGGACATAAAAATCAAAGCGGTTGCGCAAACCCTTGGATTTACGGATGAATTTTATTTCAGCAGAATTTTTAAAAGAATGACAGGCATCAGCCCTTCGGAATTTCAGAGCAAAAATGTCCATGGAGTTTAGAATAATGCATGGTATAGAGCCAATCTGACTGTTAATATGAGGTTGTTATTGTTAGCAGAAAGAAGGCTTTTTTATGTCCATGTGGAAAAGGAATTTGATCGTTTGCTGGTTTGGTATGTTTGTAACGGGTGTAGGTATGAGCCAGATTGCGCCAGTATTGCCACTTTACATTAAGCATCTTGGCGTGGATAACGCCGATTCCGTTGCTCAGTTTTCTGGCATTGCTTTTGGGATTACCTTTATCGTTTCAGCCATATTTTCACCCATTTGGGGACTGGCGGCAGACAGGTTCGGACGAAAACCAATGCTTTTGCGGGCAAGTCTTGGGATGGCGATTGTGATCAGCTGTATGGGTTTTGCGCCTAATGTGTATGTATTAATTGCACTAAGATTATTACAGGGCACAATAACGGGTTATAGTACAGCTTGTACTACATTAATCGCCACTCAGACGGATAAGGAACATGCAGGATATGCTTTAGGAACTCTTTCAACAGCCAGTATTGCTGGAGCCTTGCTTGGCCCAACGATTGGTGGTTTCATTGCAGAGAGCATGGGTTTACAAAGTTCATTTTTTGTTACGGGTGGACTGATGCTGGTTGCCTTCATTACTACCGCTTTGTTCGTGAAGGAATCTTTTCATCGTGAAGATAAAAAGACGCTAAGTATCAAGGAGGTCTGGAGCAGTGTTCCAGAGAAGAGCCTAACGCTAACCTTGTTTGTAACCTTCTTTATTCTAACTGTTGCTTTATACTCTGTAGAACCAATTATTACGGTATATGTTACTCAGCTCTCCAAGAGTGCTAGTCATGTGGCTCTGCTTGCAGGGATGACCTTCTCAGCTTCAGGGCTGGCTAACATCATTGCTGCTCCAAGGCTTGGCAAGTTGTCTGACCGAATAGGTGCTCAAAAAGTTATACTAGTTGCGCTTATAGCGGCAGGACTTCTGTTTATCCCACAAGCGTTTGTTCAGAATCCTTGGCAGTTAATGGGTCTGCGTTTTCTACTAGGATTAGCGGCAGGTGGGTTAATACCTTCTGTGAATATCCTCGTTAAGAAAATAACACCAGATGCGCTTACAGGCAGAGTGTTTGGATTTAACATGTCGGCAGGTTATCTTGGCACATTTGCGGGTTCGGTTCTAGGTGGGCAAGTGGCAGCCTGGTTTGGGATCCGAGATGTATTCTTTATTACCAGTGTTTTGCTATTGATAAATGCAGGCTGGGTTTATTTTAAAGTATATAAAAAACTAAGCTTAAATGGGAGAGAAGACAATGGAAGACTTAAAGAGATCAGAAACTGAATGTATTGATGCAAAGAAAACGGCGCTGGTTGTAATCGACTTGCAAAATGGAATTGTTAACATGCCTAATAAGGCTCCACATACAGGTGAGCAGGTGGTTCAGAAGGGCAGCAGTTTAGTTCAAGCCTTCACGGAAAAGGGGGCGTTTGTAGTACTTGTAAGAGTATCCTCGTTAGATGGACAGGATATGTTAAGACCTCAAACAGATCTGAAGATGAATGCAGGAGCCATTCCAGAAGGTTGGGATACCTTGGTACCTGAATTATCTGACTTCAAAAACGCACATGTGATATCTAAACGTCAGTGGGGGGCATTCTTCGGAACGGATCTTGATTTACAGCTACGGCGTCGTGGTATAGATACAATTGTCTTGTGTGGTATTTCTACATCCATAGGTGTGGATACGACAGCTAGAGAAGCTTATCAGCTTGGTTACAACCAAGTTTTTGTGGAAGATGCAATGACTGCTTCTACGAAAGAAGAGCATGACTATGTGTGTAAAACGATTTTCCCTAGAATCGGCAAGATTCGGTCGAGTGGTGAAGTAATATCCCTCTTAAAATAGGATGAAAAACCCTCATGCTCTCTGTAATCCCAGAGATTGTCATGAGGGCTTTTGTTTGAAATCATGTACTTACATGAAGATAAGGAGTAGTATCCCAGCCAAGAAGCAGTAGTAAGAGAAGTACTTCAAATTACCTTTAGCCATAATCCCCATAAACCAGCGCATAGAAAAATACGTAACGATTAGTGTAGTGATAAATGCAATTAAGTATGGAATTGCTAGTTGCGCTCGGTTCGGGTCACTGGCAATATCAGATGCCCCCATAACAAGTCCGCCCAGACTGATTGGAATATACAGCATAAAAGAAAAGCGTAAAGCAGTTTCTTGCTTCATTCCCACAGCAATGGAAGAGATGACCGTTGCGCCTGAGCGACTTATCCCGGGAATAAGAGCTACAGCTTGGGCAAGTCCGACTATGACTGCATCCTTCGCTTTTAAATCCCCATCTTGTTTACGACCGCGAAGATTACGAATTAACCATAAAGCAACCCCGGTTACCAGCAAGGCGATGGACACGGTGTGTACTGACGAGAAGATCTCCTCAATTTGGTCCTTAAAGAACAAGGCTACGATAACCGCAGGCATGGTGCCAATGATAATGTACAAAGAGAACATAAAATCTGACTTATATTCCTCTTTGCGGGTCAGAATAAATTGAACAAATCCAGTGATCAATCTTCCGATATCTTTGCGGAAAATAAAGCAAATCGCAATTAGAGAAGCCGTATTTGTCAGGATTTCAAAGGATAGCCCATTCTGTTTTAAGCCTAGCAATTTCTGCGCGATGATTAAATGGCCGCTCGAGGAAACGGGGATTGGCTCAGTTGCCCCTTGAACAAACCCTAGAAACAAGTATTTAAGCCACAGTATAATATCTTCCATTTTTCCTCCCAGTATTTTTGTAATCTTTTTAATCATATCTCATTCAATGAAGAAATGACAATAGAACCATCGTGCCATATCGAAGTTCATCGCCTTAAATGAGGGCTTGACTGAACCAGTTATAATATTCTTGAATGGCTTGTTCACTAACCGAGCCTATCGCGAAAGTAAACTAAATGAGGTGGAACTATTTGTAGTTCATTAATTAAAATTCATCGGCAGGACATTCCGAAAGCCGCCAGCGTTCTGGCAGAAGCCTTCGCAAAGGATGATCCACTGTATCAGCATATTTTGCCTGATGAAACAACCAGACTCCGCGTATTAAACATTTTTTTTCATCGTTATATTGAGATGTTGTATCCTTATTCGGATTTACTAACGACGTCAACAAATTATGAAGCTGTCGCCTTGGTGTTCCATTCGGAGCGTCAGAGCGGGACATTGATTTCGAACGTCAACTATATGAAACAAATTGGGCTAGCGATTCTCAAGTGTTTACCGATTTGCCGTATCATTGGTGTGCGAGGATTTATTCGAGGGTTAGCCACTTTGCGCAGTATGAGCTCCTTATGGTTATCGATGTTTGGAGATCAGAAGTATATGCATTTGGATATGCTTGTAGTGCAAGAACGTTACCGTGGACAAGGCTATGTATCGAAGATCTTGAAGCCGCTGCTTGCCGAATGCTGTGAGAAGAATGCATTATGCACGTTAGAGACACAGACGCTAAGTAATCTTCCCATCTATGAGCATTATCAGTTCCGCACAGTTAAGGTTATCCCCTTACCCAACAGTACATTAGAGCAGTATTGCATGGCGTATTCTCCAAGCGTTACTGAGTAGTTATTAAAACGGGGCGTCCCATTCAGCCATTTCATGGCTTTTGGGGCAGCCCTTTTTTTGATCATGAACTATATTTCGCAGCAGGGATGATTATTTTTATGGCTGTGCCATAACCTGGCTCGCTTTCAATGTGGATACCATAAGGTGATCCAAAGAGCAGCTGAATTCGATCATGAACATTCTGGATGCCAATCCCTGATAAATGATGTTTTTTGCTTACATTCACCTGCTCAGGAGCGTTCGGCATCCCTATACCATCGTCCATAATTTCGATGATTAAATGCTCATCCCGCTGGGAGATGAAGATTTGAATATTGCCGCTGACGTATCCAGGGAAAGCATGGAAAAACGCGTTTTCCACAAAAGGCTGAATGATCAGCTTGGGGACCAACAGCTCCGTACTGTCTTCAGAAATCTCAAAGTGGACACCGATTTGATCACCGTATCTGATCTGATTGATAAATACATAATGCTTTAAAGTCTCTATCTCCTGTTTTACAGTAATCATGTCCTCTGTAGATCCTAAGGTATTCTGAAGCATGGAGATGAGGCTATCGATCGTTTGATCCACCTGTTGGGTCCGATGCATGTTGGCTAAATATTTGATCGAACTCAGCGTATTATACAGGAAGTGAGGGTTGATTTGCATTTGCAGAGCATTGAGATCTGCCTTCCGGCGTTCCTGCTGTTCGTAGACAACTCTTTCGGTATACCGGTCAATTTCTCTAATCAGATGATTGTAGGCTTTGGTTAATACATTAGTCTCGTAGCTGCCATCTTCCTGCAAGGGATGCAATTTCAGACTGTCCCCTTTGGACGTTTTCATCGTATTGACTAACTGATTCAGGGGCTGAATGATTCGTTTACTAAGCCAATAGACAAACAACATGCTAATCACCAGTACAATGCTAACTACCTTGATGATTTCGTTTGAGATTGTATATAGCGGCGCAAATGCAGTTAATTGATCAACCTCCTCCATAATGTAGGCATTAAACTCCGGAAGGAAATACGAAATATAGGTTTGTTTATTTTCTGAATTTGTGACGATACCTCCTTGCTCCACAGCGTTCATGGCATTCAATAGAAGAACGGAATTATACGTGCTAATGGAAGCCTTATTGCTGCTGGAGAGAATCGTACCCTCTGCTGAGATAAGCGAGATATGAATGCCTTCCGAAATGTAGGGGCTGTATTTAAGATAGATGTTAAGCTCGTCCATAACAACGGCTGTATATCCGTACATTGAACCGGAAGCACTATCCACCAAAGGTTTCGTAGCAAAAATATAGTTTTTATAGGGTACAGTTTCTTTGAAAAGATCTGAACTGCTATGATATTGAATTCGATTGGGGATAACTCCATTAATCGTCATATAATCCGATACGATTTCATCCGGTATTTTATCCCATTTCAAGTTATTGCTTGAATAATGGCGTCCTCCTTTTCCCGGCATTGCCGAAACAATGATATGGGAGTTGTCGGGACTGAGGTAATCTTTGTAGATATCAATATATCTTCCAAGACTCATAACCAGATTGGTATGCTCAAGCGAGGTCAGAGCCGGCTTGGTAATATAATTTTTAAATTCAACACTACTGTTTATCTGCAGCATCGTATTCACAACCTGGTCATTGTATCGCAGTAAATCATTCTTTACCAAATTCATATTGGCGGATGAATTCTGGACGACTTGATTTAGTAGAATCCGCTCTGAAATTTTCGAGGAGGCCATGGTAAGGATGAAGGAGATTACAAGAATCCCCATTAACATAAGGATTAGAATTTTGATAAAGATACTATTCTTACGAAGCAAGCCGTTCACCTGTCTTTACTGGGAGATTTGAGTACGGAACTCCACAGGAGTCTTTCCAGTCATTTTTTTGAATACCTTCGAGAAATAATTATGTTCTGAGAATCCGGTTAAACGGCTGATTTCTGATACGGTTAAATTAGGGTCCAGCAGCAGTTCTTTCGCTTTATCTATTCGCACCCTGCTGATATATGTAGTTAAATTCTCTTGCGTTCGCTGTTTGAAATAAGAGGAGAGGTAACTATAGTTAAGATGCAAGGTATTTGCCATTTCTGATAATGAGATTTCATTAGCATAATGTTTGTTGACGTATTCATAAATCTGGTGCAGAATCATCGATTGTTGATCTGTTTGTTTCATACTGGATTTCAGTGCATCTAGGAATTGTATCAAAATACTCTCTAATTCATTGATGCTATAAGCTAAATCAATGGTTTTAAATAACTTTAGTCTGGACGAACCAAGCTCAGAAATGGGCTGCTTAATATGCTCAAGTGTACTCATTGCCGTATAGATGAGATTTTGACATAAACGTTTCAAGCTATATTCGTCATAGTCCTGTGTAGATAAGATTTTTAGAAAAAACGCTTTCAATTGTTCTCTGGCGTCATCTATAGCCAAAATCCGTAACAATGAAGTAAACTGATTCAGGTCGAAAGATACCTTTTCGCTAGGAATGAGAATTGCATTTTCCGGAACTACTACTTGTGTTGGGAAATAGATCAGTTTGCCAAGGTACGGTGTTAATCGCAAATGCGCTTCCTTAATCTGTTCTAAACCGGAAAATGGATTGGAAAGAATAAATGAGATATACAGAAGCTTTTCTTTCACGGCCTCAGCTAATGATTGAATTGATGTCGTTATATTTTGAGCTGCAGTCTCCTCATAGTTTAGGAGAATTAGAAATTCTGTCTTAAGGAATATAAAAGAATAGGTTAAGTTATTAGATAAATGTTGCTTTGCCAATGAAAGAAGGAGCTCCTCCATTTGGTTTTGACTCCACTCTGTTCTGGACAGAAGTAAGCTGTTGCTGGCTTTTGCCAGCATAAAGCAATTTCCTCGAAAATATTTTGTGAGCAAGTCTATAGATTCTTCATTTGGTAACGAATCATGTTCAAGCCATTGGGCAAGGATCAACGAAATGTCCAGATTAGGACGAATATAACCGGATGTTTGTAAGTTCACTGAACCACACAATGTCTGGATTAAAGTTATAAGCTCAGCAGAAGAGACTTTCGGTTTGAGTAAATAATCAGTAACGCCGTATTTAAAGACTTCCCGAACATAATCGTATTCACTGTAGCTGCTTAATACGATAATTTTAATTTCCGGATATTTCACTTTCATGATTTTTGAGAATTCTATTCCATCCATAACTGGCATCACAATATCGGTGATGACGACATGTGGACGTGTGGATTCGATATGGTCGAGCGCATCTTGGCCATTTGAGACCTGGGAAACGATTTCAATTCCATATTTGCTCCAGTTACATAAATGCATAATCCCCGTTCGAAGGATGGCTTCATCGTCTACGATCATCACCCGATAGGTTGAAACGTTATTGTTCATAGTAGGACACCCCGTTATTTCTCTTGTTGTATTTTTCTCATCATATAACAATCTTTCATATTACGGTATGGGATCTGGTTTGAAAAGCTATATACAAATAAAAAGTGCTATCGACCATAATTTTTACTAGGAAAAAAATAACATTTATTAAATGAACAATAATTACTACTAAGAAAGAACGAATGATTATTATACTTATCATTTTGAATTCTCTAAAATTAGGTTCAAGCGTTAAAGAATGAACCGCTTACATACAAAGTCAAAAGGGGTTGTAGAAATTGAAAAAATGGTTATCAGTATTGCTCTTAGTATCAATGACAGTAACGGTACTCGCTGCTTGCGGGTCATCAAATTCAGCGGAGAAAAATGAAAGCGGTACTACTAAGAAAAAAGTGATCGCTTGGGCCTGGGACCCTTCCTTTAATGGTGCAGCTTTAAAGATCGCTGAAGATCTTTACAAAAAAGAAAATCCTGATTTTGAGCTAGAGGTTGTTGAAATGGCCAAAACGGACTTGGAACAAAAGCTGAATACTAATCTGGCAGCAGATGTTAAAGACGGTCTTCCAGATATTATTCTGGTAAATGATCCTAATATTCAAAAATATGTAAACGCATATCCAAATACCTTCGCAGATTTTGGTGACAAGATTGATTACACTCAATTCTCTCCATACAAGGTCGATGCACTTAAGGTAGACGGTAAAATGTATGGTGTTCCTTTTGATATTGGTTCAACAGGTATGTTCTACCGCTCGGATTATCTGGAGGAAGCGGGTTTTACGGATGCAGACTTACAGAATATCACTTGGGATCGTTATATTGAAATCGGTAAAATTGTAAAAGAAAAGACGGGCAAATACATGGCGACCATTAATCCAAATGATGAAGCCTTAACCTCCATTCTTCTGCAATCGGGTGGATCGTGGTACATCACACCTGACAATAAAGGAAACTTTGTTAATAACCCTGTAATGACAGAGACCCTTCGTGTATACAAAGCGATTTCTGATTCCGGGATTGCTAAGCCTGTTACAGGCTGGAGTGAATTTGTAGGCAGCTTTAATGCTGGTGATGTAGCTACAGTAGTATCGGGAGTGTGGCAGGTATCATCTATCATGGACGCTAAAGATCAAAGTGGTAAATGGAAAGTAGCGCCAACGCCAAGATTGGGAATTGATGGTGGTGTTAATGCATCGAATGAAGGCGGTTCCAGCTGGTTCGTGCTTGATGGCTCAGCTAATAAAGATCTTGCGATTGATTTCCTGTCCAAAACAGTGGGCTCCAGCAGTGAATTCTACGAGCGATTCTTGACCGAAAATGGCGGTGTGGGTTCCTTTATTCCGGCATTCTCCAGTGAGGCTTATGGTCAAACCTCAGAGTTCTTTGGTGGTCAAGCTATCTACAGCGATTTCACGAAATGGTCTACAGAAGTTCCGGGGATTTCTCTGGGAATGTATACACAGGAAGCAAAAGATGCACTTAAAAATGAATTGCCAAACATTCTGAATGGCGCGGATTTGACGCAAAGCTTAGCTAACATCCAAAAATTGTTCGAACAACAGGTGCAATAAATATAAAGTTAGCAGGTGGGGATAGGATATGGAGAAAAAGTGGAATAAATCTACTATCGCGGGATGGCAGTTCGTATTATGGCCTTCACTGATCATAATGCTGTTTAGCTTCTATCCCATGATTCAATCATTACTGTTATCATTTCAATCAGGGAAAGGGACTGTGTACAGTTTTGTAGGGCTCAAAAACTATGTGCGTCTATTCTCCGACCCTATGTTTAGACAAGCGGTCTCGAATACTTTATTATACCTGGTTATTCAGGTGCCAATTATGTTGTTCTTGGGCTTAATCATTGCCTATTTTCTTAATATGCCTGGTTTGCGCTTTAAGGGGGTTTATCGTACGGCGATTTTTCTCCCGTGTGTAACCTCATTGGTGTCTTATGCAGTCTTGTTCAAAAGCATATTCTCTGTAGACGGTATTCTCAACCGTATGCTTATGTCCATTCATTTAGTGAGTGAGCCTGTTGGATGGCTCACTGACCCACTTTGGGCCCGTATTGTTATTATTCTAGCAATCACATGGCGTTGGACGGGTTACAACATGATTTTCTATTTATCTGCTATGCAAAATATTGATCCTAGTGTGTATGAGGCGGCTTCTATTGACGGAGCTTCAAAGACTCGGCAGTTCTTCAGTATCACTACACCAATGTTGAAACCAATTATTTTGTTTACAGCAATTATCTCAACGAATGGTACGCTGCAATTATTTGATGAGGTCGTTAATATTACCAATGGTGGACCGGGTAACTCGACAATGACGATATCGAATTATATCTATAATCTATCGTTCGTATATACTCCTAACTTTGGTTATGCGGCTACAGTCTCCTATGCCATTGTAATCATGGTAGCTGTGTTGGCATTTCTTCAACTTAAGGTGGGAGGCGAAAAAGATTGAGCAAGCTAAATAAATCAGTCATTCATTTCTTTTTAATCATAGCGTCTGTCATTTCTCTATTTCCTTTTGTATGGATGCTTATTGGGATGACGAATACTTCTTCGGATATAGTAAAAGGAAAATTCTCGTTTGGCTCAAGCTTTTCCGATAATGTAAGTCATTTATTCGGCTCGACCAACCTTGGCCAGGCGTTCTGGAATTCTGCTCTGATCGCGGTCGTGGGTACCCTCCTAACATTGCTGCTTAGCTCGATCGCAGGGTATGGATTTGAGATTTATCGGACGAAAGGTAAAGATCGCCTGTTTGGTATTCTAATGCTCTCCATGATGATGCCGTTTGCAGCGATCATGATTCCACTGTTCCGGATGTTCAGTAAATTTGGAATTTTAAACACGCCTGTAGCAGTTATTTTGCCTACCATTACAACCGCGTTTATGATTTTCTTTTTTATGCAGAATACCAAATCCTTCCCGCGAGAATTGCTGCAAGCAGGTCGTGTGGATGGGCTGGGTGAATTGAGATTATTCACAAAAGTGTATATGCCAACCATGAAACCAACCTATGCGGCAGCAGCGATTATTACATTCATGAGTAATTGGAATAACTTCCTGTGGCCGTTGATTGCACTCCAAAGTCAGGATAAGAAAACACTGCCTTTGATCGTGTCATCGTTAGCTTCGTCTTATAACCCAGATTATGGCATGATTATGGTTTCCATAGTTATCACTACATTGCCGACAGTATTAATCTTCTTCTTGCTGCAGAAACAATTTGTGCAAGGGATGCTCGGATCTGTGAAGTAGTAACAAAATGATATAGTAGGGACGGGGGCATTTAATTGTCTCCGTCCTTATAAGATTTTGTTTAACAATAAATAGCACAACCTTCGATGAATTGATATAATAGAAACATATATTCGCGTACTTCAGAACCCTATACGGATGTATACGGGTTTTATTTTTATTTGGTGAGGATGGCAGAAAGATGAATTGGTCGGATTTTGGCGAACGAAATAAACGATTGAATCCCCTATGGAATCTGGGGGCTGGGATGAACCTTGGCGAAATCCAACCGTACAAAGAAATGGTATCTTTAAGCATCTTGTTGCAAGTCTATTATTTGGAGCTAGAATCCAATGAGAGAAGATCCAAGGAAGATATAATAGCGTTGGCTTGGACTGCATTGGAACGGTTCAATATTGCGAATCTCGGGACTACCGAATCCGTAGAACGTTTAGTAGACGGCCTGCTCTGGAGCGGAAATGGTGGGGATTTTGAATCCTATTATTATGATGATACGGCTCGGCAAATGTCTGTGCAGAAATATAAGTATTTCATGGTGGATGAGGATGCGACCCGCAGTAGCTGGGAAGAGAGCGGCAGAACAATCTATCGTCTCTCCGAATATGCCATGGAGCTTATTTTTATGAGTCATGAGATTATCGAAGAGTTCCAGATCAGCATCAAGCTGCTCGAGATTCAGATGCATATTAAGCATGGACGTGTAACTCGTGCGCTTCAGGATGTGAATGAGCTTATCTCCCGGGTTCGAAAGATGACCCATGAGCAGCAGGAATACCGGAATGCATTGCGCCGTAACCCGAAGCATATTTTTAGTGAATTCGGAGTGGCCCGGCATCAGCGACTTGAAGAAATTCATCAGCAATTCGATGAGGAACGCAAGCATTTTGATAATATTCATCGTTCTCTGGCCCGGCTAGCCAATGACGAGAAAGATGTGATCGACTTTAATGAGATCCGTATTCTTTCTGAACGAGTCGAGCTCTCAAGGCGTGTACACGATGAGCTGGCTGAGATAGTCTTGAATATTTTCGAGGTGGAGACCAACTTAAGATTGAACTTTCCTGAACTATTCTGGGGAGCCGCCGGCTTTAATTTCCGTACACATGTATGGGAGGAATGGGTTAAAGAAGAGGGGCTGCCAAGCGGTGACAGCTTTGAACTGCTGCTCGGCGGATTGTTTGCTCCGAATCAGGATTTTGTCTATCCACTTCCTTGGGCTTGGGAGGAACAAGAGGTTGGTTTTATCCCGGATATAGTAATAGATGAACTTGAAGATGAGCTCTATGCTGAGAATGCTCAATATATTCCTAAAGGTATTCCATGGGCGGAAGTCGTTGAACTGTGGAAGCCTGTGTTCAGTGCGCTAGCCGAGCGGGGAAGCTTTACGTTTACTACAGAAGCTTTTACCGAGGAGGAATTAACAAGATGGGCACGCACACCAGATGCTGTCGATCTGTGGGTGCAGTTTTTTCATTCAGAGATTACTGTGCAAGAGCAGGCTCCTGAGAACAGCAACGGATCCGATGAATGCCAGTTGCTAATCCGTTATGTACTTGCGGATGATCCTCAATTGGAGAGCCTGCGCGGCAAGCTATTGCGGACGAGCATTGCGCAAGAATCAGGCCTAAGGGTACGCTGGTCTTGTCTAGACATGAGCCCATATACTATTACGATCGTGGAGAGGTGAGAGGTTACTAGCATGAGTTATACATTAGAACAGGTACAGCAAGCTTCACGGCTATTTTTTGAATTACTTCGTAAAAAAGTAATCCCTCTCGATGATCCTGCGGCAGCGGAATGCCTGCAGGATGCAGGAACATATGATGCGCTTCAATATGTTGCCAAGGAGGCAGGCTGCCGAGTGATGAATTCGGGACACCGTCTCCATTTGTTGGTCAATCCACTCGGGTCAGTGTTCGCCACCAACTTTACCCAGTTGAAGAATAAATACTCACGAATTGAGCGTAAAACTCATTTACATATCATTAATATCATCATCCTTGTGTTTCTGGCCGAGATGGATCAGGACGAGACTCACTTTAAGTCCGGGCAGGACAGTATGTCCTATATACAGATATCAGATCAGGTGTCTTCACTTTTCCAAGCATGGATGCAGATGGATGATGAAGGTCGGTTTAGTCAGCAGTGGCGCTTGGATATCCAAGCGATGTCCAAGGTGTGGACTAACCTCTATATGCAAACTAAGAGTCAGGAAGAGAGCGATCTTCTGACAAGAGGCGCAGGCTCACGAATTGGGCTGATTCATGAAGGCATGAAGCTCCTCGAAGAGGAGAAGCTCGTGTTCATCTCGGAGTCAGAGAAGCGGATATTCCCACGGGAAGAGCTTTATGAGAGAATGCGGTATTTATATCATGATGTTGACCGGTATCAGGAATTGAAGAAACTCATCGGACGAACTTTAGCTGAGAAAGACGGTGCTATTAATGCCGCGGATTGAACGCATACGGATTACAGGACTTAAATACGAGAAAATGCTCAAGAAATATGATGATATGATTCTGGATCTCTGTAACGAAGAGGGGCCAAGCAATACGCTTATTACGCTTATGAATGGTGGCGGGAAGGGCGTACTGCTGCAATCCATATTTCAGTTATTAATGCCCAAAACGCCATGGGGAAAAGATAGTGAGAACCAGGTGGAAGCATTTTTTCATAATCATAAAAAACAACTTAAACCTTACACCTTTCATGTAGCTATCGAATGGCATCTGGACAACAATGAGCGTAAT
This sequence comes from Paenibacillus sp. FSL H7-0737, assembly GCF_000758545.1. NCBI lineage: Bacteria > Bacillati > Bacillota > Bacilli > Caryophanales > Paenibacillaceae > Paenibacillus > Paenibacillus sp. FSL H7-0737. The sequence continues at coordinate 4,418,726 of NZ_CP009279.1, read as the reverse complement.
GAATATATGACGACTGGTATTGCTATGACGGCACATAACTCACTGGATCAGCAGGATATTAAAGTGGATTACCTTCTATACGCACTTACGGATTATGGCGATGCATCTGAACTCACCCTTTCGACGTTGCCACTCTTCGATGAAGAAACTGCTGAACCTACGAGTTTTGAAACGATCCAGCAATTTATACGAGATCGGCGAGGGGAAATTGTACCTTTTGGTAGCCATAGCTCGGATTTAAAAAGATATTATGATTTCCTGGCTACCCGGGATATCCATATCGCCGAGTGGCGCAATATGCGGCGGATCAATGGGGAAGAGGGCGGTATTAAAGGTTATTTTAAAAAGAATGATGCCTTTACCAACCATAACTTATTCGAAAAGCTAATTATCCCTGAGATAGGTTCCAGTCTAAATGAGGGACCCAAAGAAGAAGACAATACGCTGCAGCGGATGTTTATTGACACGGCGACAGTAGCTCAGCGTCTACCGATGCTTGAACAGCGGGAACAGGTCTATACAGAGTTTCTTGGCATGGCTGCACCTTTATACGAGCTGGTGAAGCTAGGAGTAGAGGCAGAGAGTGTTGTTCAAGAAACGGAACTTCGTGGGCGTCAGATCTTTACGGTTATTCATGAAGAACAGAGAAATGCGGAAGAAGAGCGAAGTAAGGTTGGTAATGAACTGGCGGGGCGTTATCAGGATGCGAAGCAATTGCGATTTGAGACGGACAATCTAAAGTATTTGCGCAGCAAGGAAGAAATGGAACTGAAACAAGATGAGTTCAAAAAGCTTAGTGATGATCAGAGACGTGCACGTGGACGGCTGGACGATTCCAAGGCTCAGGAGAAAAAGCTTGAAGTGGCTCATTTCTTAGCTAAACGTATGCTCCACACACGACAAATTGAGCAATGGCAGAAAGAAATTCAAGCAATCGAAGGATCTCTGGAGATGAAAGAACGTCAAGAGGTCATTCAGACGGCTAAAGAAAAGCTTCGTAAACAATGGGATGTGGTGTCAAGCCTCTGGCAACAAACGATCAGAGGATTTGGAAACGCTGAGCGAGCACTGGCGACTGAAGAAAAGGGTCTGCGCAAGGAGCGGGAGAGCTTTCTGTTGGAGTTAGCAGGCCTGGATATCCAAATTAATGAATTGACGCTATCTATCCGTCAATATACAGAAGAACTCGGAACATTCGCAGCTCAGCATGGTCAGGACGCTGCACATGCTCCGGTGGCAGCGCTTCAACGTGCGATTTCAGCTGCCAAAACGATAATTCTGGATATGGAAGTGCTAGAGGAACAGCATAAAGAGGCAGAGAACCGAAAGCTGGCACTGCATAAGAATCACGCAGAACTCAGCGAGAAGCATCGCTCTTATGAACGAGAGGCAGACGAGCTTGGGGCACTGCTTGATTCGCAGACCTATAAAGAATCACAATTATGGTCACAGATTGTTGTTCTACTGGAAATGTTTGATGAACATAATCGTTTGGGAGCTACTGGCCTTTTTGAAGAGCAGGATACGATTCAACTACGATTTATCCGAAAAATGGATGAAGTGGAGCAACAGACAAAACGTTCCAGACGAGAGTACTACAATCAGCTTATGGACGTGGAACTTCAGAACCAATCCTACTGGCTGCCGAATTCAGATATTCTCGCGGTCAAGGATACACTCGATTCGCTCAAGATTCAATCCACACCGGGCAGTTCCTATTTAAATGATCGTCCATACCTTGAACGTGAGGAAGAACTAGAGCGCTATCCACTCCTTCCTTATAGTCTGATTGTTACCCGGCGCGAAGCTGATAAAATCAAACCGGATTTGCTGAAGGACACGCTGCTGAAATCAGCGGTGCCAATCTTTATCCGTGAAGAGATGGTAGCTTCAGATCCAGTATCTTTTAAGCTTCTAGCTAACCAAGGCCCACAAATGGTACTGGAGCCAGATCGGTTCTTAAACTTTAAGAGCGGTATTCAGGCGAAGCTTAAGGAGCAAGAACAAGTGCTTCAGGACGCGGAGGCTTATTTATCGAAGTTGAAATCTGTGCGTCAGGAATATGAGCGGTTATATCAAACAGAGAACACTGTGACGATTACAGCCAAACGCAATACTCTTATGAAACTGCAAAGTGAACTTCAGCAGAGCATTATCAGTCTGAGCAACGAGATTAATGAGAACGAGAGCACGCTTGCTCGGATCGGTCGGGAACTTATCGAGAATAAAGCGCTTAGTGCAGAGCATGAGCAGAGAGCAGCAGCGTTGCAAGGTTGGATTGAACGTTCGAAGAAACATGAGCAGGATCAAAAGGAGAAGAAAAAGTATACAGATCGTAAGAGTCTAGTGAGCAAAGAGCTTGCGAGTAAGGACCAGCAACTTGAGCATCTTGAAGCGCAAATGGTAAGCCTTGGCGGAGAGCGTGAGAAATGGATGGGAGATGCCAAGTATGCTCTGTTTCCTAGACTGCAACATTGGTTCCCTGAAATTGTATTTCCGACATATCATCAGCTTTCGGATGATATGGACCCCACACCAATAGATCCTGTAGAGCAGAACCTTCTGTTGCAGCAGCTCAGTACCGTTGAAAGTCTGCAGCAATCTCTGACGGAGAATGAGCTTGAAATTCGAACAAGAGCCGCCCAGATTAAAGCGGCGAGCGAGAATCTAACGGAGCTTGAAGCCAGCCTGAATCAAGTGGATGAGAATTGGCGGAAGGTAACAGAGCCTGCTGAATCTACTGAATCCATTATGGCTGCAAGAAACCGTCAAAAGTCGGAAACTGCTTCACTGGAAGAAGACTATCAGATGGTTCACGACTCTTTCATCCGCTGCCAAACCGAATTGGAGAATTTGCAGAAGGAATTGCGTAAGGTAGAAAAAGGAATCAAAGAGAAACATGAGCGTGCCGTGGAAATTTGGAATGAGCCACTCGAGCAAAAAGAGGCGGACATTCAAGAGCGTTTCCAAGAGAATGAGCTCATGCTTAACCAGTGTAAACGATCTTTGGAACGAATGGATACGCTTATTCAGACGTTATCCAATCAAATCAAGATCATGAATGCACATATTGAGGATCGGGTCAATCTACGGACTGTGCCAGAAGAATTAATGCTGAGCGTAAGAGAAGGCTGTGAGTCACTGGTTGCTGACTGGCTTCTTCGTATTAAGGATAGCCGAGTTAGACGGGACGAGGTCTCCAGAAAGGTGAAGGAAGAGAAAAATTCATTAACCGGAAAACTTGCCAAAAACGAACGGAATTCTGAACTGGAGACCAAAATTCTAGATCGTTTAAATACGGTTCATTGGGATAACTTCGCTATTGCTCAGCAAGTCCTAGATTCGATGTTACGTAGCTCACGCGATCAGATTGAGAGCATTCAAAGTGATAAGGAGGATATGGATCTGTCCCGCAAGATGTGGGTCGCCCGGGCTTCTTATCGTGTAGTACAAATCATTGATATTATGAAGCGAATGGAACGTCGGATGATTATTCATAACGAGAATAATTATGCCTTCCCGCTGGTACGCCTGAATTATAAGAATATCAATATACCGAGATCAAGTGATGAGGTAGAACCGATGGTGAGCGACTATTTCAATCGGTGTATCAATGAACTACTCTCAAAATATCCAAAGATTGAACAAGTACCAGCGCTGGTAATCAAAGAGGTTATAAATGACGGACGAATCGTCTATGCGGCGCTTCAGAATCGCTTCCCGATTCTTCAGGTATATAAACCAGTAACGGAAAATTACTTCCTCTACGCCGCTCCGGAAGATTATCATTATTCCGACTGGGAGATCATCAATCGGGGTGCGCTGGATGAGGCTGTCGGCAGTGGTGGACAGCGCCAATCTGTACAGCTGCTGGTAGCCATGATGATCATGACACATAAACGTGTGAATCGTGAGAACAAAGGGTGGACGGTCTTTTTATATGACAATCCTTTTGGAGAAATGGTTTCTAATAACGTGCTTGATCCCGTATTTGAAATTTCTAAGGCTCTAAAATTTCAGTGGCTGATTGTAACACCACCGGAGCTAGTGAAGAATGACGTTAGCGTTCGCTTTGGTGTGTACTGGCAGCTCTATTTCGGAGGCGTTAAAGGGGATATGTTAGAATCCACCCTAGTCAAGGGTGGAAGAAAGCTCATTCCTGTTTCGCTGTTTTGATCAGCAGCGTTTACCAGCGTCCATAATGAAAGGGGCGTACCGAAGTAGCATTAAGCTACTCCGGTACGCCCCTTTTTTCGCGTTTAGGATGAATTAGGGAGGTTTTCCCTAATTAGTTTTTAGATCCACTCCATATATTGGAATAGCATCTTATTTTAATTCTAGGAGATGAATGATTATTTCGGTTTGCGTTCAGAAATATATGAACCGGTTAGCGTCAAGAAGATTCCCAGCAAAGTTGCCCAAGTGATCTTTTCATTCAGGATAAGGGCAGAGGCTGCCACCGTAACTACAGGCACAATATATATGTACACACTTGTTTTTACGGCTCCTAAGATTCCTACAGCCCGATTCCAGGTGACAAAACATAAAGCAGAGGCTCCCAGTCCTAAAAAGAGGATGTTAGTAATATTTTGGATTTCTTTGAATCTACTTAGATCCAAATGAAAATCAAAGATAAATAAAGCTGGCAGCATAAATAAGATTCCATAAAAAAATACTTTACGGGTAGCCCCAATCGTATGAGCCTGTAAATCGCTTATTTTTCGCATTAATACAGAGTAAATGGCCCAAACCATAGGGGCTATGAAAGCCAATAGGTCTCCGATCGGGTTCAGTTTTAGAAGAAAACTTCCATTTAGCCCGATTAAAATAATTCCAGACAGCGCAATTACAAATCCTAATATAAACTGACGATGAAATTTCTCTTCCTCCAAAAAGAAGTGAGCAATCACAGCTGTGAAGAATGGAGCAATTGAGACAATCACGCCTACATTGGAAGCAAGGGTGTAGACTAGGGCAATGTTCTCTAGAAGAAAATATAAAGTAATTCCACATAATCCTGCTGAAATAAATAGTAATTCTTGCTTAATGGATTTCGTTCGCACTGGACGTGAATAGATCAGTAACAATACAAAGTAACCCAAAAGAAAGCGGAAGAACAGAATTTCAACAGGCGTAAAATCCGTTAATAGTATTTTTGAAGAGATAAAGGTCGTTCCCCAGATGATAATCGTAATTAGTGCCAGCAGATGTCCCGTATGGGTCTTGCGTTGATCCATCATATCATGCGTTCCGTTGATCGCGTTTGGCCCGGCTGCTGAATAAATATACGCATGTATTGCTTAGGGGTTAAGCCAATCAATTTTTTGAAAAAATTTGTGAAATGGCTCTGATCGCTGAATCCGGTTAGTGAGGCCACTTCTATGGGGAGTACTCCTTGTTCTAAAAGTCGCTTGGCCTGAATAATCCGAATGGTTTCCAAGTATCGATAAGGAGATATCCCTTTTTGTCTGGTAAATAAACGCAGTAAATGATATTTGCTTAAGCTTGTCAATTCACTTAATTGATTGAGGGTAATATTCTGCGCATAATGAGTCTCTATGTATTCGCAAATGGTTTTGATTTCAGAGGTAAGGTCTTGTGAAGAATAGAAAGGCTCTGCATCGGAATATTCCCTCAGAAGCTGCTCCAGGAGAAACAGAAACAATTCTTCTTTTTGAAAATCAGTTTGATCCTCTAATATCATTTGATGTAGATCGTGTAATGAGGTTGCCAGTTCACTTTGGTATAGCGCATTATGTGTGAACCGAGGCAAGTAGTCCATGCCGGTAATTTCAAGCACATACTTACGCATTATCTCAGGCTGAATATTGAAGGCGCGGTAATCAAAAGAGTTTCCGTCCATCGGTTCACAGTTGTGGGTATCTTGCGGATTAAAGATGATAACATCTCCGCTGTTAAGGATATGTTCTTCATTGTTACAAATCATAAGTCTTTTGCCTTGTTCAATAAAACCTATAACGTAATAGTCATGAAAATGGTTAGGGAATTTTTGCATGATCCCTTCAAAGCGATACGCCTCAAAATTCAAGCCGCTATCGAAGACGATGGTCCGAACTTCACGAGTCACTGCTGCACCTTCTTTTCCAGTTATGTATAAGCATTATAATGTGAAAATCAGGTGCATTCTTGCACGATGTTGCGTTTCCGGGACTTCTTATGTTATATGACAGCTTCCTCTGGCTCTAAAATTTTTGGAATGGTTACCGTAAATGTAGTGCCTTGCTCAGGAACACTTTCTACAGTGATCGCTCCGCCATGATTATGTACAATATTCTGCGTGATCATAAATCCAAGGCCTGTTCCTGTTTCTTTTGTCGTATAAAATGGTTTACCAAGTGCTTTAATCTGTTCCTCTGTCATCCCGCAACCTTCATCTTGCACGCTGATTCGGGCTTCGCTTTCATTCGTAAGCACATGAATATATATGTTTCCTCCACTATTCATTGCTTCCATCGCATTTTTAAGTAAATTAATAAATACCTGTTTCAGCTGATAAGCCTCACCATGGACCCATATGGAGTGATCTGTACAGACAGGGAGGATCTGAAGGTTTTTCAGTGCAGCTTGTCCATTCATTAGTGTGGTGACTTGTTCTAGTAAAGATAATAAATCCACTGGTTTACTGACATGCGTCGTTTGTGGCTTGGATAAGACCAGCAGCTCGTTGACGATAAATTCGATGCGTTTCAATTCTGACTCAATAATGAAAAAATATTTATCATTCATGCGCTCGGAAGAGCGAAGCAGCTTCATAAAGCCGTTAATGGCGGTAAGCGGATTTCTGATTTCATGAGCGATTCCAGCTGCTAATTGCCCTGCGGTAGATAATTTCTCGGATTGGATTAGCCGTTCTTCTTCCAGCATTTGCTGAGAGACATCTTTAAATATTCCGATAAATGCCTTGTTTCCATTGAAGATAATCGGTAATGTGAATCCATCCACAAATTTCTGCTGACCATTTAAGCAATTAATTAAGTAGCAAACAGAGCCAATCGTGTCACCACTGTAATATCTTTCCCTTCGTTCTTGGAGGATAGCATGATTGGAAAGGTCTACAATATTAGTAGTGGATGTACCCACCAATTGATTCAGGCTCTCCGCATGGATTAACTGTAAGCCCGCTGAATTCACATACTGAATAATCCCTTTTACTGTAATAACAACGGTCAGAGGTAATCCCTCCAGGAGTTGCAGGAATGATTTATCTTTTTCTAGTAGACTGCTTTCCGCTTCTTGCAGCTGATTTTCTATATGCCTGATCAAGGTCTTGTTCTCAAATTGAGTAAAATAATATAGGGATGCACCATTAGCATCAGAAACGATAGATATGGAGATCTCTATTGATAACAGCTGTCCGGTTGGTAGGTAGTAGTCCTGTTGGAATCGATGCGGATGGATGTTCATAGAGGAAAGAGACCTTCCAAGCTCAGCAATTTCATGGATCTGACTTAGAAGGGTTCGGACGGATGGTGAAGGTGTTATTAACTCGTTATGATCATATCCCAATAGGGTACTTAGGGCTGAATTCCATTTTAGGAACGTTCCATCTAACGAAACTAGAGCCATTCCAATTACAGCATGTGTAAAAGCAAAATCAAAACTTTGGAATTCATTGGACCGCACTGCTATTCACCTCTCATATTCTTTCCACTATATGTAATAGTCATAGTATAAAACATATAATCAAATAAAATATATAAATTTTTATATGATCGAGAATCGTTCGAAATAGCTATGTGTTGTTGTGAAAATAAGGGTGCAAGAGTCAAACGATTTCAGTTAGAATTAAAGGATATGTTGTATTTTTAGAAAGTGGAGGTGTTGTGCCGTGCAATCAATCGTTGGTGAAATCAGAGAAATTAATCGCTATCCAGTCAAGTCATTTGCAGGTGAACGATTGGAAACCTGTGTAATAGAACCGTATGGAATGTTAGGGGATCGCTTCTGTGCCTTTTATGATGAGTCAAAAGAGGGCTGGTGGCGGTATTTTACGGCTAGAAATAATCCTAAAATGCTGACCTACCAAGCGCAATTTATCAATGGAGAAATTCATGTAAGGGCTTCGGATGGACGAACCTTTGGGTGGGATGAGCATTTATTGGAAGAAATCCAAAGCCAAACTAAAACGCAAATTACCATGTCTAGTATAAAAGCTTCACATCCACAGCCAGAGCACCCGCAATTGTTATCGGTGGATGGCGCCAGTATTTTACTCATTACGGATGCTAGTTTGAAGAAGCTAGAGGCTGCGTGGGGACATACCTTAGATCAGCGCCGGTTTCGTGGGAACTTTGTTATAGCTCTACGCGATGAATCTCTTTTCGAAGGGGATTGGATCGGGCGGCAGCTCTCCATAGGAGATGTTCAGCTACAGGTAGATAGTTTTTGTGAGAGATGTATGGTTATCACGATGGACCCGGATAGTCAGGAAAGAGACCCTAAATTATTGAAAAAACTAAACCAAGAGTTTGAACTACACTTCGGAGTGTACGCTTCTGTAGTTAAGACAGGGGAAATCAGAATCGGAGACAAAGTAGAATTAATGGATTAGATAATGATATAAACGTCCTTTACATTCTCATATGGATAATTTACCCTTTAAAGGAATGGAAAATTCATAGCGGGAGGGAATGTATGAAGAAGAAAGTAATATCCCTGTTGATGGTATCTTTACTTTTAGTAGTTTATCTTCCTACGAATGCATTAGCAGCGGATAGCAGCAAAACGCAAACATATGTGAACACTCAGAAGGTCGCGGCAGAGAAGGCAGCATTCTTAACGGAAAAGATAGGAACGACAAGTCTCCAATATGCTCTTATCGATGGCGATAATATCGTTATGAGCGGCACAGCTGGATACAGCCATGTGGAGAGCAAGACAGCACCAAGCACTACAACGATGTATGGAATTGGCTCGACGAGTAAAATGTATACGACCGCTTCTATTATGAAGCTCGTTGATCAAGGAAAGGTAGATTTGGATGCACCTGTCGTATCGTATCTGAATAATTTTACGATGGAAGATTCACGCTATAAGCAAATCACCGTACGAATGCTGCTGAATCATTCATCAGGTCTTGGGGGTTCGAACTTATCGAACTCTTTCTTATTCAATGATTCTGATTCTATCGCCAAAGATAATTTGCTGGCGACTTTGACAACTCAACGCCTAAAGGCAGATCCAGGAGCCTACTCAGTATATTGTAATGATGGATTTACGCTGGCGGAGTTGATTGTTGAGAAAGTTAGTGGTATGGACTTCACTACATTCATCCATCAGAATTTTACAGGTCCTTTAGGGCTTGGGCATACGAAAACGCCAGTAGATTCTGTGGATTCTAGACAGCTGGCAAGTGTATACAATGCTACCTATCCTGCCGCTTTACCCCAAGAGACGATTAACGTGATTGGAACAGGGGGCATCTATTCTACGGCTGAAGATTTGGTGCGATTTGCAACTATTTTCACTGGAGGATCGAAAGAACTTCTGTCAGAAAAATCAGTAAAAGCGATGGAGCAAGAGGAGTACAAGCGTGGAATGTGGCCAAAAGGAAAAGATAATTCGTTTGCGTATGGATTGGGCTGGGACAGTGTAAATTTATATCCATTCAATCAGTACGAGATCAAAGCTCTGACAAAGGGTGGGGATACAACTCTGTATCATACTTCACTTGTTGTCTTGCCTGATCAGCAGATGGCAGCAGCTGTGGTATCTTCTGGTGGGGATAGCACAACCGATCAGATGCTTGCTAACGAAATATTGCTCAGTGCGCTACAAGAAAAGGGAGTTATCAAGGAACTAAAACCTACACCTACATTTAAAGCTTCGAACAAAGAGGTTATGCCGCAGGAATTGCTGGAGTATGCTGGTGTCTATGCTGATTCTACACAACTGATGAAGATAGAGATTAGTAAAGCTGGGGAATTGAGTATATCTTCGATTATGGCACCTACATTTCCAGCTCAGAAATTTTCGTATAATACAAACGGTGAATTCTTAGATGCAACGGGTACTAATAAAGTCAGCTTTGTGAAGGAAAGCAATGGTCGTGTCTACCTTTGGATTCAAGGGTACGGGGTCATTCCAGGGCTTGGTGAGACTGCTCTTTCTCAATATTCGGCTGAAAAGCTAGAGGCAAACGCTTTATCCAATGAGGTCTTGTCAGCTTGGCAGCAGCGTCAAGGGAAATTGTATTTTGATGTCAGTGAGAAGTATAGCTCACAATTTTACATGAGTATGCCAGTAGCTGGAATTGCTATGTTCCTTGATGCACCGGGCTATATGGGCTCAAATAAAATAACTGGGCCGAATAAAGCTGAAATGACCGTGCAAATTCCAACTTTAGGTGGGCGCGATCTTGCGGATATTGTTTTTGAAAATAAAGAGGGCGTGGAGTATCTCAAGATTGGAAACCAAATATTTATAACGCAGGATGCCATTAAACCTATCTATGCCGGCCCGCAATCATTGGTGACCATTCAAGCAGATGGATATGCGAGATGGTATGAAGTACCTGAGACAGCATCAGGCAAGTTGATGACAGTAGGGCTACCATCTAAAGGTTCCTTTGCTGTTTATGATGCGAATGGTGTGTGTGTGAATTTCTCTACTGTCAGTGGTCTTACGCAAGTTAAACTTCCGAGTAACGGGAAAATTGTATTTGTAAGCGATGTGGGTGCGAAGTTTGAATTGACAATCAAGTAGTTATAAACCATTCAATTATATTTTATTAAAAAAGATCCTGTTATCCAGATAATATATCTGGATAACAGGATTTTTATTAGAAAATTCTATATTCCCTATTTAAAATTCTTAGAAAACTCTTTTATTTTATCTACAAAAATCCCCTTGAGCTGATCAGTACCTTCTTTGGGAGCCTTATAGGCTTTATAACCGCCAAAGGATTCGATGCAAATCGCAGCTTTTTTTAAATCATCTGGGAAATTCTTCTCAATTAATTCCTCCGTAGTCTTTGGTTTTTCGTTACAAATATAGTAGCCCATCTTCTTATTTAGTAACTCATCTTTATTTTTTTTGATAAAATCACGAATCGCTTTATATATTTTCTCGTCTCTTACTCCAGCACCTAAAATAATGCTATCAAATGCCTCAAGACTTGGCTTCTCTATTTCAATATTACAGATCTTACTCTGAGGAAGCTCTTCTGATAATACCTTTGCGCATTGCTCTGTTGCCCCTGATTTTGTAGCGTATAGAATAAGTACTGCCATTGTGGTCCCTCTTTTCAGTTTAAATTGTTCAGGTTTCAAAATACTCTCGCAAATCGAATATCTTGATAATCGAGATATTATCTATACTATCGAAAATGCAGATCTTTTGTCAAGTTAGAAACAAGTTCTCATGCGTTAATCATACACCCTTATTATGGTATCATAGGAATAATTAAGGTATCACTAACTACATCTTTTAAGAATCAAACGATAAAGAGGGGAGTGGAGATAAGTTGAGTATTATCGTAATGCTAGTCATCTATTTTTTGCTTGGAGTATTCGTGATTAAATTAGGCATCGATAACTCTAGAAGTACGCAAATATCAAAAGAAATATTAAATGAGTTAAGAGAAATCAAAGAACTAATGATAAGAAATAAATATGAATAACTTCTTAGAAGGAGGGCATCAGGATTGATCATTCCATTTTTATTATTAATTATTGCTTTTTCTGGTTTTTTTCTAAGGATATGGATTGTTGGCCCGGATAAAGAAAAACTTTCTGACGACGGTAATGAGCTAAATATAAAAGGTAAATTAATACTCGGACTTATTGGATTAATTTCGGTAATTGTCATAATGATAGCTGATGGCGTACAGGGGATGGGAATGAAGTGGTTTTGGATTGTATTCATAATTATTTCCCTAGGATTTCAGTCATTTATTGATTGGAAATTCTTAAAGCATACGAAACAACATATCGTTTCACTGATTTTGTTAGTTGAAGGTGTGGTGTTAGTTTATTTCCTTTTCTAATCGTTTGTACCATAAAGCCTAATCTCCTTTCAGTGTGTACAAGGGATTAGGCTTTTTTGCTTATTGTAGATAAACGATCCTTTTGATTTATTGATCACTTTTTCACATAAGAGGAGGGTTAAAATCTACCCTAGTTTAAGTTATTATTCGCCTATCCGAATTCATGAATGGAGCTTTATAATCTCAAATGTAAGCGTTTCCTAAATGAGTATAAAGGGGATGAGGAGATGACGACAAAAGGGACAAAACGTTTTATATGGGGATTTCTTATAGTATGGGTCATGTTAATGACGATCTTTACGTTTAATGATCTGAATCTATCCAAAGCTCTGTATAACGAACATGAATCGCGGTTTGGTTGGTTTTTTGAGGTATATGGAGAACATCCAGCTTTTCTAGTGTTATTCGCAGCTGGGAGTATTCTATTTAGTACGGTTAGAAATGAACGGTTGATAAAGAAGATTATGGTCCGTCTGGTGTCCGGATTTTTCATCCTACTTAGTGGATTTGGTATTATAACGATTACTTTAACTCGTGGGTATGAGCTGGATGGAGATCATGTTATGATCAACAGTTTAATTATAACCGTACTATTTGCAACGTTGTGTCAATGGCTATTGAACCGTATAGCTGTTCAAACGCTCAGACAGTATAATCGTGCTGCTTGGGCAGCTATCGTGATCGTATTCGCGGAGATTCTGCTTGTAAATGTCCTCAAAATCTTTTGGGGCAGGATGCGTTTTCGTAATATGGAGGGCGATTATTCTCTATTTACAAGCTGGTTTCTCCCCCAAGGCATTCAAGAGAACGGCGTCACAACGGAAGCATACAAATCCTTTCCTTCGGGTCACTCTGCCAATGGCTGGACCATGATGCTGTGGATGATGTTTATGCCTTTCGCTAATAAATGGCGCAATATCATGCTTGTCTGTGCGGTAGTGTGGGGAATCAGCACCTCGACTAGCCGCGTCATTATGGGAGATCATTTTGCAACGGATGTATTATTTGGAGCATTTATTACAATTACTTGTATGCTGCTGTTCTGTAAGCTCTTTAAGGTTGATCTGTATCCTAATAGTCAACATACCGCTACCGCTCTGTTAAAAGATAAAAATGCCCCCTATTTTCGTTAAAATACGGACAGTTTAAAAGAATCAGCTTCAGTACAATGCAATTAAGAAAGCGCTAACAAAATGCGGCGCAGGGGAGATGGTAGTATGAATGAAAATCAAATGCCATGGAGAGAGCGTATCAGTTATGGGCTAGGGGATACCGCGTCAAATCTGATATTCCAGATGACAACACTTTACCTCATGTACTTCTATACGGATGTGTTTGGTCTGAACCCAGGTGCGGTAGCTGTGGTATTTCTTGTTGCACGGGTAATCGACGCGATCGTCGAGCCGTTCATTGGTGTCATGATTGACCGCACGCAAACAAAGTGGGGGAAATGCAGACCCTATTTTCTTTGGCTTGCTGTTCCTTTCAGCTTGACTGCAGTACTTATGTTTTTGACGCCGGATTTTGGTGATACGGGCAAACTTGTATACGCATACATTTCGTACACCGTGCTCGGTATTATGTATTCCGGTATTAATCTACCACTGTCTGCAATCCTGCCAAGTCTGACTAGTAATTCTAATGAACGTACAGTGATCAATACGGTTCGTATGATATTCGCCGTGATTGGGGTTGTTACAGTTAGTGCTGGAACGATGCCGCTTGTGAAAGCTTTTGGTGGTGGCGATCAAGCAAAGGGTTTTCTGGTCACCATGATCTTGTTCTCAAGCATTGCACTGCTGCTGTTTCTAAACATGTTTGCGAACACTAAAGAACGAGTAAAAGCCATTGATGAAAAACCGCTTCCGATGCGAGAAGGTGTTAAAGCGCTCAAAGGCAATGTGCCTTGGTTGATCATGCTTCTGATGAGCTTGTTCCTGTGGATCACAACATCGATACAAGGACAGACCAGCATTTATTATATGACCTATTATATGAAAAAGCCTGAACTCATTCCTATCGTGAATTCGATGCAATTGTTGATGATATTTTCGATGGTGATCGCTCCTTTTGTAGTGAAGAAAATTGGGAAAAGGAACACAATTATTATGGGATCAGTGGTTTCTATCATTGGCTACCTTATTGCAATTACTGGGGGGAATGCCCTTTCTATTCCGGTGCTGTTGGCAGGGCTTCTTATAAGCGGGCTTGGCATGGGAGTAGGAGCAGGTCTGATTTTTGCAATGATGGCCGACACGGTTGATTATGGGGAGTGGAAATCAGGTGTTCGGGCACAAGGCCTACTTTATTCTGCTGCTAGTTTTGGGGTTAAGGTGGGGATGGGACTCGGTGGAGCACTTGGTGGGGTGATATTGTCGATGGGTGGTTATGTAGCTAACTCCACGGCGCAGTCAGAATCCGCATTAGCTGCGATTTCATTTAACTATTTGTGGGCACCGATTATTGGCCAAATTATTATGATTACTTTGCTGTTGTTCTATCGTCTTGACAAGGATCAACCCGTTATGATGCGTGAGCTCGAGGAACGTCGCAATTCTTCTATCGCTATGTAAAGAAACTAGTCATTCATAAGGAGTGAAATGAACATGGTACCTAACATTCAAGAAATTATTGCACAAATGACTTTAGAGGAAAAAGCAGGTCTTTGCTCAGGACTAGATTTTTGGCAGACAAAAGCCGTCGAACGACTAGGTATTCCATCCATCATGATGACAGATGGTCCACATGGTCTGCGTAAGCAAAAAGCTGGGAATGATCATTTGGGTATATTCGATAGTGTCCCTTCTACTTGTTTTCCGGCAGGAGCTGGAATGGCTTGTTCTTGGGACCGGGAGCTAATCAAGCAGGTAGGCGCAGCCATTGGGGAAGAGTGTCAGGCAGAAGATGTCTCTATTTTACTGGGGCCTGGAGCTAATATTAAACGTTCACCCTTATGCGGCCGCAATTTTGAATATTTCTCTGAAGATCCGTATTTATCCTCCGAGATGGCAATAGGCCATATTGAAGGCGTTCAGAGCCAAGGCGTAGGAACTTCGTTAAAACACTTTGCTGCAAATAATCAAGAGCATCGGCGTATGTCTGTAGATGCAATTGTAGATGAGCGTACACTAAGGGAAATCTATTTGGCGAGCTTCGAAAGCGTGGTGAAAAAAGCGCAGCCATGGACCGTTATGTGCTCCTACAATCAGGTGAACGGTGAGTATGCTTCAGAGAATCCGTATTTACTCACGGATATATTAAAAGAAGAATGGGGACATGAAGGGGTCGTAGTTTCTGACTGGGGTGCGGTGAATGAGCGAGCTAAAGGCTTAGCTGCAGGTTTGGAGCTAGAAATGCCGTCAAGTAATGGTGCCGGTGATCAGAAGATTATCGATGCGGTTCAGAGCGGAACATTATCTGAAGCAGCACTGGATCGTGCGGTGGGTCGCTTGCTTTCTATTATTTTCAAAGCTGTTGAGAATGACAAAGAAAATGCTTCTTATGATCCTGAGGCACATCACCAATTAGCTAGAGTTGCTGCCAGAGAAAGTATGGTACTCCTTAAAAATGAGGGTAGTCTTCTTCCTCTGAAACGTGAAGGCTCCTATGCTGTGATTGGTGATTTTGCCCGTAATCCACGTTACCAAGGTGGTGGAAGCTCACATATCAAGCCAACTAGGTTGGATGATATATATTACAGCCTTCTTGAAGAAGCGGGTTCATATGCGAAATTGAGTTATTCTCAAGGTTACGTTTCTGATAGCGATGAGCCGAGTCTGGAACTTATTGGGCAAGCCATAGAAGCCGCTTCACAAGCAGATACGGCGATTGTGTTCGTCGGATTGCCAGAGCGCTATGAGTCTGAAGGCTACGACCGGACTCATCTTCGTATTCCAGAGAGTCAGATCCGCCTGATCGAAGCAGTCGCTGATGTTCAGCCTAACACTGTCGTTGTGCTGAGTAACGGATCGGCCATTGAAATGCCTTGGATCAGCAACGTCAAAGCTGTGCTTGAGGGTTATCTAGGTGGGCAAGCGCTTGGTGGTGCCATCTCCGATCTGTTATTCGGAAACGTAAGCCCATCAGGTAAGCTGGCAGAGACCTTCCCTTTGCAGCTGGAACATAATCCTTCCTACTTAAATTTCCCTGGCGAAGGAGATACCGTTGAATACAAGGAAGGATTGTTCGTAGGATACCGCTACTACGATGCTAAGCGAATTGCACCTTTATTCCCTTTTGGTTATGGTCTCAGCTATACAACATTTGCATACTCTGATCTTTCGGTAAGTTCGCACTCTTTGAAAGATACTGACACGCTGCAAGTAAGCGTGAAGGTTACCAATACTGGCGCTATGCAAGGCAAAGAAGTAGTACAGCTATATGTAAAAGACGTACTCAGTAATATGGTGCGGCCAGAGAAGGAGTTAAAGGGCTTCGCGAAGGTAGATCTGCAGCCTGGGGAAACGAAGCAGGTAAGCTTTACGCTTGATAGCAGAGCGTTTGCTTATTATAACGTGAAGCTGAAAGATTGGCATGTGGAAACCGGTGAATTTGAAATTTTGGTGGGAGCTTCCTCCCAAGAGATCCTGCTTGTTGAGTCTGTGGTTGTTGAATCAACTGTATCCCTCGCTAAATCCTATACCCGTAATTCAACTATAGGTGATCTTATGGGAGATCCACAGGCTGCTGCTATTATTCAAGCTATGCTGTCACAAGCTGGTGAGATGATGCCCATGCTTCAGGATGGCTCGGATATGATGATCGAGATGATGCGCAACATGCCGATTCGTGCAATGGTTATGTTCAGTCAAGGTGCTATGACGGAACAAGGGTTAGATGAGCTGATTAATCTATTGAATTCCAATAAATAAATCTGGGAGAGTGAGATAAAAGACATGATAGATTTGAAAGCTAAACCGTTTCATCTAGATGATGAGGGGATTAAATGGGTAGAACAAACCTTAGCCTCTCTGGATTTGGTGGGCAAGGTCGGGCAGTTATTTTGCCCGATCGGGTTCACCGAGGATAAGACGCAGCTGGCACTTTTGACACAAGGGATTAAGATTGGCGGGATTATGTTCCGTCCCGGTCCAGGAGAGATGGTGCAAGAAACACATCGCTACTTGCAGGATACATCGGATATTCCGCTTCTAATTGCAGCTAATCTTGAAGCAGGAGGTAATGGTTCTGCGGCAGAGGGTACTTTCTTCGGCAAGCAGCTGCAAGTGGCGGCGACGGATAACACCGAAATGGCTCGTAAACTTGGTATCATTGCCGCGCGGGAGGGTGGTGCTGTAGGCTGTAACTGGGCTTTCGCACCCATTCTCGATATCGACTATAATTTCCGTAACCCGATAACCAACGTTAGAACATTTGGTTCTGATCCGCAGAGAGTGGCTCGCATGAGCAAGGCTTATACCGAAGCGATTCAAGAGCATGGCATGGCGGTATCTATTAAACACTTCCCTGGAGATGGCGTTGACGAAAGGGACCAGCATTTGTTGACCTCTATTAACTCACTTTCAGTGGAAGAGTGGGATGCTACCTTTGGAAAGGTATATGCGGATTGTATAGAAGCTGGCGCGCATACGGTTATGGTAGGGCATATCGCTCATCCCGCCTATTCTAGAGAATTACGTCCGGGGATTACAGATTTGGAGATTATGCCTGCAACGTTAGCTCCTGAGCTTTTAAATGATTTATTGCGTAACAAGCTCGGCTTTAATGGATTAATTACTACAGATGCTACGCCAATGGCGGGATTCACGATGGCAATGAAGCGGGAGCTAGCGGTTCCGACATCCATAGCTGCAGGTTGTGATATGTTTCTCTTTAACAAGAGTTTAGAAGAAGACTTTGCCTATATGATGAAAGGAATTGAGACCGGCATTCTGACGGAGGAACGCGTGAACGAAGCAGTGACTCGTATTCTTGCAGTGAAAGCTGCGCTGGGACTTCATAAGAAGAAACAACAAGGCATGCTCGTTCCAGAAAAAGAAGCCCTTTCCGTCCTTGCTTGCGAAGAGCATGTGCGTTGGGCTCAGGAATGTGCAGATGAGTCAGTTACATTAGTGAAGGATACACAGGAGATGCTCCCCATTAGTCCTGAGAGTCACAAACGTCTACTGGTATTCACACTAGGAGGCGAGGAAGGATTATTCGGAGGGGCAGATATTGCACCGTACTTCATTTCCAAGCTAAAAGAGGAAGGATTCGAGGTAACGCTCTTTAATAAGAGTGAAGTTGATTTCAGTGCCATGTTCGGAGGTGTAAATGCGTTAACGGATCACTATGATGCTGCGGTCTATATCTCAAATCTGGAGACCCATAGTAATCAAACCGTTGTACGGATTAATTGGGCACCTCCATTTGGGGCAGACATGCCATGGTTTATTCAAGAAATGCCAACGATGTTCATTTCTGTAGCGAATCCTTATCATTTGATCGACGTCCCGCGTATACCAACGTTCATTAATGCCTATTCACCAAGTAATTATGTGGTAGATGCACTGATTGAGAAGCTTGTGGGACGTTCCTTCTTTAAAGGAATTAATCCTGTGGATTCGTTTTGTGGCTATTGGGATACACAACTATAATCAGAATTTATAGTCATCTGTAATAGTATCAAGCGATTGAATAGGATAGTTCTATTCAATCGCTTTTTTTATAATATAATAGGGCATAAGACATATATTGAGAGAGTGAGAGGAGGGTGCTAGTTGCAAAGCTACACCTACGAAAATATTGAGATGGACGATCATCTTCCGGTCCACATGTTTTTGCACAGTACCCATCAGGTCCCGAATCATTGGCATGATAGCATTGAAATATTATTCGTACTCAAGGGGAAACTTGAACTTTTCACAAAGGACAGATTTAGAGAGTTAAATGAAGAAGATTTGTTCTTGATTAATGCTAATGAAATTCATGCGATTAAAGCTGAAGAGAATAATTTGGTGCTAGCGCTGCAAATTCCAGTTTCTTATTTACTTCTGATTGAACCTCAAATCGAAAGAATGTTATTCGATTGTAATTCTGCGGCTGCTAGCTATGAAGAACAATCTAAGTTTGATGAACTTCGTACATTGCTGGCTGAGATGATGCTGCTCCACAATAAGCGCCCACAAGGGTATCATCTACGCATACAGTCCTGTCTTCTTAATTTAACTTATTTACTCATGCAAGGGTTTCGTGAACAAGACCAAAGTCCTGAGAAACATGATGATAAGCATCGTGAACGGCTATTGCGAATTACCTCTTATGTCAAAGAGAACTACAATCGGGCAATTAACATCCAGCAGTTGGCTCTTCAGGAGTATTTGACCGTTCCGTATTTGTCGCGTTTTTTCAAAGAGTATATGGGTACTTCCTTTACCAAATATGTGAATGCGGTGCGTTTGGATAAAGCTGTAAAAGATTTGACGCTTACCAATCTATCTATTACACAGATCGCTCATGATCATGGGTTTCCCAACCTGAAATCCTTTAATGCGGTGTTTAAAGAGTTCTATCGACAGACGCCTGGAGAATACCGGAAGACCGTCTTTGACGGACGCAGTTCATTTCAGAAAAGCAGTGTGGCCCAGTTTAACTACTTTGACATGAATCCCACACAGGCGTTTGAGTCGCTTTTCAAATATCTGCCTAACAAGAATTTATCAGCTACTTCCAATCTACCAGTTGCCCTTCATATACATAAGCAGACCCATGAGATTTCGGTAAAGTCTAACCAAAGCAAGGAGCTTGCGCATACTTGGAAGAAGCTCATGACGGTGGGAAAGGCCAAAGAGGTATTGTTTGCAGAGGTACAAAGACATATCAAGCAAATGCAACAGGAGATTGGGTTTCAGTATATACGGTTTCACGGTATTTTTGATGATGAGATGATGATTTATGGCGAGAATGAGCGGGGAGAAGTGAGCTTAAACTTTGCTTATAGCGATTCATTATTTGATTTTTTACTGTGCTCCGGATTGAAACCGTTTTTAGAGCTTTCTTTTTTACCACGCCAGCTTGCGGGAGAGGGAGCTACTTCTGTTTTTTATAAAAAGAGCTTGGTGGGTAGTCCTAAGGACCTCCGTAAGTGGAATCAGATGATTCATCAGTTTATTACACATTACATTCATAGATATGGCATTCATGAAGTGAGGCAGTGGTATTTCGAGGTGTGGAACGAACCGGAAATCCATATTTTTTGGCCAGATACTTATGAAGCTTACTGTGAACTGTTCATTTCAACATTTCAAACCATCAAATCCATAGATTCTGAGCTACGTGTGGGGGGGCCAGGTGTTTTATCTCTTACGTTAATGCAGTCAGTTTGGCTGACAAGGTTTATGAATGATGTGTGCAGACGAGGCGTAAAGCCTGATTTTATATCCTTTCACAGTTATCCGTATGATGAATCGTTAAGATCAACTCAAGTGATTCAGGTGGATTATGAAGAGAATCCGGATGTGTTGTTTCAGAAAATAGAGCTTTCAGCGGATACAGAATATTTATCGCGAGTCATTAATAAATTGAAGAAAACCGTATCGGAAGCTATGGGAAGTGATGTTCCTGAACTGCATATGACAGAATGGAATGCCACAGGCTCACACCGTGATTTAGTGAATGATACATGCTTTAAGGCAGCCTATATCGTGAAAAATGTACTGGAAAATATGGATGGTCTCCATAGTTTTGGTTATTGGACGGCTACGGATTTGCTAGAGGAGTTCAAAATGTCGTCAGAAACGTTTCATGGAGGTTTGGGGCTGATGACATATAACGGGATACCAAAGCCATCCTTCTACGCGTTTAAACTGCTTGCAAAGTTAGGCCGCCAATTCATTCATCAAGGGGAAGGATATTACATTACTAGTAGTGATATGGGGCTGCAGGTGATGATGTATGCTTACGCGCATATCGATTCATTGTACCAAAAAGGTGATGCCTCACTCATTAATCGCATGAATAGATACGATGTGTTCGAAGAAGGTGGAGACATAGAGTTGACGTTGGAGCTTACAGATATTCAGCCAGGCTCGTATACGATCAAAAGACATACAATTAACAGACAAAATGGAAGCGTTTTCGACCTGTGGGTACGAATGGGGGCGCCTCATCCTATAGATGCTGACACCCTTAATTATTTGAAGCAAGCGAGCTGCCCGCAACTGACCTTTGAACAAGTCGAAATAACGAGCACCTATTCGTTAATTAGTAAGTTGTCTCCGCATGAGGTGCAGTTGGTGGAATTGATGCGCTTATGATGGGGTTATTTACAACTGGACAGAATCCTGGGTTCGTTAGACAAAGTTCCTCGGAGTATTGCGGTTGAAGCTTGGATAGCTCTGTGAAATAGTAGCTGATCATATGATTACCACTTGCCGATCCATTCTGAAATGACAGTGATAAAAAAGTGTGGACATGACTGTAATAGTACTTCGTTTCCCGTTTAGGTAGCCTGTATACATGTGGAGGCGCGTAGGTAACAACATCAAAGAGATTGGCATAACGGTAGCTCTTGCGGACATATTGTTTAAAAGCATTAACGAAGTTCGGATCGCCTACACGTGGTGAACCATAGGTGTACAGAATAGGTGAGATGTGCGAGGTGTTGGCCGCAAGATCAATAGCACATAAAGTGGCGAGTGCTCCGCCAAGACTGTGACCAGTAATGTATAAGGTCTTATCGGGAGATAACTTAGCGAGTGTAGAGATAATCCCATCGCGCGCTGATGAGTAGATATTCGTGAAACCGCGGTGGGTAAGGGTATCTTCTTTAATGTAATTGAATCTCTCTTGTGAGGCCATAACGTTTGACATCCAATCGGTTGTGGAGCTGGTTCCTCGGAAAGCAACGATAATCTCTTGTGGAGATTCCAAAATAAATCCAAAGCGTTCCCACACCTCGCTGATGGATCTTGCTTCAATCGTATCCACGATCTGATAATCTAATGGAACGACGAACGAACCATCTTTATTTGAGAACTGCGCATAGGTCTGTCCGCAGATAGCAGCTAGAAAGATAGCTCTTTGCTCTTGATCTTTTTTGGTACCCATGTGCATCCCGCCCTTCTTCCTAAACTATATTAGGGGGACGAGGGAGAGATTCCTATATCATGCAAGACCCTGTACTAATGAAAGGGCTAAATTCTACACCGCTTGAATACTTACTTCAGATGATCTGTTATTAGGAGGTTTAACGTTATGAATCTAACTTTAGTGTACGTAAATGATTAAATTACTACGAAAGTCAAAAGTTCAGCGACGCTTAATGATTTCATTTCTGCTGCTTGCTATTATCCCACTGTGTACCTTCGGCTTTCTAGCTTACCATAAATCGAATGAAGCAATCACCTCTAAGACAACTACCTTTGTAAATGATATATTACGCCTCTTAGGAAGCAAGATCGGAACAGAAGTGGCCAAATATGAGACTTTTGCCGATCAAATTATGTTGAATGGAGATATTCAGCAAGCACTGCTCCGCTACAATAGATTGAGTGATCTTGATATTAGTAACATACATAAGAAGTTTGAAGACACTGTGTTAAGCGATAAATTTTGGCTGTTTGCTACAATCAAAACACTACAGATTCTAACTAATAATGGACAAGTTCTGTACGATTATGGATACGAAGAATTTACTACAGAGGATAAACAGCGAATATTTGCTCAGGCCAAACAGAATAAAAGTGCAGATATCTGGACCACAGCCCATACGACAGCTGGTGATAATATCCTTTCATTGTCTAGGAGGATTCCACTTTCATATGGATCGGGTGAAACTGTAGGGTTCGTCATTATGGGGATTGATGAGGAATTATTCTCACAGATTTTGTTTGGAAGCATTAATATGGGACAGGGTAGTGAACAAATCATTATGAATGATGCAGGAGAAATATTGACGAGCAACAACCACTTGTTTCAGTCTGATCAAGATTTGGAAGCTAATCGTACTTTAAATCATTTGATTAATTCCCGTATGGAGACGGGGACAGTAACGCTGCGGGCAGAACCCTACTTTTTCTTAAATACACATAATGAGGTACTTCATTGGAATGTAATTAGTTTAATTCCGCAAGCCTACTTGAATATGGGATCTGTAGAAATTAGAAATGAAATGTTCTTCATTGCCGTCATATGTGTAGTTGTTTCATCCTTATTTGCAACCTTCATCTCTGTTAGTATCTCCACCCCCCTTAAGAAGTTAGTGAGTGGAATGAACCAGGTCATGCGAGGTAATTTAAAGGTAGAAATAAACGACAATCATCCAGATGAAATCGGATACCTTTCAGGGAAATTTGAAGCCATGATCGAGGAAATCAAACTATTGATTGACCGTGTGGAGCAAGAACAGGCACAGAAGAGGGGTATTGAGCTACAAATGTTGCAGGCACAAATTAATCCGCATTTTCTATTTAATACATTGAGTTCGTTAAAATGGACGGCGATGCTAAGTCAGGCGGATAGTGTAAGCAATGGTTTAGGTGCACTGGCTGAATTACTTCGAAGTACAATTGTTCAGAAGAATGAACGGATAACGCTTGGGGAAGAGCTTCGGAACATCAAGAACTATGTAGTTATTCAACAAATTAGATACGGGATGTCATTACAGGTTGATGTGCAAATTCCTGAACAGTTATTAGATACTCAAGTGTTGAAATTTTTGCTTCAGCCCATTGTAGAGAATTCGATTATTCATGGACTAAGCGGCGAGAATATGGAACCTAGAATTACAATGACTGCTGAATTGAACGGAGAGGTGTTAAAGATTAAGTTAAGCGACAATGGGAAAGGGATGAGTGCTGAGAAGTTACAGGAGATATTGCAACTTAAAGATAATCATTCAGAGAATCGATTAGCAAATATCGGTATTGGAAATGTACGGGAGAGAATCAAATTACATTATGGAGACCCCTATGGATTAGAGATTTGGAGTAAGCCTGATCAAGGCACGGATGTTATCATCACGATACCTTATATTTCTACACTTCAGGAGGACTCAGCTGATGCGGATACTAATTGTGGATGATGAGAAAATAGTGAGGATTGCACTTAGTACACTAATTAAATGGGATGAATATGGTTTTAAATTAATGGGTGCTGTTGCAGATGGATACAAAGCTCTTGAGGTCATAGAGACAGAATCGATCGATATCGTGATTATGGATCTAGTGATGCCTAACATGGATGGACTTGAATTAATCCGAACGCTCAACGAACGCAAATTCACTGGGAAGTTTGTGGTGCTTAGTAATTATGATGATTATGCTTACGTGCGGGAAGCCATGAAACTTGGAGCAGAAGATTATATGTTGAAGCTGACGCTTAAGCCAGATGAGCTGATTGTCTTGCTGACGAAGATCTCGGAGCAATTATTAACGGAACGAGAGCTTAAAGAACAGGACATTCATATGAAAATTAAGCTTAATGAAACGCAGCTTCAGCAACGGAACAGCATATGGAGAGAGCTTCTTTTAGATCAGGAGCAGGACATGGTTTATTTGTTACAAGAAACACAGAAGTACGGGATACCCTTCGATAGACTTGCTGGTAATCTTATTATGTTAAGAATCGATGATTATGTGGAGGCGCTAAGTAACGGCAAAATTAATAACAAGAGGCTACTTAGCTTTTCTATAGCGAATATTGTGAAAGAAACCGTGTCTGATCGCTTTGCATTTGATTTCATAGAGATGGAGAGTAATCAGTATATTGTTATAGTTTATGAACAGAGCGGTTATTCTGACGAACCCAGTTGGTTACTGTTGATGAATAACTTAGTGCAGATGCTTAAGCTGTATTTGAATTTAAGTGTCAGCATTACATTAAGTGATGCATTCGTAGGTTTGAAGCAGTTGAGAGAACAATACACTTTGTGTCTGCGAGCATCTACAAACAACTTTTATACGGGGCCTGCATCTGTCTTGGTTGCTGGGCATTCAAAGTTAACCCAGTCACTACACTCCATTAATTATGTGGAATGGTTGGATCAAGTCAAAGCAGCAGTTGAAGTAGGGAACACAAAGCTAGTATTGGAGAATATAAGCATATTATTTAATGAGGCAAAACAAATCAAATGGGACCCTTCAGCCTTAAAATTTCACCTTTTGGGATTATTATCTGACCTAGACAACTTGATCTTAAAATGGAACACACAAGTACTAACGTCCACTGAACAAAATAGGGTAGGGGCAACAACGCTCTTAGAGAGTTTTGAGAGTGATATTTCACAAGCTGAGTCTATGGAAGGGCTTAGTCTATCTATTGAACAAGCGATGCAGGAAGCCATCAATCTATTGTATCAAGTTAAAAGTAATATTTATCGCAAAGAAGTACTTCGAATCACGGAGATTTTGCAGGAGAATGTTGAGAATAAAATAACGCTTGACCGTCTCGCTCAAGAAGTAAATATGAATGTTAATTACTTATGCCGTGTATTTAAGCAAGATACGGGTAGAAGCATTGTTCAATATATGAATGAACTAAAAATCAATAAAGCGATTGAATTGTTAAAGCTTCCGGGTACGAGGATTAAAGAGGTGGCTTCACAAGTGGGGATAGATGATCCGTTTTATTTTAATCGAGTATTTAAGAAGATCGTGGGGCTTAGTCCTTCAGATTTCCGAAAGAAATTACTCGCAACTAAATAAGTCCAAGGAGGAGGCACCTGTTATGAAATATGTGGAATCTATTAAAAAGAGTTTAATTTTCGCAGGTGTGATCCTATTATTATGGGCTAGCGCAGGATGTACTCCTTAAGATTCGAGCCTGAGCAAAATGCAATCCTCTCAAGTGAAACATGAGTTTGCGAACAAAATTCTGAACTTAGCAGTATTTGAGGGAGGGCAAGGAAAGGATTATTGGCTCGCGGTGAAACAACGATTTGAATCAGATTATCCAGGGGTAACTATTAATTTGACTTCAAGCCCCAAGATCATGGAAATACTTAAACCGCAAATCGCAGTTGGTAATCCACCCGATATCATTTATATCTCACAGAGTGAGACGACAGGTATGATTGAAGAAATGTTAAGAGATAAATTATTACTCGATTTGACGGATGTATTTGAAGGGAATGCTCTCGATAATCAAGAACCTCTTAACAATAAAATGCTGGATGGTATTTTAGATTATGCTAATCCCTTAGGGGATGGAAAAATTTATGCTGCACCGTTCTATACCTCACCAATGGGGCTAATCTATAACAAGACTCTTTTTGAGAAAAAAGGCTGGAAGCTCCCAGAGACATGGGATGAATTCTTGAAGTTAGGTGAGCTCGCTAAGAAGGATGGAAGATCACTATTTACCTACCAAGGTTTGTTTCCGGGTTATTTAGAGTCTATTTTCTGGCCGTCAGTGGCATCTGTAGGGGGGATGGAAGACGTCTGGAAGGCGGAAAATTATGAGAAGGATGCATTTAGGTCCGATTCCGTCAGACAAATAGCTGAGGTGTTGAGTGCTATAGCACAAAAAGGTTATGTCATGCCAGGAACCGTTAAGTTAAGCCATACACAAGCACAGGCTGCTTTTCTACAAGGTAAGGCATTGTTCATTCCCTGCGGAATATGGATAGAGAATGAAATGAAAGGCACTCCACGCGAAGAAGGATTCGAATTTGGTTTTCTCGCACCACCTGTGTTTAATAAGGGGGATCAGAGGTATGTCATGTCCTATTTGGATAGCCTGTTTATTCCCGCCAAGGCGAAGAATATTGAACTTGCCAAGGAGTTCCTGCGTTATCAATACAATGATGATATCGTTCAATTAAACGCGGAGAAATCCAAAGGTATAGTCACGGTTAAAAATGGTCTGGAAATCGTAAAGCCATACACTTCTCCAATATTCTATGATTCCGTTCAAATATCTCAAAAAGATGTAGCACCGATTGTTTTTCAATGGAAACAAGCATCGCAGCTAGTCATCAAAGACGTAGAGGCAATATGGAACCCCATAACTGGCCTAATGAGCAATACGCTGACTGTTAAACAGTGGCAAGATGAGGTTGAGAAAATAACCAAGAGTGTGCGGGAATTAAGTTCTTCTAAAGAATAAACCTGTTTATTGAGTGTCCTAAATCGTACAGGTTTTGTTCAATTCTGTTAATGGTAGCTTTAGCATTTAGCAGTGTAAAATTGGATTAACTATATGGGATTGGATGTGACGTGAATGAGTGTAGTCATTTCAACATTAACTCTTGAAGGCGCATTATTAGAAGGAGAGAATCCTCTTCCAATGTTCAGAAACAGAGACCATCATACAAAAGTGGGGGATAATGGTACACTTACGCCAGAATTGAGACAGCAGCTGGGTGAACATACAGGTGGGAGATATTTACCTTATCGCATGCAGGATCGATATACACGTGAAAGAAAACCGATGGTTATGAAGTCGATTGTATTGGAAAATGACATCTTAAAAGCAGTCTTTTTACCTGAGTATGGAGGTAGACTCTATTCGCTTAAAGATAAACGTACGAATAAAGATATACTGTATACAAATCCTGTCTTTCAACCGGCTAATTTAGCGATTCTTAACGCTTGGTTCTCTGGAGGGATTGAATGGAATGTGGGACAGGTAGGTCACACCTTTACGACCGCATCTCCCGTACATGCTGCCAAATTGATGGATGATAATGGCAATGAATTTCTAAGAATTTATGAATATGAGCGTTGTAAGAACATTTTTTGGCATATTGATTTTCATCTTCCTCAAGGGGCTAAGGAACTCTCTGTCTATGTAAGAATCATTAATGATAGCAAAGCGTCGGTTCCTATGTATTATTGGACAAATATTGCAGCACCGGAAACCTTGCAATCAAGAGTATTCTCATCCACTAGTAAGGTTATCTATATTGATCACCAAGTAAAGGGGTTTGGATTGGGAGATTTGCCAGTGCTTCCTTCAGTTCCAAATGAAGACTCGTCATATCCAATGAGAATTCCTTTCTCTAACGAGTATTTTTTTCAGACAGAAGCAGATTATAAATCCCCGTGGGAAGCGATTGCCTATGAGGATGGTAGTTTATTCTACGAACGTTCGACTAGCCTCTTAAGATATCGTAAGTTATTTTGCTGGGGCAACCATGCAGGTGGTAGAAGATGGTGCGATTTCTTAGCGAAGCCAGGCGAAGGTAATTATGTTGAGATACAAGCAGGGCTTGCTCCAACACAGATGCATGGACTAGATATGCCTGCGAATTCAATATGGGATTTCACGCAAATATTCGGTGTTACTCAGGTGGATGCACATAAGGCAAATCAAAGGGATTGGTCTGAGGCTCGGGATTTTATTGAAACGCAAGTCAATGAACAATTGCAAGAAGATGAAGTGTATATTCTTCATGAGAAGTTGCAAACTTATGCTAATTTAACACCATCAGAACTATTGCACTCAGGCTCAGGCTGGGGAGCACTCGAGGATATTCGCAGAAAAGCTCATGCTGAAAGGTCGATTCCGGATGGATTTTTATTCTTGGAATCCAGTATTGCAGCACCGCAACTTCCATGGTTAGCCCTGTTACAAGAAGGTGGTTTGCCAGAGGGAGATGTGCAAGATATTCCGGCCTCTTGGATGGTCCAAGAAGAATGGATGGAATTGCTTCGTACCAGTCTAGAGCATGCAGATAATCAAACGTGGGATTCCTACTTGCATTACGGCACTATGCTCTATGAGCATGGATTGGAAGATCAAGGTGTAACTGCATGGCATCAATCGCTTGAATTGAAGCCATCTGCTTGGGTTTATCGTAATCTGGCGATTACCTCTGAACAGAGAGGAGAGGCAGATCAGGCTCTGGTCTATTATGAACTGGCGTATTCTTTATACAATGGCTTTCCAGACAGAGCATTTGCAGATGAGTATATTAGCATGTTGATTAGAAATAAACAATTTGCTAAGGCTTGGAGTGTGTACGAATCACTTCCTGAAGAGTTCAGGCAAAGTGATCGTCTTCAAATTATTATTGGAGCTGCAGCTCAGGAGTTGGATCATAATGAATTCCTATTAAACTTATTCCAGAAAGAATTTGCTGTGATTCGTGAAGGTGAAGTTACGATTGTGGAGCTGTGGTATAAATATCAAGCTAAGAAGCTAGCAGAGAGCAGAAACAATGTATTATCTGAAGAATTAATGAAGGAAGCTATAACCTTAAATCCACCGCCTAATAACATTGATTTTAGAATAGTTGGAGCTTAAACCAAGAGAGAGTTTCGATGATTTTAATCGAAGCTCTCTTTTTTTTAGGATGCTGAAGGTGATTGAAATTTAGATAAAATTGTGCATGCTTTGTTCAATATCGTCGATGTTAGACCTGAGTTGCTTCGTTATATACTTACTTGTGAAAGCACTTTCATATTTGAGGGGGATGCTACACACGTGAAAAAAAGACAAAAGAAGCTCACAGGTTTGTTGCTTGCTATGTCGATGGTTCTAACGTTATTGGCTGGTTGTGGATCAAGCAATACAACGAACAATGCTGCCCCGCCTGAAGCAACTAAGGAGAACACCCCTACAGCTACAACTGAGGCTACCACCGAAGTTAAAGCTTCTGGACTAGAAGGTAAGGTAGTATTCTGGTCGATGTGGAGCAGCACAGAACCACAAGCGAAGGTTATTGAGTCTGCAGTTGCTGAATTCAAGGCAGCTAATCCAGAAGTTGAAGTGGATCTGAAGTTTACCGGTCGTGATATCTTAAAATTGATCAAGCCTGCTTTGGATGGAGGAGAGCAAATTGATATTTGGGAAGCCGATCCAGGTAGCCCAGCTGGTATTCAAGGGATGAAAGATTACGTTATGAAGCTTGATGATTTGCTTGCGGAGCCATCCATCGGAATGGAAGGCAAGTCAGTAAAGGATTCAATGATTCCAAGCTTGTTAAGCTGGATACAATCGCTTTCCATTAAGTACGGTTTAGAAGAAGGTATTTATTCGATTCCGCAGCAACCGTATGCAGTACTCTTTTTCTATAACAAGGAAGTGTATGAGAAGGCTGGGATAACAAAAGCGCCTGCCACTTGGGACGAATTCCTTGCAGATGCTGAAAAAATCAAAGCAGCAGGTTCAGCACCGCTTACCTTTGATGACGCATATCGGGACTTATTTATTGGATCCTATCTGGCAAATGCGATGGGGGCAGATTGGGTAAGCCAGCTTGTGCAGGATAAGACCGGTGAGATGTGGAATGATCCAATCATTCTTCAATTCGCTAAAGATATGGCTAATTTAAACGCTAAAGGTTTTTTCTCTAATAAAATTGCCGGAAGTAAATATCCTGCGGCTCAGCAAGATCTCGTGCTTGGTGGTTCTGCCGCTTATCTAAATGGAACATGGCTTCCGAATGAAGTGCTTGCCACCTCAGGACCAGATTTCAAATGGGGCACGTTTCAATTCCCAGATGTTCCAAATGGAAACGGTAAAGGTGGAAAACAAGGGTTGATCTTTGGATCTCAAGGGATGTTCATTAATAAATCGAGCAAGAATGCAGAGGCTGCTTTTGAGCTTATCAAACATATCGTTAGTAAGCAGATACAAGAAAAAATGGCGAAGGATGCACTTGCGATCCCAGCTACTATTGATTCTGAATGGCCTGCGATGCTTGCAGAAGCAGAGGCTGCTTTTCTAAATGCAAAAGAAAATATGCCTTGGGGTGGAGGTATTGGTGATGGAGGCGACTTTACGCTTGCTACCATTGTGCCTACCTTCATGGAACTTATCACTGGCAAACTGAAGCCAGAAGAATTCGGGCCGAAGCTAAGTGCGGAAGCTAAGAAATTCTACGCCGGTAAATAAAACATAACAATTCCAAATTACCCTCCGTCACTTCGTTCCCTTTTCTCGAGTCTTTTTGTTCAATCTAGATTTAATGTAAATCTATATGTGGCGGTCAATAGCGGCAGCTGCATATAGATTTTTTTAGAGTATTAGGAAGAATAAGTTGCACATTATGATGCGGGGGATACAAAGATGAGAATTAGTAAACCGATTATGATGCTATTCCTTCTGCCTGCTATCCTGGTTTATATGTCGATCTTTTTTTATCCAACCTTGCGGGCAGTGTTTATGAGCTTTTACGAGATATCTAATATAAACAGTAGTATCAGTGAATGGAAATTTATTGGTTTAGACAATTACTGGGGGTTATTTCATAATTCCTATTTTTTAAATTCTTCATTAAATGTGCTTAAGATTTGGATTATTGGTGGACTCATTGTTTTCGTTATGGCTTTTTTCTTCTCCGTGCTTATTTCCTCCGGCGTTCGTTTCAAAGGATTCTGGAGAGCCTTGATTTACCTGCCTAATACTGTATCTGTTGTTGTCATGTCAGTAATATGGCTTCAGTATGTGTATAATCCAACCTTTGGATTGTTGACACATGTATTTCGCCTTCTTGGACTTGAACAATTAGCCAATATTCAATGGACGGATGACCAGCATTTATTTTTATCCATGCTGATCGCTTTTTGTTTTGGATCAATTGGTTATTTCTTATTAATTCTTGGTGCGGCCATGGATCGGATACCTAATGATTACTACGAAGCAGCATTATTGGAAGGAGCAAACACAGTATATCAGTTCTTCCATATTACTCTTCCGTTACTCCGTGATGTGTTTAAGACCACGCTGGTGTTATGGACGGTTACAGCCATTAACTTCTTTGTATGGTCTTCCATTTTCGGGAGAAATGATCCACATACGATGACTCCTGGCTATTATATGTACTTGAAGGTATTTGGTGGGGAGAGAATTTCTGATACGCAAGCTTTTAATGTTGGAGCAGGGGCTGCGATTGGTGTATTGATTACTGTTGCAATTATTGGATTTTCCTTCTTGATTGGTCTGTTGTTTAGGAAGGATCGTTTAGAATATTAGGAAGGAGGAGACAATATGCGTTTTCACTCAATCACTCGAATCATACGATATGTTCCATTAGTAGTCTGGCTTATCTTTACAATTATTATTTTTGGATACGCATTCCTTGCTTCACTCAGCACGACAAGAGAGATATTTACGAACAAACTACTGGCGAGCGGATTTCATTTCTCTAACTATACCCGATTATTCGAAGAAACGAAGATCGGCTTGTACTTTTTGAACAGTCTAGTTTATACGGTAACCTCTTGCGTAGGTATTATTGTTGTTGCAGCTCCGGCTGCTTATATATTGGGAAGAATTCAGTTTAGGGGAAAAAGGTTAGTTGATTTAATGTTTATCTCGGCATTATCAGTTCCGGGGCTATTGATCTCGATCCCGTTGTTTTCGTTATTTTATTCATTGAATTTAACAGGCTCAACATTTACGTTAATCTTTGTATACATTTTTACGAATGTCCCTTTTGCTGTATTTTTGCTTACAGGGTTCTTTGCATCCATTCCGAAAGAATTGGAGGAATCAGCAGCGATCGATGGATGTGGGCCGATTAAAGCTTTTATCAAAATCATCTTACCTATGGCACAGGCTGGTATTTTGACATTAACGATTTTTAATGTGATGGGGATTTGGAATGAATATTTTTATGCTCTGATCTTTGCTAATAATCCGGATCGACATCCAATAGCATTAGCTCTTCAATCCATCGTAGTAGGATATACGAATACTGGTAATTACTCGGGTATTTTTGCTGCGTCACTTCTGGTGTTCCTGCCCACGTTTATACTTTATCTTCTTGTGTCCAGAAAGATCGTTGCTGGGATTACAATCGGTTCTGTAAAAGGTTGAGGTAATAACCACCTAATAATATAGGTGGTTCTTTGCGCACCCATAAGGATTTCTTAGGAAACTTAACTTGCGACAAGGAAACCCATACAGTACACTTTCTTTAACTAGTACAAACCTAAGATAGCTTGGGAAAGAACTTTGAAAAAGGAAGTGTTAAATAGTGGATTTAGAGATGGTCATGCAGGAGCTGGAAGCGCTTGGCAAGGAACGAACCAAGAAAATATATATGTCTAATGGAGCAAAGGAACCGCTATTTGGCGTGGCTACCGGAGCAATGAAGCCAATTTTCAAGAAAACCAAAATAAATCAGCCATTGGCTGAGGAACTTTACGCGACAGGGAACTATGATGCCATGTATTTTGCTGGCATCATTGCTGATCCCAATGCAATGACGGAAGCGGATTATGACCGATGGATGGATGCGGCTTATTTTTATATGCTGTCCGACTTTGTAGTGGCAGTAACCTTGGCAGAAGCAGATATTGCACAACAAGTTGCCGATAAATGGATCGCGAGTGGTGAAGAGCTGAGAATGTCAGCGGGCTGGAGCTGTTACTGCTGGCTGCTTGGCAGTCGGCCGGATGTTGAGTTTTCCGAAAGCAAGCTTGCTGGTATGCTTGAGATGGTGGAAAATACGATTCATGATTCTCCAGAACGTACCCAATACGCAATGAATAATTTCATGTACACAGTGGCCGTATCTTATTCGCCACTTCATGATAAGGCCAGTGAAACCGCAAGAACTGTAGGGCCAATTGAAGTTGATAAGAATAAGGCAAAGAGTAAATTGATTCACGCGTACGCAAATATTCAAAAAGCAGTCGACAAAGCTCGGCTTGGTTTTAAACGCAAGCATGTAAGATGTTGATCTAGCAGAAGCTTCTAGAGAAGAAAAAGGAAAAAGGATTCCCTGAAACTTCACTCTGCGTTACTATATAGAAATGACTCCAAGTGGGAGAGAGAAGGGGGAAAAGCATACATGGGCAACTTATTGGAAATTTTGCACAAGGAAGTCGTACCGGCAGAAGGCTGCACAGAGCCGATCGCAGTTGCGTATGCCGTCTCCTTGGCGGCAGAGCTTCTCGAGGAAGAAATAACGGGGATTCAGCTGCATCTCAGTGGTAATATTATTAAAAATGCAATGGGAGTGGGCATCCCTGGGACAGGCCAGACAGGTCTGCCTATCGCAGCAGCCCTTGGTGCGGTGGTCGGACGTTCGCACAAGGAGCTGGAAATTCTATCAGGTCTGACTCAGGATGAGCTAAAGCTGGCAAATGACCTGCTTGATCGAAAGCTGCTAAAAGTGGAGATAATGGACACTCCTGAGAAATTATATATTGAAGCACAGGTGAAGACAGAGAATCATACAGCGACTGCCATCCTTGCTAAAGAACACACTAATATAGAATATCTGGCTCTGGACGGGAAAAAAGTGACACCTAAGAAGTCTAAAGCAGATTGTGGCAAGCCTGGTCTTTCCGATACTGAAGCCTATGAAGGCTCTGTAGATCGGATATTCGAGTTTATAACTACGGCTCCATTTTCAGATCTTAGCTTCCTCTTGGAAGGCGCTCGGATGAACAAAGCGATTTCCGAAGAGGGACTCCGAGGCGATTATGGGTTGCAAGTAGGGAAGAAGATGAATCAGCAATCTGCTGTGAATTTGTTCGGCAATGATGTAGCGAACAAAATAATAGCGGCTACTGCTGCGGCTTCAGATGCTCGTATGGATGGCAGCGCAATGCCTGTGATGACAACAGCGGGCAGCGGTAATCAAGGCATCGCCTGTACGCTTCCTGTTATATCTTTGGCGGAATTACTTGGCAAGAATGAAGAGACGCTGGCTCGGGCGCTTGCACTAAGTAATCTGGTCACTGTGCATATCAAGCATTATATTGGGCGGTTGTCGCCTTTATGTGGATCAGGAATTGCAGGTGGAGTTGGAGCGAATAGCGGGATCATTTATCTCATGGACGGCACTCTTGAGCAGATCAAGCATGGGATACAGAATACGATAGCCTCTTTATCAGGAATGATTTGCGACGGTGCAAATTCAACCTGTGCGCTGAAGATATCTACCTCCACCAATACGGCGATTCAGGCAGCCACACTAGCGATGAACAATATTGCTCCTTCGACCAAGGATGGAGTTATTTTTGAAGAGGTCGAAGACACTATCCGCAACATGGAGCGACTGGTTCAGGAAGGTCTGGCGGATACTGACAAGACCATTCTAAATATCATGCTCTCCAAAGACGGAGCGAATTAGCCTCTCTTAAGGTAATAACAGGTTAGAACATCATAATTTAAGACCGTCCGGTTCCCTGCATGAATGGCAGGAAACTGGGCGGTCTTTTTATCTATTCAGTAAGGGTATTTGTTATTGCGAAGATTTGCATTAAATTTTAACATAACTTATTCTGAGATCATAAAGGCATAGACTGATGGTATAAAAAGGAGATATTATGACGGAGAAGATAGATATAGGATGGAACTTTGAGAACAGTTATGCTCATCTGCCGGAATCCATGTTTACAAGGATCAAACCAACTCCTGTGCGTAAGCCGGAGTTAGTTATTTTAAATGAACCATTGGCTACTACCTTAGGGCTGAATAGCACAGCACTACATAGTAAGGAGGGGGTTCAGAATCTTGCAGGCAATGAAGTCCCTGAAGGTACTGTGTCCCTTGCTCAAGCGTATGCTGGACATCAATTCGGACATTTTACCATGTTAGGTGACGGCCGAGCTGCACTGATTGGTGAGCAGATCACACCCCAAGGTGAACGCATAGACATTCAGCTTAAGGGCGCGGGAAGAACACCATATTCTCGTGGTGGCGATGGCCGAGCCGGACTTGGACCGATGCTTCGTGAATATATCATCAGCGAAGCCATGCATGGTTTGGGTATTCCTACCACTCGCAGCTTGGCAGTGGTAACTACTGGAGAAACGATTATTCGAGAAACAGAGCAGCCTGGTGCTATTCTGACCCGAGTTGCTGCAAGTCATCTACGGGTGGGCACCTTTCAATATGTTGCAGCGTGGGGTACTGTTGAGGATGTCCGTACTCTGGCAGATTACACATTACAAAGACATTATCCGGAAGCTGTTTCTCAAGAGAATCGTTATCTTTTCCTGCTTCGAGAAGTGATTGGACGTCAGGCTGAATTAATTGCCAAGTGGCAGCTGGTAGGATTTATTCACGGAGTAATGAACACCGACAACATGGCGCTTAGCGGAGAAACGATTGATTATGGTCCTTGCGCCTTCATGGATGTGTATCATCCAGAAACGGTATTCAGTTCCATTGACCAGCAGGGTCGTTATGCCTATGGCAATCAACCGGGTATTGCCTCTTGGAATCTCGCGAGATTCGCTGAGACTCTCCTGCCATTGCTGGCTGATGATCAAGAACAGGCGATTCAGCTCGCTGAAGAGGAAATTGCAGATTTTAAAGAGCGGTCTTACCATCACTGGCTCTCAGGTATGAGGGCGAAGCTCGGAATCTTCAACGAAGAGGTGGAGGATGTAGCGCTAATTGAGGATCTGCTAGATTTGATGCAGAAATATCGGGCAGACTATACCAATACCTTCCGAGCCCTAACTTTAGAGAAGCTGGAAGAAACCGCTCTGTTTGGTGCAGCGGAATTTACGAAGTGGCAAGAGTTATGGCAGGCTAGACTTAGCAGACAGCAGCAATCGAAAGAGGTTTCGCTGCAGCTAATGCGCAATAGTAATCCGGCGATCATTCCGCGGAACCACAGGGTAGAAGAAGCGCTCCAAGCGGCAGTACAACAGGAAGATTACAGTGTGATGGAGCAATTGCTTAAAGCTCTTTCCAATCCTTACGCTTATTCCCCTGAACAGGATGAATACTCGGCACTACCTGAGGAATCAGCACGTCCATATCGAACCTTCTGCGGCACTTGATTTGCTGATAATGATCTAAATAATGAGGTGAAGTAAGAATGTTTCATGTATATGATGTTCTGGCTAACCAGTTGCTAGCTAATGCGAATGATCCAAGTTGGTATGTGCCCTTTGAGGTAGCCGTAAAAGACTTAAGCGAAGAAGAAGCATTTTGGAAAGTAACGGAAGAAAGCAATAGTATTGCTGAGGTAGTGCAGCACCTGCTCTACTGGAATGAAACTTGGCAAACAAGGTATAAAGAAAAGAGTATCCATGCGGTTCCTTCAGTGGATAACAATAATACTTTTGTCGTTGCAGAAGGAGTAAAGTTCCAAGAGCTTCAACAACAACTCTTAGAAGTTCTTTTACGTTGGCAGGAACTGATTACAAAGGAACAATTGGATGCCGATGTTCAAGAATTCCAAGGCAGTCAGTGGTGGGAAGTAATAGGCAATGTGACAACACATAACGCGTATCACGTGGGGCAAATCGTTTTTATTCGAAAGATCCAAAAGAGTTGGAATCGCACTATGAAGTGAATTGAAGGACGTTAACGGATGTACATTCATCTGGCTAACGTCTTTTTTGCGAATATCAATGAAGATAAGTTGCGAAAAATACTTACATATACTTATGATTACGTATTTAATACTTGCAAATACTTACTTAATAACTTATGATGACTTTAGGAGGTGCATACATGATGTTTCAAGAGGAGAGATTGTTAAAAATACTCGAATATTTGAAACAACACCAATCGATGAGTGTTCAAGAGATCTGTACGCAATTTGATGTATCCAGAGATACCGCACGTAGGGATATTGTTAGATTAGTACAAGAAGGTGTTGTGATCCGAACGCATGGAGGGGTATCGTTACCTGAGTTACAAAAAGAATTGTTATCTTATCAGGATCGATTGATCGATGAATCTGAGAGTAAGCAGAGGATAGGGAAGGCTGCGGCGCAGCTTATCCAAGATCATGAGACTGTGATTTTAGATGTATCAACCACCGTGCAGTTTGTAGCAGAACAGATCAGCGCGAAGGATATTACGGTTGTCACGCACTCGATTGATAACGTAGGGATCTTGTCACAGCGGGAGGATCTGCAAATTTATGTTCTTGGTGGTTACTTGAATGTGAAAAACCGCTTGTTATATGGCCCTTCTATTATCGATAAACTTAGTGAAATCCGTGCTGATAAAGCCTTTATTGGAGCATCCGCGATCCGTGCTGATGGACTCTATTATCCATATGAAGAAGATGTGCGGGTGAAGAGAGAAATGGCCCGAAGATCAGATCAAGTCATCTTAGTGGCTGATCACACCAAATTTATTGGCAAATCATTTTTCCGTCTAGACTTTGAGTTCGTTGACATTCTAATTACCGATCGGGAACTCCCCAGTGAGATCAGAGAAATTCTAGATCAGAAGAACATCACAGTGATTGAATGTCCAGAAGAAACTGAAGAGGCTCGAGAGCAAGACTGATAACAAAACAGAGGAGGATATTTATGTCTTATATTCTGCAAAATGTACAAGTGGCGCTTCAGAATCGTATTGTCCCAGCGGCTAATGTGTGGATTTCTGAAGGGAAAATCATAAAGATAGATACAGAGGATCTTTCGATTCCAGAGGGACAATATGAACGGATCGATGGTGGTGGCCATTTATTAGTACCCGGGATGATAGATGTTCATATTCATGGCGCCAATGGCTTCGATATGATGGACGGTACGGAAAAGAGTATTCAAGAGGTCTCAAGTGCTTGTGCTTCATCTGGCTGTACCTCATTTTTGGCTACCTCTGTGAGTTCTACGCTAGAAGATCTTTTAGAAATGATTCGTAGTGTCAAGCGTGTGATCGGACATGAAGTGGGCGCAAAGATCGCAGGTATTCATTTAGAAGGACCTTACTTGAACCCGAAGCGAAAAGGAATGCAGAACGAAAAGTATCTACGCCACCCCAACTTAGAGGAAATGAACCTGATTTTTGAAGAAGCGGGTTCACTCATTAAGATGGTTACAATTGCTCCGGAGTTACCGGGAGGGATGGAGCTCATTTCCTTTTTGAAAGAAAAGGGTGTAGTTATAGCCATCGCTCATTCGGATGCCACATATGAAGAAGCTAAACAAGCCTTTGCGTCGGGGGCAAGTCATGTTACGCATTGTTTTAATGGCATGCGGCCTATCCATCATCGAGATCCAGGGGTAATTGTGGCTGCTTTTGAAGAGAAGCATGTAAGTCTTCAAGCGATTGTGGACAACGTCCATCTGCATCCTGCAATTATTCGATTAATGCATACCTTGAAAGGACCAGAAGGAATGGTCTTGATTACAGATGCACTGCAAGCTATGGGACTAGGTGATGGGGATTATATGTTCGGAGGCCATCATGTTACGGTATCCGAGGGGGTAGCGAGACTGAAGGATGGAACGCTAGCTTCAAGCACAGTGACTATGAATGAAGCTTTACGTTATACTGTCGAAACTGGAATTCCATTGATAGACGCCGTAAAGATGGCTTCAACTACGCCGGCCAATATTCTTGGACTTCAACAAAAGGGGACAATAACATCCGGCTTTGATGCTGATCTGGTCCTCTTGGATGATGAATTTAAAGTGTGCTGGACAATGGTGAATGGTCAAATTTCATAAATCATGATGAATACAGGTTACTTCTGCTCAATGCAGTTGTAACCTGTATTCATGTGCGGTTATGCCAAACACGCTTTTAAAATGCCGGTTCAAATGAGTTAAATCCACAAATCCACAATCTACTACAGCGGCATAGATATCCTTAGTTTTCTCAATGGACTGCTTGGCATGCTCTACCTTGCAATTTAAGAAAAATTGATAAGGTGATATTCCTGTATGTGTCTTAAACTCTCGGATAAATTGATATTTGGAAAGTCCAAACTCTTTACAGAGATCATCTAGTTTCAGTACATGTTCTAAACTGCAGTACATCATTTCCTTTGCTTTTTTGACAAATTTATTATTTATCCTGTGCTCTGTAACTAGTTCAGTATTAGATACTTGATGAACCAGGTTTAACAACAGCTCACTGCACAAGGACTCCTCTTTGCCATTCTGGATGGCATGACTTAGCGCTAATATGCACTGTACCAATTTGTCATCGTATAGGATGGGAGAGGCGAAGCGAAGTTCCTTTTTTCCTAGGATCTCTTGTATCAAGGTTGGCTTGATATATAGCATGACATAATCAATACCTGCTTTATCATATGAATTGCCGTCATGCGTTTGCTCGGGATTAAATAGCATTACGCCATTTTTATGAGAGGATTGCAAGCTACCATCAAGGTTATATTGCTGAATGCCACGTAAGGTGACACCGATTGCGTATTCCTCATGGCAATGTTTTTTATAAGTGAAATCACTCATGCTAGCTGACAATGTTAGGATATCTGCTGACTTTTTATAGTTGAATTTCTCCACGCTCTTAACCTCCACGACTTATAGGATTCCCGATATCATAATGGCAGAGTATACTAAAAATAGTGCCATCAAAGTATTTAGAACTTTTTGGTGATTTTGCAGAAATGCTCTGAAGATTGCCCCAAATACAACCCATGTCGTAAAAGCAAAAAATCCGATCACAGTTATAATTATAACAAACATAAATAAGGTGAGAGAAGAAGTATAGAATGGCATTACATAGCTGGGAATGACTGTTAAAGTAAATAAGAGCACTTTAGGATTCACAAGCTGCATAAGTAAACCTGACCGAAAATTGGCATTTGGATTAGGCTGGTCTTCCATTGCACCCATTTTAAAGATTTTATAAGCAAGATAGAGCATATATATACTTCCGACGACTTGCATAATGATCAGGATATTTGGGATAACCTCCACCAGAACACGATTCATCAAGGTAGAAAGGATAAGCAATAGACCAAAAGCCATCGTAGCCCCGTATACATACCGCATGGTTTTCTTAGCCCCTGAATGTTGCACGGAAGAAAGAATAACAATATTGGCAGGACCGGGTGAACATGTAACTACAATGCAATAGAGAAAAAAGGAAATTATATTCATGATGACCTCCAGTAAAAGTTGTCTTATGAATATAAACCTCATAACTTGATTGTTTATAGTACATTATTGCAGAGGAGATCAACATAATGAATGAGACAAAGCATTTAACTATTAGTACACTCACCGAGGGCGATTATGTATCTACATGCCGGGTATTTGAAGAATCAATATCGGATGCCTTTTACAAAGAGGGATTAGGTCACTTACTTGAGGATATACAAAGTGAAACCGATCATAAAAAGCAAAAGGCGCTATCTTCACTGGAACAGGCAAACTCGGATATTTATTTCTTTATCGCTAAAATCAATGAGAAGGTTGTGGGTACGATTTCCTATGGTCCCTGTGGTGAGACTATTCAAATCTGTACAGAACATCAGTTGGATCATTTGGGGGAATTGGGGAGTTTATACGTGTTGCCAAGCTATCAGGGGCAAGGGATTGGTTCGGCATTAATTAAGAAAATGACGATATTTCTAAACGAACAAGGGATAGAGCAATTTTGTTTGGACAGTGGCTATAAACGTGCACAAATCAAGTGGAAGCGTAAATTTGGGGAGCCTTATAAGGTAGTAAAAGATTATTGGGGACCCAATTCCGATCATATGGTTTGGTTGTGTAATGTAAGAAGTGATTAAATGGAAATTGTACATCATATGAAACGATAGCGTCGTAATATTATATATATAATGTCGCATTTTCCTACTAATAAAGGGCTTTGTTATGTGATATTTTATTAGTAGATGTCAGAATAACATATATACGGGAGGCACAAGCAAATGACGATAAGAATTGGTAAGATTAGCTATTGGCATGTACATGCTTGGGACTATACGAAGCAAGCTCAAGAACATGAGGATACTGTATTGGCTGCAGTTTGGGATGAAGATGCAGAGCGTGGGAAAAAAGCTGCCGAAAGCTTAAATGTTCCTTTTTTCGAATCACTGGATGAACTGCTTGCGCAAGAGGATATAGATGCCGTCATAGTGGATGCGCCGACCAATGTGCACAGAGATGTAATTGTTGCTGCGGCTAAAGCGGGCAAACATATTTTTACGGAAAAAGTAATTGCCCCCACACATAAAGAAGTTGAAGAGATCATAAGTGCAGTGGAAGAGAACGAGGTGAAGCTGACCGTATCCTTGCCACGTCTAAATGATGGATACGCATTAACGATTCAAGAGGTTCTAAGTCAAGAACTGCTCGGAGAGATTACTTACGTTAGAGTACGCTTATCCCATAATGGGGCTACAGCAAACTGGCTTCCCGATCATTTCTATAGCTTGGAACAATGTGGTGGCGGAGCTTTGATTGATCTGGGCTGTCATCCTATGTATTTGACAAAGCTTTTCTTAGGTCAAGAAGTGACTGGTGTAAGTGCTAATTTTGGTTATGTAACGGGCAAGGAAGTAGAAGATAATGCAGTGGTAACATTATTTACGAAATCAGGAGCAATTGGTGTGGTCGAGGCTGGTTTCGTGAATAGTCATTCGCCGTTTACCATCGAGGTACATGGAACCGAGGGAACTCTTCTTTACGGAACACCAGAGGATAAGCTTCTTCTTAGAAGTAACAAATCCGCTGACAAAGAGGAAGGATGGAAAGAAGTAGCGCTACATGCTAATCGTGAAAGCGCATTCCATCAGTGGGTTAATCATATCCAAAAGGATACTTTCGCCACCGAGAATGTTCAAATTGCTGTGGAGCTTACGAGATTAATGGAGGCGGCGAATCGTTCTGCTAAAGAAGCTCGTATGATTCGGTTAGCAGATCTAGACGCTTAACCGGTCTCCACCTGTTAGGAGGATTTAACATTGAGTAACTTTCCCTATGAGATGATGTTTGAGAAGCATGATATGCTCGAAAGATTGGATATTTCAATCCAATGGGGACATTACGAGATAACAGTTCTTAGATTTCATTTGACCTCTTTTCCGCCGGGAAGAGTCATAGATTTCCATAATCATTCTGAATTCGAATTTCATTTTATTCCAAGAGGAAAGGGAGAAGTGACTCTTGGCGATTTAAAATACCCCTTGTCTGAGGGAATGTTTTATTTAACCGGACCGGGTGTCATGCACCGCCAAGAGGCGGATCCAGATGATTCTATGGAAGAACTGTGTCTACATGTGGACATCAAAGAGAAGATCAGAGAGGAGGTTGATCCTTGGGAGGTTGCGGAGGCTGAGACCTGTGTTCAGAAGCTAAAGCAGCTACCACTAGTTCCAGCGCAAGATTATCACAGCGCTATGAAATGTTTTCTTGAAGCCTATGAAGCTTGTGAAGGTAAACTGACGGGATATTACACTTCCATTAAACATCTCGTAATCAGCATTTTATTAAAGGCAGTAAGAGCGTATGATGCAGGTGGAATTCGAACAGAAGCACCTGTTAGAGATATGTCAACTTATCGGTACCAATATGCCATTCAATATATGGAAGCTAATTATTCAGGAGCTGTTACCTTGGAGAATGTTGCTGAAAAGCTGAATATTAGTTCAAGGCAGCTGCAGCGAGTGTTTAAACAAGTTAACGCCGATCAATCTTTCAGTAGGGCGCTTGAGGATATAAGGTTGAAAGCGGTCTGCCGTAAGCTTGAAGAAAGCAATTGTCCGATCGAACAAATCGCTCAAACGGAAGGATTTACGAATGCCACGTATTTGCATATCGTATTTCGCAAGCGGTTAGGCATGACTCCAGCAACTTATCGAAATACAAAACAAACTAATTAGAAGTGAGGGTGAAAGATATGAGTAAAGTGTTTCGCGTAGGAATTATTGGATGTGGTGGAATTGCGAATGGCAAGCATCTTCCAAGTTTGAGCAAGCAAAGTAAAGTGGAAATCGTAGCTTTTTGTGACATTATTAAAGAACGTGCTGATGAAGCAGCGGAGAAATACGGTACTAGCGAAGCTGCTGTATATACGGATTACACAGAACTATTAAAAGATCATTCGATTGATATTATTCATGTGCTTACGCCGAATGATGCTCATGCAGAAATTTCAATTGCAGCCCTTGAAGCAGGAAAACATGTTATGTGCGAAAAACCAATGGCCAAGACGGCAGCAGATGCCAAACGAATGGTGGAAGCAGCGAAACGTACAGGCAAGAAACTAACCATTGGATATGACAACCGCTACAGAGAAGACAGCTTATATTTGAAAAAAGCATGTGAGTCCGGGGAGCTTGGTCATATCTATTTTGCAAAAGCACACGCCATCAGACGGAGAGCGGTACCGACATGGGGAGTATTCCTCGATGAAGAGAAGCAAGGTGGAGGACCTCTGATCGATATCGGAACCCATGCGCTGGATCTAACGCTGTGGATGATGGATAACTATAAACCAAAAGTCGTGCTGGGCACCAAATATCACGAACTGTCTCAAAAAGAAGAGGCCGCCAACGCTTGGGGACCTTGGGACCCTAAAAAGTTCACCGTGGAGGACTCAGCCTTTGGGATGGTCGTAATGGAGAATGGCGCTACAATTATGCTGGAAGCGAGCTGGGCACTCAATTCTCTGGATGTGCATGAAGCGAAATGCAGCTTGAGCGGGACT
Source organism: Paenibacillus sp. FSL H7-0737 (assembly GCF_000758545.1). Classification (NCBI taxonomy): domain Bacteria; kingdom Bacillati; phylum Bacillota; class Bacilli; order Caryophanales; family Paenibacillaceae; genus Paenibacillus; species Paenibacillus sp. FSL H7-0737. Next base: position 4,374,490 of record NZ_CP009279.1, on the reverse strand, counting down.
GAAGCAGGTGCAGATATGAAGGATGGACTTAGAATTAACGGAGAGAAATTCAGCAAGCTGTACACTAATAAAATTGAGCTTGGGGCAGGCGGCGTGGCTTACTATGAAGGTAAAGCAGAAAGTGCACCTGACATCGAATTAAGAAAGTGGATCGAGGCTATTGAACAGGATAAAGACCCGGTTGTAACACCTGAACAGGCATATGTTGTTTCGCAAATATTAGAAGCGATTTATGAATCTGCACAAACGGGTAAGGCTGTGTATTTGGATTAGATTTTTGACAAGCATAGAGATATAGAGTAATATCCACTTGTGATTTAATTACAGGGATCTGAGACAAGACTCTCTCTTTACTGGGAGAGTTTTTTTGTTTTTTTTGCATGTTTGAATACTGGGTTATAGGGGTGAAGAGCATGAACACTGTAGAACGCAATCAAGTACTTATTGTGGAAGATGACGATAATATTAGAAGGTTTATAGCTATCAATTTAACGAATAGTGGGTTTGTGGTTAGTGAGGCTGCTTGTGGAGAAGCAGCATTGCAGAGCTTTGAGGCGAACCGGCCAGACGTTATTGTTCTGGACATCATGTTGCCGGATTTAAATGGGTTTGAGATCTGCCGGAAGCTAAGAGAGCAGGACCCTGGGGTCATTATCATTTTTTTAACAGCAAGAGGACAAGATCTGGATAAAATCAATGGCCTTGAAATGGGTGCCGACGATTACATTGTGAAACCTTTTAATCCATTAGAACTGGTGGCACGGATCAAAGCGATATTGCGTCGTACAGAAACAGCTTTAAAACCGCAAAAAACTATCCTTCAAGCTGGACCGATTCGTCTGGATTTGAACTCGAACAAGATGTTTAAGCACGATGACATTATTGAATTAACCCCGAAGGAATTCCAGTTGATGAAGACCTTTTTAGAGCATCCGGATACAGCACTATCTAGGAATGAATTAATGAACCTGGTCTGGGGTGAGGATTTTATTGGTGATCCAAAGACAGTAGATGTTCACGTGCGTAAGCTAAGAGAGAAGATTGAAGAGGACGCCTCTAACCCGCATTGGATTGAGACTGTATGGGGGCTCGGATACCGCTTTAGAAAGGATGGTTGAAGAATGGGTATTCAGAAAAGATTAGTAGGAAGCTATTTTGTAGTGATTTGTCTTACTGTGCTCATTCTTGAGATTATTCTTAATTTATCTGTACGTTATTATTATTTTCATAATATAGAGCAAACCCTGATGAATCAAGCAGAACTGTCGGCTTCTTTTTATCAGCAATATTTTAGCGACGAGGATTTAGAGGCACAATCGGATAGGCTGTTAAAGGGCTTTGCCAGCCATTCCGATGCACAGGTACAGATTATTAATGCTGAAGGTCGGCTGCTGCAGGATTCTAATGGAATCCAAGGCGATTTTACGATGACAGATAACATGGATGTGCAAGCAGCCATACAAGGGCAGCCTGACAGTTGGAAGGGTGAGGACCCTGTAACGGAGGAAGCTATTTTTACGGTGTCGTATCCTTTACAAGCCAAAGGTAACATCGTCGGGGAAGTGAGGTTTATTACCTCCTTAACGGAAACGATACATACAGTAAATCAAATTGCGGTTTTGCTGATCGGGGTAGGTTTGCTCGTGATTGGTATCGTCACCTTGCTTGGATTATTACTATCTTGGACCATAACCAGATCCATTAAAGATCTGAAACAGGCAGCAGACCAAATGTCTGAAGGAGATTTTAGCATAAGAGTACAAAAGCGCTATCAAGACGAGCTTGGTTCCTTGGCAGATACATTGAATATGATGGCCAGTCGAATCTCGAAAAGTGAACAGCTTAAGAATGATTTTATCGCATCCGTATCCCATGAACTGCGTACGCCATTGACCTCGATCAAAGGCTGGGTAATCACCTTGAAGGCGGGTGGGGAGAGTAACCAGGCTCTGTTTCATGATGGGCTAGATATCATTGAATCTGAAAGTGACAGGTTAACTCATATGGTGGATGAATTATTGGATTTCTCCAAATTGGATAACGGAAGAATCGCAATTCACCTCACAACTGTGGAGCTAACAGAGCTGTTGCAGCATATTGGCAGACAACTCACCCCTAGAGCAACCAGACAAGGCATCTTGCTCGAAGTGAAAATAGAAGAGAATCTGCCTGTCATTCAAGCTGACGAGAATCGTGTGAAGCAAGTCATGATTAATCTCATTGATAATTCGCTCAAATTTACTAGCTCCTCTGGTCGAATTCTTATTACTGCCCATACGGTTCCAGGGAAAGTTGTAATTACGGTTGAGGATACTGGGTCAGGCATCGCAGAAGCGGATTTAGAGAATGTGCGGCGAAAATTCTACAAAGGGGATCAACAGGCGTCAGGCAGCGGTTTGGGACTGTCCATCTCGGAACAGATTATTACGTTGCATCATGGCGAGCTGCGTATAAGCAGTACTTTAGGTAAGGGGACGATTGTCCAATTTGACTTGCCGATATAAATAGAGCTCAAATTTAACTATTTCATAACCACTTTCATCTCTTTCACAGATAAAATACTATATATGCGGACAAGCGAGGAGTCGATGATCCAAATGCCGAGCAAATTCATAAAGATAGGTGCTATGTTAACAACGATACTTTTGCTCGGAGGATGCGGAGTGCCGGCGACACCAGGAGAGCTGATTAAGCCTCCATCATCAGAAGCAAGCCTGCAGCGAGACAAAACGAGCCAGGAATTTATCAAATGGCTTCCCGACAAAGCTCAATTGATAACTCCGTTGGATGGACAAGAGGATAATGCTATCTCCTTTGGGGATATGGATGGAGACGGAATCGATGAAGCGGTAGTTGTATATGAATACAGCAAAAACAAAGGTTCTTCTATAAAAGCAATGCTGCTTAGGCAGGAAAATGAAGCGTGGCAAAAGATTTCGGAGGTTGAGGGGTTTGGGTATGGCTTGGATTATGCCGAATTCTATGATGTCGATGATGATGGCCATAACGAGCTCGCGCTGGGCTGGTCATTGGGCGAGGCAGGGAACGGGCTGGATATTTATACGCTGAGTGAAGATAAATTAAAGCTGTTATCGAAGAAGGCGTATCAGGACAAATTTGATCTGAGATAATCATACCACTTTATAATCCGCTGCACTTCAGCTTCATCTTGAAACAAGATGTATTAGTGCTCAGGCGGATTATTTATGATGCTCATTTTACAACAAGAAAAATACAGAAATTAAATAGAGGTTGTATCATGTTTCTCACCACCAAAATTGCAAAGCTGGACAGATCCGTACTGTTTCTCGTAACATGCCTAGTTGGTATTGGTACTGTTGCTATTTATGGCGCGACTACGGATACACGGTTAGATGGTCTTTACATCAGTTCGTTGTATTTATTTGCTTTATTTTGCATACCCATGTTATTCATCGCATTGGTAGATTATAAGATTCTATTAGGTTGGTTAGCATATCTCTTTTATAGCGTGGGTATTGGTCTACTTGTGCTAGTTAAGCTGGTTGGGGAGAACCTCAATGGTGCCGTGCGTTGGTTAAGTATTGGAAGCTTTCAGCTCCAGCCCTCCGAGCTGGCTAAAATATGTACGGTGCTGCTCATTGCTCATCTATTGGGTAAACGAGAAGGACAGCAGCTTCGCTTTTTTCAAGATTTAGTGCCGGTTTGTTTCGTTTTTTTAATTCCTTTTATTTTGATCATGGATCAACCCGATTTGGGTACAGCGCTCGTTTTTGCGGGCATATTGCTTAGTATGCTTTGGATAGGTAACATCCGTGCTCTATATATGATCTTGATCCTCGGTGTGGTGATTATTTCGATTGGCACGATATTATGGCTCTATTATGCCAACTTCGACTTGTTATCCAAGATTGTCGAGCCCCATCAATTGTCACGAATTCAGGCTTTTTTGGACCCGCAGAGTGATCCCGATAAATCTTGGCATGTCAAAAACGCAATGATAGCCATTGGCTCCGGTGGATTATCGGGTAGTGAAGGTATTTTTTTGCGAAAAGGATATATTCCATACGCGTATTCCGATTCGATCTATGTAGTCATCGGTGCAAAATACGGTTTTATAGGTTCATCCATTTTGCTGATGCTATATTTATTGCTCGTCTATCGAATGATCTTTATCGCACTCGAAAGCAGGGACCGTGCAGGGGCATATGTTGTCACCGGGTTTATCGCCATGATTATCTTTCAAGTTTCTGTTAACCTTGGAATGCATCTTGGATTGCTGCCCCTGACGGGGATATCCTTGCCGTTTATTAGTTATGGAGGTAGCTCGTTACTTACTAATATGATTGCGATTGGCATAGTGCTAAGTGTGAAAGTCCATAAGGATGAAAGCACGGATTGAAAAAGCTACTGGAACTGAGTGGAGGGAATTATGACTAACAAACGCAAGTGGACAACAACTCGTAAAATTCTGACGAGCATTGGACTTGTCTTAGGCGCAACGATTATCGGAATTGGAGTATATGCAGGGTATTTATACAAAAAGACGGATAACGCGATAGAGCGCATGGCTGCTCCAGTCAACGTCCAGCCAACCGCTGCCCCAGAGGAAAAAAAGGCGACGGTATCGGTTGAACCTATGATTTTTCTGCTTGCCGGGGTAGATAGTCGGGACGGTGGTGGTGGGGTAATGAATACCGATGTGCTAATGCTTGTCAGCTTCAATCCTGACACGAAGTCGACGAGTTTCTTATCTATACCGAGGGATTTGTTGCTAAAACCTAAATCGTTGCCCTCTCGCAAAGCTAATTATTATTATGCTTACCATTACATAAAAGATAAAACTGAAGCTATCCCTAATACAAAAGAGTTTTTCAGCAATTTACTAGGTCTGCCAATTGATCACATGGTTGTGGTGAATTTTGATGTGCTGAAGGAGACGGTGGACTTGCTTGGCGGGCTAACCATTGATGTCGATATGGATATGAAATATATCGATTCGGCAGATGGAACGAACATCAACTTAAAGAAGGGCTTGCAGAAGCTGGATGGCAAACATGTGCTTGACTTTGTGCGTTACCGCAAATCGAATCAAGGAACGGCTGAATCCTCCGATTTTCAGCGCAATGATCGACAGCAGCAAGTAATTAAGCAGATTCTGGATAAGCTAGGGAATTTCCAAGGCGTGTCCCAATGGGGGAATGTATTGGACATCATCGGTGAAAATGTGAAGACTGATATTCCACAAGCAGATCTCCAGCAATGGTTGTTGAACTTCCCTAAACTCAAACCAGATCATATCAATTCCTTACATGTGGAATCTCTTTGGAAGAGTCCATACGTGTATGTGAATAAAGAGGATCTTAAACAAGCACTTACTACTCTGAGTACGGAAGCGGGTGTTAGCTCCGAAAGCTCATTGCACTTGGAGAATATTGGGACGGTAGATTAAAAGGCTATCACTTAAACTGCTCTTAGGAGCAGTTTTTTTGTGTTCAACTAATAATCCCGATAACCAGTAAAGTAATCCGCCAACGGGTAGAGGCCTGACTTCCAAGCATAGTACCATGAACACAGCGATTATGAATCGTACATTGTTTTGGTTTACTTGAGAGGAGAAGGGAATTTCATGAAATACAGATTGGGTATTATGTTTCTAATTGTACTGACAGGGATGATATCGATAGCTGCATTTAATCCGATTATTGGACCGCTTGCTCGAAATTTGGGACTTAGTGATTTTCAATCAGGATGTTTGGTATCGGTAGCGGGACTTTGCTGGCTGCTCGGAGGATATTTCTGGGAAAAACAAACATTCATGAGCCGGAAATGGCTGCTCGCTTCGATCATGTTCGTCTATATGGCAACACTAGTCATTTTTGCACTGCTGGCTGATTATGCAGTACATGCTGCGAGCAAAACTAGCCTGTTTTGGAGTTTCTTTATACTTCGCGCAATCGCCGGTTTTTTCTTTGGAGGTATTCCAGCATTAGCACAAGCTTATGTTATGGGCTGGAGTACAAAAGAGACCCGTACTCAGGGAATGGCATTATTCGGTGCAGCCAATGGACTTGGCTTCGTAGTAGGACCTGCAATGAGCGGAGGAATGGCTTCGCTGGGACTCACCTCACCAATGTACGCCGCAGCCATATTATTATTCACCTTGGCTATTTTATTTCTAGTGTTTATTCCTAAAGAAAAGAATATCGAGATCGAACGGCAGGCGATTTCACTTTCACCCAACGACAAACGGATACGCCTCTATTTATGGATTGGACTATTGCTATCGTTTGCTCTGAATATCGTGCAGGTTACTATCGGATTTTTTGTGCAAGACAGCCTTGGATACAGTACCCAGCAAGCCACTCAGTTAATTGGAACGGGTCTGGCTATCTCGGGAGTAATGGTGGTGCTCTCGCAAATTGTGATCAGCAAATATCTCAAATGGCATCCTAAGAAGGTGCTGCTCGTAGGGCTATTATTTGTGGCTTTGGGTCTGCTAGGCTTATTATTGTTTATCAGATTTGCTTATGTGGACTTTACATTCTTGGGAATTGGCATCGGCTTTACATTGCTTGGCTACAGTGCGGGTGCTTCAATGGCGGTTCAAGACCATGAGCAAAGAAGCGTTGCTTCCTTTATTGCGGCCCTTCAAGGTGGCGGATCATTTATAGGTCCAGTTATAGGCACAGCTTTATACACCGCGAATATGGCACTTCCTTATTCTTTCTGCGTGTTGTTGATTGGTATTGTAGGTATCGCGAATTTAAAAAACAGATCAGCGGATCATGTGGAGAGTTGTTAAATAGAAATGCTGCTCATAGAGTAGATTCTAAGCTGTCGAGGGAGTCTCGACAGCTTTTTTATTCTGTAGCTTTCTGCTGGCAGTGGCTTTATGTAGAAAATAAGGAGAAAGAGTTTTTTACCTCGTAACAGCCTTCCAATTAATAGTATAATAAGAACTCGTAGGAGTTATTTGAATAAAGTTGTATACATACTCTATTTGAGGGAGAAGGAGCTGAGAGCATGACTGTTAAGACTACAGCGGAACAAATCCGCATTATAGAATATGATCCTTCTTACGCTAAGGCGGTTGCAGAAATGTGGAACCGTAGCAACGAAAGCTGGGGTGGAGGCACCAATCAGAGAACAGAGGATACAGTACGCCGCGAGATGGAAATCTCGTCCAACCTGAATGTGTTTCTCGCCGTTGATGGTGAGGAAGTGGTCGGCTTCTGCAGTTTTGCCCATTACCGTCAAGACGAAGGAGCTTTGTATGTTCCGCTGTTGAATGTACGACCTGATTATCACGGATACAAGGTAGGACGTAACCTGATTTTGAACGCTGTTCGCACAACAATTGAAGCGGGCTGGCCACGTCTTGATCTGTTTACTTGGGCAGGCAATACGAAGGCCGTACCGATGTATAAGAAATGTGGATTCTTTTGGGAAAAAAATGAGGATTACGTTCATTTGATGAACTTTATTCCGACAGTTCTGCAAACGGAAGCACTCGCTCCTTATTTTGAACAGCTGGATTGGTATGCAGATAGTACCCGTGAACTGCCCATTCAGCCGGATGGTCGCCGGGAGCGTGGTTTTGATTTCTTCGATTACACCTGGCAAAAGGGAGAACTCTCCTTACGTGCAGAATTCGAGAAGACCGGTCGCGGCCTGACGGCTCTTGATACACCTGACTATGAAATCTCCACGGAGATTGACGATCACGATCTTGTATTCGGTTCCACCTACAAGATTCGCTATCACATCAAGAATCGTTCGGCGTCTGATCTGGCTATTGAGATCAAAGGCCAAAATGACAAAAATATTCGTTTTGCCTTGTCTGCTGCACCAACACTCGCGCCAGGAGAAACACTTATCGTAGAAGGTGAGTTCGAGCTTGATCCGATTCGTGAAGAGCAAAACGACAAGAAGACTCACCCTGTGGTTATGAGCAAATGGATCATCGGTGGCAAGCGTGCTGAGTTTCGTATAGGTGTTGCTCCTAAATTCCCACTGAAAATGATGATGGAGTTGCCAAAGCGTGAGCTGTATCCGGGTCTTCCCGCTGAGCTATATTTGAATGTTGAGAATAATTTTGCAACGGAAGCGGAATTTTCTTTTGATTTGCCTGAGGAAGAATTTTTGACGTGGGCGGATCGGACAGTAAGCTTCTCGGTTCCAGCTAAAAGTAAGGCTTCCATCCGAGTCCCCTTTACCCTAAATTCATATGGCCTTTATTCACGGGATATTGAGGTGACGGCCGTTCCGACTGGAGAGAAGGCAGTGTCCTTCATCAGCAAATTATCTGTGCTAATGAAAGGAACACATGGCCGCTTCGGTGGGGAAAACGGAGATCAGTGGGTGGCTGTAAACGGCACCTACTCCGTACATCTTAATAATAACGACAATGGGATGTGGATTGAATATCCCGGATCGAGCCATAATTTCTGGTTAACCCATCCGAAGTTAGGTAAACCATTCGCCGAAGAATTCTCGAAGAAACAGGCTAAAGAAGTAAAGATCTATTCCGAAGGAGAGGGCCAAGTTCTAGAGACCCTTTATGAATCGGATGAATTCCCGGGTCTGGAGATAAAAAGAGTGGCTAAGCTCTTTGCAAACGGAATCGCTGAGTTTTATAGCGAGGTACGCAATACGAGTAACCAAACGTTGGAAGAGGATATGTATCTGCTAACGAATTTCGGATTTTTTGGCAAACGGCTCATCCTGCCTTATCAGGGGCATTACGTAGATATGGGCGATGCTTATTCGGGTGATCCGAGTTATTGGGACAGCGCTCAAATTACGGAAAATTGGTTGTTTAGCAAGGAAGAAAATGTCACATGCGGCGTTTGCTGGGACCCTTCGCTGAAGCTGCTTCGTCCGGAGTATCCACTTGGACTGGAGCATAATCTTGGTCAAATCTCTGCTGGAGATGTCGTACGAACAAAGACGCTGGTGTTCGCTTTAAACACCTTCCTGAAGTGGTCGGATTTCCGCACCTTTGCACGGAAGCAGCTGGATCCGATCACACCGGTGTTGGATGATCATCTTGAATTAACGCTCGGCGGTGGAAATCCGTTTGCGGCGGGGGCGCTTCATGCGGAGTTAATCGAACGAAAGATGACTCCGCTTAATGGAAGCCTCGAGTTATATGTACAAACGGATAGAGGAGAGGAGCAGAAAGTCGCTGAGATGGATCTGCAAAGAGAGCAGAATCTGCACTCCGCGGGCTTTGAGCTCTCGCCTGAGGAAGCGGAATCTTCTTCAGAACACAGCCAATCAGGACAGAAGGTTCGAGTCGTCTATCGTGGAGAGGATCGTATTCAAGAGCGAGCAGGCCTCTGGTTCCCTCAAACGGAAACAGCAGCCGTTATCTGTGACACAGAAGAGGGACCAGCGGGTCCTATTTACACTGTGAGTAACGGAGTACTTTCTATTGCAGCTGCTCCTGATTTCGGCAGTGTTGTGCATTCCCTGAAGCACCATGGAGAAGAATGGCTGGATAGCTCCTACCCGGAAGCAGCACCACGTTCCTGGTGGAATCCTTGGCATGGTGGACTCGGTGTAGGTATTTCAGGCATAGGTGGATTTAGTCGTTTGGAGGAGCCAAGAAGCGCAGCTTGGACCGAGCAAATGGATGTTCAGGGCAATGTATGGAAAGGATTACGTATCACTACTTCGATCGAGAAGCAGGAAAAGAACCGAGGGATTGTTGTTAATCAGCATTACCTTATGCTCCCCGGCGTCCCTGTGCTCTGTGTGTTGCATTCGGTGACCAATGACAGCGGAATGACCCTGCCGAATTATTCGTTGTCGGAGGAGAATTATATCAAACCTTCGCCAGTCTATGCCGAAGGATGGATGGAATTCTCCAAGGAGGGCAAGTTCTTATTAGGAACGGTTGAAACCTATCTTGAGGCCAAGGGACTATTGCGAATTGGGGCATCTTCGCGTAAGGATATGCTGCATATGGCGAGCAGTCACCCGAATCAGAGTGCCTCGGCGTATGTGAACAATAAGGTATTTAATCACGGGGTGCATCATCATCTTCCGCTTCTCAATGGAGAAACCGTTTGGACACAGCCGTCCTTCCTGATCATGGGAGAACTCGCTCTGAATTCAGAGGATGTCCGCAGTCTTTTGAAGCTGACCTTTGCTAGACCTACTGACGAAAAGGAGATCTTAAATGCCGATCATTGATATTCACATTCATCTGTCGGACATCGACAGCTTTCATCAAACAGCACTGGATCTCTCTAAAGTTGATTACACTGCTGCCGGGCTCAAAGCGGAGTTTGATAAGAACGACGTTATTCTGGGCATTGGAATGGGGGTATCGGAGCAGACGAAGGGAGCTTTCCCTGACTCTACTTCCCCTAATCCGATGGGCCTTGACTTGGAAGACACTGTGCCGCCTTTCTTAATGGAATGCGTGGGGATCAATCCGAATATGCTCGGAGGCAAGGATGCTCAGGAGGAGCTCGACCGAATTGAGGCACGGCTGCAAGCGCCCGAGGTGGCTGGTATTAAGCTCTACGCCGGTTACTATCATCATTACGTTTATGACAAAATCTATTCACCGATCTATGAGTTGGCAGCCAAGTACGGCACGCCTGTCGTCATTCATACCGGTGATACGTACTCGATGAATGGATTGCTTAAGTATGCACATCCTCTTACGGTAGACGAATTAGCGTTTCAACGACGTGATGTGAATTTTATGATTTGCCATCTTGGCGATCCGTGGGTGATGGATGCCGCCGAAGTGGTGGCCAAAAATCCAAACGTCTATGCCGATTTGTCCGGTCTTGTAGTCGGTGATCGGCCTCATTTTGAACGGTTCATGAATGAACCTCTGTTCATGGATCATTTTCGCCGGGCGCTGGTGTATTCCGACCACTATGAGAAAATGTTGTTCGGCACGGATTGGCCACTTGCTCCTATTGACCTGTATGCGGAATTTGTCCGTCGACTTGTCCCTGAGCAGCACCACGAAAAAGTATTTTACGAGAATGCCTTCGCCTTATTTCCACGCATCCAGCAGCGGATTGCGGCGCTCTAAGCATTACGAACAAGCCATCCTTTAGTTCTTTCTAAAGGATGGCTTGTTTTTTGTAAAAGGATATTAACTCATCTAGCAACCCTATCATAGAGAACGTAGTCCCAAGGCTCAAGTGCCTTGGGATTTTTTTGCTAAGAGGGGTAGTATAAAATCATGCTTAACCGGGTTATTGTTTGTCCTGGATTATAATATACATGGGGTTTGTCTGCGAGGAATGTGATAGAATCACCTGATTTCAAGAGGTATTCATTGTTATTGACACGGAAAGACAATTCTCCGTCAAACACGGTGATTAATTCTTCGGTACCTTCCATATGAGAATTGGCATCAAGGTATCCACCCTTGTCTATCTCCACGGTATAACCTTCAAACCGTTTACTTTCTTCAAATGGAAAAGATAGATACACTCGATATTTTCCGTTATCTTCAAGCAGTGGCTGAATGTCACTTCTTAAGATTACTCTTGTGTCAGGTTTTGGATAATCTATCAGCGCAGAAAATGAAATTTTTAAGCCATTGGCGATTTTCCAAAGGGTTGTAATGGTTGGTGTCGATTCGCCTCTTTCGATTTGACCAATCATTGTTTTGCTGACTCCTGTTAATTCCGCAACCTTTTCCAGGCTTAACTCTTTACTTTTTCTTATCTTTTTTATATTTTCCGCAATAATTAGATTTATTTCTTCCACTGTAATTACTCCTGTCTCCATTTACTTTATAACGATCGTGATATACAATAAAACGCACAAATGTACGTTATAACGTCTGATGAATACATTATAGCATACAAGCTGGAAGGGGAGATATAATTTAGTGTTTGTTTCTTTGTTTTTATATGCATTTGTTGCAAGTTTTACTCCGGGACCCAATAATATTATGGCAATGGGTTTTGCAAACCAAGTTGGGCTGAAAAAATCAATGAAATTTTGTTTAGGAGTGGGTACAGGATTTTTTATAATCATATTGTTATGTTCCTACTTTAATCTACTTTTGAATAATCTTCTTCCACAAATTAAATCTATTATGGCTGTAATAGGCGGAGTCTACATGCTGTATTTAGCATTTAAAATGATTACAAGTAAACAACCAGAAAGTGATGCAGCTGGAGATAAACACAATAGCTTTATTGCGGGAATGCTTTTACAATTTATCAATCCGAAAGGGATATTATATGGGATCACAGTTACATCAACATTTATCCTTACCTATCCTTCTTCCTCTTTTAGATTATTGAGTTATTCTTTAATTCTTGCTTTCATCGGTTATATGGGCACTTTTTGTTGGTGTTTGTGTGGTTCTCTTTTCAAAAAAATGATATCTAAATATAGAAGTCAATTTAATGTACTGATGGGACTGTTGTTAGTTTATTGTGCAGTTTCGATAGTGTTGGGATGAAGGATTATTAAGGGAAAATCAATATTCGACCAATACTTTTTTATCTAGTTATCTTTTACTTCTAAAGCTTATGATATTGATGTATTGTGGATAGATACGAGGACAAAGGAGATGCAATATGCTACCATCACTCACATTTCTTAAACTTCAATTGGAAGGCGTTCTGCGTAATAAATTCGAGCAGGGGCATCAAACCTCCGGTTATTTAGCTAAGTTGGAAAAGCTCCCAGCAAGCTATGATGCCTATCTAGAATTCGCTCATAGCTTGGCTGTCATTCCAATGAGGGACAACTGGCCTTACAATGAGCCGAACGATTTAGATGAGATATGGCGGGAATGTGATCCGGCTCGACCTCTAGGTCAGGTCGGGATTTTGAATCTGAAGGATAGCTCCAAGCGTGTAGAAGCAGGTTTCCTCGCTTCAGTCTGTGGCTCAATGCTGGGCAAACCGATAGAGGTAAATCCCAACTTGTCGGAATTACGTCAAGCCTTAACTTCTGTAGGGGAATGGCCACTGAATGATTACATTTCTGAAGAAATTCTCCATGCACTGGATCGTCGTCATTGGTCTTGGTTTGAGACGACACGGGGGCGAATTCGTTATGTAGCACCTGATGATGATATCAATTACACATTAATGGGAATGATGGTGCTAGAACAATTCGGTGATGGTTTTACGAAAAGAAATTTAAGGGATTTATGGTTAAATCACCTTCCGATAAGTACAACTTGGGGGCCGGAAAGGGCTATTTTGATGCGATCAGGGATTAGCTATTTGGAACATGATAAGGAGCTATTCAATCATTCTGAAATAGAGGCTTGGCCTGATTTTATGGTGCAGGGTACGGAACTATGCGGTGCGGCGATTCGTGCAGATGCTTACGGATATGCCTGTCCTGGTCAACCTGCTCTGGCTGCTGAGCTAGCTTGGCGGGATGCAAGTTTTACTCATCGCCGGACCGGCATTTACTCCACAATGTTCATTGCTGCTGCGATTGCTGTTGCTCACGTGCAGCGCGATCCCATTGAAATAATCAATACGGCTCTGCAATTCGTCCCTAAAAGAAGCCGATTCTACGAGATTACTAAAGATTGCCTTGAGATGGTAGCGAATGCAGATGACTGGCTGGAAGCGTATCAGAGCATTAACCGTAAGTATGCGAATTATTGTCACTGTGATGTTTATCAGGAAATAGGCACCTTAATTAATACCCTGCGATTTGCAGACAATGTTGGTGATGGAATATGCAAGCAGGTGATGCAAGGCAACGATACGGATAGCTTCGGAGCAACGGCTGGCTCTCTGCTTGGGGTTTATTTCGGTCCTGATGGCTTGGAATCAAGGTGGCTTAAACCTTTTCAAGATCGGATTCATACGGGGCTTTCTAATTTTCATGAGCAAAGTCTTTCTTGTTTAGCGGAACGGATGGGGCGTTTACCAGAGCTGCTGCAAACCGGACGATTTCAAGTTCAGCCTAGTGAGCTCTACGTGAGCAAGAATACGGATCTCGATACATAATAAGTTTACAAAGAATCCACAGCAACGAATGTTGCTGTGGATTTTTTTGCTTTTTATTTTTTGAATTTGAAATGAATAATTCAATCGTGCTTTACAAAAACTTTATTCGATTAAGTCACAACTTTGCCAAATCAGGAGGGGTCGTTATTAAACCATTTATCGTAATAGTAGCGCTATTGCTCGTTACAGCTTGTTCGGGTAATCAATCGGCCAACAACCAAATGACTACTCAACAAACGAAGGTTGGACATCATGCTGGCAAAACAGCTACAACAACAACCTTAACTCAAGCGTCTTCTATTTCCACAGAGAATGCTGGGAAATCAACGATTAAGGCTAAACAAGTACCCGGCGATGTAACGAAATGGCTGGATGGGTTTATCCGCACTACTCCACCTACAGGTGGTACAACAGGGGATCAAACCACTTATCCGCAAACATCCGCTAAGCCACAGTATTCTGCTAATCCGCAACAATCGTCCAATCCACAATATTCTGCTAATCCGCAAACCTCCACCAATGCATCGGCATCTGTGCAGAAAGTATTGGAACTGGTAAACAAAGAAAGAACAAACGCAGGCTTGAAACCCCTTAGTTTGAATAGTGAGCTGTCGAAAATGGCTTTGGCTAAAGCGCAGGATATGTCCGACAACAATTATTTTGACCATCAGTCACCAACCTACGGATCTCCGTTCGACATGATGAAGGCATTTGGGATCTCCTATAATACAGCAGGGGAAAATATCGCGAAAGGCCAGTCGAGCCCGGAAGAAGTAATGAATCAATGGATGAATAGCCCTGGTCACCGTGCCAACATCCTGAATAGTTCCTTTACTGAAATTGGAATAGGTTACTATAACAGCGAGTGGGTTCAAGAATTTATTGGTTAGTGTGATCAGCAATCTAAACGTCACATATTAAAAGCTAATTTTTAAACCCCATGTCATCAGACATGGGGTTTATTTTTATAAAGGAGGGTAGTTAATTTCACAGATGGCTGGAAGATCGAAATCGATGTAGATGATTACTATTTCGTCTGGGTCTTGTCGACATGCTCGGATGGTTGACCTTGCGATGATGGAGATTGCTGTGGTAGCCATTTTTGTACCAGTGGCCACATTAAATAAGTTATTGTGCCTACAATCAAGAAATTAAAGATAATGAGTTCTGAGGTACTCATGACGCGAAAAGAAGCCATTAGATTACGAAATGTTTCTTGTATGCTAAAGAGTGAAATGAAGTCAAGCAGAAAGGTCAGTGCTATTACTAAGATTAATAAGAGTATAGTTACGACGAATATTTTCATACCACTTCCCTGCTTTCATTGTTAATCTTCCAATAATATTTGCTGTTAATGGGTAGAATAATCACGCAAAGAGCAGCAAATAATGGAGAGAAAGGTGAAGGGCATGGCAAAGGATGGCAATGCAAGTGGCAAAAGTGCTGGAAGCAATCCACAATGGACCGTCCCTTCAATTCCGATTGATTCAACAGAATTAAGAGTCAATTTAGAGCAGATTCGACAAAAGACAGGGAATAGTGGAGATATAATTATTCGTGAATTTACGATAGGGGGCTCGGAGGAGGAGCTTCAAGCCGCAATTATTTATGTGGATGGCATTGTTAACAATACAACCATTAATCAATTTGTCATGGAAGTCTTGCTGAACGTCATGCTGAGTAATGAACAAAGGACATTAAATGATCTGGTTCAAGTAATCACAGATAAAATTGTTCCAATCGGTGGTCTGAAGACACTTGTTCAATGGGATGAACTCTATGATGCTTTGTTGTGGGGGCAGACTATTTTATTAATTGATGGATCGAAAGAAGCCCTAGCGATTGCTACATCGGGCGGTGAAGTCCGCGCCATAGATGAGCCTGGTACAGATACTTCTATTCGAGGATCTCGTGAAGGGTTTGTTGAAAGCCTAACGACAAATATTTCGATGGTTCGGCGTCGCATAAGAAATCCTAATTTATGGCTGGAATCGATGACATTAGGTCAAGTTACACATACCAGGATAGGGATCATGTACATAAATGGGATCGCGGATGATAGCATTGTTGAAGAGGCGAAGCGACGTCTCCGCAAGATCAAGTTGGATAGCATTCTGGAATCAGGATATATTGAGAAAATGATAGAAGATCAGAGTTTTACTCCGTTTCCAACGGTCCTACCTACAGAACGCCCAGATACCGTCGCTGCTAATCTTTTAGAAGGAAAAATTGCAATTATGGTGGATGGAACCCCCTTTATGCTAATCATCCCAGCCGTTTTTAATCAATTCTTTCAAATTACAGAGGATTCTTATCATCGGTATGATATCAGTGTTGCATTGCGGCTGTTACGCATCGTAATGTTTATCATTTCGATGATTGGACCTTCTTTCTATATTGCAGCAACAACCTTTCACCAAGAAATGATACCAACACAGTTAGTGATTTCGCTTGTTTCACAGCTAGAAGCAACGCCATTTACCGCGTTTGTTGAGGCGCTATTAATGGAGGTTATTTTTGAAATTCTGCGTGAAGCGGGTGTTCGTATGCCAAAAGCAATTGGATCAGCAGTATCCATCGTTGGAGCACTTGTCATTGGGCAGGCAGCTGTACAAGCAGGTTTAGTGTCAACGGCAATGGTTATTGTTGTTTCACTTACAGCTATCTCTAGTCTAGCGACACCTGTTTTCTCGATTGCTGTATCCGCGAGATTGTTACGTTTTCTCCTCATGATCAGTGCAGCAACGTTCGGTTTCTTTGGAATGATTCTTACCTTGATTATGATCATTGCACATATGTGTAGTTTACGTTCATTTGGTGTACCTTACATGGCTCCTTATAGTCCAATGATGCATGTAAAGAATAGTCAGATTCATGCACCTTTACCGATTTGGATGAGACATTTGGTTCCCAAATTGATGAAGAAGCCTACAACAGAGCAAGTGGGTGATCAAGATGGGACGTAGAATGGCACGGCTTTGTTTGTCGATAGTTATGATTGCTCTTCTTACGGGTTGCTGGGATAGTCGAGAGTTAACGGATATCGGTTTTGTGGTTGCGATGGCGATTGATAAAGGAGAAAAAAAGAACATTAGGGTTACGGTTCAGATCGTGAATCCAATAAATGTCTCAAGTTCACAAGGAGGAGGTAGCCCAATGCCTTTACCTCCAACCACATATTCAGCAGAAGGAAATAATGTATTTGATGCTACTCGCGTTCTCTCACAAAAACTTTCTAGGCAATTGCATTATGGTCATGCGATAGTTCTCTTGGTAGGTGAAGATTTAGCTACAACACAAGGGATAAAGAAGCTTTTTGACGGCATTGAGCGGGATAGTGAGTTTCGTCCTTCCGCTACAATGGTTATCGCGAGGGGAACGACGGGAGAAGAAATCATTAAACAACGAACGAGTCTCGATAATTCACCGGCCATTAAAATTAAGAAAATGGTAGCTGAAACCGAGAAAGCCTTTGGTGAAAATATTGATGAGAAAATATACCAAGTCATTCAAGCCATCGTCTCATCTGGTAAAGAACCTACGATTACTGGCATTCAACTCGATTCTACAAATAAAGAAGATAAATTAATGGCTAATGGGATTGCTACTTTTAAAGATGGAAAATTAATGAGGTGGTTAGACGGAAATGAAAGCCGTGGATTCTTATGGGTGTTAGGCAGAGTTAATTCGACATTGTTAACCATGGATTGGAATGGTCAGCCACATACAATCGGGATCGAGAATATACGAACCAAATCATCATTTCATTCAAGCTTTGATAAATCCGGTAAACCAATTATTGAGGTGAAGATTGGTGCGGATGCAAATATTGGTGAGGTTGATGTCCCAATTGATGTAACTAACCCGAGATTGTTTTTGCAAATTGAGCGCCTGTACATGCAAGCCGTTCATGATGAAGCGGTAGCCACGATTAAATTAATGCAACAGCAAAAGTCGGACATTTTTGGATTTGGAGAAGTGGTGCATCGTGATCACCCTAAGCAATGGAGAACGTTAAAGCGGGATTGGAACGATGTGACCTTTCCCACGATTGAGGTAAAAGTGAAAGTGGAGGCTTATTTGCGTAATACTGGGTTGCGTAATAGAACCATAATGGAAAGTATCGATAATAGCTGATAAATGAATTGTTCATAGAGAGAAGGAGTGACATTGGAAAAAGCAAAGATCAGTCCCCGTCAATTGCTTATCCTTGTATTGATGTTTGAAATCGTGAGCGCGATTATCTCCGGATTTGGTGCGGAAGCCAAGCAAGATGCATGGATCACCGCAATCCTCGGAATGCTCGGGGGAATTTGTTTATTTCTAATCTATCATCGATTGTCTTTATTTTATCCGGATCTTCCGCTCACGGAATATGCGAAAAAAATATTAGGGCCCGTTGTGGGTCGTATCGTCGCCTTGTTATATGTTGTCTATTTCTTGTTTAATGGGAGTTTTGTAGTCCGTGAATTCGCCTCAATGGCTGTATCCTTTGTTTTTACACAGACTCCCTTTCTCGTTATTATTGCTTTGATGCTACTTTCGGTTATGTATGTCATTGGAAAAGGTATTGAGGTGTTGTCGAGGACAGCAGAGCTCTTTTTTTCTGTGTTACTTCTTGTTACTGTCACCGGTCTAAGCTCGATCCTTACGTCTGGGAATGTAAATCTTCAAAATTTAAGACCTGTACTCGAAGAGGGATGGTTAACCGTGCTGAAGCAATCGATTCCAAGTACCGTTGTATTTCCTTTTGGAGAGATTATAGTGTTCTTGATGTTGTTTCCCTATGTGAATAAACCGCAACAAGTGAAGAAATCAGTGATTACAGGATTATTGATCAGCGGATCTTTTATCGCGTTTGTTACGATGCTAAATGTGTCTGTCCTCGGTGCGGATCTATTTACAAGAACACAATACCCATTGCTGACAACCTCGGAGTTGATTGAGGGAAGAGCTTTACTAGAACGATTGGATGTATTGTTTCTCGTCACAGCTATTGTCGGTGGTTTTTTCCGGATCGGCATTTATTTATATGCGACACTAATCGGTGCGGCAACATTGTTCGGTATTCCCTCCTATCGTAAATTAATGATCCCCGTGACTATGGTCATGTTTATTTGTTCCATTGCGATGGCAGGAAACTATGTAGAATTTATCTATACAGGATTACGTGTCGTCCGGTTCTATGTCCAGATTCCGATGCTGTTTATCATTCCACTAATACTTCTAGTGATGGGCTGGTTTCAAGAGAAGAAGAAGCTGAAATCTGCGAAATAAGGAGCTTATATTCTAGAGTTGCATTTATTAGCCTTTACAATTATACTCGTCATAGCAACTATGATCATATCAATTATCTGGAGGCTATACCATTGGAATTAGAAAAATACATAGGCGTAATTGTACACCGGGCAGATTTGAAGCTGAATAACTATTATCAAAAAGTGGTAAATCCCTTTGATATTACGGTGGACCAATGGGAGATCCTCGTTATTCTTTGGGAGAGTGAAGGGATTACTCAAAAGGATATTGCTGAAAGACTATATAAAGATCAGACGAACATTGCGCGTATGCTCTTCAAGCTTGAAAAGAAAGGCTTTGTTCATCGTGTAACCCATGAGACGGATAGAAGATCTTTACGTGTTTATCTAACCTCTAAAGGGCGTGAAATAAAAGATGAGATTCTTGCTCCCTCTCTTGAAGCGTATAGAAAGACCATTGAAGGGTTAACTGAGGAAGAGGTTGAAACCTTTAGAAGGCTACTTTCTGTCATTCATAATAATGTAAAGGATTTATAGTAGATTTTGTTTGTAAAAGAATAGATCGTCTCAACCCAATTAGTTGCTATGACTATTATCGTCAAGACCATTTGTTTTGAATCGTTTGTTTATTATCCAATACTTGCTATGGCAACTAATGCTTCGACAATTATAAGGAGGATTCAAAGATGAGAATAAGCAATAATAAAATCGGGATTTTTGATGCCCAGTACAGAGCGTTGACTATCGGTATTATTCTGGCAGTCACAACAGTAGCATTTGAAGGATTGGGGGTTACGACGATTGCACCAAAGGTGGCGCAAAGTTTGAATGCGATCCATTATTATGGTTGGATTTTTAGTGCATTTCTTTTATCCCAAATCATTGGCACAATGGTCATTGGACAGCAGATTGATAAGAATGGTGTATATAAATCATTTGTAGTTTCTATTCTAATCTTTGTTACGGGTATCATCATTGCAGCAACTTCCTTCAATATTTACATGTTGATCGGCGGAAGAGCTTTTCAAGGTTTCGGAGCAGGTGCACTTTTAACTTGTGTATACTCCAGCATTACTTTAAGTTACCCTGACAGTCTAAGAACAAAAATACTTGCAGCTTTCTCTAGTGCTTATATTCTTCCAGCATTAATTGGTCCTTATATCGCAGGGTTTTTAGCCGAAAATCTTTCGTGGAAGTTTGTGTTCTGGCTTGTTCTGCCGTTCATTGTTCTATCTGTATGCTTAACGCTCCCATTATTTCGTAAGTTACAAGCTGAAAATAATAATGCTTCATCGACGAAAAGAGGGACGTATAAAGAAATATACGCAATTTTATTAACATTAGGAACAGGGCTGCTATTAGCAGGATTAGGATTTTTACCTTCTTGGAAGGGGATTGTGATTTCAATTGCAGGGGGCTTTATTATGATTCAACCTTTACGGAAACTGCTGCCAGAGGGTGCTTTAGTAGTTAAAAAAGGTTTGTCGGCAACCATTGTTACTAGAGGGCTGTTTGTTGCATGCTACTATGCTGTTGAAACCTACGTTGTTCTAGCTCTAACAAATGTTAAAGGGTTATCGGCAGATGTTGCGGGATTAATCGTTGCTGCCGGGGCTATAAGTTGGTCAATAGCAGCGTGGCTGCAATCCAAGCTTGATGAACAAGACCATGGGAGGGGCCGTAGACAACGGGTGATGATTGGCGTTGCATTTATGATTGTCGGAGTTGCACTGGTCATAACCGTGATAGGCATTTCAGGTAATGGAATCGTGCTCGCAGTGTTCTCACAAATACTTACCGGTTTTGGAATAGGGCTGGCACATCCAACCACGGGAGCCATTGCACTACAGCATGCCGAAGATGGCGATGCAGGTTCAATTTCAGCGAATATTCAATTTATTGATGCGTTTAGTCCTGCACTTAGCATCGGATTAGGCGGTGCCCTAATTACCGTTAGTGAATCCTTTGGATGGGGCGTAATGACAGGAATTCTCTTGGCCTTATCGATCCAGCTTTTTTTCGTAATTTTAAGCTTTTTAGCTACTTTCCGAATTGCGAAGAAGGCAAGCTTAGGCAGATAATATATAACTGTAATCTAAAATTGGATCAGAACTGTTGATTCTTATGCTTTTTCATGTGGAATCGAATAAAAGTGACCAACAGAATCAGAAGAAAAGGCAGGATGTATGCCAAATTAGTGATCAACGGCCAAGTAGTGTTTACGATTTCTGTGAGCTCAGATTCTTGTGTGTAAGTCGTTACTGACAGCAGAAGGCAAATAAAAGCAAGCGGGAAGACAATCAGTCTTTCATTTTCCAATCTGAGAAGCTCCTTCATGACTTTAATAAGAATAAGCAGCAGGATTGAAGCCTTGAAATAAAAGCCAATAATTAATGAAAAACCGATCACGGACTCGACCCGTTCTATAGTTTCCTGAAAATAAATTAACCTCGCCAACTGGTACAATGAATATTTTAAGCTTCCGGACAGGGGTCCCAGTACCATAATACTGCTAATGACAGAAGCAATTAACGTCAGAGCATTTATAAGGAGTGCCAGATACATTTGTTTTCCTAGCTTTGATTTATCTTCTTTATGCACAAACGGTAAAATTATTGAAAAAACGATTAGCTCGGAATAGGGAAAACCATAGACTACATATGCAGCACTCAGGATAGGTCTAACTCCATCAGACATGATGGGCAGCAAGTATTCGGGATGATACAAACCTGCTACAAGAATCCAGACCAAGATAATAAATCCGAACATTAGAGACATTAAGACTGCGGCCATACGGGCAATTACTTCGATGCCAGCGAGCGCTGTCATAGCAATCGTTATAAAAAACATCGTATTTACCGCATAAGTAGGCGTTTCTTTTAACATCGTACTTTTGAAAAAGGTACCGATCTCAATGACAATTCCTGCGACATTCCAAAACAAAACACATGTGAAAGGAAGTAATAGAACGAGAGTCAGCCCATTTCCAAGCACAGCGCGGCTTTGTTCCACAAGTGATAGCTCTGGGGCTCGTCTATTTAAATATAGAATACCGGATAGCAGAAGCATTCCTGTGGCCGAGGCAATAATGAGAGAAATCCAGGCTCCATTGCCAGCAAAGTTAGTTAGTGAAGCAGGGACGATGACGATTGAAGAGCCTGTCATAAAGAAGAGAAACAGCATGGACATTTGGATAGAGCTAACACGTTCTTGCTTATTCATACGTTCCTCCTCTTTCTATACACTTATGAAATAGCCGGGTTGATCCAATGGACGATGTGTTCAGCTGGACCCGTAAGTAGATTGAAGAGCGAGTCCAAATTAGGCCATGGCTTTGCTGCTATGAAGATAAACCCGAGATAAAGAACCGGCAGCAGAAGGACTCCATAGACCACTCGATCACGAACGGAGGCCTGTCTAAACTTTGGGAGGTCATGGGCTAGCATAGCGGAAGCTAATAGCAGTACACAGATAATTTGTCCCAGCATAGCTACTACTCCTTTGTCCCGAATATTGTACCTGAGTTCATACCAGTGCTTAACACTTTGACTTCAACATTGATATCGAATTCAGTCTGAGCAATCTTTTCCTTCCATACCGGCTCTAATTGTTTCCACTGTTGCGGATTTCTTTGATAGATCTGATTACCAATTCCAAGTGCATCTACTTTTTTTGTTTTAAAAAAATCGGTAGTATGTTTCACCTGCTGTTCAACCTGAGCTACAATCCGTTGTTCAAATTGTTTCATGTCTTTAGATGTTTTTAAATGTGAACAGCGTAACTCTCCGATTGTACCTTCAATTGCAATTTTTACACCGACGGAAACAGAACCATTGTTCACGGTTGGAGTAAGCTTACTGTTGAAGGTGAGCACTTCAAGAGATTCCTTTTTTCGCAGCGCATTTTCGTTCTCATTGGTGCAAGGGAATTCTAAGGCTCCATAGATATATCTGTCCATCAGCATCATGAACGCTTCTGTGTCTTTCTCCTTCAGAAGTTCTACCATTTTCCCGTCTTGTATTAGCGCTAGTCCTGATATTATTGCTTTATTATCTACACTGGTCTTATGCAGGTAAGGTAGAACAGAAGTGTTGGAGGGACTGCACATTTGAATAGCCAGCTCATAGAGAGGGATTTTGGAAGTTTTTGCGGCATAAAGAGCACCACTCGTCTCCATTCTCTTATACTGTTGACCAATGGTTTGTTCAATAAACGGACTTACATCTAAAAAAGGTGCAGCGGCTTGTTCAGCAATGAGGGGAAGAACGGTACCACGTGGCTCTTGATCCCTAGAGAAAAAATCAAGCACTTCCCTTATGTTCACGTTTCTAGCTAATTGTTCACCGATTAAAATGACACGCATATGATCCCATTTGGCTTTGCGGCCGAATTTTGCAGGGATTTCTCGTATGGCTTCAAAAAAAGTCTCTCCACTCGTTGAAATATTAATCCCCTTGGACGCTGGATTCCCTGACTGCCCCATTTCAATTTTGGTCGAAGGATTATAGAAATGAGTCGTTATCACAAAGCGATCATCTTCACCTTGGTCAATGGCTACTGCTTGTACATACCCATACTCGTCAAGTTCTTTATTATCCCAGCATCCGCTAGTTAGGCTGAGAACAAGAAGGCAGATTAGCATGGTAGTAAGTCGATTCACTATATCTACTTCCTTCCTGAAGTCTTTTTATATAAATGACGACTACGAGGTGAATGAAGCAGTAGCTTTCTCGGCAGAACGAAAATTGAAAAACGTACTTTTTTAAGGTCAAGTGGAGCCAACGAGTCTAAATACGGCTCACCTAATGAACGCAAGGTAGTCAGATGAAGATAAATCAGTATAAAACCAACCATGATCCCAAGCCCTCCGAACGTTGCCGCAAGAATCATTAATGGAAACCGCAAGATTCGCAGTGCAATGGCCATATTGTATTGAGGGAGCGCAAAAGAGGCAATCCCCGTTAAGGCCACGACAATAACCATAACCGGAGAGGCAATTTGCGATTGTATAGCTGCTTGTCCTATGACCAATGCACCAACAATGCTGACGGCTGACCCGATCGGTCTAGGTAAGCGTATGCCTGCCTCTCTTAATAGCTCAAAGAAAAATTCCATGATCAATGCCTCGATCAAGGCAGGAAAGGGAATGCCTTCGCGCGTGTTAAGAATGGCAAGTAGCAAAACAGTGGGAATTAGTTCGGAATGGAAGTTAGATAACGCAATATAGGTGCTAGGCAATAACAGCGCGATAATGAAGGCAGCCACTCTAATCAACCGTATTAAAGATGAAAAAATGGTTCGGTAGTAATAATCCTCGCTATTCGTAAAAAATTCCATGAAATTTCCAGGACATATCAATATGGAAGGACTTCCGTTTACCATAGCAATAATTTTCCCGTCAAGTAGAGCGGTTATAGCTGTATCTGGTCGTTCTGTGTAGCGGACTTGTGGAAAGGGAGAGTAGAGAGAATCCCCGATCCACTCTTCGAGATAGGATACGTCAATAATCTCTTCCTTTTCGATATCAGCTATGCGTTGCTTGAACTGTTGTAATGTTTCTGGTTTCACTACTCCATCCAGGTAACCAAAGGACAACGTTCTTTGAACCTGCTTACCGGAAGTGAAGAATTCAAACTTAAGATTAGTAGTCTTTAATAAGCTACGAATAACACCAATATTACGCTCCAAGCTTTCTATAAAGCTGATGTGTGGGCCCTGTACGGTTGGCTCAGTAATAGGCTCAGAGGTTTGACGCTGCTCAACATCAAGGGCATAATATGCGACTGCTTTCTGCCAGCCATCAAAGAGAATTACAACCTTTCCGTCAAGAATTCCCTTAACGGCCTGATTGATATTGTCCATCAATTCAAGGAGTGGGGAAGTAACCCCATTTTGTTCAAAGAAAGAGATGACATCTTTAACATTTACATCTGAGGTGGGACCTAGCTCATGCGGAACAAGATTTTGCAAAGTATCTTTAAAATGATTTGTAGGGTCAGACTTGGTAAGTGTATTGAAGTAGATTGCCAAGGCTTGATAGCTAAGATCAGGGCCATAATTCCAAGGGATAATCTTTAGATCTGAACAATTGGCAAAACAATCGCTAATCATCTGCAAATTGTCCTCGAGAGATTCAGAGATGGCATGGGACAAAGGATCCTTGTTTGAAAGCTCATTTTTGGTTTCTGTTTGTGGATGCAGCTTAGGATTTGCCGGAGGTATCTTGGGGCTGAAAAATTTCCGCATGCAGTTCTCCTTAATAAATTAGATGTTAAGTGATTTTTATCTTCTCCCTGATTTAGGAATTTATTCTAGGTAGGTGTGTGCTTTAATCTGAATGCAAATTTAGATTGATCAGATTGCTTTTTCACTAATGGAGCTTGATTCTCATATCCCATCTTTATGGGATTGGTCCTGGCAATGGATCTACTTATAATTGTTAGTAATTCTTAGACAAATATGAGTGGGGACGGGATCAGCATGAATGTTGCAAAAAATACAGAGCTAGCGGGCACCCGCAGGCGGCGGTTGGGTATGATGGCGGCTATTTGTATGGGAGCTTTTATTTCCCATTTTACAGCCGGAATTATGAATGTATCGCTTCCTTTTTTTATAAATCATTTTCAGACGGAGCTTGCAAAGGGTTTGTGGATCACAACAGGGTACCTACTAGTGATTACTGCGCTTCTCCCTGTGATGGGAAAACTGGGTGATCGTTATGGGTTTCGCCGCATTCATAATCTCGGATATGTGATTTTTACAGTTGGTTCGATCTTGGTCGCTTTTTCACCTAATCTGCCAATATTGCTTACGCTTAGAGTTGTGCAGGGAATAGGCGCTGCGATGTTCCAAGCAACGAATATTGCGCTCATCACCATCCATATGCCGAAAGAGAAAAGAGGACATGCACTCGGAATTCTGAGTACGGCTGTCGCACTGGGCGGGATGACAGGCCCTATTGCGGGAGGGTTGATTGCGGAGTGGCTCAGCTGGCAGTGGCTATTTTTGATCCATGTTCCTGTGGCAATTGTGGCTACAGTTATGGCTTACCGGTACATTCCGAGCCGTGTGCAAGATCGTAAGCCGGGAACAGTCAGCATCGTGGGGGCTAGCTTGTTCATGGTATGGATCACCTTGCTTCTTCTCGTGATAACAAATGGGAGCAAGTGGGGCTGGGTGTCTAAGCAGACGATGGCGAGTTTGATGGGGGTTATCCTGCTGTTGGTCACGTTTCTATTATGGGAACGGACGCAAAAGACAACTTTTCTACCTCTTCGGGCGCTGAGAATTCCTGCTGTGGCGGGTGGCTTGATCGTTAGCTGTGCCTCTTTTATTCTTTCTAATACCTTGCTTGTCCTTATTCCATTTTATTTGATGGGAGCAGCGGTTCAGTTTTCGTCCTCCACGACCGGTTACATTATGGCGGCTTATCCCATTGCATTGGCATTTGCAGGTCCTCTTGCAGGCTACTGGTCCGATCGTTATGGTTCTCGTCGGCTGATGCTTATGGGGCTGAGTGCTATGGGAGGCGGGTTCGTCCTGTTGCTAGTATTTTTAGAGAATATCCCGGTCTATGGAATCGCTGCGATTCTATGTCTTATTGGACTTGGGATGGGGCTCATTGCTTCTCCGAATAATAGCTATATTATGCAGCAGACGCCTAAGGAACACGTAGGTTCAATTGGAGGAATAATTGCCTTAACACGAAATGCGGGGATGGTGTTTGGTTCAGCACTTGGACTTGGCATGGT
This sequence comes from Paenibacillus sp. FSL H7-0737, assembly GCF_000758545.1. Classification (NCBI taxonomy): domain Bacteria; kingdom Bacillati; phylum Bacillota; class Bacilli; order Caryophanales; family Paenibacillaceae; genus Paenibacillus; species Paenibacillus sp. FSL H7-0737. Next base: position 4,347,526 of record NZ_CP009279.1, on the reverse strand, counting down.
GGGTGGAGAGATAGGGCAGGAGAATCAGCTACAGGCGTTCAAAATGGTTTTTGGGATTAATATTTTCATTTGTATAGGCGTTATTATAATGATGGTTGTTATCAATAGACGGCCATTTAAATCTGCTTGATCTAAAAAAATGTGTGTGTAATCACAACTCAAGGTTTGGTGTTCTGTTACGTTTGAGTAACGAAAGATTATCTAGATATGGAGGATAACAATATGTTTTGTTACCAGTGTGAACAGACACCGACTGGCGGTTGCACCGTTGTTGGTGTATGCGGCAAAAATGAAACCATTGCGAGTTTACAGGACACGATGATTTTTGCCTTAAAAGGAATTGCAGCTTATGCAACACATGCTCGGCAGCTAGGATATAGCGATCCTGAGGTGGATCGTATTACCCACGAAGCTTTGTATATGACCTTGACCAATTCCAACTTTAATACGCAGGAGCATTTGGAGATGGCGATGAAGGTTGGAGATGCGGCGGTTCGTGTCATGGATCTGCTGGATCGTGCGCATACGGATCGCTTTGGGATTCCACAACCAATCACAGTTAGCCAGAATAAAATAGAAGGTCAATGTATTGTGGTGACAGGGCATAACTTGTATGCACTCGAGGAATTGCTGCAGCAGACGGAAGGAAAGGGCATCAACATCTATACCCACTCGGAAATGCTACCTGCCCATGGCTATCCTGCGCTCAAAAAGTATAAACATCTGAAAGGCAACATCGGCAAAGCTTGGTACGATCAACGCAGACTTTTCGAGCAGTTTCCTGGTGCGATTCTTGCAACTACAAACTGTGTGATGCCGATTAAGGGTACGTATGCAGACCGCTTTTTCTCATATGAAGTAGCAGGACTAGAAGGTGTAGCGAAAATCACGAATGACGATTTCTCCCCCCTGATTAATCGTGCATTGTCATTACCTGCGGCTGATGTAGAGTCAGATCTGGTACTTACGACAGGATATCATCATGAAACAGTAATCGGGCTGGCACCAGAGATCATTCAGGCTGTCAAAGATGGGCATATCCGCCGGTTTTTCGTTATTGCGGGTTGTGACGCGCCAGGTAAAGGTGGGAATTACTACCGCGAGTTGGCGACATCCTTACCGAACGATACCGTCATTTTAACCACTTCTTGCGGAAAATTCCGCTTTAATGACGTAGATTATGGAACTGTTGGAGACACAGGAATTCCGCGTTATATTGACCTTGGGCAATGTAATAATTCTGGTTCTACGGTGAAGATTGCTTTAGCTCTGGCTGAGGCATTTGATTGTACGGTGAACGAGCTACCTGTCAGCATCGTGCTGTCCTGGTTTGAGCAAAAAGCGGTAGCGATTCTGCTGGGTTTGTTCAGTCTTGGCATTCAGGATATTCGTATCGGACCGAAACCGCCTGAGTTTATCTCGGATGGGGTGTTGGATGTGTTGGTAGAGCTTTTTGGGTTAAAGTTGATTACCACTGCCGAGGAAGATATGAACGCGATGTTGGCGTTATCGTAGGTTAATATGGGTGCTTAACACGTGAGACATATGGAGTGCTGTGTATCATTGGTTAGGGTACAATATTTAATATCGCAAGACTAAGCTCAAGCTGAGAAAAAAGCTTGAGCTTTTCTTGCGTTTTGAAGACAAGCTAACATACAAACACATGTTACGATTGGGGGGGGGATCGCTTTTCCAGGGTTATTGTCTACAGTTATGAATTATATATTTTTATATTGTTTCGTAGCTGAGCTAAAAATTTATTTGCTGCATTAGAAAACACTTGATGTTTTTTCCAGATAATATTTAAATTAGCCTCTAATTTGGGGTTTAAAGGTTTAAAGCAAAGCTTGCTATCTCCTGATGTATTAATCAGTTTATCCAAGCACAATGCATATCCAATATTTTCTTCTACCATTCGTGCAGCATTGTAAAGTAGATTATAAGTTGCGACAATATTGAGATCCTCGATATTCGCTCCAAACCATCCTGTGAATTCGTTACTGACAGCAGTTTGACGTGAAATTAACAGTGGTTTATTTATTAAATCTATTGGCTGGATGAACTGCTTGTACGCTAGAGGACTATCTTTGCGCATTAAAACACCCCAAACATCAGTAGCAGGTAATTTTATATAATCATATTTTTGTTTATCTGTGGGTTCTATGACAATGCCAAAGTCTAATAATCCACTGTCTAACTTACTAGTAATATCGTCAGCATTACCACTGTATAAATCAAATCGAATACTTGGATAATGTTCAAGTAATTCTTTTGATGCTTTGGCAATGAAATTCATAGCTTCTGTTTCACCACCACCAATGTAAATTTCTCCGCTAATCAGTTCTTTTGATTCTTTAAAACTGACTTCGGTTTTATCTACTAGCTCAACGATTTCCTTCGCTTTTTTAAATAAGTACTTCCCTTCATCTGTTAAAGTAATTTTCCGATTACCTCTTTCAAATAAAGTTGCTCCTAATTCCATTTCAAGGTCTTTTAATTGTCTTGATAATGTAGGTTGGGACAAATGCAGCTGTTTTGAAGCAGCCGATATATTCTCTTCATTCGCTACAGCAATAAAATAGCGTAATACACGAATTTCCATAACAGTCTCCTTATTATATCTATGCTTAAAAGGCATAAGAATGTATTTGGTATAAGTATTAGTCATTTGAATCATATCAACTTATGATGTGAATGAAAAGGTTGAACTCTAAACATATGAACCTCATTATCAGAAGTATAATTAAATTGGGCTGGTGATTTTAAAAATGGAGATGAAAGAATTTATTAATTTTTGTAAGAAGGGAAATTCAATTTCGGGTGAGGATAAAGAATTGCATGGATTATTAACTCTATGCAGTTATCAAGCTCAAAAGATCACAATGGAATTGAATACATCCTATCATTCAAAAGAAGAAATAGTGGAGATTTTTAGTGAACTTACAGGCAATAAAGTTGATTCGTCGTTTATGTGTTTTCCGCCGTTTTATACAGATTTTGGGAAAAATATCACTGTAGGGAAGAATGTGTTTTTCAACATAGGCTGTTCCTTCCAAGATAGAGGTGGAATTAATATAGGGGACGGTACAATGATTGGTATGAATGTCACGATTGCTACTCTTAATCATGGGTTACCTTTAGAAACGAGAAATGTAACCTATCCCTCTCCAGTTATCATTGGAGACAATGTATGGATTGGGTCAAACGCTACCATACTGCCCGGGGTGACGATTGGAGATAACTCTGTTGTTGCGGCAGGAGCAGTTGTCACTAAAGATGTTCCAGCGAATACTGTCGTTGCAGGAGTACCGGCAAAAGAGCTTAAAAAAATTATTAACAATTTGTAATACATCTTAAAAACTCAAGCGTAATGCCGCTTGAGTTTTTTCATGCAAGTATATTGCATTTCGTTGGTAGGTAATCCAGGCACACAAGCCAAATCGATCATAAAAAAGATTCCCATCAGTGATTATTGGCGGGATATTGTTATATAATCAACCCCATTTCACGGAGTCTATCTTTAATTTTCTTTATACGAGCTTCTTTTTCGGTAGCTTCAGTTAATACCACCACAGATGTTTCGTTATACTTCTTTATAATCCTCTTTAAAGTTAATTCTTTCATATCCTTTTTACTCTGCATTGTAACACGAGGGACAATGGTATGGTTTTCTATGGTCTTGGGATCTGCAGAAATTCGTTCTAGTAAACGAAGTAGAAGCATCAGTCTTTTGTGTCCCAACCTCGGAACTTGGTATAGTTTTTTCCACGTGGAATTTAGTAGATGATCAAGGTTTATATATCCCTTGCAGTATAGAGCATTTATGAGGCCCGTTAAATTTGGTCCCTGCTCTTCTGCATAAGCAACAGTTGCAATACAAGCAATATCCTTACTATAAAGATGCGCTGGAAGTGGGAAAAATTGTATTAATGCCGCATTTCCATCGATGATGTCATTCATGATGATTTACCTCCATTAAAAATTTTTAGTTATTATTCACGTATAGAATTCTGGTGAAGGTTGTGCAAAATATTATTACACTCTGCATTATTAAAACCCAAGCTACTGATCATTTTCTGAACATCACCAAAGCCCATTGCATGAGCATGTAGTATATTCAGAAGATTTTACTATTTAATAAGTAACAATCGACTCCAATATTCGCTGCTGCGCTTCGTAATCAACGCTAAGTAATGGTATGATGTAGGCATCAATTTTATGGGGTGCACTATGATGGATATTCGAATCAAAGAACTGCTTGATGCTACACAGCAAAAATATGGATTGGACAACTACTACTTACACTCTCATGAAATTTATCGCGACGTTACGATACTGGGAGAGACCAACTATTTTCTTAGTATGGAATGGTTTCCTGCACATATGAAGGAATGGAAGGGCGATTACAATCCGGAAGGAACTGCCGTCATCACGATTGACCTACAATCCCGCAACTATAAAAGTGTGATTTTTGTTGGCGGGATATCTTATGCGAATGGGACACCATTCCAAAATATAGATTTTAACGGAGTCATCCGGTGGATTGAAGATGAGGCAAGGATTGTATACGGTAAACAATTTCACTTAGAGAAGGAACAGATTGGAGAATATCATTTTATTGAAAAAATAGGTAGCATACCAGTCACTCCTGGTGGACGGATCGAGCTTCGCTTCGATGCGGAAGGCAGGCTTGTTTTTTACAGTGTATATGGCCAGTTTCCTTCCAGCTCCCTTGTGCATAAAGAGAACTATACTCTCACACTTCAAACGATAGAGCCACAGGCGAGGAAACAACTACAGCTTATAGAATATCCGGTGTACGAGACGAAGCAACTCCTGCCGATCTATGGGATAGAAGAAATCTACATTACAAATGACGGAACAACCACCATCCCGTTTGAGTTTATATCAGGTACAAGAGCACGACTGAATATTGATCAAGTAATCCATTGGGAGCAACAGAATACGGAGCTGGAGCCGTTCGAAAGGACGGAGATACGTCTACTTGAGGTTGTTACCATTGAGCAGGCAATAGCTAGTGAGCCGCATCCGGACTCATTTCCTATCACAGACGCAGAACAAGCCGAATGTATAGCCGCAGTCGAAGCTGGTTTAAGCCAGCTCTTTCCGGATGAATCCGGAGAATGGATGTTGAAGACTTTTCAACGGGAAAGAGGACATATTCAGGCAACACTGAGGATGAAGGCGCCAAGTAATCGTATATTCCAGCGTAAGATCCTCCTGTTCATCGATGTGCAGAATTATAAGGTTATAAATTATATGGATAACAAGCCAATGCTCGATATGTTTGATGAGTTCAAGAGCGAAGAGGGGATTTCTGTAAGCCATGACGAAGCTTATGACAAGCTCAAGGGATGGTTCGAATTAACACCCGTCTATGTGTATGATCCTGGGCAGAAGAAGTATGTGCTGTGCGGGAAGTTAGATTGTAATTATGCTGTGAAGGCCACTAGTGGAGATGTGGTGGAGTTGAGTAGTTTGGAATGATAGTGCAAGCTTTCTTATACTGAGTAGGACGAATAAAGGTAATGAAGTATAGTAAGGTGATGCAAATATAATAAAATGAGTAGAACTTACTAATTTTGTGAGCTACTTTGGGAGTTGAAAATATGACGACAGCTACAGGAACCAAGGAAAATCCTTGGAAGTTAAAGACACCACCGCAAACATCCGAGTATGAAATGTATAAGGTCGAAAAAGACGGTAAAGAAATTATAGTTTGCACTGTAGGGAAAACGGTTTTGCATTATGACTACCGCTGTATTGAAGATCTGCACGCCATGCTTATACAAAATGGTGATTGGATGGAGTTAGGAAGTGCTGATGAGCAAAAACCAGCAAAAGAAGGTACCGTTGAAGCATGGGGGCGTTCACCTGAAAACCCTGTCGGCGGTTGGTATGGATTAAAGAAGGGACTTCGGGGGCGATTCGGAATGTATATCCCACCGTTGCTCGAAGAATTGGGTCTTGCGGAAGTAGAGCATAATCCAAGAAACAATCGGATGAAAGCGATCTTGTAAACGAAGGAGAGCCTAAAGGCTCTTCTTTTTTTGAGCCATGCCCCTAACCGGTGGTCTTTCGTACACATTGCAGTGATTAATTTAGTTACAAAACGTTTTTTTTAGTTACATAAACTTTCAAGAGCAGGGCCTTTGCCGTTAAGCTGATTGTAAAAATATTCACAAGGGGGCAAAGCTATAACATGAATAAAAAAGTAACCACTGCTCTTATTCTCGTTCTCTCAGTCATGCTTGTTATCACAGGATGTGGCAATAGCAACAGCAGCAATGGAAACGGGAACAAGAACACCAGCAAGATCAACGAGACAAAGGAAACTGAAGCCGTTTCGGGAGCATCCAAAGCTAGCTATACACCGTACGATCAACTAAAAGATAAATATGACATCATCATTATCGGTGCAGGCGGTGCAGGAATGTCTGCTGCACTTGAGGCGAGAGCAAAAGGTATGAACCCGGTTGTTTTTGAAAAAATGCCGGTTGCCGGCGGGAATACAACAAAATCATCTTCGGGAATGAATGCTTCTGAAACGAAATTCCAAATAGAGCAAGGCATTGAAGACAGCAATGATCTCTTTTATGAAGAGACCTTAAAAGGTGGCCATGATACGAACGATAAAGAGATGCTTCGTTTCTTCGTAGACAATTCCGCAAGTGCGATTGATTGGCTGGATTCTATCGGGATTAGATTGAATAATATCACGATTACAGGTGGGATGAACGAAAAACGTACACACCGTCCTGAAGATGGTTCTGCAGTAGGACAATACCTTGTCAAAGGTTTGGTGAAAAACGTACAAGAACAAGGCATTCCCCTTTTTGTGAACGCCAATGTCAAGGAAATTACCGAAAAAGACGGTAAGGTCAATGGCGTCAAAGTCATCTTTGGCCAAACGGAGGAGAGAACGATTACAGCATCTGCTGTCGTGGTGACAACCGGTGGTTTCGGCGCCAATCTAGACATGATTTCAGGAGTCAGATCTGATTTGGAGGGGTACGTTACCACCAACCAGCCGGGCAGCACCGGTGACGGTATCAAGATGATTGAGAAGCTCGGCGGTACCACAGTCGATATGGATCAAATCCAAGTTCACCCGACTGTGCAGCAGGAAAAATCCTATCTCATTGGGGAGGCTGTTCGTGGGGAAGGAGCGATCCTGGTTTCAAGTGTAGGCAAACGTTTCACAAACGAACTGGATACAAGAGATAATGTCACCGCTGCAATCAATAAGATTCCTGAGAAATCTGCGTTTCTTGTATTTGATTCCGGCGTAAAATCTCGCGCTAAAGCGATTGAACAATATGAAAAAATGGGCTTCGTTATCCAAGGAGATTCGATCGAGGCTTTGGCAACAAAAATGGACGTACCGGCAGATCAGTTGAAAACTACACTGGACAGCTGGAATAGCACGGTGACGAATAAACAGGATGCCGACTTCGGCAGAACAACCGGAATGGACAATGACTTGTCCGGCGCGCCATATTATGCAATTAAAATCGGCCCGGGAATTCACTATACGATGGGAGGCGTGAAAATCAACACCAACACTGAAGTTTTAAATAAAGACGGACAACCGATTCCAGGCCTTTTTGCAGCAGGAGAAGTTACCGGAGGCTTGCATGGTCAAAACCGGATCGGCGGTAACTCTGTTGCGGAAATCATTATTTTCGGCCGCCAAACGGGTATAAAATCCGCTGAATTCGTAAAAGCACAATAAGTTATCCCCCTGCCTCTTTTCGGCTAGGCAAACAAACGCTTGGGCTCATCTTAGCCATGCGTTTGTTGTTTTATAATAACGGTGTAGCGTATAAGGTCATAGCCAGCCTTGCACGTATACGTTAGAATGAAGAAAAATTTCCGGAGGGACAGCTGATGAAAATTGGCAAACACACACTTCGGCTGCAAACAACAATTACTTTGATGATTGGTGCAGTTCTTATCATAATGCTGCTAGTGGTCTATGTGCTATTTAGTATAAAGGTTTCCTCACAAACAAAATCCTCGTTGGAACAAAAGGCTGTGATCATTTCCCGTACGTTATCGCGTAACCCTCTAATTATTGAAGCGTTAAACAAATCACGCAGCTCGTCTGAATTGCAAAGCTACACTGAGGAAATCCGATTGTTGAACAATGTGGAATTTGTTGTGGTCATGGATATGAATGCAATCCGATATTCCCATCCGGACAAGGACAAAATTGGTAAGCATTTTATCGGTGGCGACGAAGCCGCAGTCTTGCAGGGGCAGGAAAGCATTTCGGAAGCCGAGGGTTCTTTGGGCCCATCTGTAAGAGCGTTTTCACCTGTCTTTTCTGCAAGCGGGAAACAATTAGGAGCGGTGGCAGTAGGAATATCACTAGGAAACATCAGACTTGCCATAAGAGAGAACGTGGGAATCCTTTATTGGGGATTGCTTATAGGCAGTCTAATAGGGGCTGCAGGAGCATTTCTGCTGGCACGTGTTATCAAAAAAATGATGTTTGGCATGGAACCGGCCGCTATTGCTAAGCTTTTGGAAGAGCGCAACTCCATGCTACAGTCAGTTAGGGAGGGAGTCATTGCCGTTGATAAAGAGTCACGTATTACTTTGATTAATACAGAAGCCAGGCGTTTGCTTGCAGCCATTGGCATGCAGGATGATCCCTTGAACCAGTCGGTGGAGAGCTTTTGGCCATCACTGCGGATGAATACAGTGCTCAAAACCGGTGAAGCCAGCCAGGACTTGGAGGTGGAGCATAGCGGTGTTACGTTACTGGCAAACGTGGTTCCCATTCACGTAAAGGGAGCTGTAGAAGGTGCAATTGCCACATTCCGTGATAAGACGGAAATCAGCATACTTATGGAAAGGTTATCTGGCATCTCCTTATATGCCGAAGCATTACGTGCCCAGGCGCATGAGTTTATGAACAAGCTGCATGTAATATTAGGATTAACACATATGAAAAGGTATGATCGGTTGGAGGCGTATATAACAAGTACTGTCACAACAACACAGGCAGAGATGGGAACGGTGGTGAGACAAGTGAAGGACCCTGTGATGGCCGGCTTTCTATTGGGTAAGCTGAGCCGGGCCAGAGAAGCCGGAGTTCGGCTGGTGCTTCTGGAGGATGGGGTTCTGCCGGAGCCTAGCGATCCGGAACGCTCCTGCCAACTCATTACGATAGTCGGTAATCTTTTGGATAATGCTATGGAAGCACCGGAAGGTAGAGGCAGCAAATATATTCATTTCAGCTTTCAATATCAGGATAAGACGCTGATAGTTACGGTTAGCGATAATGGAAGCGGTATCCCAGATGAGAAATTGCCGTATATTTTTCAACAGGGGTATTCGACAAAAGGACATGATCGAGGCATAGGCTTGTATCTGGTTGAGCGGAGCCTTAAAGCTATGGGAGGTAAGATTGTTTGTGAAACAGGAAAGGGAGAAGGGACCCGATTTACGGTTAGTTTACCTTATCGAGCAAAGAGTGATGGTCAATGATTAGTGTATTGATTGTAGAAGATGATCCGATGGTAGCCGAGATGAATAAATTCTATCTGGAGCAAGTGGAAGGTTTTCAGTGTAAAGGCTGGGCAAAATCAGTGGGTGAAGCTCTGATCAAATTGGCAGATGAGTCTTTCGAGCTGATTCTGCTGGATATTTACATGAAGGAGAGCAATGGATTGGAGCTGCTGTCCGCTCTCCGTCGAGGCAGTAAACGAATAGATGTGATTATCATTTCAGCTGCGAGCGATAAGGACAGTATCCGAGACGCGCTTCAGAACGGTGCAGTCGATTATCTTATCAAACCGTTTGAGTTTGAACGGTTTCTCGCAGCCCTTTCCGCCTACAAGGAGCAGCATTTCCTGTTCCGCAATCAGGATTCCCTGGATCAGTCTGAACTAGATAAGCTAACCGGGTATAGGAAAGAGCCCTCGGTCGTTCAGGATTTATCTAAGGGCTTTACCCGGCACACACTTCGGACGGTCTGGAAAGCGGTGGAGACCCATAATGCAAATTCCTTTAGCACTGAAGAGATTGCAGTTAGTTCCGGAATCTCGCGGGTTTCGGTCGGGAAATATCTTGCCGTCCTCGCAGATATGGGAGCGCTGAACAGTGAATTGACCTATGGCACCATAGGAAGACCTGTACAGCGATATCGCATGTCTTCCCGCGGCAGTTCTGTGATTTCTAAATTCATATAATTTTTTGGAGTGGGCCGCCGGTTCCGTGTTTTATAAGGAATCGGCGGTTTTTGATTGCCTATTTTTGATAGCGCTTACTTTAATAATTTTTATAATTCAATTAATAATTACGTAAAAACAAAAGCGCTTTCATTTCCGCTACTATAAGGCTAGAAAAGAGTTTAGGAGGAAATGAAAAATGCAAAATACGATTCCATCACCTGTTACCAAAGGAAAGGAAGGTCCCCTGCCAGAAAAGGCTGCCTTCATTCAAAAATGTAAGCACTTTAAGGTCGGTGTCTTTCCGCTCCCTGTGTATCTAGCTCTGGCAGTGGTCATTCTTCTTGCAAGTGTGGCCGGGAAGCTACCGAATGACATGATTGGAGGGTTCGCTGTCATTATGGTTCTGGGTATTCTGCTGAGTGATATCGGTATGAAGCTTCCCTTGTTGAAAAATATAGGCGGCCCCGCAATCATGGCCCTTATGATCCCATCCTTGCTGATTTACTTGAATTTGTTCAACTCTACTGTGACAGACGCTGTCACCACATTGATGAAAGAGGCCAACTTTCTGTACTTGTACATCTCCATCCTGGTGAGTGGCAGTATGCTCGGCATGCACCGCAAAACATTGGTAGCGGGTATTACGCGGATCTTCATCCCGCTGATCGTCGGGACGATTGCAGCGGTTCTCGGTGGACTACTGGTAGGAACGCTCACAGGTTATAGCATGTATCATACTTTCTTCTTTATTATCGTACCGATCCTTGGTGGTGGAATCGGTGAAGGGATTCTTCCTCTCTCGATTGCATACTCAAGCATTCTGGGTGGACACGAAGCGGGTTATTACGTATCGCAGATGATCCCGTCGGCAATTATCGGTAACGTATTCGCCATCATTGTGGCGGGCTTCCTGAAACGTCTGGGCGAGAAAAAGCCCCATCTAAGCGGTAACGGTACACTAGTCAAATCCGGTGACGATCTACAGCATGACAATCCGGATAACAAACCCAAAGATTTCATGATGATGGGTGCGGGACTTCTGATCGCATGCAGTTTCTTCATTGTTGGGGCATTGCTTGCAGATTATGTAGGGATACCCGGACCGATTGTCATGATTCTGATGGCCGTTCTGATCAAATGTGTCAAGGCGCTTCCCGAAAGATTCGAAAATGGGGCTTACCAGTTGTATAAGTTCGTTGCTGGTAACCTGACATGGCCGCTCATGGTAGGTTTGGGCATGCTATACGTTCCTCTGAAGGATGTAGCTGCCATTATCTCTCTACCTTATGTGCTGACCTGCCTCGCCATCGTCTTCAGCATGGTGGTTTCCGGCTATTTTGTGGGAAGAAAAATCAATATGTACCCTGTCGATGCGGCAATTGTAACCGTCTGCCATAGCGGCTTGGGTGGAACCGGAGATGTAGCCATTCTCTCTGCCTCCAATCGTATGCAGCTCATGCCATTTGCCCAGATCTCCACCCGGATCGGCGGCGTCAGCACTGTTATTGTGGCAACTATTCTATTGCGGTTTTGGAGCTAATTAGGATGTCAAGCATACAGCCAGAAAGCTTATAGAGAAAAATATATTGCAATTAACAGGAGGAACAGTAATGAAAATAATGGATGAAGTAATGAAGATGCATGTTGGCGGCAAGCTGGAGACCGGCTTGAAGAACCCTATTCGAAGCATGGAGGATTTATCCAAGGTATATACACCCGGAGTAGCTAAAGTGTGTCAGGCTATCGCCGCAGACCAAGATAAAGCATACGAATATACGATTAAGAAAAATTCGGTGGCTGTCGTTAGTGATGGAACAGCTGTACTTGGACTTGGCGATATCGGTCCCAAAGCAGCCATGCCGGTCATGGAAGGCAAAGCAGCGTTGTTCAAACAGTTTGCAGATGTGGACGCTTTCCCAATCTGCCTGGATACAAAAGATACCGAGGAAATTATCGCGATTGTCAAAGCAATCGCCCCTACCTTCGGAGGCATTAATCTCGAAGATATTTCTTCGCCTCGTTGCTTTGAGATTGAAGCGAGACTTAAGCAGGAGCTCGATATTCCAGTCTTCCACGACGATCAGCATGGAACGGCGATTGTGGTACTGGCTGGAATTTTGAATGCGTTAAGAGTATGCAACAAGGACATTAAGAATGTAAAGATAGTGGTGAACGGTATTGGAGCCGCCGGTATCGCCGTATCCAAGATGCTCCTGCATGCCGGTGCTGTAAATTTGATCGGTGTGGACCGCCAGGGTGCAATTAACCGTGCTGTCCATTACGATAAATCGCATTGGAGTGAGTTTGCACTAATTACGAATCCACATCTGGAGATAGGTTCCTTATCTGAAGTTATTCAGGGTGCCGATGTATTTATCGGACTATCCGCCCCAGGTGCCTTAAAGCTAGGTGATGTAAAAAGAATGGCTGCTGATCCGATTGTATTTGCCATGGCCAATCCTACTCCGGAGATTGATCCTGAAATTGCCGCGCCTTACGTCAAGGTTATGGCGACAGGGCGCTCCGATTTTCCTAACCAAATCAATAATGTTCTCTGTTTTCCCGGTATTTTTCGTGGAGCCCTTGACTGTGGCGCCACTGAAATCAATGAAGATATGAAACTGGCTGCTGCAGAGGCGATATCTTCAGTAATTGACGCCAGTGATCTTCATGAAACTTATATTATGCCGAATGCGTTTGATCCACGGGTAGTGGAACGTATCCGGGAAGCGGTTATTCGAGCGGCGCTCAAGAGTGGTGTGGCAAGAATAGGTACGTTAATGGAAAGCAATAATACATGATGTTAGGTAACTCTGCCTTATGCTTGTTTCTCCATTGGCTGGAAGAATATCCAAGCATGTCGGCGTAGGTATAACGCTTCGCGGTGGATTGCTGCTAGCGATCATTGGTTTGGCGTCTATGGGGATGATTTCTAATCTGCCGCTGCTTATTGTGATGAGCATCCTTTTTGTGGGGGGATCGCACTAGCCGTTCCTTCACTTGTTTCGCTTGTTTGGCAAGTGGGCGGCAAGATGCGCGGGATAGCTGTATCTGTATATACTTTTATATTGTTTACAGGCACAAGCTTTGGTCCGATTATCTCGCTTCAATTGATGAATCATGCAAGTTATTTAATTACATTTCTTCTATTGGAATGTATTCTGTGCATTGGGTTGATAGTAGCATGTCTTATTCATCATGAGGAAGCAAGGGAGTTAAACAGCTAGTAAATTTGTGATCAATAAACAAAAAACGATGAAATGACATCATAACGATTCTTTATTCAAGGTAACTTCATTTGAAGTTACCTTTTTACTTTGAAGTCACATGGGACCCGCAATGTGGTCTGGAGAAGCCTATGTCCTAATGAAAATAGTTGTATAAAAATTTGATATACGCGCAGAGAATTCCCGGTGAATAACGTCAAATAGAAGTAGATGTTAAAAAAGATTAAATGTGATTCATTATGTTCCTTGTTGCAGTCGAACAGTCTTAAGATTTTTGTGAGAATCGGATAAGAAAAAAGAAAGTTCCGTTATGTACAATGTATGAAATGAGAGACTATAACCGTATTAAGGATGGTGGATGAGTTGGGTTTCAAAATACGTAAAACCACAGTGCAATCCGTCTGGATGATGTGGGAAAAAGCTTTTGCGTTGCTTTCACATTTTCGCGGATCGCATAAGTCGAGTTTTGGTATATGTACCGTGATGCTAAAAAAACACCGGGGACAGCCAATTGTATGCCAGGACGCCACGGTCATCAACCAGGGGGAGTGGGTGGGAGAGCTCCACCTCGATAATGGAAGCATCCTGAAGTTGATCCAGTCCGAAGGATCGGATCGTGCTGCACTCCAAACGGCTCGCATGCTGCGCAAATCAATGCAGCAAATCAATGAAGCCTTCGAATCGCAGTCCGAGTTCAGGCAGGTCAAGGCTTTATTGGGGATTACACTGCTCCATCGGGGATTAACACACGGTCTTGGTTTTGAACAACAAAATATAAAGTCCGGTGTTTTTGAACGCATCACCACCATTTATCTTCGATTGCTGCTGTCTGCCATGCATCCGGAAGGGAGACAAAGAATCAGTCGGCGAACCGAACAACTGGTCCCGATGCTACTGATTCATTCACGGGCCTCACTGAAGAGTCGGTTCTCACCCGGACAGAACTATTCTGGATAAGTCTTAAGCTTGTTATATGGAGGTGTAATTATTCTTACATATTTAATAGGAGGGATACTATGTACCGCCACTCTTTACATGTTTATTCCGAGTTTGATTACGCGAGTGAGCGGCTTTGGTGTCTTTCGCAAAGGAACGGTAAAAAAACAGGTGGCATTCACTTTTGACGATGGGCCACATCCGAAATATACGCCGATTTTGCTGGATTTATTGAAGTTGCATCAAGTGAAGGCTACTTTTTTCGTGCTAGGATCGAGAGCGGAGCAGTATCCAGACCTGATCAGAAGAATGGATCGGGAAGGCCATCAGATTGGCATCCATAATTATTGTCATACCTCTAACTGGCTGATGCTGCCCCGTACTATTAGGCGAGAACATCTGGACCGCTCTGCTGATATTATAGAGTCTATTGTCGGAACCCGACCCAATCATTACCGTCCACCCTGGGGATTAATCAATCTATTTGATTTCTTTCGATACAAACAGTATCGAATTGTTCTATGGTCGCTGAAGGCAGGCGACTGGAACACCCGGGTCTGTCAAACCCGGATGCAGGCCACTCTGTTAGGTGGAATCACCGATGGCTCCGTTGTCCTACTTCACGACAGTGGTGAGACTGTGGGCGCGGACCGGCATGCTCCTTATTTTATGCTGCAAGCTTTAGAGGAAGTGCTAAACCAACTGCAGGCAAGAAACCTGCAATTTGTTCGT
This sequence comes from Paenibacillus sp. FSL H7-0737, assembly GCF_000758545.1. Taxonomy (NCBI): domain Bacteria; kingdom Bacillati; phylum Bacillota; class Bacilli; order Caryophanales; family Paenibacillaceae; genus Paenibacillus; species Paenibacillus sp. FSL H7-0737. The sequence continues at coordinate 4,332,426 of NZ_CP009279.1, read as the reverse complement.
CTTGACGAAATGTCTTGATGTATTCCAGTGTTTTTGCTGTTAAGACTTAAATTGTTTGCGGAAGCAGAGCGGCGAGATGCCCATCAATAATTTGAAGGTTCGTCCAAAATGGGAGGTGTTATCAAACCCAACCATTCCCGCAATTTCAGTAACATTAAAAGAAGAGCCAACCAGCAAATCACGCGCTTCTTTAATGCGGATGTTATTGATATATTCAATGAAGCTGAACCCGGTGGCTTCTTTAAAAGTTCGGCATAAGTAGGAAGAGCTTATGTCGAATTTCTGTGAAATCTCACAGAGCTTAAGCGGTTCCATATAATGTTGATTTACATAATTAACGATGTCCAGGACTTTCTTGTGTGTACGATTGGATTCCACCATTGGAGCAACACGGCTGTCGAATAGTTTACGATTAAGATAGAGGAGCAACTCCACCAATAATAGTTGTTGGTACTGTTCATATCCGCGGGCTTGTTTCTTCCCCTCCTGAATCATCTTCTGAAAAAGCTGTTCGATGAAATACTGATCTATACCGGTCATCTTCAAAGCGCGGTAATCACTTTTGAACAATTCGAGCAGTTCCTCACTTTGACCACCGGTACAAAAATGCTGCAGGAATTCTTTTTTAAACAGCAGTGTAACCCGTTCATACATATTGCAGCCGGAATTAACCAGTTTGTGCATTTCGTGAATATCCATAAATAGCAACGTACCGCCCGCAACCTGGTAGGTTCTGTCCCCTATAAAATAATAAAAATCCCCGGATATTAAATACAGAATCTCATATGCATCATGATAGTGTCTTGAAGGCATGCTGGTGTATACCTGTTTCTTGCGGCTGATCTCAAAAAGAGTAGACTCATAAAATACCGGTTTCATTCAGCACCTCCTAAGAGGATTGTAGACTTAATCTAGGGGTTATAGCAATATATGTATAAAAAATAATAATTACAAGAAAATACGTGCTGTTTGGACAAACTTTTTGAGATAAGCTTAAATTGAATTACCAAGTGTTGGAAAAAGGAGGGTTGTCATGCTCAGCTAGGTTGGGGATAAGGTTCGCTGCCACTCAAAGTTAAAGCGCTTAAACTATTTAATCAAAGGAGAGATTGCGGTGCTTAATTCAACGAATAGTAAGGTTTCCAAGAAGATGAAATTTTCATTGTTGATCCTGCTCAGTTTTTCAATGATTTTTTCTTATGGCTATCTGTCCAGTGCATCTCAACAGAAAAGTTATGCGGCAGGGAACCCTGATTCTAATTTCTCACCGGCAACACTTCAATTCTTGCGCGACAACACAGGTCTGGATGGTGAGCAGTGGAACAATATTATGATGCTTGTCAACAAACCGGAGCAGGACGATCTGAACTGGATCAATTTTTACGGATATTGTGAAGATATTGATGATGACCGCGGGTATACGATTGGAATATTCGGTGCGACTACAGGTGGCTCAAATGATACCGGTCCCGACGGTCCGGATCTGTTCAAGGCATATGATGCTGCCAAAGGCGCGAGTAATCCTTCGGTTAAAGGCGCATTGGCCCGGATAGGTGTCAAGGGTGCGATGAAAGGGAAGATCCTCGAAATCAATGAAAGCGAAGAGAGCTTCTGCAGAAAAATTGGCAATTTGCAAAATGATCCCGAGTGGAGAGAGGCTATGTGGAAAACGTTCTACAATATCTACATTAAATACAGTGTGGAGCAGGCCCGAAATCGCGGCTTTAACTCGGCATTAACTATTGGTTCCTTCGTGGATGCTGCGCTGAACCATGGAGCAACCGGCGGCTCCGAGACTCTTCAAGGGCTTTTGGGTAAATCAGGAAGCAGCACAGATGAGAAGACTTTCATGACCAAATTTTATAAAGAACGGACCAAGATTGTGGATACTAATGAGTACAACTCTCCGCCTAACGGCAAGAACCGTGTGAAGCAGTGGAGCAATTTGCTCAACATGGGAGAGACAGACCTGAAGGGTGCAGATTCGGCAGTCCTTCAAGTCACCGACTGGGAACTCCAATAACAGGAATGCGAGAGTAGACAAAACCGCCGTTCTTCTTGGAGACGGCGGTTCGATGATAAGTGAGATTAATGAAGAGGGAGATGGTCGAATGGATAACCACCAATCTTATCTCAAAAACAGATTTCCCAAGGTAATCAGTCTAATGGTTATAGGTTTGCTGCTTGCCATGGAGTTGACCGGTTTTGTTTCAGCAGGAAGGGAGGGAAATGAGGAAGATCTTGCAAGCGAAGTTACTGCAGCTCAGGAAACGATTGCCCAGTGGATTTTTAAAGACAAAGGCGAGAACGGGGTATTTCCGGCTACAGGCGGGGTATATCAAACGGCTTCATCCATTCGTGATGTAGGAACAAATACGGATGCATACACCTATGAGCCCAGTGAGAACAGCGTACGCAACCAGGGCTGGCATGAAGGAACGGGCACTAAATACTGGCTTGCCACGCTTTCTACCCAAGGCTTCGAAGGTATCTTCCTCTCTTCACAGCAAACTTCTTCAAGTACAGGGCCTAGGGATTTTAAGGTGCAATACAGTATAGATCAGCAGGAATGGACAGATGTTGCGGGCGGCAACCTTGTTCTTGCCCAGAACAATTTTAATTGTTCCAATAATTCCTGCAAATTAACGAACCTCGCATTGCCTGCGGGAACTAACAATCAAGATGTACTCTATATCCGCTGGGTGGTTAACTCTACGAAAAGCGTGAGCGGGGGAACAGTGTCCAGCTCAGGCTCAAGTAGAATCAAAGATGTAGTAATTAAAGGAACACGTAGCAGCGGCGAACCTGGGGACACTCCCACACTTGAGGTAAGCAAAACTCCCGCTTCAGGGGCTGCAGATGTTTCCCTTAATGCAGAGATCACTGTGAAGTTTAATAAAGCCATCAGTCTCGACAGTGGTTATCAAGTTGTAATCACAGAAAACAATGTTCCTCTTAACAACATCTCTGCTTCGCTCCTCGGTCAAGACTCGGTTAAAGTCAGCCACCCTGATTTTATTGCCGGCAAAACTTATAAAGTGACCATCCCAAAAGAGCTTGTTAAGGGGACTACGGATGGCCGGACACCGGAGAACGATATTACCTGGAGCTTTAAGACGAAGTCTCCGGATACCGGAAACAAAACACCAACACTGCTGAACATGACTTTTAATGGGGACCCAAAGACAAGTATCGCCTTTGACTGGTATACAGCCGAAACAGTCAGAGGTACAGTAGTGCAAGTGGTGGAGGCCTCCAATGCGGGAGGAAGCGAGTTCCCGGAACAACTGGCAACCTCTTATGAGGGCAGCTCAACAGTTATTGAAACCTTAATGACATCAGGAGACAGAAGCTCCAAAAAGTATAAAAAGTTCGCTAGTCACAAAGTTATTACAAGCGGTCTCAATCCTGGAACTAAGTATATATACCGGGCCGGTAACGGTGATGCGGACGGCTGGAGCGAGGCGGGTTCTTTTACCACGGACAAGGCGGATAATCAGGATTTCCATTTCCTCTACGTGACCGACACCCAAGGCTCAAGTAAATCGAATTTCGATCTGTGGCAGGATACTTTTAAGCGAGCTATTGAGAAAACGGTAGATCCCAAGTTTGTTCTTCTTACAGGGGATCTAACGGATGATGGTGATCTGGAGCAGCTGTGGCAGTGGTTCTTGGGTGTGCCGAAAAAAGAATTTGCAAATGTGCCATTTGCACCGATTATCGGCAACCATGAGATAGAGGATTATCCGAATAATAACTTCTATAACCATTTTAATCTTCCAAAAGATGTCGGGACGGGTGCTCATGACGGGTCGGTATATGCTTTCGAATACGGCGATGCCCTGTTTATGCAGATCAATTCCCAGTATGAAGGAGAGGTCACGCCGTACAAAGCAGATATTCAGTTCACGAAGCAATTGGAATGGATGCGGAATCAGGTGGCAAAGACCGATAAGAAGTGGAAATTCGTCTCTATGCATAAGGGAGCTTATTCCTCAGGGGATAATGCTTCGGCAGAAAGCGACCGGGTAGAATTTTACCGGAAATATCTGATTCCTGTATTTGATGAGCTGGGTGTGGATATGGTGTTTGAGGGACATGACCATATGTATATGAGGTCTTTTCAAATGCTGAACAACGTTCCGATTAAGAATGTCATTACCGATGAGCAAGGAAATGTGCTGAATCCCAAAGGGACTGTGTATCTAATGGGCAACTCGGCTGCTTCGAAATTCTATGCTATTAATCCAGACGCAGACACTTTTTTTGCAGCAAAAAACGATCAGCCCAACAAGAAAATGTTCGTGGATGTTTCCATTACAAACGATGTGCTGAAATTTACATCCTACACAGCAGTTAAAGATAAACCCCTTGCCGTCTATGATGCTTACAGTATCAAGCGGACTGACGTCAAACCCGGCATTGTCGAAAATCCAAGCGCAGTAAGACAGTCAGGGAACCGTGCAGTTCTTTCGTGGAAAGCACCAACAAATAGCCCTGAGCCGGTGCGAGGTTACCGGATTTATGAGAAAAATGATAAAGTTAGCACAAATTGGAGCGTGTATGTGCCGACGGTAAGCGGTCAGACGAGTTACAGCTATACATTAAACGGCATTGATTCTGCTAAAGCCTACAATTTCGTGATTAAAGCAGTGGGGACAAGAAATAATTCGCTTCCAGCAGAGGTAGGAATGCAATGAATCCTCGAAAAACAAAATTACTAACCGAATGTACCCTGGTTAAAAGACACTAGCTCACGCTAGTGTCTTTTTCCTTCCAAGGGCAAAGACCTATAAATATTGCACCTTATGTATATTTTATCTGTGTTTCGGAATTTTAATCCCCTTTATAATAAGGTTTGTAACAGGGTTGGTAGGCCGGCCGAGCTTTACAAAACGAAAAAGAAGAGGAAGCTACAATGTCAAATGAAGCAGGGAAAAAAATAAAGCTTTCACGAATCGGAAATTCGCTAAGGCAACAGAAATATCTTCAACTTATGGTGCTACCTGGTCTTATATGGCTAATTGTTTTTTGCTATATCCCTATGGTCGGACTTTTTGCAGCATTTTTTGATTATAATCCTTTTCTGGGAATTCTAAAGAGTCCATTTGTAGGCTTCGCGCACTTTAAAGAACTGTTTCACGATGAGTTGTTCTGGAATTCGGTAAGAAACATGTTCGGGTTAAGTTTAACGAAGACGGTTTTTGCCATCATCATGCCGATTTTGTTTGCCTTAATGCTTAACGAAATCAAGAATATGACCCTGAAAAAAATCGTTCAGACGGCGAGTTATCTTCCGCACTTTATCTCGTGGGTAGTTGTTGCAGGACTGTTTATTATGTGGCTCAACACCGATGGCATTGTCAATCATGTACTGATGTCGCTTGGTTTCACCAATGAGCCCCAAGCTCATCTGAATTCTCCCGGAGGCTTCTGGATCTGGATGGCAATTATTGACACCTGGAAAGAGACCGGGTGGTGGGCGATTATATATCTCGCTGCCATTGCTGCGATTCCTGTAGAACAATATGAATCTGCTGTGGTGGATGGAGCAAGTCGCATCAGAAGAATGATTAGCATCACTATTCCGTCCATTAAATCCACAATTATGATGGTAGTTATCCTTAGTATTGGAAGCATGATTTACGGAGGACTCTCCGGATCAAATCTGCAGCAATCTCTACTCTTTGGGAATTCGCTCAATTATGACAATTCCATGATTTTGGAAACCTATATCGTAAATATGGGGCTTTCCCAAGGTCGCTTCTCTTATGCTATTGCTGCAGGGTTAATCTTATCATTGTTATCGTTTGTGCTGTTCAGTGGAGCAAATGCAGTCAGCCGTAATTTAACAAACACCAGTTTATATTAACAAGCAAATTCCCGTATAAAGTGAACCGTCAGGAGCGAAGGAAATGAAGGGAAATACAGAAGACAAAGTCATCAACATAGTTCTGTTTATTCTTATGTCGATTGTCACCCTGGTAACGTTGTATCCATTGTACTACTCATTCATCATATCCTTGAATGATGCCAATGACATCGCCGAAAAAGGCTTCATCTATTTATCTCCAAGAAAATTCACACTTGAGAATTTCAAGATTGTTTTTACAGAGAGCAAGTTAGCTCATTCATTCCTAATTACAGGGGCGAGAACTATTTTGGGTACAATTGCAAGCGTATTGTTTACTGCTTGCGTGTCTTACCCCTTATCTAAAAAAAACTTGGCCCTTAGAAGCTTCTATATCCGGACGGGTGTAATCACCATGTATTTTTTTGGTGGAATCATTCCAACCTATCTGCTGCTCAACTCACTTGGATTAATTGATACCTTCTTGGTGTATATCATACCTTCCCTGTATTCATTTTTTAATGCCATTTTGTTTATTAACTTTTTTTCCTCCATTCCCGATGCGTTAGAGGAATCAGCCAAGATAGACGGTGCAAATGATTGGCGTGTTTTCTGGAAAATATTCCTTCCGTTGTCTGCGCCGATTCTGGCCACCGTGTCGTTGTTCTATGGAGTACAGCAATGGAATTCATGGTTTGATGCAGCCTACTACACCAATTCACCAGACCTGGCCACCCTGCAACTGGTTCTTTATCAGATCATCAGTCAATCGGAAGGAGCCGCGATTGCTGCAAATTATCTCGGAGCCGGTAAGCAGAATATTAACATTATTGATTCCATGAAGTATGCAACTATGGTTGTGTCCGTCGTTCCGGTAGCTCTCGCGTATCCATTCCTGCAGAAATATTTTGTCCAGGGCATGATGGTGGGCTCTGTAAAAGGATAATGCTCGATATCTAGGTCACTTGCCTTGATATACACACAAAAAAAGGGGGAAAGAAGATGAGTAAGGGAAAAAGGATTGTGTCAATCTTTATGGCAGTAATGATGGCTGTTGTTTTTAGCGGGTGTCAATCGAATAAGGATGCGGAGAGTTCAAGTCAGCCAGCAACGGGTACAGAAGCAACTGCGGGTTCGGAAGAATTGACGCAGGAACCTCTAGTTATCAAGCATTTCTATAATTATGACTGGTTCAATGTCGATTGGACAAGTTCGCCCTCCGGTCAGGAAATTCAAAAGCAGGCCAATGTAAAGATTGAATTAAGCAAAGCAACTTCTGGTGATAATACCAAGCTAAATATGATGGTTGCTTCCGGTGACATTCCTGATTTGATTACAACCAACAAGGATGATCCCGCCATCGATTTAATGATCAAGAATGGCATGGTTTTGCCGATTTCTGATTTTATTGATCAATATGCGCCTGAGATTAGGGAGCAGAGTGAACCAGAGGTCTTTAAATACTACAACTATAAGGATGGAAAGCAATATTTCTTCCCGTCGTTTCTCGTTACCCCATATGACCTTCAACAATCAGATTATAATACGGTTAGCGGAGGTGATGGAGTAAGCGCTATCAGAAGTGATGTTTATGAGGCAATCGGAAAACCAGATATGTCAACGCCTGACGGATTCTTTAATGCAGTGAAAGCAGCAAAGGAAAAGTTTCCTAAGCTTACCGGCTGGTATTTCGGGGCTTTCAACAAAGATCTGACCTTCTTTAAAGCAGGTGAATTTCAAGGTTATATGTTCCCTGCTACCCAATTCGGCATCCATGTATATGATGTAAACGCGGATGGAAAGCTCACATCGGGTGTGCGTAATCCGAAATTCACTGAATTCGTAAAGTTCATGAATAAAATGTACACGAATGGATTAATGTCCTCTGAATCATTCGTAGATGCGCAGGATATTAAAGAAGCTAAGAAACAAAAAGGGGATACGATCGTATTCTCCGGGATCGTGAATGATTTTAACGAAACGATCAAAACTCAGGATAATCCGGAAGTGGGCTGGGAGCCTCTACCGTATTTCCCGGATGGTAAGTATTTCAAAGATGGCTCTGGTTGGACAGCTACGCTGATCTCCAAGAAAGTCGCTGACCCTGAACGGCTGGCTAAATTCATCTCTTTTATGACTTCTCAAACAGGTAGAGAGCTTGATGCTTATGGGGTAAAGGGCGTTCATTGGGAGATGAAGGAGATCGATGGGAAGCAAGTACCAAGACGGACTCCGGAATTCCAGACCTTATACGAAACCGACGGAAGCAAATATCAGAAGGAAACAGGGGTATCCACCTACTTTGCTTTCTCGGATGACTATATCCATGGCAGAATGGCTGCACTTACCGATTCCGAGAAGACAGATTACAGAAAGAACTTGGAGAGCATTGTCAAGCCGCACAAAGAAGCGGATATCGCATTGGGACTTATTCATCCATTGTCCACTTCTGAAGAAGGGATTATCCAAAATAAGCTCAATGAGCTCTCCAAAGCGTACTACCCTAAAATGGTTATGGCCAAGAACGAGGGTGCCGCTTTAGATACCTATAATGAGTTTGTGAAGAAGGCGGAAGACACCGGTTTGGCAAAACTGGAGGCTGCTTGGACCGCTAAGTATGCGGAGTTTAAATAAGTCAGCTTAGCAATAAAATAATGTTAATCAAAGAAGTGGATGAGTGTGACGAGAATCAGGCTCATCCTTCTTCTTTTCGCAAGGAAAACTCTTAAATCCACTACAAATCCGCGTTATACGTTTATTCGGGGGATACAATGAAGGAAACCATTAAAATCTGCAAAAAAGGGTATGACATTGTCATCGAGAAAGGTTCTGGCTGCATCAGGGAATTGTATGACAATAAAGATGCTAACCGGGTGAACCTTGTTGACCGCAACAGGCGATTCGGGAGCTTGGCCGCAACCTTTAAAGACAAGAAATCATACCATACAGAAATAAGCCATGTCGCAGAGTCCAAGAAACACATCGTTATAGATGACCAACTCATCACCCATTCTTTTTCTTATCTGAGAGGTTCCTGTGCCGTTTTTACCAATTTCGAATATAACTCCACCTTAAAATACGAATTTATGGACGAGTTTTTTATCCTTTCCATTGAAGCTGCAGACACGAATATCAGCCAATTCGGCATGAACCTTGACTTCAATTTTTTAGGGAAGTTAGGCACAGGATATGAGGATCAGGTGATCCCGACATCCCCCTATACCTCAGCAGACGGCAAAGCCTCCTATTATCTAATGACAAGGCCTAACGGCAGATGGGTTCTGGTTACCTCACCTCAACCCCTGGCTGGGTGGCGACTGGAGTATTCTCCCAATAATTTTGGACATTTTATTCTCGGATTGAAGATGTTTGAGAGCTTTGATGATGTTTTTGTTTCAGATTCAGGCACGAAACAAAAACATACGATAGCCCTTAGGATCGACTTTCCCGACACGTACAGGGAGGCCATGTCGCTTGCGAGCTCCGCCTTGGGATCCCCTGTTCCCTATTTTCCGGTTGCAGGGGGAACATTGGGGACAGAGCTTCCCATGACTATTGAAGGAGTATATAACAAAATTATCCTTCATTCACCATCAGGTAACAGCACGGATATTACAGAGCATGTAGTAGAAGATAGCGGAGTATATCAGGTTTCAATTAGGCTTTGTGAAGAGGGATTCTACAGGGTTGAAGCATTTGGAAATTCCCTGAACAGCCTGGACTGTGTATTATTCAGCTTCAGCGGTTGGAACGAGCTGTTCCGCAAGGCGAGCAGTACTATCGAACAACCCTATCACTGTGATGAGAATCTTGCTGAGGGAGGGGTGTGGTGCTGGGCTCTGTGTGAACATATCAAGCGGTTTGGGGTGGACCCGCAATTGGCGGACAGGGTTTTAGAACATATTGATCATAAAATATTGAATCTGTCCGGAGTCTCCCCTACGCCAGGATGCTCCATCGTACCTTATCCGCACAGGTTTGAGGGTCGGGAATATGGGCCTTACCATATCTTCGAGTCAACCCGAATACAAGAGCAGTTTTTTGGGGTGTCTATTCTTCTATCTGCTTATCAAGCATTTGGCAATTCAAGCTATCTGGAGTATGCGATTGATACCTTGCTGAACCTGCTCCATGAGCATATTGCCGAGAATGGGGCCATCCTGTGTTATGAGAAAGGAAGAGAGATCGATTATACCACCGTATGCGCCCCTGTAATTGCAGTGGTGGATATGGCGAAGGTGCTTGGGGAGAGGAGAGATCCCAGAGAGGCTGTCTTTCAAGCAGCAGCCGTGAAAATTGCGGATTATCTGCTGCAACGGGGATTTCATTTCCCTACGGAGGGGGATCAGGAATACTCACAGTCGGAGATGGAGGACGGCTCGATCTCCTGCACGGCATTATCCGTTCTGTATGTTTGCTTTCACATTGAATTCAAGCATGAATACATTCGATTTGCCGAAAGTATTCTACGGCTTCATGATGCCTGGAAGATGTACACGCCTGATGCCCGGATGTACCAGTCATCCTTCAGATGGTGGGAGACCATCTGGGAAGGCGATCAGGACGGCCCGTGCATCAATGCAGGACATGCCTGGACGATCTGGCGGGGAGAAGCCGATTTCTATTACTCACTCCTCACAGGGGATATGAACAGGCTCCTCTCTTCCTACAATGCTTATCTAACCAATCTCAGCAAGATTCAACAGGATGGCACTGTATATGCCTGTTATATTCCGGATTATATTCCTTATAGCACGGAACCTGGGGTGCTGGTCCACCGATACCCGCTGAAGCCAGACCATTCTCTCTCCAGGTATGTGTGGCCGCGGGCAGTGGACACCTGGTTTAAATCGAGCGGCATTCACAGCCAGAAGGGTAAGCCGATTGCTTTGAATGGTGAAGTTACGTTTCATGAAAATTGTCTGGTTTTTATGAGCACGGCTCCCGAGTTTAGTTATTTTTTTGTTGGTGATATAAGGGGAAGAATCAGGCTTGCTACAGAGAAAAGAATCACAATCATATCTCAAACAGAGTATTTGTCAGTATACCAGGGTCGTATTGAGGCTGCTCAGGGAATCCGTTGCGAGATTACACCGGAGAACAAATGGATTGAAATTGAATTAGGGTAATCTCCCATGCAAGAGGGCAGTAAAGCTCAAAAAATGTTCATTTTTTGTCGATTTCAGTAAGTATTGATATAATAAATACGGTCGCGGCAGTGGATATTGAGGGACAGAGAGGGACGAGTTATGTTAAGAATGCTTCGGGGACCCGTAAACACCAGCTATACTTGGAAGATCATGATTTCCTTTGTGCTTGTCCTTCTCATACCCGTAACCTTGTCGGCTGTTTTTATCTACATTCGGTCTGTCCAATATGTGGAGGATCAGTCTAAGACCGCCCTCAAGGAAGCCTTGGCAAAAGAAAAAGAGAATGTGCATCAAATTTTTAACGATTACCGAAAACTCGGGAGCCAAATTGCGCAATACCCTTTGCTGATTTCATATTTTGATGATTTATATATGTCCGATACCAACAAGATTGATTTTTCCTATCATTACCTCAATTCTTTTATGGATTGGGTCCGCAGCCTGGAGACTACGGAGTATCACTTCCGGTTCTTTACTGCGAATGACAACACCTTTCAGAATGAATGGATTTACCATTCTAAGCCTTATGGTAACGAAGCATGGTTTGAAGAAGCGATCCAGGCGACTTACAGCGCTCCATACTGGGAGAATCTCCACAAAGCCCGTATTTTGGATTATGACAAAGTCAAAAACCCAGCGATTCGCGATCAGGAAATCTCCTTGTTCGTGCCTATGTTATCCTATACAACCAACGATAGAAACACGCTGCTGGAAATTTTTATTGCACCTGACGCTATTTTTGGTGGTCTCGGCAAGATGGAGGAGTTCAAACAGGGAGCCGTGTTCGTATATGATAGCGTAGGTCAACTGGTCTATGAATCCAATCATCACCCGGCAGGTGTTCTCTCACAGCTATCCTCCCAATTAAACAAGGCTGAACAAAGTACATCCAATTTCGTTACGAAGGTGGGAAGCCAGTCCTTTCTGACGGAAATCCAGACTTTAGAGAATCCTAACTACAGAATTATTGGAATGTTTCCTCAGAATCTAGTTATCCAAGAAACCACGAAAGCGCGAAACACCTTCGTAGTTTGTCTCGTAGCCGCACTTATCTTGATGATTCTCATCTCCTATGTTTTTTCCAGAAAACTGATGAAGAAAATAAAAAGGCTCGTAAAGGTCATGAGGAGCGTCCAGAAGGGCAACCTGAATACCCAAGTGGTAATTGAAGGGAATGATGAAATTGACGAGCTCGGCAAGGATTTTAATAGAATGCTTAACAGGATAAATGAACTGATCGAGACGGTATACAAAACGGAAATTCTTCAGAAGGATGCGCTGTTGAAAGCGCTTGAGAACCAGGTGAATCCCCACTTTCTGTATAATACGCTGGAGACCATCAAGATGATGGCCGAGATCAACAGGGAAAGGGAAATCTCCGATGCGTTAACCTCATTGGGCGCTATGGTCCGCTACAATTTGACAAAAGACAACAGGCTGGTCCTGATAACGGAAGAAATCGAACAAATCAGGAGCTATTGCAGTTTGCAGAATTTGATGATGAACGGCCGATTGGAGCTGGTATGCTCGATTGCAGAGCAGATATATTCGTTAAAGATGCTGAAGCTGATCCTTCAGCCGATCGTAGAGAATGCAATCCTCCACGGGTTTCGCAACTTTGATGGTCAATGTGTCATCAAAATTTCGGCCGAGGTATACCAAAATAATATCCGATTCACAATTTGCGATAATGGGAACGGCATTGAGCCCGGGAAGCTCAGAGCCTTGAGAGAACGGTTGGAAAACAACCATAAAAACAGGTTATCCCCAGGTGAGAACGGAATCGGTCTGTCCAATGTCAATGACCGGCTTAAGCTGGCGTATGGAAGCTGCTATGGTATAGAGATTGAAAGTGAAATGAGGGAAGGAACCCGAATTTATATCAGCATTCCGGTTATTGATTAACCAAGGAGGGATGAACGTGTATTCATTATTGATCGTAGATGATGAGAACATCATTAGAAAAGGGTTGCGAGTGATTATCGACGATCTTGGGTTCTCGTTCAGGGAAGTGGTGGAAGCCGAAAATGGAGTCCAAGCTTTGGCAATATATGAGAAACACAAGCCGGATATTATTATAGTCGATATTCAAATGCCTCATATGGACGGTATTGAATTTCTTAAAAAAATAAGGGATATAGGTGCTGATAGCCGGGTTATTATTTTCAGCGGCTACAGTGAATTTGAATATGCCAGGGAAGCTATTCGTTTTAAGGTTACCGAGTATTTGCTCAAACCGATCAAGAGACAGGATCTGGAGGCTGCCCTGAAGAGGGCTTTGGACGATCTGGACCAGGAAAAGGGAACGGAAGAACTGCCTCCTGGGAGCCTCTCCGAGACAGATGGGAATATGCTTAAAGATATGCTGCTAAGCGCTGGTGGGAGCGATGAGGTCTTTCAAATGTTTTTATCCGAACGAAGGATTGAAATGCCTTGCCCGCATTTCATCATTTTATATGCACAGTTTACCCACCTGCAACTTTTTTCAGATGCCGGACAGGGAAGTATTCTCCCTGCAACTATGCTCGGCAGTAAGCTGGTGGCAATGTTTCCTCAGGTACTATCTGTTCCGCATGTGAAAAACAGTGTGATCTCTATCATCAACATAAAAAAAGGAGACGGTTTGAGAGAACTTCGAGCCTCATTAAACGAAATGAATGAATATCTCCGGGAAAAAGGGCTTCGAGTAAACTGGGGAGTCAGCGGTATTAGCAGTAAATCTGTGCCTCTGTACACGCTGTTTAGGCAGGCCAAAGCCGCCTTCATGGAAAAATTGGTATACGGCGAAGGGAATATTTATTTTGCAGATGAACTGCCTAAACTCGCTGACAGGTTGCACTTTAACGAATCTGATATTACCCAAATGATATCCATGCTCAGAATGATGGACACCGGGAGGCTGGAAGTCTTCATCAATCAGAGGTGCAATGAGACAAGTATAAAAGGAATGGTAACGGTGAAGGAATACCAGGACAAGCTTTGCAGCTTGCTTATACAGGTGGGGTCCGGTATAAACGGTTCCGAAAAGGCCGCTGTTTTTATGGCTAATAACATCTATCAATTCGTGGAGGAACTGGAGGAATGTACTTCTTTACCGGCGGCCAATAAGCGCTTTATTGATACTTTAGTATTGATAAGTACCTATGACCATAAAGAAGGAACAAAATCAGGAGACAATAAATCAATTGCGCTTGTCAAACTATTCATCCAGAAGAATTTCCACAAGGTAATCAATCTCGATATGCTGGCAAATCAGGTTTCCATGAATCCTTCCTACTTCAGTGTATTGTTCAAAAAGGAGGAGGGCATATCCTTAACCGATTATATTGTGAATGTCAGAATAAACAAGGCAATGGAATACCTAATAGATCCCCAGTTCAAAGTGTACGAGGTCGCAACCAAAACCGGATTCAATGATGAGAAGTATTTCAGCAAGGTATTTAAGAAAAATGTGGGAATTACACCTAAGGAATATAAAGAAAAAAGCATATTCCACATGTAGGTTTATTTTTAACAACAATAAATGCGATTTCAATAAATATGGCACGCTTTCTTGAAATTTTCCATTCTTTTTTACAGGCAGTGTTGCTAATATTCAGATTGTAGTCCCCTACAACACAAGTTTAGAGGAGGAGAAAAAATGACTTGGGCTAAGAATAGGTTTTATTGGATGTTTTTTTTATCTTTTTTGGTAGCGTTTACAGTCGGTTATGTCCGGCAAGCCGAAGCAGCAGGAACTAGTACAGTCTATCCGTTTCCCGCAAGTCTCGCTTCAAACAGCGATTTTCAGGTGTGGGTCGAAAACACTTCATCACCCGTATGGACTGCACCGGGAATGGCCGCTACCCCCAAAGCAGTTACCAGCTTCGCATTCACGGGTACGGTGACTGTTAAGGTACAGTACAAGTCCAATTTCACATCAGCTAATATTATGCCTTCCCAATACGGAATAACGTATACTAAACCGGCGGCCAACCAGCTTCAGTTCACGTTAAACGATTATAAAAAAAGCAAAATTATTATTCGGATCGACAACGATCCGAATAAAGAGCTTTTCTTGTTCGGGGATCCGCCTGTAGCGACGCCTCCTGCCGGTGCAATCGTCTATCAAGCAGGGGCGCATTATCCCGCTAATAATGAACTCACGATGCAGGACAATCAGACGATTTTCCTCATGCCGGGAGCTGTTCTGCATGCCAGAATTGATACCGCTAACAATTCCAACCTAAAAATTCTGGGCCCAGGAATTGTTGTTGCCTATGATACAGGTGTGAATCCGAATGAATCAGAGTTTGAAAACAACATGGTATTCTATAAATCCAACAATGTTGAGTTGCGGGATTTCATCCTGGTACGAAATTTTAACGACAATCTGATCCATCAACTGGTTGTACGCAATACGGACAATGTGTCCATAGACAATGTTAAAGTTATTAGCGATGCTAGATGCTCTGACGGTTTATCGCTTGGTGGAAATAATGGGGTAGATGTTAAGAATTTCTTCAGTGTATCCGGTGATAATAATCTTGTCATTGGCTGGTGGGGCAAAACCGATAATGTAACGATCGATAATTACATTGCTTATTTCCCCGAACATGCCGGCATTGCTCAAACTTCAGCCATCTTCGCTCAGGGAATTGAGGGAACTAAGCCGGGCGAGGATACCAGCTCGATTGGAACTGTTCGCATTACTAACTTCTATGCCATAAAGCAAACAAATGTACTGGGAAGCATATGGGGTAAAATTCAGGACAATATCGATAATTTTACGATCGAAAATCTCTATACCGAGCCGGGTTCGACTAGGGACAACTTGCTGTATTTTGACCTGAATGTATCCTCCAATAAAAATTTCAACCTGAAGAATGTATACTTTGATAAAACCACTGGAGGCTATCTTAGTGATAAATATTATGTAAGATTTGACAACGTATATTATAAAGGCAATTTGGTCGCCAATACTTCCGCTGCTAATGTTACAGGCTCTGGGAAAGTTCAAGTGTTGAATGGGACATCCGGGAAGCACTATGAATTTGAAAATGGTCAATTGAATGGGCCAATTGCCGCCAATAAGAATTATGCATCCTTTGGAAAAGCTGTGGCCGTTATGAACAGTGTAGGGAGTTTCGCGGAAGTTACAATAGATGTGCCTGTAGCCGGAGACTATATACTGGATATTGCCTATGCGAACGGATCGGGGGCGGATGCCGCCCAAAGCGTCTATGTAAATGGAATTTATAAGTTCCAGGCATCATTCCCCAAGACAAATGCTGGATGGGACCAGTCTGCCTCCTCATGGAAGAAAGTATCTGGCGTCGGAACGGTAAACCTGCAAGCGGGGACCAACAAAATTAAAATCCAAAAGGATTCCAATGACCTCTACACAGCAGACCTTGACTATCTTGAGGTAACTTTAAAGCCTATCCATGTGGAGATGGAAAGCGGAACCGTTGAACCGTTGGTGGAGGCGCCCTGATTATAAACAAGTACTATGCCTCCGGATTGAAGGCTGTAGGGGTTATGGATGCTGTAGGAAGCTATATCAATCTCACCGTAACCGTTCCGAGTGTATTTGTTTTACCAGGCTCAATTGGTTCCATTTGAGTATAAATGTTTTCATGTATTCCCTCCGATTTTAATATGGAAATATTACTAAGCCCAGCCAGCAGTTGTAATGAGGTAAGTTAATATTTAACGTTAGTTTATCATGAAAATTGTCGGCCATGTACGAGTGCCAAAATTTGTGAAAAGGTAATTGAACGATATGATCGAAACAGTAAAAAACCACGAAGTACAGTTTCACTGTATCTCGTGGTTTTTTAAGATTTAGGTATTTAATGTTTTTATTACAACATTACTTTAACAACCATAGCGCCGGGGAATTAGCAGGCTCCCAACCGGTTAACGATGTATGGGCTTGACGACATTCATACACAGAACCATCGTAGGTTACCAATATACCGACTGTGTAAGGGGTATTGGGTGCCCAAGCTGGGGCTGTAGAGGCTGTAGCGGTTGTGCCATTGATGGTGCTGGCCACTGATTGATTGCCTGCGGCGTCGAAGGCATGTACATTGAACGTATATGTTGCACCGGCGCTAAGACCTGTTA
Organism: Paenibacillus sp. FSL H7-0737; assembly: GCF_000758545.1. NCBI lineage: Bacteria > Bacillati > Bacillota > Bacilli > Caryophanales > Paenibacillaceae > Paenibacillus > Paenibacillus sp. FSL H7-0737. The sequence continues at coordinate 4,315,314 of NZ_CP009279.1, read as the reverse complement.
CCATATAATCCGTTGTGGAGCCAGGTACAGTGGTGATTAATGTCGTTCCTCTATAAATACGGTAGCCTGTAACACCAACATTATCCGTTGACGGATTCCACATTAACTGAATGCTGGAGGATGTTGGTGTCCCCATAACATGTAAGCCGCCGGGGGCTGTGGGTGCTTCCGTATCATTACCAACGGGTGCATTAGTAGTAACACTGACGGAATTGCTTCCACTTGAGACATTTCCAGCAGCGTCTTTTGCCTTGACACTAAAGGTATAGGCAGTATTCGCGGTTAATCCAGATACGGTGTGATTTAATGTAGTGCCGGATACGGTTGCAACCAATGAAGTTCCGTTAAATACTTGGTACCCTGTTACACCGGTATTATCCGTGGATGCGTTCCAGGCTAAGGAAACGCTGGTGGATGTTTTTGCAGTTGCCGTCAAAGCTGCTGGTGCGGAAGGAGCTTGGGTATCGACAGGGTTGCTTCCGCTAAAGTTGACATCAATGACATTATAGAAGGCGTTCGGAGTATCTGCGACTTCCCACACAGCCAAGATGACGTGGTATCCACTACGTTCCGGAACGTTAAACGTGTCTGAGTAAGTGAAGGGTGGCTGTACACCTCCATAGTTCACCGAATAGAAAGGAGTCAGGTCGAATGAGTCCCGAGTAAGAGCGGCGTTAGGATTCCAGTCGGGCTTTGTAATATAGTATTTCCAGCTGGCCGTTGAATGAGCGGCAGTCAGTTTCCAAGTGAATGTATTTTGTCCGGCAGATATATTGACTTTAGACCAGCGTGTAGCTGATTGTTCATCAAGCTTAGGAAAAGCTCCGTTAGCGCTTGCAATCTTCCCGTCTGCTGGTCCTGCAGCAGGGAACCCCTTTGGTGCCTCTAGACTTTGGGGCTCATAAACAATCGGGCCACAATCTGTATTTTGTCCGGATTTACAGAGTGCAGCCCGGCTAGCAGGTCCTTCAACATAACCGTGAGAAAAGGATCTTTCCGGGAATAACATTACAACCAATGAAAAAATCAAGATCATACTCCCATAAGCTAACAACTTTACCCTAGGTGAATGAGAAATGCGAATAAATGACATTTTATTCCTCCTTTTTTTGAAATATGCACTACGAACGAATGTTACATTCAGAACCGAACGTCTTGTCTCAATTACAACTCCTTTCTTTGTTGAACGTATTTATATAAACTCACAAAGAGCTCATATATCGACATGAAAGGTAAGAGAAAAAGGTGCGTAGGGCTAAATTCATTGAATGATAACAATTGTTATAACACCACAGTGATTATATGCAAATAAATGGTATTTGTCTACCAAAATTAGGATTAAATGAGAAAAAATAAACTGTTTTTAGTATGAAATGACTTCCTCGGAACCTGATCTACATTCCCCCTATCTTTCCATATAATTCTTGAAATTTGAAAGATTTACTTTAAATTATGATCAAACGATTAATATACCATTTTCTTAATTCATCTCTCTTTTAATTTTCTTCTTTTTTTGTAATGAAAAATGAAAACTACTGTATGTAAAATAAAGAGGGAAACTATATATTATTCAGAAAATTACAATAACAACGCTTTCAAAGGTTGCTATTTTTGGTTTTATTTACTATTATTAGTTGGAATTACTAACAAAGGATGTAAGTGATTGAAATTAGTGTGGGATTAACTGTCTGGAGAACAGTTCAATTCATAGAATTATAAGCTTTAGATAGATAAAAAGGAGTGAGGAGATGCAATACTTTTTTTATTTGTTAACCTTCATTTTTATTGGGTTTCAAACTCTTTACACAGTCATCCCTTTATTTTTCAGTAAAGTTAAGAAGTTGAATAACGATTGTGATGAAAAATCGATTTCCGTTTTAGTTCCTGCTTATAACGAGGAGCTCACTATTAAGAATTGCATAGATGCAATGGAGGGCCTAAATTACTGTAATTATGAAGTCATCATTATTAATGATGGTTCAAAGGATAAGACGTTTCAAAAATTAAATGAGCTTTTGGATTTATCGATAAGTGATAGAGAAGCAGAGGGTAAGCTTTCATACGCTGCTATAAAAGGAATTTATTTTTCGGAGAAATATGAAAAAATATTTGTAATTGATAAATTAAATGGCGGAAAGGCAGATTCTCTTAACGCCGGCATCGATTGTGCGAATTCTGATGTTGTTATCACGCTGGATGCAGATAGCATGCTGGAAATAAACTCTCTTAAATATGTAAATCAATATTTTCAAGATGATAAGATCATCGCCTTAGGTGGCACGGTAAAGATCGTACAGGGCGCTGAGAAAAGAAACGGAGTTATCCAAGATAAATTTACTGGTAAAGGTATTATAAAAAGCCAAGTTATCAGCTACATCCATGGATTTTATGTTAGAAAACTAACACAATCCGTTTTTAATTCAATTGTCGTTATTTCAGGCGCATTTGGTGCTTTTTATAAGAGTATATTGGTGGACGTTAACGGGTTTAGAAGTACTGTAGGCGAAGATATTGATATTACCTTGAAAATTCACGAGTTCATTAAAGCGAATAACTTGAATAAGAAGCTCGTCTACGCGCCAGAAGCCGTATGCTACACGGAATGCCCAGAAAACTTAAGTAACTTTTATAAACAAAGAATACGCTGGCAAAAAGCTTTTGTAGATTGCATATTAATCTATTGGTCTAAATTATCGCGAAAGTTTAGCGTTGGCGTCAGTCTCTTTTTGCTATTGATGGTTTTGTTCTAGGTACATTAACAGCATTTACAAGCGTTTTTTATCTCATACAATCGCTCTTTCAAGGTACAAATTTATTTAAGGCAGTTATTCTCTTGTTGTCTGTTATTGTCATTAATGCACTGCAAATCGGGATTTCACTCTATTTATGCAAAAAATATGGCAGCAATTATTCAGTTAAAGATTATATTAGGATGTTTTTGTTTAGCCAATTTGAATTACTAACCTATCGAAATCTGCTGCTTTATATGAATATCGTAGGCACGTTTAAATACTTTGATAATGACGAGGGCTGGGGATTCGTTGAGAGAAAAGGTGTATCAAGTATCAGCTAGTCTCCAACTGAAACTATCAGCAAACTATTCATCGGGAGGTATTTATGAATCATATATTGAAAGATAAACGAATTATATTTATAGATGTATTAAGAATAATATCCATTATAGCTGTCATCATTCTGCACTACACTGCAGACTTGCTTACAAGGACAAATGATTTCAATACAACCTCTTGGTGGATTAGCAACTTTTTTAATTCGATATCCAGATTTGCTGTACCAGTGTTTTTTATGATAAGTGGTGCGATGATCCTTAGAGTGGAAGTGAAATCATATCGGCAGTTTTATATTAAAAAAGTAATTCCTTTAATCATTTCCTTAGTTAGCTGGTCACTCATTTATGCTGTATACACCCAATATTTCATTCAAAAAAGCAGCATGGGCGTTTATGATTTTTTTATTCATTTTTCGTACGGTTTAATTTTTGATAAGAATTATATACATTTATGGTTTCTATATGCAATTATTGCGATCTATATAACAGTTCCATTAATTAGTAAGCTGGTAAAAGTGTGCAGTGAAAAAGATTTAAGATATTATCTGTTAATATGGTTTTTTGTTAGTGTGGTTTATAAATTCATCTCCGACCTCGTATTCAGATTGACCTCCGAATATATTAATATTCCCATAACCAACATCCCCTTGTTCATGGGTTATCTAGGATATTTTATCCTTGGATATTATCTCTTCAACTATACGATATCCATCAAAGCTAAAAATCTTTTCTTTAACTTCGGCATTATATCCTTTTTTGTAACGCCATTAGCGACCTATTTTTCTTCCTTATATAGTGGTGTGTTAGATGAAATGTTCTATGGCAACTATTCACTCTCAACATTTTTTATGGCTATTGGAACGTTTATCTATTTTAAAGAAAAAGAAACCGCGATTAGCGAGAAGTTAAATTACAAAGTCAAAAAAATAATCAGCTCCATTTCCAAGGCTAGCTTTAGTATCTACTTAATTCATTTGTTAGTTGAAATATTGGTATCCAGAAGAGCAGAAATACAAGCTACTATACTCCAATCCATATTTAACCTTGCTTTTAATGTCATTATTGTATTCTTAATTAGCTATATCACGGTTAAAGTCTTAAATCTAAATAAATATATTACACATGTATTATTTGGGGGAAGAAGTTAACATGATGAAAATAAGTATATATACAAAAGTCTTCCTGGCTATATTAGCTATAGGCATGGGAATTTACTATTACAATCTCAATGATTCAGACAAAAAAATAACCTCCGTGTACATACCGTTATGGAAAGATTTTAAAGATCTTAAGCTAAAAGACAAAAACATTGATATTGCTATTCTCGCCTTTGCCAAAATTAATAAAACCAATGTATATTTTGATCTAGACCCTGCTAAAAATGAGATCATTAAAGAAAATATAAAGAAGCTGCAAGCAAATAATAAAAAAACGAGTTTCATACTTGGTGTTGGTGGGTATAAAGCGGACGGATTCTCCGATGCTTCATTGGATGAAAACCGGTACTCCTTTACTGAGAGTATGATCGCAATGGTTAAGGAGTTAGATTTAGATGGGATCGATATAGACTGGGAATATCCAGCCTTTGATTCCTGGAATACGACTAAAGCCCGACCTGAGGATACCAAGAACTTTACTAGTCTAATGAAGGAACTTGATGAAAAATTGGATAGACTCCCGCGTAAAAATAAAAATTACTATTTAACCTTTGCTGCAGGGAATGAAGAGTGGTTCTTCAAAAACGTTGAAGTTAAAAAAGTAGAAAAGTATGTGGATTTCATTAATGTCATGAGCTATGACTTGACTGGAGCTTGGTCAGATACAACAGGGTATAATTCGAATTTATTTATAGATAAGCATAAAAAGAGCAAAACCAGCGTGGATCGTATTATTCATTTATATTTAGATCGTGATGTTGATCCGAGCAAGCTTCTCCTAGGTATTCCAGCTTATTCCTACGGATGGGATAATGTTAAAAGTGATGTGAATAATGACGCCTCATTTTTACTGGGTAAACCTATCAATATCGACAAAGTAGATTTAAGCTACAAGACGATAAAAGAAAAATATATGATCCAAGATGGATTTAAACGATACTTTGACGATACAGCGAAGACGGCCTATTTATATGATGGTGATACTTTTATTACGTATGAAGATAAAGAGGCCTTGCAGGCAAAAGTTAAATATATCAAAGATAAAAAACTGGCTGGTGTCATGGTGTGGGAGTATTCTCAAGACTCTGACGACGGCATTGTTAAGTACTTATCTGATAATCTGAATAAGTAGCTACTGTTAAATAGAAGATTATATGGACAATAATGTGTTAAGGCATTAGGGATGCAGCCCACTATCAGTAGCACAGGTCAAGTCAAAATATGCACAGAATTTAATATATTAAAAGAGAATAGGTGCTGCTCCCGCAAACAATCCTCCTTTAAACTAGAAACGTACTTAACAAAATCTGCTAGAGGAGGATTCAAATGCGCAAAAAGGTTATCGGGAGAATTTGCAGTACAGTTATGGTTTGCAGTCTGCTTGCAGCAGGCAACGGAACGACCTACGCCAGTGGCGCCAATAACTCTGATGCTCCTACAAACAATTCAGTCAAGAACGTAATCCTGTTTATTACGGATGGGATGAGCTTATCCGATGTGAACTTGGCCAGATGGTATCAGGGAGGACAGGCGCTTGCGATGGATAAGTACTTCAGTGGGCTGGTCAGAACCTATTCTACGGATTCACTTACCACAGATTCCGCTGCGGGAGCTACGGCTTATGCCACTGGCCATAAGGTTAAGAGTGAGACGGTCTCCATACTGCCCGACCGAATCACGATGCCGTTCGTGGACGCAGTTAAGCCAGAGGACGTGAACAAACCTCTGCTTACGATTATGGATGCAGCGAGAATGGCAGGGAAAAGTACAGGAACGGTATTTACTTGTGAATTAACGGATGCGACGCCGGCTACATTTTTAAGTCATGCCTACACGCGTGACAATGCGCAGTCTATTGCAGAACAGATGGTCTACAGTGGTGTAGATGTTCTTCTCGGGGGTGGGTCCGGGTATTTGGTACCCGGCAAAGAAGACATTAACCGTAAGGACGGAGAAGATTTAACCAAAATCCTGAAATCAAATGGATATGAATACGTAACGGATAAAGCAGGTTTAATGAATTCTAAAACGAATAAAATCTGGGGGCTGTTCAACCCCGAACCACTGGATGCTGATTTTGATCTGAACCCGCAAAAGCAACCGAGCCTTGTTGAAATGACCAAAGTAGCGATAGAGAAATTGTCACAGAACGAGAAAGGTTTTATTCTGATGGTCGAAGCAAGCCAGATTGACTGGTATGGTCATGATAACGATCCGGTGGGGATTATGAGTGAGACCTTAGCGTTTGATAAAGCTTTCAAAGCCGCTGTTGATTTTGCAGAAAAAGACGGAAATACAGCAGTCTTGTCCGTTTCGGATCATGCTACTGGCGGGCTCAATATGACGAACTATGATTCCACCAAAGACCTAGTCTCCGTGTTGAAGAAAGCGAAGCACACCAGTTATTACATTGAAGGCAGTATTAATGAGCACAATTTCAAAAAGGTCCTAGCGGATAATTATGGACTTAGTGATTTAACCAAAGAAGAAGCGGATCAAGTCAGATTAGGCATGAAAGATAACCTTTCGCCGGTCATCGGTAAAATCTTGGGGAATAAGATAGGCGTAACCTTCTCTACGGATGATCATACATCGGAAGAAGTTGGATTGTTCGCCTACCATCCGGCTAATTATAAACCGACCGATTTCGTGAACAGCGGTGTAATCCAGAATACGGATGTGAATAAGTATATTCAAGAAGTGACCGGACTAAATCTGGCACAGCTTCAGGATACACTGTACGTATCCAGTGATAAATTCAAGGCCAAAGGAGCTACGATCACCCTAGACAAGACCGATAAGACTAATCCGGTGGTTGTAGTGAAAAAAGCAGGCCAAGTTCTCAAGCTACCTATAGATAAAAACATCGCCATTCTGGATGGCAAAACAACGAAACTCAATGTACTGACAGTAATGATTAAAGATAAAGTGTGGGTTTCACAGGATGCATTAGACTTGATTCTCTAATTATTAGAGTTCATGGCATGATTCTTCGACTAAAAGTTAAAACGCTTAAACCCGAAAACCCCTTTTTTATGAGGGGTTTTTTGTTGCAGGCTTTGTTCCATAGGTCATCAAGCGCCAAAGCTTTTCTAAAGGTCCCATGGAAAAGAACTTGAACCAGATGGTACTACAAATGATTTGAATAATATAAATCAGAACAGCGATGTAGAGAATATCTTTGGGTGAAACGACTTCGAGACCTATCATTGAAATGATTGCCGTCCCTATAATGCTTTGAGCTACATAATTTGTAAATGCCATTTGACCCACCCGTGATATGGTGCGAACCTTACATTAAATTGATGCCAACATTACAGGATCCTTAAATATGATAAAATGTTCCAACTTCAGTTGAATTAGAATCAGTTTTATGGTTAATATGAATACTAAATAATTATGGGGTGTGAACTAGAAATGTCAGCATATACTCAACCAATCTTTGTGGCAGCGATCTTTTTTGTGGTTTTAGCATTCGCCTTATTTATCCCATGGCTCATTTATACCTATAGAAAGTATAACTATCTGCCATTTTCTACCACGTTAATTTCATTTTCGTTTATTTTTTACTTTCTAGCAGCGTTATTTTTAGTCTTGTTGCCGTTGCCAGAGATACGCGATACTTGTTCACTACAAAAACCGGGCACACAACATTATTCATTGATGCCATTTCAATTTATAGTGAGCACCTTAGGGAATAGTGGTATCGTGTTATCACAGCCTGCAACTTATAGACTGTTATTTAGCCAACCCTCATTCTATCAAGCTTTTTTTAATTTCTTGCTATTATTACCTTTTGGTGTTTATTTGCGATACTTTTTTCAAGACAAGAAACACTGGAAAAAAGCGCTAGCAATCACGTTCTTATTAACATTATTTTATGAGATAACACAGGTAACCGGCATTTACGGGATTTATAATTGCCCTTATCGTATTTTTGATGTGGATGATTTATTGTTGAATACTACCGGCGGGGTACTGGGCTTCTTTATTGCTCCAGCCGTGTTGGCGTTATTCCCATCAAAAAAGAAAATTAATGAGAAAGCAGAAAGATTATTGGCTCTTGATGAAGTAAGAGGGATGTCTGTGTTGCTGGCTGTTATTATTGATCTATTTATCAGCAACATATTAGTTAAAGTTGTGTTGAGTATGACCAACGTTAATATGGTTAGTGAATTTATTGTGAGCACAATTACACTATCTGTAACCTTGTTTATTATTCCATGGATTTGGAATGGATCGACAATCGGTACGAAAATAATGCGTTATCGCTATGACAGTAAAATAAGTCGAGTGGAAACGAACAAGCGGTTATTTAAACGCTTTGGTGCCATTTACGCGATGTACTTCATAACAGTCATTGCGAATACTTTGAATAACGTGGAACTATCAATGGATTCTCCATTTTATAAGGCATCTATATTCTTAACGTTAGGTGCAGCATTGACCTCTATCATTTTAACGATCGTGTTGTTCATTCATGTTATATTAGTCGTGTTTGGCAAACAAAAACGCCGCTTTTACTTTGATGAAGCTTCTGATTTATATACAACGAGAAAAAAATGAATTCTTTTCAATCGTAAAGGGGTACTCCGTAGTCTTAAATGGCTACTGGGTACCCCTTTTTTTTGGATTTAAGCTTATTGTAAGGTTGGCATGAATTTGCTGTAAGGTTCACAGCCTATAGTATAAGTATCAGCAAATTATGAGGTGAAATGAATGGAACCATTATTAAAAGTAGAAAACATAAAAAAAGTGTACGGGAAGTTAAGTGCTGCTTACACAGCCTTAGAAAACGTGTCTTTTGACATTCATGAAGGTGAGTTTGTAGGGATTATGGGACCTTCAGGAGCGGGGAAATCAACCTTGCTAAATTTGTTAGCAACTATTGATTCCCCAACTGAAGGGAAGATTTATATGAAGAACAAGAGTATTCATGATATGAAGGAAGCAGCCTTATCAGACTTCAGACGTGAACATCTCGGCTTCATCTTCCAAGATTACAATTTACTCGATTCCTTGACGGTAAAGGAGAACATATTGCTTCCTCTGGCGATTGCTAAAATTCCAGCGAAGAAAATCAATCACCTCGTGACTCAGATTTCTAAAGTATTTGGGATTGAAGATTTACTGGCAAAATATCCTTACCAAATCTCTGGTGGTCAAAAGCAAAGAACCGCTGCGGCTAGAGCGCTCGTGACAGAGCCTGCACTGATTTTGGCTGATGAACCAACAGGTGCGCTTGACTCTAAATCAGCAACAGATTTATTGGAAAGCTTAAGCACTTTAAATGAAAATAACAACTCGACCATTATGATGGTGACTCATGATGCCTTTGCCGCAAGCTTCTGCCGCCGGATTATTTTCATCAAGGATGGCTCTTTTTCTACAGAAATATTTCGTCGTGATCAGACACGCAAAGCCTTCTTCCAAGAGATCTTAGATGTTCATGCGGCCATTGGGGGTGAGGTAGATGACGTTATTTAGTCTAGCAAGAAAAAATATAGCCCGAAACTTTTCGCAATA